>NZ_JAXADV010000098.1:0-241 GCF_033901115.1 Providencia sp. CIM-Carb-044
CACGTTGACCACGGTAAAACTACTCTGACAGCAGCTATCACTACTGTTCTGGCTAAAACTTACGGCGGTTCTGCTCGCGCATTCGACCAAATCGATAACGCACCAGAAGAAAAAGCGCGTGGTATCACCATCTCTACTTCACACGTAGAATACGATACTCCAACTCGCCACTACGCACACGTAGACTGCCCAGGACACGCCGACTATGTTAAAAACATGATCACTGGTGCTGCTCAGATGG
>NZ_JAXADV010000099.1:0-241 GCF_033901115.1 Providencia sp. CIM-Carb-044
ATTGTCGAATTATCGTTATTAAAATCGCGCAATTTTACCATCGGAACGATTTCTGTCAGCTTGGCATATATGGCCAATTTCGGCGCTATTGATTTGTTGCCACAACTTTTACAGGAAGTTTATGGCTAAACGGCAACATGGGCAGGGCTCGCATAGGCGCCCATTGGCTTATTGCCTGTGATGTTCTCTGCTCCAGTGGCAAAATTATCCGATTTTCTCGATATTCGCTGGATAGTGACCT
>NZ_JAXADV010000100.1:0-238 GCF_033901115.1 Providencia sp. CIM-Carb-044
CTCATAGAGCATCGCAAGGTCATGCTCAGTCATGAGGCGCAGTGTGACGGAATCGTTGCTGTTGGTCACGATGCTGTGTATTGTGTTTTTCATAATAAGTATTGGTTTGGTAAAGGGCTTAATTTTAACGGCTAACAATTAATGAGGCTCCGGGTTCGCCCAACTTTGTTTTAGGGCGACTGCCCTGCTGCGTAACATCGTTGCTGCTCCATAACATCAAACATCGACCCACGGCGTA
>NZ_JAXADV010000101.1:0-218 GCF_033901115.1 Providencia sp. CIM-Carb-044
AGGTACCGTAACCACCCCAGATGGTCCAGCCGTGTACATGGTTCAAACACGCCAGGCATTCGAGCGAACACGCAGTGATGCCTAACCCTTCCATCGAGGGGGACGTCCAAGGGCTGGCGCCCTTGGCCGCCCCTCATGTCAAACGTTAGATGCACTAAGCACATAATTGCTCACAGCCAAACTATCAGGTCAAGTCTGCTTTTATTATTTTTAAGCGT
>NZ_JAXADV010000102.1:0-215 GCF_033901115.1 Providencia sp. CIM-Carb-044
AAATCTTTGGCATAGTTAATACGGTAGCTTTTGCCTTTCTCACGCCCCAATAAGGTGTCGGCGTAAGATTGGGTGATGTCCACCGAAAAAGCCCCTAAAATGCCGATGTTTTGGCCAATACCGAGGTTAATGGCTTTATATTTATTCCCTGATGTTGCCACGATTCCGCCAAAAACAGAGGTATGGTTAAACACCCCAACAGAGCTTTCGACAGT
>NZ_JAXADV010000103.1:0-210 GCF_033901115.1 Providencia sp. CIM-Carb-044
CTAGTCACATACTTGTGTATGCTCCTAGGTTCTAACGCATTTGCCGCCTTGCGACAGCACAAACTATTTAGCGTATTGGTCATACTTCGCACTGTCGCGGTGTTGGCTTCATGCGTTAGCCCTAGTCACATACTTGTGTATGCTCCTAGGTTCTAACGCATTTGCCGCCTTGCGACAGCACAAACTATTTAGCGTATTGGTCATACTTCG
>NZ_JAXADV010000104.1:0-205 GCF_033901115.1 Providencia sp. CIM-Carb-044
TTTTTTGCGCAATAGCGACAGTGCATAATTAGAAAGAAAATCCCGGCGATCACGAGACCAAAATAGCTTTCTCGACTCCCCCAAAAATGTGCGCTTAATTTTAAATAAGTTAATCCCCATACGCTTAGGGAAGGTGCGAACAAGTCCCTGATATGAGATCATGTTTGTCATCTGGAGCCATGGAACAGGGTTCATCATGAGTCAT
>NZ_JAXADV010000010.1:0-141112 GCF_033901115.1 Providencia sp. CIM-Carb-044
ATGTGCGTTAAATACAGAGTTTCGAGAGCACGTGTTATTTGGGACTTAACAACTATTTAACTCATGCGCAAGCCGTGACGGATACCCGTAAAGATGGCTTAAAATAGAGTTTAGTTTGATTAACGTTCTAGATTATGGATGTTATTGGGATACCACAGCATTCTTTATTTCCCGCCTTAAGGGATGAAATCGGTTTGACTCTCATTCTGTTATCCTATCTACCCACCCGTATGATAAACATATCCTCCACTGTGAAAAATTCCGCCTTGTTCAAGGCAAACATCACGTCCATTGCGTTCATAGTCAAAGTAATGGGATAAATGACCCAGTTGTGCTAAATCATAACAACCACTTTCTTCTATCCAGTAATAACCTAAATCATATTCATTATTGACTCCCGCTAATTGCTGGAAAGAATCTAAATTATTCGCTAAATGAATTAAATCATGGATTGAACTCGTTGAAGAACCGATTTCAATGGCTGCCTGGTAAAGGTCAATTTCATCTGGCGATAACATGGCTAATCGCGAGGCTAACTCGTTCAACTCATCTAAAAGGCTATATTCTGAAATGTAAGACGAAAGGCCATCAATGGAGGATTCATAGTCGGTCAAAAAATACTCTTCATAGTGAATACCATCAATGCCAATTCGTACTAAACAGTGTTCGATCTCTTTTGAGGTTGCCGGAAGTTCAAGCCACTCACCAACAAGTTCACCTTCGTTATATTTTCCTAAGTTAGTGATAAAAACAGAAATCATCCCCGATTTTAGGCATGGGGAAGCCGTCGCAGTTATATGCATATTCGTGTCCTATTATTGATGTATTGTGATTTAATTAATGGCGATATTTTGATAAAGGGAGCTATTTCCCTTTAGAAGATGATATTGATATAAAAAGCCAATCAGCTGAAAAACAGACAACTCGCTTTAAAAATGATTAATGACGTTTTAGAGCAGGATAATGAGTTGCCTTACAATCCCGATAACATGTTATGCTTTCTATCATGATCTCAATTTGCGTGGGTTAAAACGAAAAAAGCCCCTGTCCAATAAACTAGGGTCAGTTCAGACTCACAGACTCCTAAGAGATGAAACCCCATCAGGGGTTTCCGTTAACTTATGGCTATCAATCAAACGTGTATTCACACTCGATACATTCATAACGATCAAATACCACGCCATCTAAAGCTGAACCACTCACAGCCCCAGCAGTAGCTCCAGCGACTAAACGTCCAAATAGAGCGCCTACCGCAGCACCAGCAATCGTCCCTACAACAGGAACAGCAGAGCCGATAGACGCTCCAGCTAGTGCGCCTGATACGCCACCAGCAACAGCTCCGGTCTTTTTCCCGATATGACGTTCACGAATGCGAGTTGAATCGCAGGCCGGGCAACGAATGTAATTTTCCATAATAATTTCCTTTTAGGTTGATTTAAAAGCAAAAAAGCCCCTGTCCGTGAGGACAGAGGCTTTCAGTGATAAAGTTTTTTTATTGAATGAGATGTATTACGATAAATTGTGGTTAGTTATCATGCGTTTTGACGATGAAAATTCCCATGAAGAATATTGCCACCATTTCTCAATGAATCGATATAGTCGGCATACCACTGCATCATTTCTCGTCTACCTTCTAAATATTGCGCCATGGTTATAGGTTCCACGTATCGCATTTTTATTGCTATGCGCCATCTGTGTTTCAATACAAGCGCTGTTAAAGTCTTTTTCATGTAAGATCGTACTCATAGTCAAATCGTAGAAATAGATGCAATTTGTTGATTAATCTTGATTAACATTTTAATTTATAGTGCTTTTTAGACTGTTTGGGGGCTCTTGTCTATATCGAATACAGAGGCCCCCAAATAGGCCCCCAGATGAGAGAATTAAACTGTTTTTTATTTGATTTTTAACCGCCGGTATTAATCATTGGGTTATTCAATTTGGCAAAGTCGAATGGCGAAATAGTTTGTTCCCGATTAGCATCCAAATAATCAGCCCACCATTGCACCATTAATCGGCGTTGGTCTATATGTTCTGCCTTATGAATATAAGCAGCCCTCACTGAGTTACGTTCTTGGTGGCTCATCTGACGTTCTACGGCGTCCTTAGACCACAATCCGGACTCAATAAGTGAACTGCACGCCATTGTTCTAAAACCGTGTCCACAAATTTCAGTTTTCGTATCATAGCCCATGACGCGTAAGGCTTTATTGACTGTATTTTCGCTCATAGGCTTAAAGGGATTATGAGCGCCCGTTAGGATCAATTCATGTTCACCCGTCCATGCCCAAATTTCTTTCAGTATAGTGATGGCTTGGTGGCTAAGGGGAACTAAATGCGGAGTGCGCATTTTAGCGCCTCTGTGTGAGAATTTAACGCCGGGTATAGGCTTTCGCTGAGCAGGAATAGTCCATAAGGCTTTATCGAAGTCAATTTCAGACCAACGCGCATAGCGAAGTTCGCTTGACCTAATAAACACTAATAAATTTAATATCACGGCTAGGCGAGTGACGGGTTGCCCTTTATAAGCATCGATACGGGTAATGAGTTCCGGTAGACGGTCAAGGTTAAGAGCTGGACGATGTTGGCGTTGTACCGTCGTTACAGCCCCTGCGGTATCAATAGCAGGGTTATAGCCAATAATACCGGATTGCACCGCATAACGCATGATAGCAGCGATACGTTGCTGTAAACGCGCAGCTATCTCATAAATCTCTTTACTTTCTGCTGCACGGATAGGAATAAGCAGGTCAGGGGTTTTGAGGGTAGTGATATCGCGTAATCCAATATAAGGAAAGACATGCGACTCCAAACTCTTTAAAACCTTTTCACTGTGTGATTCAGACCATTTTTTATTGCTGGCATGCCATTGTCTTGCGATGGTTTCAAAAGAGAGGTTAGCATCAGAAGCTGCTTTAGCCACACGTTTTTGTTCGCACGGGTCAATACCGTCAGCAATCAATTTTCTTGCTTCATCACGTTTTAAACGCGCCTCTGATAAAGAGACATCAGGGTATAAACCCAATGCTAAGGTTTTCTCTTTACCTAAGTGGCGATAGCGTAACCGCCAGTACTTAGAACCATTAGCGTGAACCAATAAGTGCAGACCTGCACCATCGGTTAATTTATAGGATTTCACATCGGGTTTAGCCGCCCGAATTTTAGCGTCAGTCAGTGCCATAGTGAGCTTCCTGAGAGATAAAGTGGGTACAAAATTCTATCGAACTAGTGTATACCCGCAATTGTACCCGCACAATGGGGTTGATGTGGGTAGAATCGAGTAGAATTCAGTGGAGTTGAAACTTTGGGAGAGTGTTGATTTTAGCGGGCTTTACAAACAAAAACAGACGTCGGTTGACGTCTGTTGATAATAAGGTGGTGCCCGGACTCGGAATCGAACCAAGGACACGGGGATTTTCAATCCCCTGCTCTACCGACTGAGCTATCCGGGCAACGGGGCGCATTAAACCGTATTCAGCCGTTTGCGTCAATGCATTTTTAATAAAAAACCACTTTTTTTTACTGAGTGTTTTCTTTTTCAGCAAAATGTGTGTGTTTAGTATGCGTTAGTTGTTTTTTTAACTTAACGCTCCTTTTTTACGGCATAGTGCGATTGTTAGGATATCCTCAGAAAGGTGTTGTGCAATCTCGACATCTTGAATGTCTCTTTGTACTAATAAACGGTTTAAACAGCCTTCAAGTACTAGTTCCATTTGGTTAGCAACCAATACAGAGTCTTCAATATCTAGCTCTTCTAATAGGTTTTTAGTGAAGTGAAACGAATTGTCTTTTTGCAAGCGACTTAATTGGTGGATAGGGTGCTCTGCATCTGGGTAATAATTACATGCAGAAATAAATAAACAGCCAGGGAAACGCCCTTGGCTGACTTTTTCTGATAATTGTTGGTAGCGAGCCATTAATTTTTGCTGTGGGCTTAGGGACTCATCTAGCAAAGTCTGTCGCTGCCATACTTCGATTTGCTGGCTATGATAGCGTAAGCAATCATAAATAAGCGCCTCATCGTCTGGCCAGAACTGGCGAATAGTAGAGAAATCAGATTCAATTTCACTGAGTAAATTCTCTGTAGATGCGGATAAGCCTTGAATTTCCAATTGATTTAACGCATGGCTCAAAATAATTTCGCGTTGGATAGGCATTGTTAACTCCATCACAATAATGTCTGATTTTTATCCATCATAACAATGTTCAATTGTGAATTATAGCGGTTTGCAGTGCTATTATGAGTCGTCGTTTTCGAAGGAGAACGAAATCAAATAGGAAATTAAGAGGGGGAGTTTAAAGCAAACAGGAGGGGGAAGAACCCCCCTGAAACGAACTTCATGGATTTACATCGGTCTTAGTTGATCAACTTAGCTTCTAATGCAGCATCGATATAATAAAACTGAAAGACTTTTTTCATAAAATCATCAATATCATGTGTTCGTAATTCGAGAGCTTGTAAAATATCTAAAAGACCTTGGATCGTAATCGCATTTTTACCTCTTTCATAACGAGAAACTTGTTGTTGGCTAATTTTTAAGCGAGAAGCTAATTGTGAGCCAGTTAAGCCCACCACTTTTCTACGGTGTTTTAAAAAGCTTCCAATATAAACGGTTACATTTGTATTTTCATTTCTTTGAGTATTTAGCATTACTCCTCCAAATATATAAATATTGAACAAATAAGTTATTTTTCTATTAAAGTTTCGTGATGTTTAATTTGTGTCACTCAGAGTGATTAAAAGATAGTTATCAGACTTTTCGGATATTATTAAACAAGGGTCAGTTAATTATTACCAATATTTATGGCGGATTGATTTTAAATTTTTGATAGATGATTTCTATCTTTGGTACTCTCAATTCGTGTGTGATGAGGGGTTTTTTAGTGTTATTATTTGTCTGCTTCCGCTTTATTAGTGATTTGTTTTGATGATTATTTATTTTTACTTTATTTTTGAATTTATATTTCTATTTGTGATTTTGAAGAAATGAATGAAGCAGCTTGTCATTATATGATTATAGTCATTGTTTGTTACACTTATATGTAGAGTATTAATATAGATATATTGTTAGAAAAATACTTATTTCTGATTTTAATTTAATTATTAACAACCGAGTTCAATATATTTTAAATATATTTTTAATAAATGGCTTAGTTTTTTATCTGAATGATTATTATATTTTTATAATTTCCTCCGTGACTTTGTATAGAATAACAAAAATAATATGTTATATGTAGGCATAGAAAACCCGTGCGATTTGCACGGGTCTTTATAATATTAATTGATACTAATATAAACTATAGGATCATACCGCCGAATAAGAAGCCGAATGAAACAGCTAATGCGACAGCGATGGTACCTGGAATAAAGAATGGATGGTTAAAGACAAATCGGCCAATACGTGTTGTCCCTGTATCATCCATTTGTACTGCTGCAACCAGTGTTGGGTAAGTAGGCAGAATAAATAGACCAGAAACCGCAGAGAATGATGCGATAGCCGTTAATGGGCTTACATTCAGCGCTAATGCCATAGGCATCAATGCTTTTGCTGTTGCAGCTTGTGAGTATAGTAAAGCAGAGCAGAAGAAGAAAATTACCGCTAACATCCAAGAGTGCTCATGGATTAAATCACCGGCAGTTTCTTTGATCCAGTCAATGTTATGCTGTACGAAAGTATCACCTAACCAAGCAACACCTAAAATACAAATACATGCGCTCATACCTGCTTTAAAGGTACTTGAGTTCAAGATTGCATCAGTATTAACACGACAGAAAATAGTGATTAATGTCGCTACAGTCAGCATGATAATCAAAATAGCATTTGTGGTGTTCATTAATGGGGTTTCGACAATCCCTAAGCTTGGGCTGTTAATGATGGCATAACAGACAACGCCAACAACCCCAAGTAAGAACAGCAGTACAGAAGACTTAGCACCGGCTTTGATTTCTTTTACTTGGCTACCACGCAGTTCAACTAAACCTTCAGCTAAACGTTTTTGGTAGATAGGGTCATCGGATAATTTAGAGTTAAAAGTCCAAGAGATGATGAACGACATCAAAATGATAGCAAGGAATGTCGCAGGTAATAGAACACTTAAGAGAGAGATGTAACTGACTGTGTTACCTGCACCAACCATTGCAGGGTTTTCCATGACGGATGCCATGTAAACCACTGCAGCAGAAATTGGTGATGCTGTAATACCTATCTGAGCAGCAACAACCGCAGTTGATAATGGACGGCACGGTTTTACGCCTTGCTCTTTTGCAACTTCTGCAATAACAGGCAGTGTTGCTAAAGAGATATTACCTGTCCCTGCGAAAAGTGTCAGGAAGTAGGTAACAATGGGTGCAAGAATGGTGATGTATTTAGGATTGCGGCGCAGTAATTTTTCGGTTTGGGCAACTAAATAGTCCAGACCTCCAGCAATTTGCATTGCAGAGATAGCGGCAATAACAGCCATGATGATTGAGATAACGTCAAATGGAATGGTTCCTGGTTTTACGCCAATAGCAGCGAGTACCAGTACCCCAAGGCCACCGGCGAAGCCGATACCTATCCCACCTAAACGGGCCCCCAAAAAGATGGCCAGCAGAACAATAATAAATTCTACGGCTAACATAGTGTTTACTCCTCGACAAAATGAAAATTAAAATTATGAAACTGTTATGTTAATTATTTGTGTGTGTATCAATCAAAAAAGGCACGCTTTCTATTGAGAGGCGTGCCTTTATTTTTAAGTGTTATTTATGATAAACATAAATTTTTAGTCATCAAAGCGTTTTGCTTTATAAGCTGGGTGTTTTAAGTTCTCAATAGAGAAAATATCATCCAGTTCAGCTTCAGTCAGTAAACCGCGTTCTAAAACAACTTCGCGGACGCTCTTACCGGTTTCAGCACAAATTTTACCCACGATGTCACCATTATGGTGGCCAATAAATGGGTTTAAGTAAGTGACGATACCGATGGAGTTAAATACAAATGCTTCACAGATTTCTTTGTTTACTGTAATGCCGCTAATGCATTTTTCTTGCAGATTACGACATGCGTTGCTCATTAAAGAGATGGATTCGAACATCGCTTGGCCAATCGCTGGTTCCATTACGTTTAATTGCAATTGACCCGCTTCAGCAGCCATTGTTACGCAGATATCGTTACCAATAACTTTGAAACAAGCTTGGTTAACAACTTCAGGAATTACAGGGTTAACTTTTGCTGGCATGATAGAAGAACCAGCTTGTAACTCAGGTAAATTGATTTCTTTCAGACCTGCACGAGGACCGGAAGATAACAGACGTAAGTCGTTACAAATTTTAGACAGTTTCATCGCCAGACGTTTTAAGCCCGCGTGAACTGTGATGTAAGCGCCGCAGTCAGAGGTTGCTTCGATTAAGTCTTCTGCAGGAACGCATGGTAAACCAGTCACTTCAGCTAATTTTTTAACGGCAAGCTCTGAGTAACCAGGTGCAGTATTCAAGCCTGTACCGATAGCAGTAGCGCCTAAGTTAACTTCGAGCAGTAATTCGATGCTGCGTTTTAAGTTTTTCTCTTCTTCTTTTAAGAGAGTAGCGAAAGCATGGAATTCTTGGCCGACGGTCATTGGAACAGCATCCTGCAACTGGGTACGGCCCATTTTCAGAATGTCTTTGTATTCTTCAGCTTTAGCTTCAAAGCCTTTTCTCAGGTATTCAACAGATTCAATTAACTTCAGTACTGAGTTATACACTGCGATACGGAACCCAGTAGGGTAAGCATCGTTAGTGGATTGACTTTTGTTCAGGTGATCATTTGGGTTGAGGAATTCATATTCCCCTTTTTTGTGACCCATCAGCTCTAAACCGATATTCGCCAGTACTTCATTGGTATTCATGTTCAGTGATGTGCCCGCACCACCTTGGAATACGTCAACAGGGAACTGATCCATGCATTTGCCTTCATTCAACACAACGTCACAGGCTTTGATAATAGTCTCTGCGATATTACGAGGAATAGTTTTCAGTTCTTTGTTGGCTAAAGCTGCCGCTTTTTTTACCATAACCATGCCGCGGATAAATTCTGGGACATCGTTAATAGTGCGGTCGCTGATATAAAAGTTTTCAATCGCACGCAGAGTATGAACACCATAATAGGCATCAGCTGGAACTTCTTTTTTACCTAACAGGTCTTCTTCGATACGAGTATTGTTTGACATGAGAACCTTCTTAATTAGATTACAGTTACTGTCCGTTTATGCGCTTTAAAAATCTATACTTCGTAAAACAAAATTCACAGGTGATTAATATTGCAAAGTAAAACTTTACAAGCAATTAACACCGTCTACTACGTTGTCAGCATTATGATCTACTGATTTATGGGTAGATGATATGCTTTTAATCATCTATTGCCTTGAACCTAGATCACTATATAGTTTGATTTATGCAACAGATTTCACGTTGTGTGACATTCATCACAGATAAGTATCATTAATGAAAAAAATCTGTGAGTTGAAAAGCGTTATCTCTGCCCCAATTATTATGGCTATACTAAAGAAAAAAGCGAATATTGATAGTTGTCTCTTAGATGCAGTTCACAAAGGTTTCCCTAGGGGCGTAAAATAATCGATAGCTTATTGAAATAAAGGAGAACTTGTGCGCTGGTTACCACTCATTCTGATATGTATTCTCGTTTACATTGAATCCGTGATTTTTGTGCGGGTTGCATCCGAAGTTGGTGTTTTAATGACGCTAATTTTGGTCGTTTTGACATCCTGTTTAGGTGTGTCACTCGTTAAAAATCAAGGTATGAAAAATGTACTACAAATCCAACAAAAGTTAGCATCGGGTGAAAGCCCAGCAGCTGAAATGATCAAGAGCGTTGCATTGGTTTTAGCGGGCTTCTTATTGATTGTGCCGGGGTTCTTTACAGATTTTATTGGCTTACTATTGTTACTTCCGCCAATTCAAAAGCTTATTGTAATGCGCTTAATTCCTCATATTCGTTTCTACCAGCCGGGTTCAGGTTTTAACCAAACAGGAAATAGCGGCTTTCAACGTGGCGATACTTTTGAGGGGGAATTCCAACGTAAGCAAGATGATCCTTCTTTTACAATCGATAATTCAGATAAAACAGATTCATCGGATAAAGACGAACGCCCTAAACCATAAAACCACCCTATTTATGGGGAGATAAAAATGAAAAATTTTTTATCTCCCCCCTTGAAGTCCCTCTTCTTCGCCCCAATCTGCTCAAACATGGTACTAGTTTATTTAAGACATGCTGGTATCGTCCTTTTACCTAGTATGGACTTTATTTATAGGAGAACTATTAATGAAAATTCGTCCATTGCATGACCGTGTTATCGTTAAGCGTAAAGAAGTTGAATCAAAATCTGCCGGCGGGATCGTTCTGACGGGTACTGCTGCAAGCAAATCAACTCGTGGTGAAGTTCTTGCTGTTGGCAACGGCCGCATCCTCGAAAATGGTGAAATCAAAGCACTGGATGTGAAAGTTGGCGATATCGTAATTTTTAACGATGGTTATGGCGTGAAAGCTGAAAAAATCGACAATGAAGAAGTTCTGATTATGTCCGAAAGTGACATTCTGGCAATTGTTGAAGCGTAATTTTCACTTAAAACTTCTCAACGAACGAAAAGAATTTGAAGGAAAGAGATAATGGCAGCTAAAGACGTTAAATTTGGTAGTGATGCACGTACGAAAATGCTTCGTGGTGTGAATGTTCTGGCAGACGCAGTAAAAGTGACTTTAGGTCCTAAAGGCCGTAATGTAGTTTTAGATAAATCTTTTGGTTCACCAGTTATCACCAAAGATGGTGTTTCAGTTGCACGTGAAATCGAATTAGAAGACAAATTCGAAAACATGGGCGCTCAAATGGTGAAAGAAGTTGCTTCTAAAGCTAACGACGCTGCAGGTGACGGTACAACAACTGCAACTGTACTGGCTCAAGCTATCATTACTGAAGGCTTAAAAGCGGTTGCTGCGGGTATGAATCCAATGGACCTGAAACGCGGTATCGACAAAGCAGTTGTTGCTGCAGTTGAAGAACTGAAAGCCTTGTCTGTTCCTTGTTCAGACACTAAATCAATCGCACAGGTTGGTACTATTTCTGCAAACTCCGACGAAACCGTGGGTAAATTAATTGCAGAAGCTATGGATAAAGTCGGTAAAGAAGGCGTTATCACAGTTGAAGAAGGTACTGGTCTGGAAGATGAGTTGGATGTGGTTGAAGGTATGCAATTTGACCGCGGTTACTTGTCTCCTTATTTCATCAACAAACCAGAAACAGGTGCAGTTGAATTAGAAAACCCATTCATCCTGTTAGTTGACAAAAAAGTCTCTAACATCCGTGAATTACTGCCAGTATTAGAAGGCGTTGCTAAAGCAAGCAAACCACTGTTAATCATCGCTGAAGATGTTGAAGGTGAAGCACTGGCAACTCTGGTTGTTAACACCATGCGTGGTATTGTTAAAGTTGCAGCGGTTAAAGCACCGGGCTTCGGTGACCGTCGTAAAGCCATGCTGCAAGATATCGCAATTCTGACTAACGGTACTGTTATCTCTGAAGAGATCGGTATGGAGTTAGAAAAAGCGACATTAGAAGATTTAGGTCAAGCAAAACGTATTGTTATTAACAAAGACACTACCACTATCATTGATGGTGTGGGTGAAGAATCTGCGATTGCGGGCCGTGTTGCACAAATTCGTCAACAAATCGAAGAATCTTCTTCTGACTACGACCGTGAAAAACTGCAAGAGCGCGTTGCTAAATTAGCAGGCGGTGTTGCTGTTATTAAAGTGGGCGCAGCAACTGAAGTTGAAATGAAAGAGAAACGTGCTCGTGTTGACGATGCTCTGCATGCAACTCGCGCAGCGGTTGAAGAAGGTGTTGTTGCTGGTGGTGGTACTGCACTGGTTCGCGTTGCAGCGAAACTGGAAGCACTGACTGGTGAAAACGAAGAACAAAACGTAGGTATTCGTGTTGCTCTGCGTGCGATGGAAGCGCCAATGCGTCAAATCGTTACTAACGCAGGTGAAGAAGCCTCTGTTGTTGTTAACAACGTGAAAGCAGCAAAAGGTAACGAAGGTTACAACGCGGCGACTGATACTTACGGCGACATGATTGACATGGGTATCTTAGACCCAACTAAAGTAACGCGTTCTGCTCTGCAATTCGCAGCGTCTATCGCAGGTCTGATGATTACCACTGAAGCGATGATCACTGAACTGCCAAAATCAGACGCACCTGACTTAGGTGCTGCTGGTATGGGCGGCATGGGTGGAATGGGCGGTATGATGTAAGCCAGCTGGCGACATCAAGCTTAAGTAGTCACTAACTCAGTTAGGGCTACCCACCACAAAACCGGTATCGTTAGTGTTCCTAGCGGTGCCGGTTTTTTATTGGTTTTTAATAAATATATAACCATTAATTATTGATGAATGTAATACCTCGAAACGATGTACAATTAATGCGTTATACGATTTATTTTTGCGTCAATGTTGCTTCACAGGTTATATTTAACGTAAGGTAAATGGTTTGAATTAGTAAAGAATAGAGCAGGTTCTTGGTTAATTTGTGGTAAACTCTATTCGGCTGGTGATGTGCGGCAATTATGGCGCTGTATGTTAATCACCTCCTAGATATTTCAATTAATAGATTATTGAAACTAAAGCGATTTTCAAACCAGCTGCAAAAACACAATGAAAAAATGAGGGAAAACATGCGAATTAAAGTCTTGCTTGGTGCTGCTGCATTATTGCTTTTAGCAGGTTGTTCAACAACAACTAATTTGACTGCGGCAGGCTCACAAGTTCGTTTTGTTGAGAATCAACCAGGAAGTGATTGCCAACTTCTCGGTCAGGTTGCAGGGACTCAAAGCAACTGGTTGAGTGGTGTGAATAATGAATCTAGCTCAATGCGCAGCGCAGCAAATGATTTACGTAATAAAGCCGCGGCAATGGGCGGTAACGTGATTTTTGGTGCATCAAGTCCAAGTGAAACTGTGTTATCTAGCTTCATTCCATTAGATAGCAAAATGGTTGGCCAAGTTTATAAGTGCCCCTAAAATGAATTCATAGCGCCCAAATGATGATTTGGGCGTTTTGCTTTCTAGTTCTGCCTTAAATTAAGGTCAAGCAGTGTTTTACTTGGCTCTCCCCCAATTTCCCGAGCGAGCTTAGGTACAAGGTACCCTGAGACTTTACTCAATAATTGCTGTATTAATTGTCTAGCTTCAGTATCACTCACTAAAAAGTGAGCGGCACCTTGGACTTTATCTAATACATGTAAGTAATAAGGTAAAATACCCGCATCAAACAGAGCATTACTTAAATTCATCAGAGCTGTCACGTTGTCATTAACTTGGCGCAGTAATACGCTTTGGTTTAATAATGTCACACCTGATAACTTTAGTTTTTGCATAGCATTGGTGAATGACTCGTCGATTTCGTTAGCGTGGTTAACGTGTGTCACCATAATTACTTGTAACCTTGAGCTAGCAAGGCGTTTACAGAGAGTTTCAGTGATACGTTCTGGTATCACTACAGGCAAACGAGTATGAATTCTAAGGCGTTTTATATGTGGGATCGCCTCTAATTGGCTGATAAGCCAATCGAGTTCATGGTCTTTTGCCATCAATGGATCACCACCTGAGAAGATGATTTCATTGAGTTCGGTGTGGTTTTTTATATAATCCACAGCCATCAACCAGTTATTTTTATTTCCTTTGTTGTCTTCATAAGGAAAATGCCGGCGAAAACAGTAGCGACAGTTGACTGCACAGCCACCTTTTACCAGCAGTAATGCGCGGTTGTGGTATTTATGCAGTAAACTTGGAATTTCATTATCCTGCTCTTCTAGTGGGTCAGTAGAAAAACCTGGATGTATATCAAACTCTGCTTTTGCGGTTAGTACCTGCAATAACAGAGGATCTAGTGGATCGCCTTTCTTCATACGGGAAATAAAGGGCATTGGAACGCGTAAAGGAAATAGTTTACGTGCCTCACTGCCTTCTTTTGATAAAAGGTGATTTTCTAGGTTAAGTATTTGCAGCAATTCATCTGGATTAGTGATTGCTTCTGCAAGTTGTTGTATCCAGACTTCTCTGGATGAGGTATTTTGAGTTACAATATCGACCATTTTTTGGCTATGCCATTTTTAGTTTATAAATTAGAGGATCACCATGGCTACTTATAGTACCAATGAATTCCGCTCAGGTCTTAAAATCATGTTAGATGGCGAGCCTTGTGTCGTTTTAGAAAGTGAATTCGTCAAACCGGGTAAAGGTCAAGCGTTCGCACGTGTGCGTATCCGTAAACTGATTTCTAACAAACTGTTGGAAAAAACATTTAAGTCTACTGACTCTGTTGAAGGTGCAGATGTCATGGATATGAACTTAACTTACCTGTACAACGACGGTGAGTTCTGGCATTTCATGAACAACGAAACTTTCGAACAGTTAGCAGCGGACGAAAAAACCGTTGGCGATAACGCGAAATGGTTAGTTGACCAAGCAGAATGTATTTTAACACTGTGGGACGGCCGTCCTATCGCGGTCACTCCACCTAACTTTGTTGAGTTAGAAATTACTGATACTGACCCTGGCCTGAAAGGTGATACCGCAGGTACAGGTGGTAAACCTGCAACACTGAGCACTGGCGCAGTGGTTAAGGTTCCTCTGTTTGTTCAGATCGGTGAAGTGATCCGTGTTGATACTCGTTCTGGCGAGTATGTTTCACGCGTAAAATAACGGTTGATCCTATACTGAATCGTTAAAAATAAAAAGCCGTGGTCGGAATGCCACGGCTTTTTTTGTCTATTTTTTAAGGCCTAACAGCACTTAAACCCACCTTTACCACCGTAACGTGCATCTTGGCGCTCTTTAAAAAACTCTTCATAGGTCATGGGAGTTTGGTCAGGGTGCGTTTTTTGCATATGAGCGACGTAGTTGTCGTAATCGGGGACGCCGACCATCATTTTTGCCGCTTGGCCTAGGTAGCGGGCTGCTTTTCCCAGTTCTCCAAACATAAATCCTCGTCATACTTTGTGTTGTAGCGGTGTTGGCTGCTCTCGGCTACCCAAGTCACATACTGTTATGTATGCTCCTAGTTTCTCCTTCATACTTCACGCTATTGCTGCGTTGGCTTCATTCGCTAACCCTAGTCACATACTGGAGTATGCTCCTAGGGATTATCTTCTTTGCCGCCTTGCTCCAACGTGAATTATTTTGGAGAAAGAGTATATGTCCTAAACAGTGACAAGCTTTTCCGCGAAAATCAATGATGGCGTGTATTTGCCACGATTTCTTCATAGTTGGCTGGCATGGCTTCGTATGGTACTTCATTCGCTGTTGGTTGGTCGGATTTTAATGCCTTCAACGCAGTGCGAATGGAGAATAGAGCTAGCAATACCACAACAATCATAAAGAAAATAGTTAATCCTGCATCTAAGCGGTTATTGAAAATTAACTGAGTTAATTGAGATTCCGTATATTGAACTGGAATATTACCGCTATCAATCATTGCTTGGAATTTATTTGCGACAGCTAAGAAACCAACACGGGCATCTTCACTGAAAGTTTTCTCCCAGCCTGCAGTCATCGTACAGATTAACAACCATGCAGTTGGGACTAAAGCGACCCATGCATATCTTTGGCGCTTCATTTTAAACAGTACCACAGCACACAGCATTAATGCCATACCCGCTAACATTTGGTTCGCGATACCAAACAATGGCCATAAGGTGTTAATACCGCCAAGTGGGTCGACAACACCTTGGTGAAGAAAATAACCCCAAGCAAGCACACATAGCGCGGTTGCTATCAAGTTTGCGGGTAACGAATCGGTACGTTTCAAGGATGGAGAAACCACACCCAGTAAATCTTGCAGCATAAAGCGTGCCGCTCGAGTTCCTGCATCCACCGCGGTTAAAATGAACAACGCTTCAAATAGGATGGCAAAGTGATACCAGAAGGCGACATTCATTAGACCGCCAAGGGCACCGTGGAGAATATACGCCATCCCAACAGCCAGTGTTGGAGCACCTCCGGCACGTGAAATAATACTGGTTTCACCCACATCATTAGCAATGCTGTTAAGCTGTTCAGGGGTGATATGGAAGCCCCAACTACTGACAACTTGGGCAGCAGAAGCGACTACATCTTGTGTACCTGCGGGGGCTAACATTGCCATGGGGCTATTCATGGCGAAATAAACACCCGGGTCAATCACACAAGCGGCGACTAACGCCATGATAGCTACAAAAGATTCCATCAACATGCCACCATAGCCGATAAAGCAAGCTTGGTTTTCATTCGCCAACATTTTGGGTGTGGTACCCGATGATATCAGTGCGTGGAAGCCAGAAACGGCACCGCAAGCAATGGTAATAAATAAGAATGGAAACAAGTCACCTGCCCAAACCGGGCCTGTACCATCAATATATTTGGTCAGCGATGGCATTTTTAGATTTGGATTGAGGATTAAAATACCAATTGCCAAACCAATAATAGTACCGATTTTTAAGAAGGTTGATAGGTAGTCTCGTGGGGCAAGTAGCAGCCAAACAGGAAGTACAGCGGCAACAAAGCCATATCCCACTAACATCCAAGTGAGTTGAACACCAGTATAGTCAAAATAAGGTGCCCAAGTTTCGCTTTCAGCGACCCAACCCCCAGAGATAATTGCAAATACGAGGAAAACTAACCCTATAATAGAAACTTCACCAATGCGTCCTGGGCGTATATAACGGGTATAAATACCCATAAAAATCGCCAATGGAATAGTAAAGGCAACGGTGTAAGTTCCCCATGGGCTATGAGTGAGGGCTTTTACGACAATCATAGCGAGTACGGCTAAGATAATCACCATAATCATAAAACAAGCAATTAAAGCCAGAACCCCAGCCGTATTACCCATTTCTTCTTTAACTAATTCACCCAGTGAACGGCCGTCTCGACGTGTTGAAACAAACAACACCATAAAGTCTTGTACGGCCCCTGCTAGCACAACCCCAGCAAGTAGCCAAAGCATGCCTGGTAAATACCCCATCTGTGCCGCAAGTACAGGGCCGACAAGTGGGCCAGCACCTGCGATAGCGGCAAAGTGGTGGCCAAATAATACTTTTTTATCTGTTGGTACGTAGTCTAAGCCATCGTTATGACGAATTGCTGGTGTCATACGAGTTGCATCAACTTGGAGTACTTTTTTAGCAATAAAAAGCCCATAATATCGGTATGCAATCAGATAAATACACACGGCTGCAACAACGATCCACAGGGCATTAATCTGTTCACCTCGATTTAAGGCGATGTAACCCAGTGAAAAAGCACCAAGTAATGCGAGCACAATCCATATTAATTGTTTACCCATAGCCATCCCCATCTGTTCAGTTGATTACTTTTTGTTATTTGTTTAAGTAAAACTGAGAAAGGTATAACCATACTTAAGTCAAAGAAAAAGTAGCTAAACCGATACACCTAATTGAAATTTGAGATAAATTTCATAATTGTAGCCAGTATCACTAATTTAGGATTATTTATTGGATTTTATTTGGTTTTGGACTAGTGGTTGTCTATTGAATTGGTTTTTTATCTTGATTTATTATTTATTTTGAAATTAATGACTGTTGATGTGTTTTTACCGATGAGGGGATGGGTAAAGGTAGGGCAAATAATCGGAAGTTAAAAAACCTCCGATTATTAATTGGTTAACTAGGTATGTCTTAATTTTTGAATTATTTTTTTGCCAAAAAGTGTAGTAATTAGGCCAAACATGATTAAAACAAGGCCAGCAACTTGTACGCCATTAATGTGCTCATCAAGAAATAATGCACTACTGCTTAAACCGAAGACGGGAACTAACAATGAAAAAGGAGCAACACGCCACGCTTCATAGCGACCAAGTAAGACACCCCAGATCCCATAGCCAACAAATGTTGATAAATAAGCTAAATAGATAATGACACCAAAGACCGACCAATTAAAACCAGATAGCCCTTCAATAATTGCTTCTTCACCTTCTAAAATCCATGAACTAATTAAAAACGGAATAATTGGGATCAGAGCACTCCAACTGACTAAAGATAGGGCGCTGCATTTCTCTGCGCCTTCCTGTTTCATAATAATTCTATTAGTGATATTACCACAAGCCCATGATAATCCAGCAATTAAAGTGAATGCTAATCCGAGTAATGGGATATCATCAAGCCCACCGGCAGTGGCACCATTGGCTAACACCGTCAGCCCTGCAATTGCGATAAACATACCAATAAAGTGGGTTGGCTGTAATGATTCCTTTAAAATCATTGCGCCAAGTAATAGGGTAAAGAAAGCTTGGGATTGCAATATGACAGAGGTTATACCCGCAGGCATACCAACTTGAATAGCACAAAATAAGAAGGCGAATTGACCAAAGCTAATCGTTAGCCCATAGAGAAGTAATAATTTGAATGGAATTTTAGGGCGTTTAAAAATAAAAATAGCGGGAAAGGCCACAAACATGAAGCGTAAGGCACCTAATAATAACGGTGGAAGTGCAGTTACCCCGAGCTTAATG
This sequence comes from Providencia sp. CIM-Carb-044, assembly GCF_033901115.1. NCBI lineage: Bacteria > Pseudomonadati > Pseudomonadota > Gammaproteobacteria > Enterobacterales > Morganellaceae > Providencia > Providencia sp. CIM-Carb-044. Next base: position 17,547 of record NZ_JAXADV010000010.1, read on the forward strand.
ATAACGAAGTTAACTCCCCAAATAATCACCACACAAAGGGCGAGTAAGATGTCTCTGAGACTCATGCTGTTTTCTCGATGAACTTGCCAGATAAGACACCTACTTTACCTGTGTATAATTTTGAGTGCGATGGTTATGATGCTTAATCATAAAAAACAGTATAAAAAGGTTAAATATTATTGCTGATTTGCGCTTATTTGTTATTTTTCGTTGCTTGAGTCTTGTTACATGAATGTTTATAATGGATTTTCACTTCATACGTATTCAGGACGACCTGAATTAACGTCATTTAAATATGGGGACGACCCCGAGTATTTAACGGGAGCAACCAGCTATGGCTTGGATCGTCCTTTTATTTGCGGGTTTATTAGAAGTTGTATGGGCTGTTGGCTTAAAATATACCCACGGTTTTACACGTTTAACACCGAGTATCATTACCATTATTGCGATTATTGCGAGTATGGGTCTGTTAGCTTACGCAATGCGTGACTTACCTGTTGGCACGGCTTATGCAATTTGGACCGGTATTGGTGCAGTGGGTACGGCAATTGTTGGGATTATTTTTCTTGGGGAATCAGCGAATATGTTTCGCTTATTAAGCCTTGCCTTGATTATTACAGGGCTAATTGGTTTAAAAGTATCAAGTTAGCTTTCAAATTAAGCATTTTTTAATTAAAAATGAATAATAAGCGGGTGACAGAGAAAGTTACCCGCTTTTTTTGATATTTTTGGGGACATAGAGAAAACAATTCTTATGTTATTTTTCGTTATAACGCGATGGCCAAATTTCAGATGGTGCAACACCCAAAAACTCGGCAATAATACGTTCTCCTTTTGGCCAGCGTCTTGACAGGGCATTATTTAATGTTGATGAGTTTAACCCTGCTGAACGTGATATTTGTGAAAGAGAAGAACCTTTTTTCTTTATTGCTGCAATAATATCAGCCGAGTGCCAATCTTGTTTCATATGATCTCCAATAGTTAATATATAAATATAATTTAAATTATTTTAATGAACTGTAATTCAATTGAGATATAAAGATAAAAAAATAATTCTTAATTTTGAATACCTTTAAATTTTGGCCTTTGAATATTTATTTTTATGTGTTAAAGATATAGATTCAACGTTTTTATTATCTTTATTTTTATTTAAATAACTAAAAGGTGATTTTTATGGATATAGAAAGCAATAGGATGGAAAAAATAAGTGCTAGTGTGAAATTAGACCTATGTAATTATTTTAATTGGAATGATATTGATGTTAATTATAATATTATTGATATTGACGAAAAAAAGATATATGCATTGTCAAGCGACTATGAATGGCAATTAATTTATTGGCATCATGATATGGATTTATCATTAAAAGAACGGTTATTTGCGGGTGTTCAATATTGGAGTAATTATTCGGAAGCATACCAGAAAATTTTAACCAAATTAGATAAAGGAAATAAAAAAATTGATTTTTGCAATAGATACAATAATTTATTTGAGATATTTTCACTCAATGCGAATCATAAAGTCCCATATGATCATTTACTTTCATTGTATCGATGGCGTTCAATAGTTTCTGAATATGCATATGAAAAATGGTCTGAAAATAAAACGGTTGCATTACCGTTACGCCAAAAAATTGAATTAGACGAAACCGCACCTATTATTTGCAGGGGTAATGAAATCTCTAATTATATACGTTTTGGGCAGTTGTCATTTTCAAATAAAGAAGTATTAACCATCCGTTTGTTGCTTTCCCACCGAAATATAAATGAAATTAGCCGTATTCAAGGCTGTTCGGAGGAGGACGAATATATAAGGGTTAACAATATCAAGAAAAAATTAAACTGTGAAATGGTATCTCAAAAGGAATGTTTTTCGGTAATGAAAGATCACGGGATTACATTAGCAAGCTTAGAAAAATTAATGCCTATTAATTAATTTAACTATTTGTTTCATATAGGGATATGGGATCATTTTATGAAATGGAAATTACGTTTTGGCGCTGTAGCAGGGCATACCTTAGAATTTTATGATGTTGCAATTTTTGCAGCGATTTCATCATATTTAAGTGCAGAATTAACTCGGCTAGGTTATCAGCAAGCAACGGAACTTGTGTGGGGAATTTTTGCTTTACGCTTTCTTATACGACCACTAGGTGGGTATGTGATTGGCCGTTATGCAGATAAAGTTGGTAAAAAACCAGCAATGATTTTGGTAAGTATTCTCACCGGTAGTGCAACATTATGTATGGCATTTTTGCCAATTGAACTCTTAGGGGTATATACGCCTTTAGCCATATTATTTCTTCAAATGTTGCTATCTTTTAGTTTTGCGGGTGAAAGCCCATCACTGTCTACCTATTTATATAAAGACTCTAAGCCCCAAGAACGAGGTAGAATTTCGGCGTTGTTAACCGGAAGTGCGGTTGTTGGTGTTATTGGCTCGTTAGGAATCGTGTTAATTCTCGAAAATATATTAGACCCTGAAACCATGCAAAGGGTGGGGTGGAGGATACCACTACTATTAGGTCTAGGTAATATACTGATTTGTTTTTGGTTTCGCTATCGCTTACCAGACCAACCCATTGAGTATGATGGGTGCCAAAAAATAGATTGGCTTAAGGCATTTAATATTTTACTGGTTGTTATTCCTGGTTCGGTTATTTTTTATACCTTAAATTTTTCATCTTCTTTTTTGCTTAAGGAGTTAGAGCTAGAAGAATTTAAAAGTATATATTCAATGATATCATCAACTTTATTATTGATTTTAATGGCAATAGTTGGCTGGTTAACAGATAAATACAGTTACGCTGAACGGGTTTTTAACTTAGGGGTAAAGCTTGCTGCCATACTATCAATTCCTATTTATTACCTAATGTCGACTAAGGTTTTATCATTAGTACTTATCTCCCAATCGTCAATTATTATTATTTCAGCAATGGTTTTATGTAATTGGAATTATGCCATGGCAAAACCAGCCAATGGACAAGTTACGACTTTAAGTATGGGATACAATCTTGCATCGACGATTATAGGCGGGTTAACGCCTTTAATTATCAACTATTTAGTCATCATTGATGTTTCCTTGGTTGGTGTTTTTGTTTCGTTGAGTTCGTTAACTCTATTTGTTTCATTGTTATTGAGTAAAAAACAAAGGTTATTAACTATTTAAATGTAAGGGTGACATATGAATATAGAAAATAAACACCTAGAACTTTCTTGTTCTGGTTTTGGTGATAAGTTTTTAAAGTATTTCGATTGGAATGATATAGATGTTACTTATAGTAGAGTAGATTTGATTAATCATTCTGTAAGGACTATTTCTAGTAATTATAATTGGGTTCTTATGGTTTGGGATGATGATTTAGATAAGAAAGTAAAGGAGCGATTAATCCCTGGTATTCAATATTGGAATAATTACTCTGCCGAATTTCAAAAAACATTATCTAAAACAGATAAGAAAGAAATGAAAGTGGATTTTTGTACTCAATATGGCGGTGTATATGAAATTACATCAATAAATTCAATAAAGAAATTCTCATCTAATGAGTTATTAGAGCTCTATAAATTAAGAGCTGTTATTTCTGATTACTCCCAGCATGTCTGGAAAGATAATGAAAATATTATTTTACCACTTAGGGCGGACATAAGCTTATCTCAACAAATTGAAGATAATAACCGAGATATTTTAGATTTTCATCATTATATGCGTTTTGGTAACATTCGTTTTACCCGTAAAGAAATGATAACTATTCGTTTATTATTATCACATTGCCGAGTAAAGGAAATTAGTTATATTCAAGGTTGTTCGGAAGCGACAGAAAATAAACGTATTCTACGCATTAAAGAAAAACTAGGTTGCTCTTATACTTCACCTAGTGGTTTATTTCAGGCTTTAAAAGAAAATGGCATTACTCTTGCGTGTTTGGAATCTTTGGTGAGTTACCCTTAAATATGAGAATATTTTTCTACAAGGAAATTGATTAATAGAAAAGGGATAAATAATGAAATGGAGATTCATGTTTGGCGCCGTCGCAGGTAATGCTTTAAAGTATTATGATATTGCTGTGTTTGCGGCTATATCCACTTATTTAAGTACGGAATTAACTAATTTAGGTTATACACAAGCAACGGAAATGGTATGGGGGATTTTTGCATTACGTTTTTTAATCCGCCCACTAGGTGGGTATGTTATAGGCCGATATGCTGATACGGTAGGGGAAAAATCAGCTCTAGTATTAACAAGTATGATAACCGGTACGGCAACATTAATGATGGCACTGTTACCCATTGAATTATTAGGGAACTATACGCCATTAGTAATATTAATTTTACAATTAGCACTTTCTTTTAGTTTTGCTGGGGAATTTCCTTCTTTAATCACTTATTTATTTAAGGATTTAGATGGGAATATTCAATCTAGAGTTTCATCAATTATTGTTGGTAGTTCTTTATGTGGAGTAATCGCATCATTAGCTGTCGTTTTCATGTTAAAGAACACATTTTCTGAAGAAGCGATGCAGTCAATTGGCTGGAGGCTCCCACTATTAATTGGTTTAATTAATATTTTAATTAGTTTTTGGTTTAGAGCAAAATTACCGGATTATAAAAGTGAATTAGATGAAAAACCAATATTCAGTTGGCTCCATGTATTTTGGGTTTTCTTATTTACCATTCCTGGTACTGTCACTTTCTACTCTCAAAATTTATCAACTTCATTAATTATTGAAAAATTAATGATAGACGAGATAAAGAGTTTTTATGAAATATTTTCGTCCGGTCTATTGTTAATTTTTATGCTGATATGTGGTTGGTTAACCGATAAATATAGCTCAGTTAAATCTGTTTTTAATATGGGAGTCATTGGGATGGTATTGCTTTCAGTACCACTCTATTTTTCATTGCAGCTAGATAATTTACTTCTCGTCTTTTTCGCTCAAGTCGTTATGTCCGTATATTCAGCGATGATATTGTGTAATTTATCGGCCGTACTGATGGATAAATCTAATGGGCAAGCAACAATACTAGGCGTAGGGTACAATGGCGCCTCTGCCTCTATCGGGGGGATAACGCCTTTAGTCGTCGGTTATTTAGGTCACTTTAACTTAGGTTATGTTGGGCTATTTGTTGCGGTTTGTGGGCTTTCCTACTTTATATCTACTTGGTTGCCAAAACCAAATCCTGTTTAGTGTTAGTCATGATTTAATCCCCCTTAAGGGGGGTTAAATATCAATACATCATAGGGTTACAGTAACGAAAAATCAGATAGTTACCTTATTAACTATATAAATATTTTGCTTTTCGACATAGTATTTGACGCTATTTTCATACCATGATTTAAGTTCAGATGATGCGTTTATCAGGTTATCTAGCCTTTCTTTTGCAGGTTTCGTTCTCGGCTTTTTAGGTTGTATTGTCATCGAAATATCTCTTAACGTCATGTTCCAAAAGCAAATCTGATAAGGCCATCATAGCACTTGATATTGACATGCTAAAACTTAGCTCTCCGGCAGTTTCGTTATTTTAACTATCTGGCTGCTACTTCTATGAAAAGATAAAATAAATGCGATCAATAAAACATACATCATCGCACCAATCAGCCATACCCAGCCATCCCATGTTGCGAGTGTTTGACCAAAAATAAAACTAAATAATAATGGACCAATAACCCCAGTGGCATTGGTTAAACTGACTAAAATCCCTTGTAATTTACCTTGGTTAGCTTGATTAACTTGAGCTGACATCAACCCTTGTAGCGCTGGCAATGCAATACTGCCACCAGCGAGTAAGACCAATGTTGGGTAAATCATCCAGCCTTCTGTCAGTAATGACAAAATAATGAATGCGGCCCCATCCACGATAAAGCCGACAATGATTGTCACTTTTTCATTGAATCTTTTGGCTATTGCGCCTGCGACAAAGGCTTGAAACAAGGCATGCATAACGCCTAAGCCTGCTAAGGATAACCCAACTTGCATGCTATTCCATTGGAAGCGGTTTTCGGTAAATAACACCCAAGTTGTTGCAGGGATTTGGCCAATTAACTGCGCTATAAAAAAGACGAAAAGTAGCAGAATCACGGGTTTTACCACTTGCATGAAGGGAACAGGTGATGGTAGCTCCCCATTCTGCTCACCCTGTTCAGCGACTTTGTGTTGATCTTTAAAAATAAACCAGATCACGACAAAAGAGCACGCATTCAAAATAGCCGCAATAACAAAAGGAAGATGAGGAGAGAGTTGTCCTGCAAAACCCCCAATCGCAGGCCCTGCGATTAAGCCAATACCAAAAGCTGCACCTAAACGACCAAACCACTTGGTACGTTCTTGTGGCAGTGTATTGTCTGCAATAACAGAAGCGGCTACTGCGCCTGTTGCACCAGTGATCCCTGAAATTAAACGGCCTAAATACAGCATCCAAAGTGAGCTCGATAAAGCCAACAAAGTGTAGTCCAGCGCTGCTCCGGCAAGGGAAAGAAGCAAAATGGGCCGGCGGCCGAATTTATCGGACCATTTACCCAATATTGGAGCAAAAAATACCTGCATGATGGCATAGAGTGCGAGCAGCATGCCGTAATGATTAGCCAAATGTTCTATGGAAACATATTCACGCAGTAAAGCAGGCAAAACAGGCATGATCAAACCGATCCCCATCGCATCAAGGGCTGTGATCATTAATGCCGTGATCGCAAATTTATTCATTATCCATTTCTCTATCGGTGATAGAGTTGGAATATATCCCTATCAGTGATAGAGTGTCAATAGAAATTAAGGGGAAAGCGATGGCACGATTGGATAAAGAAACCATTATTACGGCGGCATTAGATTTGTTGAATGAAGTGGGAATGGAAGGACTAACAACACGAAAACTAGCACAAAAGCTAGGGGTAGAGCAGCCGACACTATATTGGCATGTGAAGAACAAGCGGACATTATTGGATGCATTATCTGTTGAAATGCTAAAACGACACCATGACCATTCATTACCCGTTGAGGGGGAATCGTGGCAGGAGTTTTTGCGCCATAACGCATTAAGTTTTCGCCGAGCCTTGCTCAGTTATCGTGATGGAGCAAAGGTACATTTAGGAACACGCCCTAGTACAGAACAATACGCCACCGTAGAAAAGCAATTACAATTTATGATTGATAGCGGTTTTTCATTAAAAAGTGGCCTTTATGCAGTGAGTGCAGTGGGGCACTTTACATTGGGTTCAGTACTTGAGCAGCAAGAGCATTTAGCCGCTCAAAATGAGCGAGATACCACATTGGATGAAGGGATGCCGCCATTACTTAAAGAGGCGATACAAATTATGGATCATGATAATGGCTTTGGTGCTTTTTTATTTGGCTTGGAGTCATTGATTCAAGGTTTTGAACGGCAATTGATGGCTTGAGAGAAGGTCATTAGCACAACTGAAAATAGGTTGTGCGAGTGACACACTTTATTTAGAACACAGTTTTTCAATTTGGCGTTTCTGTTCCGTCAATTTTTTGACCGTTGCTCTAGCTGCTTTTTCATCAGATTGCATTCTTGCTGAAAAGGCTTCAAGGTCATTGCCTATCACATCTTTTAGAAGTTTATATTCACGCGGGGCAGTACATTTACATTTTTTCTACGTAGCAGCTTTAATTTTCGCCCGTTTTTTGTTAACAGAAGACTGAGGTTCCCCTGGGTTTGGTAAATAGGTATATTTGCTTGATTTTATGCAATCATTATATAAATCCATCTCTGTTGGTATTTGGTTAGCTTGTTCTTCCTTAACCGTAAATGAATCTGCTTGAAAGGGTAATATAAAAGCGCTAGACATAACGAGTGAAAAAATAAAGGTTTTAAGTTTCATTTTAATTTTCTCTTACCATGAAAAATATCAATAAAAATTAATTTAATATATTGATATTTATGAAATAATTTATTATTAATCGAAGATAATCATAACAAGAGCAATATCAGTGAAGTCTCAGGTTAATCTGAATGTGTTTTGTATGTCGAATATTCACCTTTAAACTGTTTTAAATGTGCCAAATAGAGTAATAAAAACAGTTATTTTTGTTTTATTTAATGATTAGATATATTTATTCGTCATATAAAATGGTTTTGCTCGATAAAAAAATACCCCAGTGCCAATGACAATGGGGTATTTAGATTTATTTTATTTTGCAATTACAGTGTGAATACACCAATAATTGCAATTACACTAATGATTGCTGAACCACCGTAAAAAACCCATTTCGTCGCAGGGACGTGGATTTTAAAATCGTGCAGCGTATGGTGAATACGGTGCATACCACACCAAACTGGCAAAATAATCATCAGTAATAAGAATACGCGGCCAATAAAGCTTTGGCTAAATGCCATAATGCGCTCATAGCTAAGCATTTCTGGTGCAACGCCGAGAGGAATTAAAATCCCTAACAGAATGATGATTGCAGGGCCAATGACGGCGCTCCACATACCACCGGCACCAAATAATCCCCAGAAAATCGGCTCATCGGAACGTTTAGGCGTTAGATTCATCAGATTCTCCTTAGATTAAAATAATAATGCGATAGCTAAGATTGCTGCCGTAACAACAATCGTGAGAGCCCAGAAGCCTTTAACGATAGGCTCATCAGACATTTTCTTATCTTTCACAATAATACTGACGGCTTTTGGTGCAAGATTAAACCACGTGGTGGTGTGCAATAATGTTGCTGCCAAAGTAATAATGTTAATGATAAGAATGATTGGGTTACTTAAGAACCCAACAAAGCCAGCCCATGATTCAGGGCCACTCTTGAGTGCAAATACCCCATATAGGACTAAGATACTAAACCAGACTTGAAGGACTGAAGTACTTTCACGCATGATATAAAAGCGGTAAAAACCTAGCTTTTGCCACCAATCGCCCTTCATTTCCCTTACATAGGGTTTACGTTTTGTTGTCATGACTTCAATTCTCCTTATCGTGGCTTCAGCATGGCGATAACAAAGTCTTGCGCACTGGCAACTTTACCTTGTTGGATCGCACCCGCAGGGTCGACATGCTTAGGACAGACTTCAGAGCAGTAGCCTACAAACGTACAACTCCAGACACCATTGTCACCGTTTAACAAGGTCATGCGTTCTTTCGCACCATGGTCTCGGTTATCTAAATTGTAGCGCTCTGCCAATGTAATCGCGGCTGGACCGATGAACTCTGGGTTCAGTCCAAATTGTGGGCAAGCTGCATAGCACAGACCACAGTTGATACAGCCTGAGAATTGATGGTATTTCGCCATCTGGGCAGGCGTTTGCTTATTTGGGCCTTCAGAAGGTTTACGGTCATTACCGATAATGTACGGTTTGATCGCCTCTAAACGCTCAATAAAGTGAGTCATATCAACAACAAGGTCGCGCTCGATTGGGAAGTTACCTAATGGCTCAACTTTCATGCCTTGCGGGTATTCACGCAGGAATGTTTTACAAGCCAGTTTAGGCACTTTATCCACCATCATGCCACAAGAACCACAAATCGCCATACGACAGGACCAGCGGTAAGACAGGTCTGGAGCGAGATTATCTTTGATATAGCCTAACGCATCTAACAAAGAAGTTTGCTCGTCGTAAGGGACATCATACGTCACCAAATGGGGCTCACTATCCGTTTCCGGATTGTAACGCATGATCTCCATTTTTAGGTGTTTCATATCATCCATTAGCTTGCTCCTTCTTCGCCTTATCTTGAGCTTCAGCTTCGGCACCGTAAACACGTTTAGCTGGCTGAGATTTCGTGATTTTCACGTCACTGTATTCTAAACGAGGGGAGCCCTCTGGGTTATAGAATGCCAAAGTATGTTTAAGGAAATTAACATCATCACGCTCAGTACAGCCTTCATCGAGACGTTGGTGTGCACCACGTGATTCTTTACGGTTGATTGCAGAGTGAGCCATACATTCCGCCACATCAAGGCCAAAGCCTAATTCAATGGTGTACAGTAGGTCAGTATTAAATACGCTGCTATGGTCGGTAATTTCGACATGTTTGAAGCGTTCTTTCAGCTCAGCAATTTTATCAACGGTTTTTTGCATTAATTCAGGAGTACGGTAGATACCGCAGCCTTCTTCCATTGAAATACCCATTTCGTCGCGAATTTTCGACCAGCTCTCTTTCCCTTTTTGGTTCATGAGCTTGCTGAGGTCAGCTTCGATATCACGAGTACGGGCTTCGATAGCATTTGCATTGGCTGGTGTTGCTTCAGCAGCATGGCGAGCAGCTTCTTCACCTGCCAGACGACCAAATACGACTAATTCAGCTAATGAGTTAGAACCTAAACGGTTTGCACCGTGCAAGCCAACAGAAGAACACTCACCGACAGCAAATAGGCCTTTGATGCGTGTTTCTGTGCGTTGATCCGTTTCGATACCACCCATGGTGTAGTGAGCGGTTGGGCGAACAGGAATTGGGTCTGTTACTGGGTCAACACCCACGTAGGCTTTCGCCAATTCACAAATAAATGGTAAACGCTCATGCAGTTTTTCTGCGCCAAGGTGGCGAAGATCTAAGTAAACAACATCACCGCGGTGGGTACTGATGGTGCGACCTGCACGCCATTCGTGCCAGAACGCTTGGGAAACTTTGTCACGTGGACCCAGTTCCATATATTTATTTTCAGGTTTACCCAGTGGAGTTTCAGGCCCCATTCCGTAGTCTTGCAGATAGCGATAGCCGTCTTTATTGACAAGGATCCCCCCCTCACCACGACAACCTTCGGTCATTAAGATACCAGAACCCGGTAACCCAGTTGGGTGATATTGAACAAATTCCATATCACGCAGCGGCACGCCATGGCGGAATGCGATACCCATACCATCACCGGTTACAATACCGCCATTGGTATTGTAGCGATAAACGCGTCCAGCACCGCCAGTTGCCATCACGATGGCATTAGCACGGATCTGGACTTTTGTTCCTTCCATCATATTTAACGCGACAAGACCACGGACTTGGCCTTCATCAACAATGATATCGAGAACAAAATGTTCGTCAAAACGTTGGATTTGTGGATATTTTAATGAAGTTTGGAACAGGGTATGGAGCATGTGGAAGCCAGTTTTATCAGCAGCAAACCACGTACGCTCAATTTTCATTCCACCAAAACGGCGAACGTTAACTGAACCATCTGGTTTACGGCTCCACGGGCAGCCCCATAGCTCTAGTTGGGTCATTTCTGTTGGGCAGTGTTCGACAAAATAGTCGACAACATCTTGCTCACACAGCCAGTCCCCACCAGCTACAGTATCATTAAAATGATAGTCATAGGAGTCATGAGCCTGAGTAACTGCTGCTGATCCCCCCTCTGCGGCCACAGTGTGACTACGCATTGGGTATACTTTTGAGACCAGAGCAATCTTGATATTGGGATTTGCTTCAGCGGCAGCAATTGCTGCACGTAAGCCTGCGCCCCCGGCCCCGATAATCGCTAAATCGGCATTGAAGGTTTGCACTGCGCTTCTCCATTGTTCAAGTGTAAAATTGATAAATTCTTTTAAATACTTTTGATAATTAGCTACGTCATTTTCAGTTCAACTTAAAGCTAAACTACGAAATATCTGTTTTTTAATAGTAAATAATATAATAGCTAATAATGACTTATCATGCTGTGAATTATAGCGAATAGTACTCAAGATAAATTTGATATAGAGGGGGGTTTTGGCCAAATTTAGCGATAAAGTGTGAGGTAGATCTTCTTTTTATAAATTGTTTTTACATTGCTCGATTTTCTAGGCTGTTAACATCGAATAAAAAGGAATTTCAAATAATTATCATTAAATTTACATAAAATTTTAGTGTATAAAACCAAGGGAATTAGTCAGGTTTTACCTATAATAAGTGAATAATACTATTATTATAGCTGAAGAGTTTCATTCATATTGAATGCTAATTTGCGAGGAGTCTCACTATTTATTTTTAGAAGAAGTTCAATTTCGAAGAGAAAATTTTAAAATAGATTGAGAAAGCGAATCGTTTCGCTTTTTTAGTAACAGTTATGTCACATAACATAAGAAATAATCATGTTTCTGACTATTTTCTTTATCTTTCCTCATTAACTCGATGTATAGCTCAAAGTAAAGGCTTTGCCTAATCGTATAAAGCAAGAGATAATCTGGTTATCTCTACTTACTCATCATGTCGACAGTTACAAGTACTTACGCCCAGATAAATGTGCATTATCAGTGTAAATGCATTGTGTGTTGCAAGTGAGGTGGGTACACTGCACGACTAAGTTTATTTTGGAGTTATCTTAATGAGTGATATAGCGAATTGGCAGCCAACCGCCCCCATCGCTAACCTGTTACAGCGCGCAAAAATAATTGCGGAAGTCAGACGTTTTTTTACTGATCGCTGTGTACTTGAAGTCGAAACCCCCGCAATGAGTCAGGCAACAGTCACTGACATTCATCTTGTTCCATTTGAAACGCGTTTTGTGGGTCCTGGTGCGGCACAGGGCATTAATTTATATTTAATGACTAGCCCTGAATACCACATGAAACGCTTATTAGCGGCAGGTAGTGGCCCTATCTATCAGTTAGGTCGTAGCTTTAGAAATGAAGAAGCAGGGCGACATCATAACCCTGAATTTACCATGTTAGAGTGGTATCGTCCGCATTTTGATATGTATCGTTTGATTAATGAAGTGGATGATTTACTGCAACAAGTTTTAGAATGTGAGAGTGCAGAGCTACTTTCTTACCAACAAGCGTTTTTACGTTATTTGGATATTGACCCGCTGTCCGCTGAAAAAAGCGAATTACGTGAGGTTGCAGCCCGTTTAGATTTGAGCAATATCGCGGATCAGGAAGAAGATAAAGATACCTTACTTCAACTGCTATTTACCATGGGCGTTGAGCCTCATATTGGTAAAGAAAAGCCTGCAGTCGTGTATCATTTCCCTGCGACTCAAGCTTCTCTTGCGGTGATTAGCACGGAAGACCACCGCGTAGCTGAGCGTTTTGAGGTGTATTATAAAGGGATGGAACTGGCGAATGGTTTCCATGAACTCACCGATGCAAGCGAACAACGCCAGCGATTTGAACAAGACAACCGTAAGCGTGCGGCAATGGGGCTACCTACTGCGCCTATTGATGAGCACTTATTGGCGGCTTTAGAGCATGGTTTACCCGATTGTTCTGGTGTAGCAGTTGGGGTTGATAGGCTGATAATGATTGCATTAAATGCAGACAAGATCAGTGATGTGATCGCATTCCCTGTCACTATTGCTTAACTAAGACGGTTAACTTGAAGAGAATGCAGCCAAATGAAATGGCTGCATTCTTGTTTTTGGTTCAGAAAACTATTTTTGCTTCTGCTGTTCCAAGAACTTAACCCCTAAGTCAGGGAAGTCTGTGAAGGCGCCATCGACATCGGCTTGGTTATAAATAATGTCATAAAGCTGTTGCCCATCTTTGGCGTATTTTGGCAGCTTATCAACACGGATAGTGAACGGATGAACTGCCATTTTGTTATCATGAGCTTCTTTAACCATGCCATTCACTTTGATATTAGTTGGCGTGGATTCTTCACTAATTAGCATATGATAGTCAGGGCCAATACCATCTGCATAGGTCGCAATTTCTTTCATGGCGCCGGGTTTCATCATCCAATCATAATTGTAATTAACCCAAGTTCCGTCAGGTTTTTGCTCTTGAGTTTCATTCCAATCGGTGTAAGCAATCAATTGAATTAATTTAAGATCCATTCCCATTTCTGGCATCAAGGTATTTTTGATACGTTTTAGGTCATTAGGGTCAAATGACTGTAGATAAACGTTGGAATCCTTGGTGGTATAGCCATACTCTTTAAGGACTTCGAGTGTTTTTTTGGTGATATCTTTGCCTTCTTGTAAGTGGAACCAAGGGGCTTTAATTTCTGGGTAGATACCAATATTCTTACCCGTTGACTTGTTTAATCCCTGAACAAATTCAATCTCTTCTTGGAAAGTATGAACGCGGAAGTCTGATTTGCCCATTGGGAAGCGGTTCGGATAGCTTTGCACTTTTTTACCATCAACAATATCAAATCCTTCTGTAAAATTGAGTGATTTGATTTCATCAAGGGTAAAGTCAATCGCATAGTAACGGCCATCTTTACGAGCGCGGTCAGGGAAACGTTCAGCAACATCTGTCACGCGATCGAGATAATGGTCATGTAAGACCACGAGCTCGTTATCTTTCGTCATAACTAAATCTTGCTCAAGAAAATCAGCACCTTGTGCGTAAGCCATTGCTTTTGCAGGTAGGGTATGTTCCGGTAAGTAACCACTTGCACCACGATGTGCAATGACAACTTTACTTGAAGCTTGAGCTACAGCAGACACTGACATCACTAAAACCATACTAGCCACCAATGTTTTTAATGGAAAGCTCATGATTATATCTCCTTGGCACTTTATTTGGGTAAAAAAATGGGCTACATCATTTTTTGATATAGCCCACGAGTCTAGCGATTAACAATGAACATTTGATGAATGTTTATTGTGAGTTTGCTAATTCGCGTTTATGTTTGCTTTCGCTCAACATCACGATAAACAGTAGAACAACGGCCAGTGCTGAACCACCGATCATGACTGCGAAGCCACCGTCCCAACCGAAGTAGTCTACGGTATAACCAACGATAGCACTTGCTGCTACAGAACCACCGAGGTAGCCGAACAAGCCTGTGAATCCTGCGGCTGTACCTGCTGCTTTTTTCGGTGCAAGTTCAAGGGCGTGCAAACCAATCAACATAACAGGACCATAGATTAGGAAACCGATGATCAACATACATGCCATATCAACATTTGGGTTACCAGCTGGGTTCATCCAGAACACGATAGTTGCAATGGTTACCAGAACCATGAAGAACACACCAGTGGCTCCACGGTTACCACGGAAGACTTTATCCGACATCCAACCACACAGTAACGTACCTGGGATACCTGCGTATTCATATAAGAAGTAAGCCCATGAAGATTTGTCCATTGCGAAGTGTTTAACTTCACGCAGGTAAGTTGGAGACCAGTCCAAAACACCATAACGCAGTAAGTAAACGAACACGTTCGCAATCGCAATCATCCATAATAGTTTGTTAGGGAAAACATACTTCATGAAGATTTCTTTTGCAGTTAACTCTTGCTCATCTGATGCTTTATAGTCAGTTGGATAGTCGTTTTTGTACTCTTCAATTGGAGGAAGACCACAAGATTGCGGGGTGTCGCGCATTAACGCAAATGCAATGATTGCAACAAGGATAGCAGCCAATGCAGGCATATACAGCGCAGCTTTCCAGTCGTTAAACCATGCCATACCTAACATGAACAGTAATGGAGGGATACCACCACCGACGTTGTGTGCACAGTTCCAAACCGAAACGATACCGCCACGTTCTTTTTGTGACCACCAGTGAACCATGGTACGCCCACAAGGAGGCCAACCCATACCTTGGAACCAACCACAAAGGAACAGTAATACGAACATTACCATGATGCTTGATGTTGCCCATGGTACGAAGCCCATAATTAACATCACTGCGGAGGCGAGAATCAAACCTGCTGGTAAGAAATAACGCGGGTTTGCACGGTCGGAAAACGACCCCATGATAAATTTAGAAAATCCGTAAGCAATTGAGATCCCTGATAATGCAAAACCAAGGTCACCTTTAGAGAAACCTTGTTCAACAAGATATGGCATCGCTAACGCAAAGTTCTTTCGGACTAGATAATACGCTGCGTAACCAAAGAAAATACCCATGAAGATCTGCCAGCGAAGCTTACGATAGACAGGATCTATCTTATCCGCTGGCAGCCTCTCTATATGAGGTGCTGGTTTAAAAATGCTTAACATATACGCCTCCGATGGCATGCTAATTTTTATTTACACTTCCATTTCTCTATTTCAGAGAAATATTGAGTGTTTATTATTGGTGAAGTAACAAAAACGAAAGTAATCGAGTAATTTAAGAGTCTTTATTTTCTTAATTGCTCTAAATTGTAGTCGTTAAAAAACAATTTATCTGTAATCCAACGCACAATTATTGATTTTGTTTATGAAGTTGCATAGTAAATGACATTTGTGAATAGAATGGAACTAGAAATGTTAATTATTTTGTGATTCTCATCACGATTTTGTTCTTTTGAACACTGAATATGCATCAATTGCTTTCGTTTTTGTTCCTTATCAAACATTGATCGCGTTTCTGGGCTATATTTAATAATAGATTATAAAAATAGAATCTATACTTATCGATTATAGAAATGTTTATTAATGTGAGGAATGCGACATGAATGGCTCATCTGTGACTGAGACGGATGTCATCATTATTGGTGGTGGCGCAACAGGTGCAGGAGTCGCTCGTGACTGCGCTCGCCGAGGTCTAAGAACTGTTTTACTCGAAAGGCATGATATTGCGACTGGCGCGACAGGGCGTAACCATGGGTTACTTCATAGTGGCGCGCGTTATGCAGTCACAGATGGTGAATCCGCCAGAGAATGTATAGAAGAGAACAAGATTTTAAAACGTATCGCGCATCACTGTATAGAGCGAACTGATGGTTTGTTTATTACTTTACCTGAAGACAGCTTAGAGTATCAGCAACAATTCATTACGGCTTGCCAAGCTGCGGGTATTGATGCGACTGCAATTGACCCCAAAGAGGCTATTCGCCTTGAACCTTCTGTTAACCCACATCTAATAGGTGCGGTTCGTGTTCCTGATGGCACGGTTGACCCATTCCGTTTGACTGCGGCAAATATGTTAGATGCCAGAGAGCATGGCGCGAAAGTGTTAACTTATCATGAAGTTATTGGTATGATTCGTGATGGCGACACCGTATGTGGCGTGACGGTTTATGATCACCACGCCAAGAAGCAATATGATATTTACGCGGAAATTGTCGTCAATGCAGGCGGGATCTGGGGGCAAAAAATCGCAGAGTATGGCGAATTAAAAATTAAAATGTTCCCTGCGAAAGGGGCGCTATTAATTTTAGGCCATCGCTTGAACAACATGGTGATAAACCGTTGCCGCAAACCTGCAGATGCCGATATTTTAGTTCCCGGCGATACGATTTCCCTGATTGGGACCACATCGACTCATATTGAATATGACCAAATTGATAATATGTATGTCACCCCTGAAGAGGTGGATATTCTTATTCGTGAAGGTTCAATGCTATCACCAGCACTTGCAACAACACGCATTTTACGTGCATATGCAGGTGTTCGGCCATTAGTTGCCAGTGATGATGACCCATCAGGGCGTAATGTCAGCCGCGGTATTGTGCTGTTAGACCATGCTAAACGCGATGGCTTAGAAGGGTTTATCACTATCACTGGTGGTAAGTTAATGACATATCGTCTGATGGCTGAGTGGGCTACTGATAAAGTTTGTGAAAAATTAGGCCACAGTGCCAAGTGTACAACAGCAGAAGCGCCACTACCGGGCTCGCAACATAGTGCAGAAGAAGCCTTACGCAATGTTGTTTCTATCCCAGCCCCTATTCGTGGCTCAGCGGTTTACCGTCATGGTGACAGGGCTTCTGCAATTCTCAGTACGGATAGGCTCGATAAAAGTTTAGTTTGTGAGTGTGAAGCCGTTACTGCTGGTGAAGTACGCTATGCCGTTAATTCATTAACGGTGAATAATTTACTTGATTTAAGGCGTCGTACTCGTGTGGGGATGGGAACTTGCCAAGGTGAATTATGTGCTTGCCGTGCTGCGGGGTTACTCAATCGTTTTAATGTCACAACGCCTCATGAAACAGAGCAACAACTGAGTCACTTCCTTAATGAACGTTGGAAAGGTGTACGTCCAATTGCTTGGGGTGACGCATTGCGTGAAAGTGAATTTACCAGCTGGGTATATCACGGGTTATGTGGCATGAATGAAGCGACACTTGGCAAGGATGCACAGAAGGAGGCGGACAATGAAATATGATGTAGTGGTAATGGGCGGCGGTTTAGCTGGATTAATGAGCGGTATCCGTTTGACCCAGTCTGGTCTATCTTGTGCAATTGTTAGTGCAGGGCAAAATGCATTACATTTTTCATCAGGCTCCTTGGATTTATTAACCCATTTACCAAATGGACAAGTGGCTGAAAAACCACTAGAAATGCTTGATGCGCTAAAGGAACAGGCGCCAGCACACCCTTATAGTTTAATCGGAAAGACGCAAGTTACTGAGCTAGTGCATATGGCTCAGTCAATATTGCAGCAAGCAGGAGTTCATTTAAAAGGCTCTTGTGAAGAAAACCATTATCGTATTACACCTCTGGGCCATAAACGGATGACTTGGCTTAGTCCTGAGTCTGTTCCGACTGTCGGTTTGCACCATAAAATGGATGTTAGCAAGATTGCTGTGGTTGGTATCGAAGGTTTCTTGGATTTTCAACCTCAGATGGTGGCTGATGAGCTACAACGTGAGGGGTTACAAGCAACATCGCATTATGTGCATTTACCATTATTAGACCGATTAAGAGAAAACCCGAGTGAGTTTAGAGCGGTTAATGTTGCTCGTTGGCTTGATAGACCAGAAAATATGGCACAAATGGTTGCTGAAATTTCTCCGTTGGTCACAGATGCAGAGGCGATTTTTATGCCAGCCTGTATCGGACTCGATAGTGATGAACCTTTACATGAATTACAAATGAGCTTAGGTAAGCCATTATTTTTACTACCGACTCTTCCTCCTTCGCTATTGGGGATTCGTTTGCATGAAATGTTACTGCGTCAGTTCCGTCGCCAAGGTGGAATTGTGATGCCTGGTGATAAAGTTACCGCTGTGAATTGTGTTGATGGCCGAATTGAATCTGTCCAGACTCGTAATCATGGCGATATCTCTTTAAAAGCTAAGCATTTTGTTCTGGCGACGGGAAGCTTTTTTAATAATGGTTTGGTGGCAGAGTTTGACCGTGTCTATGAGCCTTTGATGCAATTGGACCTGTGTGAAATTTCAGAACGTGCAAAATGGACTAACAAAGAGTTTTTCGCTTCCCAGCCCTATATGGCTTTTGGTGTGAAAACCGATGAAAAACTACGCGCACAAAAAGAGGGGAAAGCCATTTCTAATCTTTATGTAGCCGGCGCTGTTTTAGGCGGTTTTGACCCTCTCACTCAAGGTTGTGGTGCGGGCGTATCGATAATTAGCGCATTATATGCCGCTAATGAAATTATTAATGAACTGAGTAAGAATAAAACTATGCAGGTGGAGGTGGCACAATGAGTATTCAAGATGCAAGCTTTGAAAGCTGTATTAAATGCACTGTGTGTACCACTTATTGCCCTGTTGCAAAGGTTAATCCTCTGTATCCTGGTCCTAAGCAAGCAGGGCCAGACGGTGAGCGTTTACGCTTAAAAGATCCGATGCTGTATGACGAAGCGTTGAAATATTGTACAAACTGCAAGCGTTGCGAAGTCGCTTGTCCATCAGATGTGAAGATTGGCGATATTATTGCTCGTGCGCGTAATACTTACAGCCAACAGAAACCTAAAATTCGTGATGCTATTCTCAGCCATACAGATTTAATGGGGTCGTTATCGACGCCATTTGCACCAGTTGTCAATACTATTACAGGGTTAAAACCTGTACGTCAAATCCTTGATAAAGCATTGAAAATAGACCACCGCCGTGAATTACCTAAATATTCGTTTGGGACTTTCCGCCGTTGGTATGCAAAACAAGCCGCTGAACAAGCTAAATTTGAAGAGCAAGTTGCGTTCTTCCATGGCTGTTATGTGAATTATAACCATCCTCAATTAGGTAAAGACTTAATTAAAGTCTTTAACGGCATGAATATTGGTGTTCAGCTACTTAAACGTGAAAAATGTTGTGGTGTGGCATTAATAGCCAATGGCTTTATGAAACAGGCGAAGCGCCAAGCCAATGTTAATTTAGAGTCATTGCAAGAAACTATCCTTGAAAAACATGTATCTGTTGTTGCAACTTCATCAACCTGTACGTTTACCATCCGTGATGAATATACGCATGTACTTGATGTTGATACTTCTGCAATGAGGGATAACATTGAGCTCGCAACGCGTTATATTTATCGTTTACTTGAAGAAGGGCGTGAACTCAAACTGAAACATACGCCTTTAAAAGTGGCTTATCACACACCATGCCATATGGAAAAAATGGGGTGGACTTCCTATACGTTAGAGTTAATTAAACGTGTACCAGGGGTTGAGCTAATTGTGTTGGATTCACAATGTTGTGGTATCGCAGGAACCTATGGTTTCAAAAAAGAAAACTATGAGGTTTCTCAAGGAATAGGGGCAGGGCTGTTCCGTCAAATTGAAGAAAGTGGTGCGGACATGGTGATTACAGACTGCGAAACTTGTAAGTGGCAGATTGAGATGTCGACGAGTAAGAAGTGTGAGCACCCAATTTCACTTCTAGCAAAAGCTTTGTGATCTGTTACTTATCGAATTGTAGGGTTGTTATTTTTTGTTGTAGCTCAGTTAAACTTATTTGGAGATAGCATTTAGCTATCTCCTTTTTTTGTTTTTAGTGTTGATTGGCTAACTGTTTTTTATCTGAGTTTGCAAAGAAAGACTTCAAGATAAAGTTCAAAAGCACACCATAAGCAGGCAAGAAAAATAGCATGCAAATAAGTAGCTTAAAGACATAGTCAACTAAAGCAATCTCTACCCAATTTGCAGCCATAAATGGATCGCTACTGCGGAAAAAAGCAATAAAGAAAAAGGCGATAGTGTCAATCAAGTTACCAAAGAACATTGCACAGGCAGGTGCTACATACCAACGTGCATTTTGGCGTAATCGATTGAAAACACTGACATCTAATATTTGACCCAGTACATAAGCCATAAAACTCGCTGCGGCAATACGTGCTACAAATAAGTTAAATTCAGATAATGCGGTAAAACCTTGCCATTCACCTTGGAAATATAAAGCTGAAATAACGTATGAAATCAGTAATGCGGGCAGCATAACTGCAGTGATAATTCTGCGTGCAAGCGGCGCGCCATAAATACGAACGGTTAAATCAGTAGCTAAGAAAATAAATGGAAAAGTAAACGCACCCCAAGTGGTATGGAAGCCAAAAATATTAATTGGCAACTGCACGAGGTAGTTACTAGAAGTAATGATTAAAATATGAAATAACGAAAGCCAAATTAACGCAGTGGCTTTTTGCTGCGCAGTAAAATCAAACATATTGTACCTTTTTAGTCACAATGGGGTGAGGGAACCCATGAAATACATCCCAACACTTGGGAGCAGCGCATCATACTCTTGTTGCGCAACAAATGCAAAACTGTTCATTTATCAATGGATATTTTATTATATAATCAGTCTATTGATCCCTTTTAGAAGTGTTTTTTAATGTCTGATTTATTTGCTAACCCAACGAAAACCCTTGATACACTAGGTCTGCGTTGCCCTGAGCCTGTGATGTTAGTGCGTAAAACGGTTCGTAACATGGCCGATGGTGAAACGTTGTTAATTATTGCTGATGACCCAGCAACCACACGTGATATCCCAGGTTTTTGCCGCTTTATGGAGCATGATTTATTAGCAGTAGAGGCTGACAACGCACCATATCGTTATTTGTTGCGTAAAAAATCGAGCTAGTTGTTACTAGCTAATTTCTTTTTGTATGTTAATCCCTGCCAAGAGGTAGGGATATTATTGTAGGCTTAATACTTCCTGATAGCTTAACCCAGTAAGTTGGCAGATAAGTTCAATACTTGTACCAAGTTGCAAACCTTTAAGTGCAACTTCATGTTGTTTTTTGTTTGCTCCAATATCAATGCCTCTATTTACACCAATATCAATTCCCTCTTGTAACCCTTGATTTTTTAATCGTTGCGCGATGTTCATAATAGCCTCTTGGTTATTTTCTAATTGGTATATAAGTTGATTAACCACTGTCTCAAAATGAGGTGAATCCATAGTAATAAATAAATAGTTGAAAATAGTGATGATGTCATCACTATGATGATAATTTTGATTCATCGCTTCAGCTAGTAGCTGCGTGACTTTTTCTATGTTATCTCTTAAGTCTCTGTGCTTCATTGCGAGTTCCATGACGGCAACTTTGCGATGATTTACGAGTTCGTTATCATCAATAACAGTAATATCAACGAGTGGAAATGGCTGACTATATAAGTTTGATGCAATTTCTGGCCATGGGAAACAGTGTGTCCATGGTTTAGCATATGGATAAGGTGTTATCTTCCCATGATAAAATAAAACAGGCACAACCAGCGGTAGATCACGATGACCTTGTTGTAAATGTTGGTTCATGGCAAGGAATGCATAATGCATCATTCTCCAACCCATTAGTTTATCTGGTGTTGATTGGTGCTCAACTAACATATAAATATACCCTTCACCTTGCTGTGTCTCGACAGTGTAGAGAACATCTGAAAGACGAGTGCGTAGCTGGTTATCAATGAAAGAAGAGTTTGTTATCGCTAATGTTTTGAAATCACATAATTGCATAATATGGCCGGGTAAATGGATATCAAAAAAATCACGTGCATTATCAATTTTAGACATAAACCCTTTAAATGCAGCATCATGTGGTGTTGAACTGTGATTTTTTACCATGCCAAGTACCTGCTAAACGTCATGCCGAAATAATCTATTTACAAAACGTATTTTAGCGAAGATTGAGACTGATGGAGAAAAAGTTAGTCCTAATTCTCTAATTAAGGTTGTATTTAACATATTGTAATACAACAAAATATTGGAATGGTTGTAAATAAAAACGCCACTAAGTGTGGCGTTTAAATCAATTGGTATAAATTATTTTTTCACTTGAGGTAACTTGACTCGCAGTAAACGTACAGCGTTCGCAGTGACGAGTGCTGTTGCACCTGAATCAGCAAGTACGGCGACCCAAAGCCCGGTAATTCCCAATAAACTGGTCACCAGAAATATTGCTTTTAGCCCCAAGGCAATCGCTATATTTTCACGAATAATTTTCCGAGTCGCACGAGATAATGCAATAATCTCTGCAAGTCCAGTCAAACGGTTATGGGTTAATGCAGCATCGGCGGTCTCTAATGCCACATCAGTACCACTACCCATGGCAACACCGATACTAGACGCTTTCATTGCAGGAGCATCGTTAATACCATCACCGACCATCATTGTGCTGTGGTTACGATTAAGGGCCATAACTGCTGTCACTTTATCTTCTGGTAATAACCCTGCGCGGTACTCCATGCCTAATTGGCCCGCGATAGCGCTTGCAGCACGAGGGTTATCGCCTGTTAGCATTACAGCATTCACATTGAGCGCTTTCAGCATGCTCATCGTATCTACTGCATCGCTGCGCAATGTATCTTGCAGTGCAGTTAAACCAATTACGCGGTCATTTTCGAGTGTGACAACAACCGTTTTTCCTTCAGCTTCTAATGTTTCGACCTTATTTTGCCATTCACTATCGAGTGGAATATCAAGGCGGTTTGGCGCACTCACTAGTATACGTTTACCATCAAGTACACCCTCAACTCCTTTTCCAGCTAATGCTTTACGATCTTGTGCTTCAACGATGCCTAACGATAACGCCTCTGCTTTATTCACCACCGCTTTTGCCAGAGGATGATGTGAACCCACTTCAACGGAGGCGGTAATTTGGACTAATTCACTTTCGGTCATGCCTTCTACAGGAATAAGGTCAGTGACATGAGGTTTACCTTCCGTGAGTGTGCCTGTTTTATCTAAAGCAATTGTCGTGATAGTGCCCAGTTGTTCAAGTGCCGCACCGCCTTTAATTAATGCACCTCGGCGTGTTGCTGTTGCCAGTGCAGACGTTATCGCCGCAGGGGTTGAAATCACTAATGCACAAGGACAACCGATTAATAACAGTGTTAAACCTCGGTAAATCCAAGTCTCCCATGGTGCACTGAAGAATATTGGTGGAATAATAATCACTAGTGCTGAAATAAGCATAATGATTGGGGTATAAACCCGGCTAAAGCTGTCAATAAAACGTTCTATCGGCGCACGGCGTTCTTCCGCTTCCTCAATTAGCTGTAAAATGCGGTCAATCGCATTTTGACCTTGCTCTGATACCACCTGCATTTGAACGGCTCTATCAACAGATAAGCAGCCTGCAGCCACCTTTTCACCGACATTACGCTCTACAGGAACGGACTCACCTGTTAACGCACTTTCATCAAAGCTGGCAAAACCTGACACTAACACCGCATCGGTAGGTAAACGTCCACCCGGTGCAATCTCAATAATGTCTCCTGGTCGTAATTGCGCAACAGGAATCGTTGTTTTTTGCCCATCTTTGATTAAAACGGCGTCTTCTGGTACCAGTGCCATTAAGGCGCTAACCCCTCGTCGGGCTCTTCCGGCAGAATAGGATTCCAACATTTCGCCTAACATAAACAGTAAGATAACCATCGCGGCTTCTTCTGTTGCTTGAATAAAGATTGCGCCTATTGCGGCAACGGACATCAAAGTTTCGATAGCAAAAGGTGAACCCGTTCGCATTAAGCGCAATGATTTACGTGCGATCGGGTATAACCCAAATAGAGTGGTTAAAATAAAGGCGATATTACCCAACTGTGGATTGATAAACTCAATTCCCCAACTAATCGCCATTAAAATCGCTAATATAATAACGGGCTTAGCTTCATTGAGTAAGCTTTGTGGTGGCGCGATAGTTGCCGCACTGTTGCCACCGACTTCAAGTAATTCATAACCCGCAGTTTCAACGGTAGAACGAACCGCTACACTAATATCGGTGTTGGCATCAACCACCAGTTTTTCCGTAGCAAATAACACTTTGGCTTGTTTTACTTCACTTATTTGCCTAACTGCAGTTTCAATTTTGTTTGCACAGCTTGGGCAATCCATACCACGGATGATCCAGCTAAAGCGCTGGCCTGCCGCTTGGGTAGGTTCAACTTCATTGCTGATATCCGCAGTTAACCCGCAGCTATTGCCATGTTTGTGATCATGACCAGAATGGTCATTGGCGGCGTGATCATGAGTTGAATGACACTCACCACTGTGCCGGTGACTGCCTTCATCGTCGTCAGGATGTTTCTTCACACTACCATGTTCATGAGTATGTGAGTCATCACTAACTTTTTGGCTATTGCCCGCTACAGTAGATGAACAGCAACTGTTGCTAGAGCAGCAGCTACTTGTGTGATTATGTGTTTCTTTATGGGAATGTGAGTGCATAAGCGCCCCCTTATCAAACAATGTGTTCTATCATTGTGGATAAGTTTACACTCTGGAGTCTACTCCAGAGTCAAACAAAAATAGGGCGGCCAATTGATAAAATTCTCAAATAGCACTTTTTATCAATTGGCATGGTATGACTAAAAGGTGTGATTATAAGTAAATCGCTCGCACAATGAAAAACTGTCCAAGGAAGTATAGTGCTGCAACAACGGCTTTTGAGGCTTTAAAGGGAATACGGAATCGAGCAATTAGCCAAATACAGTTAGAAAGAAATAGCAGTGATGCGCCAATCATGATTGAGAAGTTGTATTCACGACCGAGACCAAAATATTGGTCACCAGCAACCCATGCCATAATCATGCACATTATTAATGATGCAAAAACAATAGCTTGTAGGCCTTCAAGCTTGCCCCAAATGAAAACTAAAGTAACGGCAGCGACAATCAGAGGTGCGGCAAGCCAAGGTAGATAGAGCCCGAAATTAAATTGCATTCCGAAGCTGATGGTATAAATCAAATAACTCAAGAACATCAACGCGACGGAAGCTAGTAAGTGCTCACTTGAAAGCATGCGAGAAAGATCTGCAACGAGAGAAACTAGCAGCCCCGCAAGAATAAGATAATTTTGCAGGTTAAGGTCGTCGGAGCTCCAACCCCAAAGTAATAAAAGTAGCAGTGTGATTGGGCGAAATAACCAACGTTGCCACCCGGGTCCTCGATAGGCGGCATCGACATATAACCAACCGGAAAAGAGTACAGCGAGGAATGGCCAACTAATCATATACACATCCTTATATGTTCAATGAATGACACGGCAGGGATCCGGTAACTTAGAAACGTGTCCTGTTTAGTTAAATAAGATAAACTATCATGACGGACTTTTTAAGCAAAATGCACACATTATGAATAAGCCAATATTACTGATTATCGTTTTAGCGATTATTGCGGTGCTCGCCACTAAGCGTTTTT
This sequence comes from Providencia sp. CIM-Carb-044, assembly GCF_033901115.1. Lineage (NCBI taxonomy): Bacteria > Pseudomonadati > Pseudomonadota > Gammaproteobacteria > Enterobacterales > Morganellaceae > Providencia > Providencia sp. CIM-Carb-044. Next base: position 43,680 of record NZ_JAXADV010000010.1, read on the forward strand.
TTGACCAACGCAAGCAAAATGAACTTAATGATAACGCTTTGCCTGTAAGCTACTTAGTAAAGGTTGATAGCAAAAAAGACTACCCTTATCCTAACATGCGTTCTCGAGAGCGGGATGTTGTTTCACCTGAAACTTTTCGCTATGAGATTCACTTTAAAACGCTATCAAGCGGCGAAATTATTAAAACTATTGTAACGGAAGAACAGTATCAAGGCGTTGAGCTTGGCCATGAAGGCAAGCTCATTATGCAAGGTACTCGGTTTATTCGTTTTGAGCCAGCGTAGAATAAGTTATTCACCTGATTGTCTTTTCTTTGCTTCTTCTAAATCGGCTTTATTTTTTTTCTGCATGGCTAGCATTTCGAATACGCCAAAAAAGAAAATGCGTAATTGAACTAAACCAGAGATTTTCTCTCCTTTTGGCAGCGTTGCTTTTAGGAAAATAGTTTGTAGTGCGTGCATGAAAATCATAAAAACCATTGCAATATCCATAAAATATTTCAATGGTTTAGGGAATGGGTGGATGAGATTAAAGACCATAAAGCCCCAAACGCAAATCATGAGCAGGCGTCCAATATTGATAAACATGTTTTTGTCCCTAAAGTGAAGTTCGAATAAAAAGGCGATATGCGACTTGCCCTGCTATTTTTTCGCGATGAAGTTGCCAATTAGCTGGGATGTCAGTAAGTGGTGACTCCGCTTCTGACTCAACGTATATCCAGCTTTCTTCAGCTAACCATTGGTTTTTTTCTAACAATTGAATGGTTTCATTGAGCAGCCCTTTGCGAAATGGTGGGTCAATGAAAACGACGTCAAAAGGTATACCTGCTTGGCTTAAAAAATTTAGGCTATTGTGATTCACTACGGTTGCGTTATCGGCTTGTAAGCGAGCTTTATTTTCAGCCAGTAATTGTGCGTTTTGTTTATCGAGCTCAATAAAGGTGACCGTTTCTGCAAAACGAGAAAGTGCTTCAAAGCCCAGAGAACCACTGCCTGCGAAGCAATCTAAGCAACGCGCATCCCGAATAATTGGCATCAACCAGTTAAATAATGTTTCTTTAATTCTGTCTGTGGTTGGGCGTAAGCCCTCACTATCACGAACTGGCAGCTTTCTTCCGCGCCATTTCCCACCGATAATACGAATTTGCCCTAAAGAGGGAGATTGTGGTTTTTTTGCCATAATGTTTATTGTTGCTTAACGGGTTTATGTACTTAAATTTGATTGTTACTATTGTATACCTGTCAGGCGATAAGTTGCAGTGTTGTTATCTCTGATTGGCTGTATTTCAATTATAGTGCTTCATTTTCACAGTTTTAACACGAAAATTCAGATTAAATTGGCAGGATTTTTCTTTCAGATATGTGTTGCTGAGCGATGAAATGGTAGACTGCATATAATTTTATTGCGATTTGATTATCGAGTGCCATATTTTTACCGCGAGGAGTGTAGTGGCAAATGGCTAAAGACAAGAAAAAAGGTTTTTTCTCATGGTTGGGGTTTGGGCGTAAAAATGAAGAAGAAACCCAGCAACAAGAAGCTCAACAGAATGATAATGATATAGTCAAGGACGTTGAAAAACAATCAACCCATGAAGCTGCGGTAGATGCCGCAACAGCCGAAGTAGAACGCCAACATCAAGCAGAGCAAGCCGCGATTAAAGCCGCTGAAGACGAAGCTGAACGTCAGTATGAAGCACAGCAAGCTGAGATTGAGGCAGCAACAGAGCAAGCAGAACGTGAGCGAGAAGCGAAACTAGCAGAACTCCAAGCCGCCCAAGAGCAAGCAGAACAAGCGCGTCAGGAAGCCCAAGAGAAAAAACTAGCGGAAGAAAAAGCTGAGCGTGAGCGTCAAGAAGCTGAAGCAATGCGTATTGCTGAAGAAGAAATGGAACGTCAGCGTCAACTTGAGCTAGCTGCGATTCAAGCGGCAGAGGAGGCCGAAGAGCAACGCCGTCAGGCGGAGTTAGCTGTCATTCAAGCAGCCGAAGAACACGCGGAACGTGAGCGCCAAGCAGCAGAAGTCGCACGTTTAGCCGAAGAACAAGCGGAACGTGAACGCCAAGCAGCAGAAGCGGCACGTTTAGCCGAAGAACAAGCAGAACGCGAACGCCAAGCAGCAGAAGCGGCACGCTTAGCCGAAGAACAGGCTGAACGCGAGCGCCAAGCAGCAGAAGCGGCACGTTTAGCGGAAGAACAAGCCGAACGCGAGCGCCAAGCAGCAGAAGCAGCACGTTTAGCGGAAGAACAAGCCGAACGCGAACGTCAAGCAGCCGAAGAAGCCCGTTTAGCCGAAGAACAAGCGGAACGTGAGCACCAAGCAGCAGAAGAAGCGAGAATTGCAGAGGAAGAAGCTGAAGCTGAGCGCTTACGTTTAGAAGAAGAAAAAAATAATTCACCAACAGAGCAAGAAAAACCTAAAAAAGAAGGTTTCTTTGCTAGGCTAAAGAAAGGGTTATTAAAAACTCGCCAGAATTTAGGTTCAGGTTTTTTTGGGCTGTTTTCAGGTAAAAAAATTGATGATGACTTATTTGAAGAGCTAGAAGAACAGCTATTGATTGCCGATGTCGGGGTTGATACCACTCGTAAAATCATTGATAACTTAACGGCACATGCAAGCCGTAAAGAACTCAAGGATGCAGAAGCGTTATATGGCAAATTGCGTGAGGAAATGTCTGATATTTTAGCGAAAGTGGATAAACCACTCGTGATTGAAGATAAAAAACCCTATGTTATTCTTATGGTTGGTGTTAATGGGGTCGGGAAAACGACTACAATTGGTAAATTAGCACGTCAATATCAGTCGGAAGGAAAAAGCGTCATGTTAGCCGCGGGGGACACTTTCCGTGCAGCAGCCGTTGAGCAACTTCAAGTATGGGGTGAGCGTAATAAGATCCCTGTGGTAGCCCAACATACTGGTGCAGACCCTGCATCTGTTATTTTTGATGCGATTCAATCAGCACAAGCGAAAGGGGTTGATGTTTTAATTGCAGATACCGCTGGACGTTTACAAAATAAATCGCACTTGATGGAAGAGTTGAAAAAAATTGTTCGGGTAATGAAAAAACTCGATAAAAATGCTCCCCATGAAATTATGTTAACGCTAGATGCAAGTACTGGACAAAATGCGGTAAGTCAGGCAAAACTTTTTGATGATGCGGTCGGTCTAACAGGTATCACACTGACTAAACTCGATGGCACAGCAAAAGGTGGCGTAATTTTCTCTATTGCCGACCAATTTGGTATTCCAATTCGTTATATTGGTATTGGTGAGGGTATTGAAGATTTACGTCCATTTAAAGCAGATGACTTTATCGAGGCTCTATTTGCCCGAGAGGAATAATTTTCGATGATTCGCTTTGAACACGTTAGTAAAGCTTATCGCGGTGGCCGCCAAGCACTCCAAGGGGTTGATTTTCATCTTCAACCTGGAGAAATGGCATTTCTAACAGGCCATTCAGGCGCAGGTAAAAGTACATTACTTAAACTGATTTGTGGTATTGAACGCCCAAGTGCGGGTCATATTTTATTCAATGGTCATGATATCAGCCGCTTGAAAAATCGAGAGATCCCGTTTCTGCGTCGGCAGATCGGGATGATTTTTCAGGATCACCACCTGCTTTTTGATCGAACGGTATATGACAATGTCGCAATGCCGCTAATCATTTCTGGTGCCAGTACCGAAGATATTCGTCGCCGAGTTTCTGCGGCATTAGATAAAGTCGGGTTATTGGACAAAGCTAAAAACTTTCCAATTCAGTTATCTGGTGGGGAGCAACAGCGTGTCGGTATTGCCCGAGCGGTAGTGAATAAGCCAACGATGTTATTAGCGGATGAACCAACAGGTAACCTTGATGGTGAATTGTCAGAAGGGATAATGCGTTTATTCGAAGAGTTCAACCGTGTAGGGGTGACCGTTTTAATGGCAACCCATGATATTGCATTGATTGAGCGCCGTAACTACCGTGTTCTTACATTAAGTGAAGGCCGTATGCTTGGAGGTCAACATGGCTAAGAATGTCCGAAAAAGTAAGCCGGAACGAGCCAAGCAATCGAAAAGTAAAGCATTAAAAGGCGGTTGGAAAGAGCAGTGGCGTTATTCGTGGTTGAATGCGCTCGCTGATATGCTTAGACAGCCTTTAGCCACCTTTTTGACTATCATGGTTATTGCCATTTCACTCACGTTACCGAGTCTTTGCTATATTGTGTGGAAAAATGTTTCGCAAGCTGCGGAGCAATGGTACCCAACACCACAACTCACTGTTTATTTGGATAAATCTCTTGATGAACAAGGTGGGCAAAATGTGGTAACGCAGTTGCAAGCGCTTGATGGGGTTGACCATGTGAATTATCTTTCACGTGACCAAGCCATGAGTGAGTTTCGCAGTTGGTCTGGTTTTAGTACTGCGCTCGACATGCTAGAGGAGAACCCACTGCCTGCAGTAGCTATAATTACGCCTAAAATTGATTTTGAAGGTTCTGATGTATTAACAACACTGCGTGATAGGGTTAGCCAAGTCGATGGTATTGAAGAAGTTCGCATGGATGATAGCTGGTTTGCACGGTTAGCCGCACTAACAGGTTTGGTGGGGAAAGTTGCTTCTGTCATTGGGATTTTAATGATTGTGTCGCTGTTCCTTGTGATAGGAAATAGCGTACGGCTCAATATTTTTGCTCGCCGTGATACAATTAATGTGATGAAGTTAATTGGTGCTACCGATGGGTTTATCATGAGGCCATTTTTAAATGGTGGCCTTGTCTTGGGCGCATTAGGTGCCATTATTTCCTTGATTATGACCTTTTTACTTGTTTGGCAGTTAGCAGACGGTGTTGCAAAAGTAGCCAGTGTGTTTGGTACACAATTTCAGATTGAAGGGTTGTTATGGGAAGAGTCTTTATTGATTCTATTGTTATCCGCTATGGTTGGTTGGATAGCAGCATGGTTGGCAACACTTCAACATTTACGACACTTTACACCTGAGTAACGAGTTGTTTTCTCGTCATTTTTATTAAAGAGTCATGATTTAATTATATCATGACTCTTTGATTCCATTGCAAATTTGCGTTAAAAATGAACTTAGTCTGAATTGTTTTGTCCTACATTGACCTACTGTTAACAAATTTTGTATATAATTTATTTAACGCGGTTAAACTGGTAGACTAAAAGTGTTTGCCTCATGGTTAACCAATGCGGTTATCAATACAAACTAATCTGTTTTCTATTATTTTATTGAGGATCTGAATGACCAAAGACATGCAATCATTAGCTCTTGTTCCACAGGGGAGTATTGAAGCCTACGTTCGGGCGGCTAACTCTTACCCGATGCTTACCGCTGAGGAAGAAAAGGAACTTGCTGAACGGCTGCATTACCATGGTGATCTGGATGCTGCAAAGCAACTGATCTTATCGCATTTGCGCTTTGTTATTCATGTTGCTCGTAGTTATGCAGGGTATGGTTTACCGCAAGCTGATTTAATTCAGGAAGGTAATATCGGCCTGATGAAAGCGGTGCGTCGTTTCAATCCTGAAGTTGGCGTTCGCCTTGTTTCCTTTGCGGTTCACTGGATCAAAGCTGAAATTCATGAATACGTTTTACGTAACTGGCGTATTGTGAAAGTCGCGACGACAAAATCGCAGCGTAAGTTATTCTTTAATTTAAGAAAGAATAAAAAACGTCTTGGTTGGTTTAACCAGGACGAAGTCGATATGGTTGCCCAAGAGTTAGGGGTAAGTACTAAAGATGTGCGTGAAATGGAATCACGTATGGCTGCACAAGATATGGCATTTGATATGTCAGATGACGATGACAGCAGTGATTTTGGTGGTCCGGTAGCCCCAGTCTTATACTTACAAGACAAAGCATCAGACTTTGCCGGCTCAATTGAAGATGATAATTGGGAAAGCCATGCAACTGATCGCTTAGCAGATGCACTAGACTCTTTGGACGAGCGCAGTCAGGATATCATCCGAGCTCGTTGGTTAGACGATGACAACAAAACAACGTTGCAAGAACTTGCTGATAAATATGGCGTTTCTGCAGAACGTGTTCGTCAGCTTGAAAAGAACGCCATGAAGAAGTTACGTTTGGCGATGGAAGAAGACGAAGATAGCGAAATGTAATTTATTACTGGCCAATTCGTTGCTCACTAAAATTATCTGCATTTATTGCCTGTTAAGAGGTGGATAAATGCAGATAATCATTTCTATTTTTACATTTTTGATTGTTCAATTAATCACTGTATAACTCTAGTGGTAAGCCATCTGGATCTGTGAAAAATGTAAAACGCTTTTGCGTGTAGGGGTCAACCCGTATTGCTTCACAAGCCACACCTTGTTCAGTTAAATAAACGACCCATTTATCTAAATCATCGACACCGAAGGCTAAATGACGTAGCCCTGTGGCTTCGGGGTAACTCAGCCTTGCTGGTGGATTAACAAAACTGAATAACTCAATTTGGTAATGCTCACCAAAAGCTAAGTCTGCTTTCCACGAATTATTTGCTGGACGGTAATGTTCTTCAAGTAAATTTAAGCCCAAAATACGGCAATAAAAATCCTTACTGACGTCAAAATTGGATGCGATAATAGCAACATGATGAATTTTATTTAACTTCATGCTGTTTTTCCCATATATCAGGTTGTGCGGTGGCATTAAAGCCATTTGCTGACAAGAAGAGCTGCATTGCTTCTTTTTCTTGCAGGGCAACCCCACTAATGTCAAATTTCCATAGTGAAATATCAGGGATTGCTTGGCAAATTTCTTCTAATAAATATGAGCCTACACCTCGTCGGCGAGTGACCTCTCGTACGCAAAAATCCTGCAAAGTGGCGGTGTTATGATCCACAGTAATTTTTGCTGCGCCAAGAAGACGGTCATTAAAGCGAGCAGCGTAAAATTGCTCACCTGCTTTACACATTTTGACTAGCTCAAAAGGGCTCTGGTCAGGCCAGATTTTATGTAAGTCCAGATATTGTTGCTCAGTAGGATTGACCAGCGGGATAATAGTGAGTCTCATGATATTTTGTTTGTTTCCCTGTAAGAGTTGCAGTCACTCATCCTGCCAGAGTGATCTACAACCGATTTTTTGATTTTAGAGAGAAAAATTTGGTGATACTGAATTTTCCGAATTTCACTCGGATTAATTTAAATTTAACCCGAATATAACACTAGTATTTACAAAAAACCTACTTTAACACATCAGTTTTTTATTCTGCTTCTAATGTAAAAACCTGCCATATCCATTTGCTATTTAGCATAATTATCTTGTTTAATGTTATGAAATATATAGCCTTATTCGCTGTATTTTGAAATATCAGGCATTGTACCTGTCAACCATAATAATCTACTACAAATCAAACACAAACACTCAGAACCATGAAGACGGGGACGATAAAATGAAGAATATGAATAAAGCATTATTAGCGGGCTGTATTGCGATGGCATTCAGTTCAGCGGGATGGGCAAAGGAAATTAAAATAGCGGTTGTTGGCGCGATGTCGGGGCCTGTGGCTCAATATGGTGATATGGAATTTACAGGTGCGCGCCAAGCGATTGCAGATATTAATGCTAAAGGTGGCATTAATGGAAACACATTAGTGGCAGTCGAATATGATGATGCTTGCGACCCAAAACAAGCGGTTGCGGTAGCAAACAAAGTCATTAACGATGGTATCCGCCATGTTATTGGGCATTTATGTTCCTCTTCAACACAGCCTGCATCCGATATTTATGAAGATGAAGGCGTCATTATGATCACCCCGGCAGCAACCAATGCGGATTTAACCACGCGTGGTTACCAGATGGTGTTGCGTACAACAGGTTTGGATTCAGACCAAGGACCAACAGCCGCTAAATTTATTATGGAAGATATCAAACCAACCCGTATTGCTGTTGTTCACGACAAACAACAATATGGGGAAGGTTTAGCACGCTCTGTACGTGAAAGCCTCAATAAAGCCGGCGTTAAAGAAGTGATGTTTGAAGGGGTAACAGCGGGTGACAAAGACTTCTCTGCTTTAGTCGCAAAATTGAAAAAAGAGAATGTGGATTTTGTTTACTTTGGGGGATATTACCCAGAAATGGGGCAAATCTTACGCCAAGCTAAACAAGCTGGCTTGAATATTCGCTTTATGGGGCCTGAAGGCGTCGGTAACTCTTCACTATCGAATATTGCAGGTGATGCTTCGGAAGGCATGCTGGTAACTTTACCAAAACGCTATGACCAAGTCGCGACTAACCAACCGATTGTTGATGCCATCAAAGCGAAGAAAGAAGACCCAACAGGGCCATTTGTTTGGACAACTTATGCTGCTATCCAAGGTTTAACGACGGCAATGGAGCGTACTGGCAGCATCGAGCCTGAAGATTTAGTGAAAGACTTGAAAGCAAACCCGGTCGAAACGGTCATGGGAACATTAAGCTGGCAGCCAAACGGTGACCTGAAAGGGTTTGAATTCGGTGTATTTGAGTGGCACAAAGATGGGACATCCACCTCTGTAAAATAGTACTCAGCAGTGTTCCAGCATAGTGAATAAGAACCGGAAGTGAGTAACTTGCTTCCGGCTTCTGCTCTCTATATAGGACAAGTAGTTCGAAAGGATAGTCTTATGTCAGATCAAATTCTCTATTTTATTCAGCAACTTCTGAATGGTTTAACCCTTGGCAGTACCTATGCATTGATAGCTATCGGCTATACGATGGTATATGGCATCATTGGGATGATTAACTTTGCCCACGGCGAAGTGTACATGATAGGTAGCTATGTCTCTTTTATTGTGATCGCAGGCTTAATGATGCTTGGGATCGATATCGGCTGGATCTTGGTTGCTGCGGCCTTCATTGCGGCAATCGTGGTCTCTAGCGCCTATGGTTGGAGTATTGAACGCGTTGCTTATCGGCCAGTTCGCCATTCTAAACGCTTGATTGCGTTGATCTCTGCGATCGGGATGTCTATTTTCCTACAAAACTACGTCAGCCTGTCACAAGGTTCCCGTGATTTAGCCTTACCCAGTTTGATCACAGGGCAATGGGTTCTAGGTGAAAGCGATGGTTTTGAAGCCACGGTGACTAAGATGCAATTGACCATCTGGGTGGTTACCGTGCTTGCGATGTTAGCTTTGACGCTATTTATTCGCTATTCAAAGATGGGAAGAGCCTGCCGAGCCTGTGCGGAAGATCTTAAAATGGCCAGCTTATTAGGTATTAATACCGATCGAGTTATTTCATTGACCTTCGTTATCGGTGCGGCAATGGCTGCTGTAGCTGGTGTACTGCTGGGGCAATTTTATGGTGTGATTAACCCATATATTGGCTTTATGGCAGGAATGAAAGCATTTACCGCGGCAGTGCTAGGGGGAATTGGGAGTATTCCGGGTGCTATGTTAGGCGGGTTAATCTTAGGCGTTGCAGAAGCAATGACCTCTGCATATTTAAGTACAGAATATAAAGATGTTGTATCATTTGGTTTATTGATAGGTGTGTTATTAATCATGCCAACCGGCATTCTGGGACGCCCGGAGGTCGAAAAAGTATGAGAAAAGAAAATTGGATTAATGCCGTTGTTGCTTCCTCGACTTTCTTCGTGCTGGCGCTGTTTATGATGGGCTTGCAACTTGCGCTCGATGGCACAAAACTGATCGTGACAGTTGGGGATTCTGTGCGTTGGAACTGGATCATTGCTGGCATTGTGGTGATCTTTGTTTATCAATTGGTTCGCCCAACGTTGAGTAAAGTTTGGCAAGGGGTTCCTAAGAAGGCGTGGGCTATTCCTGATTTTGATGGTTCGACAACCAAGCAAAAAATTCTTGCGGTTATAATTATTATTGCTGCAATTATTTGGCCGTTTATTGTTTCTCGCGGAAGTGTGGATATTGCCACCCTAACATTAATTTATGTGATGCTAGGCTTAGGGCTAAATGTGGTTGTCGGGTTATCAGGATTACTGGTTCTTGGATACGCCGGTTTTTATGCCATCGGAGCTTATACTTTTGGTTTATTAAATCATTATTATGGTTTTGGGTTCTGGGAAAGTTTACCGATTGCAGGTTTAACCGCTGCGTTAGCGGGCTTTTTACTAGGGTTCCCTGTGCTAAGGTTACGTGGTGACTATCTTGCTATAGTGACGCTTGGCTTTGGGGAGATTGTTCGTATTTTATTACTGAATAATACCGAAATCACGGGTGGGCCAAATGGGATCAGCCAATTACCGAAACCGACGTTTTTTGGCTTGGAATTTAGCCGTACCGCGAAAGAGGGTTGGGACACCTTCCATAACTTTTTCGGCTTAGATTACAGCCCAGGTGACCGAATTATCTTCCTGTATTTTGTCGCTTTACTATTAGTGGTTTTAACCTTATTTGTTATCAATCGGTTACTGCGTATGCCATTAGGTCGTGCGTGGGAAGCATTACGCGAAGATGAAATTGCCTGCCGCTCATTAGGGTTAAGTCCAACTCGAATAAAATTAACCGCATTTACTATCAGTGCAGCCTTTGCAGGGTTTGCAGGGACGTTATTTGCCGCACGACAAGGTTTTATTAGTCCAGAGTCTTTTACCTTTGTGGAATCGGCATTTGTGTTAGCCATCGTCGTTTTAGGAGGAATGGGTTCACAAACCTCCGTTATTTTAGCCGCAATTATTTTAGTTGTATCACGGGAAATGATGCGTGACCTTAACCAATACAGCATGCTGCTATTAGGGGCGCTAATGGTGCTGATGATGATCTGGCGACCACAAGGCCTATTACCGATGAAACGCCGTCAAATGCAGGTGAAAAAAGTCCCTGAAGGGGAGGGCGTATGAGTCATATAACCACGCCTTTGTTACAAGTGAATGGCTTAACAATGCGTTTTGGTGGGTTACTTGCCGTCAATAATGTTGAGTTAACTATTAATCAAGGGGAAATCGTCTCACTGATTGGCCCAAATGGGGCGGGTAAAACCACCATTTTTAACTGTTTAACCGGTTTTTATAAGCCGACCAGTGGCACGATTTTATATCGAGAAAAACATCTTGAGGGACTGACCGGGCAGGCGATTGCACGCCTTGGTGTCATCCGAACATTTCAGCATGTGCGGTTGTTTAAAGAAATGACGGTGATTGAAAATTTACTTGTGGCGCAGCATCAACATTTAAAAAGTGGCATTTTTTCTGGGTTATTGAAAACCCCTGCATTTCGTCGAGCAGAGTCTGAAGCGCTTGATAATGCGGTAAAATGGCTTGAGCGTGTTGATTTACTCCCCTTTGCAAATCGCCAAGCGGGTAATTTAGCCTATGGTCAGCAGCGTCGGTTAGAAATTGCTCGCTGTATGGTCACTCGCCCTGAAATTTTAATGCTGGATGAACCTGCGGCAGGTCTTAACCCTAAAGAAACCAATGATTTGGATGACTTAATTGCTGAGTTGCGTACTCATCATAATGTTTCAATTCTATTAATTGAACATGATATGAAATTAGTCATGGGAATTTCAGATCGTATTTATGTCGTGAATCAAGGAACGCCATTGGCGAATGGCACACCGAGTGAGATTCGCCAACATCCAGATGTGATAAAAGCCTATTTGGGGGAAGCTTACTGATGCTAGAGTTTAAAAAAGTTTCTACCCATTATGGAAAAATTCAAGCGTTACATGAGATTAGCTTGAATATCCAAAAAGGTGAAATTGTGACCTTAATCGGAGCAAATGGCGCTGGGAAAACAACGTTGCTCAGTACCCTTTGTGGCGATCCACGAGCATCGGAAGGCCAAGTCATTTACCGAGGCGTGGATATCACTCAATTGCCCACTTCGAAAATTATGCGTGAAGACATTGCTCTAGTACCAGAAGGGCGGCGTGTATTTTCTCGTATGACTGTGGAAGAAAACCTCGCAATGGGGGGCTTTTTTGCTGATCGCCAACAGTACCAAGAACGTATTGAGCGGGTTTATAAGTTGTTTCCAAGGCTATATGAGCGCCGAAGCCAACGTTCAGGAACGATGTCAGGTGGTGAGCAACAAATGCTAGCGATAGGCCGTGCTTTAATGAGCCAGCCAGAGTTGTTGTTGCTTGATGAGCCATCCCTAGGCCTTGCCCCCATTATCATTATGCAAATTTTCGATACAATCCAACAGCTACGTGAAGAAGGTATGACGATTTTCCTTGTTGAGCAAAATGCCAACCAAGCGTTGAAACTCGCAGACCGTGGATATGTACTAGAAAATGGGCACATTGTATTGGAAGACAGTGGTAAAGCGTTGCTAGCGAATGAGGCAGTACGCAGCGCTTATCTCGGTGGCTAAAATTTTCGTCATCCTTCACGCTGTGGCGTTGTTGGCTTCATGCAGCTACTCGGGTCACATACTTGTGTATGCTCCCCGAGATATCCTCATTTTGCCGCCTAGCCACAACGTGAATTATTTAGAAAATTATTTATTAAATCATTAAATTGCTATTGGTTATGCTATCGAGTTATAGCTGCGGTGGGTTCGTTTCAATTTTTATTTTTAGTGTTAACTTGTCCTGTTTTTCAGCAATTAATTTATCCTGTTCATCAAATGTAAAATGAGTCGTCGTTTCTGCTATAACCTCTGAATTATTAACTTTTTTTCCAGTTTTTGTATTGATTAAATTAAAGTAACCTTCAGATTTTACCTGATAGCTATTATTATCTAAAATATTAATCATGATTGATGATTTGCCATGATCTTGAAATAAAAATTCGGATTGGGTTTTACTTATCATTTCCGAGGCTTTAATAGTGCCTTCTGCCAAATGGGCTTGATTTGCAATATTACAAATATGGCATATATGTGAAGGCGGTAATTTTCCTAGGTATTTCTTAATATCCATTATGGATTGTAGTTTTATTGGGTTATCTTGTTGATTTTTAATAAGGATATTCATTCTTGGTATGTCAGAGGCGATTTGTTTAAAGTGGGATTATTCTAATTCAATATATCCACTTGATCTTATTTTATTTTCAATTACAAAAAAAGGATTTATATCTTGTTTTATTTCTAAATTAATTACTTGATTTTCATTTGATATATTATCGAATGAGATATGGCAATTTTTTTTAGATGATGAGAATAGTGGCAAATAGTAATGCTTTCTAGCAAAATTAATAGCTTCTTTCTCTTCGGTGATATAAAACCAAGATTTATTTTTAATTAAATATGGCAATAGGCTGTTTAAATTAATAACTTTATTTATATCAAAATTTCTTTTGTTTTTTGGGATGAAATAATTTCTTACCCGATTAAAAAAATTAGTAATGTTGATGCTCATAAAATTCTCCAATTTTAAACAGGAGGAAAAATAACCTGTTTTTAGAAGAAATAATTGCAAGAAGCGTGAATAGCTAATAAATAGCGCATCTACTTCTATACATCGTTACAATGTTCTGTGAAGCGACTCTCAATTTTGTTATTTGCTTGTTTCTATGCATAAAAACAAATGTATATACAACTTTCTCTCTAGAAACATACAGCTACTTGTTGTTGTATAACATCCCTCGTATTCCAACCTTCACACTTCCTACAAAATTTCAAATTTAAATGTATATACTTTGTGAAGTAAATGTATATATATTTACTTCATCGATAAACGCTCTCAATGAATAGATAGTATCGAGCAAGTTGATAGAAAAATAATCTGTTGATTTATAATCAATTAATTAGTTTGAAGACGCACGTGCATCGCCACTAACTGGGTATCTCGCAGATTATTATAAATAAAATTGTTAATTTAAAGTTAATTAAAAATGGATGATAGGGGATACAACCATGTTAAATCGTACTGACTCAACTCGAGTGATCCGCGCACCACGTGGCAGTGAGAAAACCTGTAAAAGCTGGCTGACAGAAGCGGTATACCGCATGATCCAAAATAATTTAGACCCAGATGTTGCTGAGCACCCTCAAAGCTTGGTGGTCTATGGCGGTATCGGCCGTGCAGCACGTGATTGGGAATGTTATGACAAAATTTTAGATGTGCTGACCACATTGGAAGATGACCAAACATTACTCGTGCAATCAGGTAAACCTGTTGGTGTGTTCCCTACCCATCCAGATGCCCCACGCGTGTTGATCGCAAACTCAAATATTGTTCCTCACTGGGCGAATTGGGATCACTTTAATGAGTTAGATCGCAAAGGCCTAATGATGTATGGCCAAATGACGGCCGGCTCTTGGATCTATATTGGTTCTCAAGGGATCGTTCAAGGCACCTATGAAACCTTTGTTTCGCTTGCTAAACAGCACTTTAATGGCAACGCCGCAGGGCGCTGGATCTTAACCGGTGGCCTTGGAGGGATGGGAGGAGCACAGCCATTAGCAGCAACTATGGCAGGTTTTAGCATGATAGCGGTCGAGTGCGATGAAAGCCGTATCGATTTTCGTCTAAGAACCCGTTATGTAGACAAAAAAGCGACTTCTCTTGATGAAGCATTGCAATATATCGACGATGCCAAAGCCAATGGCCAACCCGTTTCTGTTGGGCTATTAGGTAATGCGGCTGATGTTTACAGTGAATTGGTGAAACGCAATATCACCCCTGATTCAGTGACCGACCAAACGAGTGCCCATGACCCAGTACATGGCTACTTACCACAGGGTTGGACACTCACCCAATGGCGTGAAAAACAACAAACTGCCCCTGCTGAAGTGACCAAAGCTGCGAAAAAAAGCATGGCAGTACAAGTAGATGCGATGCTAACGATGCAAAAACGTGGCTCAGCAGCTTTTGACTACGGCAACAATATTCGCCAAATGGCAAAAGATGAAGGAATTAGTAATGCCTTTGATTTCCCAGGTTTTGTTCCTGCTTATATCCGCCCATTATTTTGTGAAGGTGTTGGACCATTCCGTTGGGTCGCGTTATCAGGTGACCCAGAAGATATCTATAAAACAGACCAAAAAGTAAAAGAATTATTACCAGATGACAAACACTTACATAATTGGCTCGATATGGCACGTGAACGTATCGCATTCCAAGGGCTTCCTGCTCGTATTTGTTGGGTCGGTTTAAAAGACAGAGAAAGATTAGGGCGTGCTTTCAACGAAATGGTGAAAAGTGGTGAGTTAAAGGGACCGATTGTCATCGGTCGTGATCACTTAGATTCAGGCTCTGTTGCGAGTCCACACCGTGAAACGGAATCCATGAAAGATGGCTCTGATGCCGTATCAGACTGGCCTTTATTAAACGCACTGTTAAATACCGCAGGTGGGGCAACATGGGTCAGTTTACATCATGGTGGTGGTGTTGGCATGGGCTTCTCACAGCATTCAGGTGTCGTCATTGTATGTGATGGAACGGACGCTGCTGATAAACGTTTAGCGCGCGTTTTACATAATGACCCTGCAACGGGTGTTATGCGTCATGCAGATGCAGGTTATGACATCGCCATTAACTGTGCGAAAGAGCAAGGCTTGAACTTGCCGATGGTGAAGTAATGTCCTTTGCCAGCTGAAGTTGAGCTGGCATCTTTCTGGAATAGAAGGAATTCAGTATGAATGCTGCGTTAACTCAGAAAAGACAAGGGCCACTGGCGGGGATCAAAGTGATCGACTTAAGCCGTGTGTTAGCAGGCCCTTATTGCACCGGTATGATGGCCGATCTTGGTGCTGAAGTGATCAAAATTGAAGTGCCCAACCACGGTGATGACAGCCGCCATTTAGGGCCATATATTGATGGCGAAAGTGTTTACTACGGTTTGATTAACCGAGGTAAACGCAGTATTGAATTGGATCTTAAAGCGGATGAAGACCGAGCGATTTTATTTCAATTAGTTAAAGAAAGTGATGTGGTGGTTGAAAACTTTCGCCCTGGTGTGACTCAACGACTTGGTATCGATTTTGAGAGCTTAAAGCAGCACAACCCTAAATTAATTTACGCCAGTATTTCAGGGTTTGGACAAAACAGCCCACTTGCCAGTTACCCGGCTTATGACATTGTGGCACAAGCGATGTCAGGCCTAATGAGTGTCACGGGGTTCCCAGAAACAGGGCCAACACGTAGCGGTGAGTCAATTGGCGATGTGTGTGCAGGGATGTTTGCGTCATGGGCGATAAGCAGTGCGCTATTTGCGAGAGAGCGTCATGGCGAAGCGGCACAGTATATTGATGTGGCGATGGTAGATGTCTTATTGAGCATGCAGTTAACTGGGCTTTCAAACTTATTTGCAAATGATAAGGCCCCGAGCTTAGTGGGGAACCGCCACCCAGTATCCACGCCATTTGATACCTATCAAGCAAAAGACGGTTTAGTCGTTATCGCGATTGCGAGTGAAAAGCTATTTCAACGCTTTTGCGAATGTATGGAAAAACCGCAGTTATGCCACGACCCGCGCTACGGTGATGACCCAAGCAGAACGCAGTATCAAGCTGAACTTAGAAAAGAAATCGAAAGTTGGACACGCCAAAAAACGGTTGAAGAGGTATGTGACATATTATTAAACGCGGGGGTTCCTGCTTCACCCATTCATAATTTGCACCAAGCCACACAAAGTGAACATGCCGAAGTGAGGAAAGTACTGACGTACCTGAATGATGGAGGAACACCATTGGTTTCTCAACCGGTTTTTTTTAATGGAAATAAACCTCATTCGACCCGCCGTGCCCCGAAATTAGGTGAGGCAAACTTAGTTTATAAACCAGCGAAAACAACAATTAAAAATGCGGAGACGATGCAATGAGTTTTGATATTAATGAAACGGAACAAGCGGTTGTAGATGCGGTAGAAAAAGTTTGCCATGACATTTTACAGCCAAATGCACAAAGATACGATGAAACCGAAACCTTTTGTGCTGAAAGTTTACAAGCGTTAGGGGAAATGGGCTGTTGGGGAATTAATTTACCTGAACAGTATGGCGGTTTTGGTATTGGCAGTGTGGCGATGAGCAAGGTCGTGGAAGCGGTTGCAGCAGCTTGTGCATCGACGTCATCGGCTCTAACGGCGCATTTTTTGGCGACAGATTCAATTTTAATTGGTGGGACAGAAGAGCAAAAAAATCATTGGTTACCAAAAGCCGCTGCTGGGGAATTATTAGGTGCATTCGGCTTAACTGAGCCGGCTGCGGGCTCTAACCCTGCGGATATGCGTACTGTGGCTGTACGTGAAAATGGCGGATGGCGTATTCGAGGAAATAAACACTATATCACAAACGCCAAAGAGGCTGATTTTATTGTGTTATATGCTAAAACCGATGTTGAAGCGGGAGCCCGTGGCATCAGTGCATTTATGATCCCTAAAGGCACTGAAGGTGTGGCATTTTCTCAACCTGAAAAAACCATGGGATTAAGGGGTAGCACGATTTATGAATTAGCGCTGAATTGTTGGCTACCGGAATCGGCATTACTGGGAGAGGAAAATAAAGGGTTCCACACCGCCATGGAAGTTTTAGATAAAGGGCGTGTTGAAGTGGCCGCAACGTCACTCGGTATTGCTCGGGCTGCGATGGAAAGTGCTTTAGGTTGGGTAAAAGAACGCCAAATTGGTAAAAAGCCATTAGCCGCATACCAAGGAACTCAATGGCGTATTGCGGATATGCACACGCAATTGGAGGCTGCTCGCATGTTGACTTGGCAAGCTGCAGAATTGCGTGATTCAGGGGAGCGTTTTAGTTTGCAATCTGCGACGGCGAAATTGTTTGCCGCTGAGTGCGCGGGTTTTGTTACGGATGCAGCATTACAGCTTCATGGCGGCTACGGCTATATTCGTGACCTCCCTCTTGAACGTTATGTGCGTGACGCACGGATTTTACGGATTTTTGAAGGGACATCAGAAATACAAAAAATTATTATTTCACGTGCTGTTTTAGACGCCCACTAATTAATTTTAAGTATTAAATGAGTAAGCGGGACAGGCGTTTACTCGTTTATGGAGCACCACAGGAAGCACTACCTGACAACAGGATCATGGAATTAAAAACACAACAACAATCAGGTTTAAGAATGTATTTCAATTAGTTATTCAGGGTGAATAACAGATAAAACATCACCCAGCGTAATGCTTAATAACTGTACCTTACAACTGTAGTTATTGCGGTTCCATTACGATTAATTGGTTCATTCTTTAAGCCAGCCTTGCTTAAAGAGGAGTTACCATGACAGTTTCAAACGACATCGCTACAGGGCAAAAAAACCGGCAGGAGAATGTCCCCTTAATCGAAGCGCGTTCCATCGATTACATTCCAGAGTCCGAGCGCCATGGCACTTTATCGAGCCAATTCACACTTTGGTTCGGTTCTAATTTGCAAATAACGGCAATTGTAACGGGGGCCTTGGCAGTCGTGCTTGGCGGAGATGTATTCTGGTCATTAATTGGCTTGTTTATTGGCCAATTATTAGGTGGTGCGGTGATGGCCTTGCATGCGGTGCAAGGGCCGAAATTGGGGTTACCACAAATGATCTCGAGTCGTGTACAGTTTGGCGTATACGGTGCCGTCATCCCTATTTTATTAGTTTGCATGATGTATGTCGGGTTTTCTGCTAGTGGTACCGTGCTGGCAGGGCAAGCGGTTGGTCAGTTGTTACATGTGACTGATTGGGTTGGAATTATTATTTTTGGTATGGTGATTATCGGCATTACAATTTGTGGTTATCGCATCATTCATATTTTAGGGAAAGTAGCGAGCGTTATCGGCGTGATTACGTTCTTTTATCTATTTTTCCGTCTATTTTATATGAATGATGTTTCGGTATTACTGGAAAACCGCCATTTTAGCTGGACGAACTTTTTATTAGCGATGTCATTGTCTGCTTCTTGGCAAATTGCATTTGGGCCTTATGTTGCTGACTATTCTCGTTATTTACCGACTAAAACCCCGACAATTAAAGCCTTCTTGGCTGTGGGTTCAGGCACAGTAATTGGTACGCAAGCCTCAATGATTTTAGGGGTTTTTGCCGCAGCGCTTGCTGGCAATAAGTTTGCCGGTAATGAAGTCTCGTATATTGTGGGCTTAGGCAGCACAGGTTTAATCGCGGCGTTGCTATACATCAGTATTTTCTATGGGAAAGTGACAATAACTGCATTGAATGCCTATGGTAGCTTTATGTCTATGGCTGCGATTTGGTGTGGTTTCCGTGGGAAAAGCCAAATTTCTCGTGGCCAACGGTTGTTCTTTATTATTCTAATGGTCAGTTTTTCAACACTACTTGGGTTAGCGGGCCAGCACTCATTTTTAAAACTCTTCTCTGCTTTCTTATTGTTTTTACTTGCATTCTTTACCCCTTGGAGTGCAATTAACTTAGTTGACTACTATTGGGTCACTAAAGGTCGCTACGACGTTCCCGAACTTGCAAACCCAAATGGCCGCTATGGGCGTTGGAATAAAGTCGGGATATTCACTTACATTGCCGGTGTATTAATACAATTACCATTTATATCAACAGGTTTTTATACCGGGCCTTTAGTCGAAAAACTCGGTGGTGTCGATATTTCATGGATTGTTGGCTTAGTAGCAACAAGTATTCTTTACTATGTTGCGATTAAAAAATGGCCTATGTCAGTCGCAGATCGGTTGATATTACCGACAACAAAATAACCATTTCATAAAAAACTAGCATTAAAAAGCGTAAAAATTGAGATAGCCAGTAGCAGTGTAACTATCACTGTTACGGTTTCTCTCAACCTAAAAAACGGTTTTAGAACATTACCATACCCACCAATCGTTGAAGAATTGGGATAGGAGTTGCTATGAAAATTTTAGTCGCAGTGAAGCGAGTGATAGACCATAACGTCAAAATAAGAGTAAAAGCCGATGGTTCAGGGGTTGAATTGGCGAATGTCAAAATGGCAATTAACCCATTTGATGAAATTGCCGTCGAAGAAGCTGTGCGTTTAAAAGAGGCGGGAAAAGCAACAGAAGTGATTGCGGTTTCCATCGGTGACATTGGTTATCAAGAAACATTACGTAGTGCGATGGCGATTGGCGCTGATCGTGGGATTTTAGTCCAAAGATCTGGGGGGGTAACACTAGAGCCACTGGATATAGCGCGTTTACTTCAACAAATCGTAGAAAGGGAACAGCCAGATCTTATTTTATTAGGCAAACAAGCTATTGATGATGATTGCAATCAAATAGGCCAAATGCTCAGCGCATTATTGGATTACCCGCAAGCGACATTTGCTTCTCAAGTTAAGCTTGAAGGGCAATCACTGCAAGTTACGAGGGAAATTGACGGTGGTTTAGAAACGTTAGAAATGCCATTGCCAGCGGTCATCACAACAGACTTACGGCTCAATGAACCTCGTTATGCAACTTTACCTAATATCATGAAAGCGAAGAAAAAAACGTTAGATATTATCGATATTACTGATATGGATTTTACCCCATTAGGGCAAATTAAAACGCTTAGTGTCTCAGAACCCAAAAAACGAGCGGGGCAATGTACATTGCTAAGCAGTGCGACAGAGCTAGTCAGTGCATTACAAGCGAAAGAAGTGATTTAATCGAGGAAAATACCTATGAGCCAAATATCTGTATTAGTGGTTGTCGAGCATGATAATCAAACAATAAAAACCTCTACTTATCATAGTATTAACGCTGCAAAACAACTTCTCACCGCAGGTGGCCATTTGCACTTATTAGTTGCAGGAAGTGAGACAGAATTGGTCGCTCAGCTAGCTGCGAGTATAAAAGGCGTGAGTAAAGTCCTAGAAATACAATCAGATAACCTTAAAAACCAACTTGCAGAACCGATGGCTCATGCGGTGGTGAATATTGCAGAAGAATATACTCATTTACTGTTTCCAGCGACGACATTTGGTAAAAATATTGCCCCACGGGTTGCTGCAAAGTTAGGGATCGCACAAGTTTCAGATATTACTCAAGTTATTGATTCGCAAACTTTTGTTAGACCTATTTATGCAGGGAATGCGTTAGCAACGGTACAAAACAATGGTCAGAAAGTGGTCATTACGGTGCGTAGTTCGGCATTTTCAGGGGGATATGAAACGCAAAATAGTGCTGAAATAGAGAAAGTTTCCCTTGCCGATATACCGCTGCGTAGTCAATTAAAAAGCCAATCGTTAACTCAAGTTAGCCGTGCGGAATTGAGCTCTGCAAAAGTGGTTATTTCAGGCGGGAGAGGCTTGAGCTCAGGTGAAAATTTTGCGTTATTGGAAACGATAGCTGACAAGCTAGGGGCTGCGGTTGGGGCTTCACGTGCTGCGGTAGACGCTGGTTTTGTGCCAAATGACTACCAAGTAGGACAAACAGGGAAAATTGTCGCACCTGATTTGTACATAGCTGTAGGAATTTCGGGGGCAATTCAGCATGTTGCAGGAATGAAAGAAAGCAAAGTGATCGTTGCTATCAATAGTGATCCTGAGGCACCGATTTTCCAAGTTGCGGATTATGGCATTGTTGGCGATCTGTTTGAGATCTTACCTGAATTTGACAAAGCATTGGTGTAATGGAGGGGCTCATGGCTATCGACAATATTGAGAAAATAAATGAGGCACCCGAGCGGGAATCGATGGAGTTCGACGTCCTGATTGTCGGTGGTGGGCCCGCGGGGTTATCTGCAGCAATACGTTTAAAGCAGCTAGCGGCAAAGAAAGGAACAGAAATTTCGGTTTGTTTAATTGATAAAGGTGCACAGATAGGAGCTCATATTTTATCTGGTGCAGTGATAGACCCACGTGCTCTCGATGAATTGCTACCAGATTGGCAGCAAAAGGTTTCGGCTTCTTTAACACCTGTAAGCCATGACCGTTTTTTATGGCTAAAAGAAAATAAAGCGAGTCATTTACCCCTCTCTTTATTGCCAAACTGTTTGAAAAACAATGGTAATTTCATTGGTAGCTTAGGGGAGATAAGTGCTGCACTAGCCGTGGAGGCAGAAGAATTAGGTGTTGATGTTTTTGCCGGTTTTGCTGCCACAGAGGTGTTATTTGATGATAAAAACCAAGTGATAGGCGTCACAACTGGAGATATGGGGCTTGATAAATTAGGCAACCCAACACAGATGTACCAACCGGGTATGAATTTACTGGCAAAAATGACCTTTTTTGCGGAAGGGTGCCGTGGTCAGCTAGGTAAGCAATTGATAAATCATTTTAATTTAGCCACAGAGAGCGGTAAACAAACCTATGGTTTGGGGATCAAGGAAATTTGGCAAATTCCAAAAGAGCAACATCAAGCAGGGTTAGTTGTCCATTCCGTTGGCTGGCCGCTAGATAACCACACCTATGGTGGTGGCTTTGCTTATCATTATGGGGATAACTTAGTCGCAGTGGGTTTGGTGGTCGGGTTAAATTATGAAAATCCGTATTTATCACCGTTTGATGAGTTTCAACGCTTAAAAACCCATCCTGCTTTTAGTGATTTCTTATCGGGTGGAGAACGGATCAGCTATGGTGCTAGAACGATGGTGGCGGGTGGGTTAGCCGCGTTACCTGAACTAAGCTTTCCCGGAGGTGTGTTAATTGGTGATGATGCAGGTTTTCTTAATGCAGCTCGAATTAAAGGCACCCATTGTGCGGTGAAAAGTGGGTTATTAGCAGCAGAAGCTTGGTTCAGTGCTAACCAGAATGGAATGTTTGACTATTTACAGTTTAAAAAGCAATTTCGCCAGCTATTTGAAGAGAGCTGGTTATATCAAGAGCTTTATCAAACACGCAATTTCAAGCCCTATATGAAAAAAGGGTTAGTGGTTGGTTCAATGCTATTTGGTGCAGAACAACTGTTATTAAAGGGGCGTACCCCGTGGACGTTGAAATTAAAACAATCAGATCATGAAGGAATAAAGGAAGCCAAGGGTTTTACACCGATAGATTACCCAAAACCCGACGGTAAATTAACGTTTGATAAGTCTTCTTCCGTATTTTTATCGAATACTAACCATGAAGAGGAACAACCTTGCCATTTAAAACTGGCTGATATTAATGTCCCTATCCAAGTTAATTTAATGAAATATGCTGCACCCGAGACGCGTTATTGCCCCGCGGGAGTTTATGAAATTGTAGGGAATAAAAGTGAGGAAAAACTGCAAATTAATGCGCAAAACTGCCTGCATTGTAAGGCTTGTGACATTAAAGATCCGTTACAAAATATCACCTGGACTGCTCCCCAAGGAGGGGAAGGGCCTATTTATCAAGGAATGTAAAACGAATTTATTGTGATGTAGTTGTGCTTGATATTTTTTGTTTTATCAGTCGCTTTGGGGCAATTTTGCCCCATTTTTTTATTTTTGCATTAATTCTCAATTCGAGAATGTAATTTTAATTTGTAACGAGAGCCAGCTGTGATCATATTAACATAGCTAATTAGAGTGTTACCTGTCCAAGTGCGACGGCTAAGTTGTAAGCAAGGTGAGTTTTCTTTAATTGATAATGATTGAGCAATAGATTTTGTGGCTAATGCAGCTTCAATGGTATGTTCCATTTCACTGACAGGAAAATGGCGTTGCAAATAACCGCTAGGAGTTTCAGTGTCACCATATTTTTGCTTAACAAAGTCGGGCACAATGGCGTGGTTAACATAGCGTTCTTCTAACATTAAAGGAATATCGTTTTCAAAATGTAGTACTTTACAGTAGCCCACATCACTTCCTTCACTAATCCCGAGCTGTAGTGCAATTTCTGCTGATGCGGGAATAATTTTTAGTTGCAGCTGGTGGCCGCTATATTTATTACCACTTGTTGAGATCTCATCAAAAATATCAAACGCTTTTGTTACGGGAAGCTCATGTTTTTGAGTGGCGACAAATGTGCCTTTGCCCGCAATACGATGTAGGATCCCTTTTTGACTTAACTCTGAAATGGCTTTATTCACGGTCATACGGCTTACATTGAATTGAGCACATAGCTCTAATTCTGTCGGTATTTGTGTTTCAGGCTTAAAAATACCTAAATCAATACTGCGTAAAATGTAAGACTGAATTTGCTTATATGCAGGTTGTAATGTCATCGCTGTTATTCAAAATTATTGTTAAAGGAAGGAGTGGTAACATTGTTTTATTGCCACATTTCACTCACAAACTTTTTATTGAATGCAAGTTTATCAGTAATTACTGGCTTTGCTAGTAGGAGATACCTATTTCTAATGATTAACCTGAGTTAAATAGCTGTTTAAGGTGCTCGTCCTTATCTGAATTATTTAATTATAAGGTAAGTTTTACTAGGGCTATATACCTTTATTTATTATCATAATGTTAAATTTACTTAGCGAAATAGGCATTTATTCATGCGAGTTCAATATTTCCATGTCAGTCTTACTCAATGTGACTATCAAAATGTCAGCCCAATGGGAATGGTAAGATTGATTGCCTCCCAAAAAGTATTTTTCTTTAATCAAGGTGATTTTTCAAATAGTGAAATTTTTTTAGAACGCTTACAACAAGGCGATACCTTAGTTATTTGTGCAGAAGAGATGAATGATGGCAGTTATTGGGCTGAGTGGGTTTACCATGAAAAGCATGGTCGACTTGAGCCAGATAGAACCATTAGTTTTAATCGCTCACTAGGAAAACAGTATTTAATTTCGTTAGCCTTAATGGCCCTGATACCTGCAGTGTATTACTGTTTTATTAATGCAGATGATAGCTTCTTAATGATTATCTTAGTCTCACTTTTAGGTTGTGCTGCCTTTGGTGGAATAGTTTTGTTTGCTCTTGCACTGGCCGAGACTAAGCATATTTTAAGTCCAAAACGAAAATCAATTTTAAAAGCGTTGGATTTAGTTATTGATGGGCAATATCAAAAGAGTGAACAAGAGCAACAAATTGAAATTTTAGGAATTAAAAGCTCAAAAAATAAAGCCAATAAATTACGTAAATCAGTAGATAACTATCGTGATAAAGCGTCATTACTCGTCACCCGTGGGAAGGTTAATATTACATCAACCCTTAGCTTAACTGTTGCGAGAGGGGATGCAGAACAAAAGCTCAATCATGTTGGTTTGCAGATTAATAAAAGCCATATGGATGTTCTAATTTCAGCAAATGAACCCTTATTCAACAACCACAATCTA
Organism: Providencia sp. CIM-Carb-044; assembly: GCF_033901115.1. NCBI lineage: Bacteria > Pseudomonadati > Pseudomonadota > Gammaproteobacteria > Enterobacterales > Morganellaceae > Providencia > Providencia sp. CIM-Carb-044. The sequence goes on from NZ_JAXADV010000010.1 coordinate 68,633, forward strand.
TTTATTGCTCAAGGTGATGAACTTGAAGTTTTTCATAAAAATATCCAAGCGCATTCAAAAGAGCAGGTCATTTTTGGTATTTACAATCACCAAGACGGGCTTGCCTATAGCTTGATTGGTAAGGGGGCTCCTCAAGAACGAGGTTTTTATTTCGGGCTGTGGGGGGGCATTTGCTTACTTTTAATGTTCTTTGTCTTTATGGCCGGAGGGTTATCAATTTCTGAAACCCTAGAGAAAGGTGGATATTGGGATTATTGGGACTGGGTTAATATTGTGGATACAGGTGTGCTATTTATCAGTTTCGCAGTAACGATTTTATTTGGTATCAGTTTTCTTATTGCTTTGTGCGTGGCGATATATTTTAAATTATCTCAGCGTGGAAATGGGTATTATCAAGCGCAATATATTTTGAAGCATCTACGTCGTAAGAATGGCCAAACGGATTATGTGACGGAGGTGCGCTCATGAACCCATTTCTGAGTAAACGTTTTCTCTTTTTGGCTTTGGTGTTTGTATTAAGCCTCGCTTTCACTTTTATTATTTTTATTCGTACTGGTACGGTTGATTGGCAGTGGAAAAACCATAATGAAAATAGCTTCCCGATTGGTAGTTATGATTTTGCAACAACATTTCCAGCAGAAAATGGGATGTTAGTTATAGCTCAAAAAAGTGGCCGCTCTAATTATTATTACTCGTCTTATAATACTTATATGCCTTCAAGTGAATATGATAACCAGATTTTATTTGCAGATAATAATGGCGTGCATTTTATTACTTATAGCGATCAAAGTTTTTATAATGCAGTCTGTGAAAGAAAACAGTGTTTAATGATGTTCAGTGATGGCTATCAAAAAATTAACTTAACTGATTTTTCAGTGAGTGAATTTACACCTTGGAGTAAAAAAACTGGCAAGCTATTTTCAACGTTGATTATGGGAAAAATCTACTTATCTAAAAGCTCTCCTTTCTATGTTGTTGCGGATAATGAAAATATTTTTATCAGCGCTGATAAAGGAATGACATGGGAACATTTTATGAATGTTCGTGATTTAGCTAAATCATTATTCCCTGAAGAAATTGAAGGTAATTCAAATTTTTCCTATGCAACATATCGAGATAAAATCGTAATGTGGTACAGCTATGGTAATCAAATGGGCTCATTAGAAGTTATCATGGATATCCCGACTAAGCAGGTTATTAGTAGCAAATGGTTGCCTGTTAGAATTAATGAAGCTGCACAAAATCTTAAAGGCGATATTTTTGTGGTTGCTCAAGAGCCTTCACGTCGTTTGTTTTCTTTGATGCAATTTCATACAAATGGTCATTTTGAAGTAATCGCAGAAAGCGGTTATAACCACTTGAATAGCTTAAACGTTGGAAATCAAGGGTTGATTGTTTCGAATTCAATTAGAGGTTCACAACAATATCTAATGATGGATTTTGTAACAAAAGAGATCAGTTATCGTCCTGAATTTCCTTTGTATAACAAAATATACAATATGGCGGACCAATCCTTGATTGAAATAGAAAGTACTTATTCAAATGAAAGTGCGCTGACTAAAGGAGCACAAGTTTCTTATCAATCATTGCATTGATGCGTAAAGATGATTTAGTGTGTTCTCATTCAATAAGGATAGGGTTTTCCCTATCTTTTTTGTTATTGTTATTTAAAGGTTAAGCTAATACTAAAATAGGTATAGTTTGCAGTTTAAGGAGAGGAAGAGTACGTTTTAATGATAGACTAAAAATAGATAAAAATTAAACGATTTTAACTCATTATATGGAAGTAAGTTGTATAATTAGAAATATATAATAAAAATAAAAGAAATGTAGTTAATAATATATAGTATTAACTATAGATGATGATATTCAATATCATCATTAAAGATTACTAGCTAATTATTCTTTATAGATGTATTAATATTTAATCAACCATTTGATTAAATATTAGTAAACCTTGGTTACTTTATGAGTATTGCAGTCATTAAAAAACAAACTAAATGTCAGATAAAAAATAAGTAAGATTGACTAGACCCTACTTTTCATTTAATGCAAAATAGCAATGCAAAATTAATTCTAATTCTAATTTTATTTTAATTGAGATAGCTAAATGAATATATCCAAAATCAGCATTGCATCTATTCTTATTGCAAGTGCATTATTAAGTGGTTGTGCTAAAGAATCTTCTCGTTCTTTAGCCGTAGAAAAAGTTGCGACATATAATACTCAATATTCAGGCCCAAAAAGCCCAATATCAATAGGGAAATTTGATAATCGTTCTAGTTATATGAATGGCATTTTCTCTGATGGGGTTGATCGTTTAGGTAATCAATCTAAAACCATTTTGATGACACATTTACAGCAAACGGGTCGTTTTAATGTATTAGACCGTGCAAATATGCAAGAACTTAAAGAAGAAGCTGGTATTAAAGGTCAGTCGCAACAGTTAAAAGGTGCAACTTATGTAATTACTGGTGATGTTACTGAATTTGGACGAAAAGAAGTTGGGGATCGCCAGTTATTCGGTATTTTAGGTCGTGGTAAATCACAAGTAGCGTATGCCAAAGTCAATTTAAACGTTGTTAATGTTCAAACATCTGAAGTGGTCTTTTCTTCACAAGGTGCTGGTGAATATGAATTATCAAATAGAGAAGTGATTGGTTTTGGTGGCACTGCCAGTTATGACTCAACATTGAATGGTAAAGTATTAGATTTAGCAATTAGGGAAGCGGTAAATAACTTAGTTTCTGGTATAGAAAGTGGTGCATGGCAGCCAGCTAAATAAGGAAATACGATGAAAATTAAATTATTGGCTATGGTAGCCGGCGTAATTTTATTAAATGGCTGCGCTAATGAACCCAAACCACTATATAACTGGGATGGTTATCAAACAACGGTCTACCAATATTACCAACAAACAGAAACTGGCCCTCAAGAACAAATTCAAGCTTTGAAAAAGAATTTGGAAATGAGCAAAGCAAAAGGTTTAGCAACTCCGCCAGGGTTGCATGCGCATTTAGGGTTATTGTATTCAACAACTGGAGCGGTTGATCTTGCAATGCAAGAATTTACTGCGGAAAAAGCATTGTATCCAGAATCTGCGGCTTACATGGATTTTCTCATGAAAAATAAAGGAAAAGTAAAATGAAACATTTACTTATAGTCTGCGGATTGGTGATGACATGGTTATTAACGGGATGTGCTCAGCCAACTAAAGTTGATTACACGGCATTTAATCAAAGTAAGCCTAAAAGTATTCTGGTGCTATTACCACAAAACAGTTCACCAGAAGTACAAGCAAGTCATGGTTTATTATCACAAGCGACTCTTCCTTTAGCTGAGGCTGGCTACTATGTTTTCCCTGTTGCTGTTGTTGAGGAAACATTTAAGCAAAATGGGATGACAAATGCAGGTGACATTCAAGCTGTTCCACCTGCAAAATTGCGCGAAATTTTTGGTAATGATGCCGTACTTTACTTGAATATCACTGAATACGGTACAAGTTATCAGGTTATTTCTAGTGATACTCGTGTCACTGCGGATGCGAAATTGGTTGACGCTAGAACAGGAACGTTATTATGGAGTGGCTCAGCGACTGCATCTAGTGCTGAAAATAATTCCTCGTCAAATGGTATTATTGGGGCGTTAGTATCTGCTGTTGTTAACCAAATCGTAGATACAATGACAGATAAAAGCTATGCAATTGCAGGTATAACAAGTGTCAGGTTATTATCTGCAGGTAAGCCTAATGGTATCTTATATGGGCCTAGATCGCCTAAATATGGTAAAGATGCTCAGTAATTATTAATTATTGAATAATGGGCGAAATAGAATAAAATATTTTGCCCATTTTATTTAAGTTAAATATTATTTAAGTGAAATTAACTTATTTAATTATCGTATTACATTGTTTATACGTTTTTTTAATTGGGATGATTAAACTAAAAATAATAATATTAAACTCTTATTTAATATATGAGTTAATACTGTGACTTGAATCAAGTTGTTCTAGTCTATCTCACTAATAGTGTGATATAGGTACAATATTATGACAATAGCGATTACTTTGGTAACCCAACTGTTATATATATAATAATAGTCGGTTGTACTAATTCCTCGTTGATAGGAGTCATAGTATGTTCTTGTTAAACGAATCACTTATATCAAGGTATTTCTTCTATATGAAGAAATGGTTCAATATTGATATTTCTTTAGCCTTCTTCTTTCCAAACAAATAACCTTTCTCTTTTCCTTTCTTAAAATTTTTTTAACTTATTTAACTATAGGTTAGATCTCTAATATTTATTATTTAATGAAAAATTAAAGGTATTATCATGGCTAAAAGAATTGTAGAACCATTCCGTATTAAAATGGTAGAAAATATCCGTATTCCATCAAGAGAAGAACGTGAAGCGGCGTTAAAAGAAGCGGGATATAACCCATTCTTATTACCAAGTAGTGCAGTTTATATTGATTTATTAACTGACTCAGGCACCAATGCGATGAGTGACCACCAATGGGCAGCAATGATCACCGGTGATGAGGCATATGCAGGATCTCGTAACTATTATGATTTAAAAGATAAAGTGAAAGAGATGTTTGACTATGATTATGTCATTCCTGCTCACCAAGGTCGTGGTGCTGAAAATATGTTATTCCCTGTTTTATTAAAAGTAAAACAGGAACAAGGTGGAGCTAAAAAACCGGTCTTTATTTCTAATTTCCACTTTGATACAACAGCAGCTCATGTTGAATTAAACGGTTGTAAAGCAATTAATATTGTTACCGAAAAAGCCTATGACTCGGATACTTACGATGACTGGAAAGGCAATTTTGATATCCAAAAATTAAAAGATAATATTGCTGAGCATGGTGCAGAAAACGTAGTCGCAATTGTATCTACTGTAACTTGTAATAGTGCAGGCGGTCAGCCAGTATCAATGGCGAATTTGAAAGAAGTTTATGAAATAGCTAAACAGCATAATATCTTTGTTGTCATGGATTCTGCACGTTTCTGTGAAAATGCGTATTTTATTAAAGAGCGCGACCCTAAATATAAAAACTCGACTATTAAAGAAATTATTCTTGATATGTATAAATATGCTGATGCATTAACGATGTCAGCGAAAAAAGACCCATTATTAAATATTGGTGGGTTGGTTTGTATTAAAAATGACGAGAAAATCTTTACGTTGGCAAGACAACGCTGTGTACCAATGGAAGGCTTCGTGACCTATGGCGGTTTAGCGGGTCGTGATATGGCTGCAATGGTACAAGGTCTTGAAGAAGGGGCTGGAGAAGAATATCTACATTATCGTATTGGCCAAGTTAAATATTTAGGTGACCGCTTACGTGAAGGTGGAATTTCAATTCAATATCCTACAGGGGGACATGCCGTATTTGTCGATTGTAAAAAGCTGGTTCCTCATATTCCTGGTGATCAGTTCCCTGCCCAAGCGGTGATTAACGCACTTTATTTAGAATCAGGTGTCCGTGCGGTTGAAATTGGCTCATTTTTATTAGGGCGTGATCCTGAAACTGGTAAGCAAAAACACGCAGATATGGAGTTTATGCGGTTAACCATTGCAAGACGTGTTTATACCAATGACCATATGGATTACATTGCAGATGCTCTGATTGGTTTAAAAGATAAATTTGCAACCCTCAAAGGGCTGGATTTTGAATATGAACCGCCAGTATTAAGACACTTTACTGCTAGATTAAAACCAATTAAATAATAGGTCGCTCGTATGGTTCCCGTGCAATGCGGGAACCTCATCCTTATTCTTAAGGTAAACACCATGAATAATTCGGCAGCCAAAAAAGAACCCTCCATAATGGTAGGGGGTTTTGTGCTAGGCGGTGCCATGATTGGGGCGGGGATGTTTAGCTTGCCTACTATTATGGCTGGAGCTTGGTTTATTAACTCTGTAGTTATCTTGTTAGTTGTTTGCTTTTTTATGTTTCATTCAGGGATTTATATTTTAGAATGTATATCGAAATATGGAGCAGGAACGAATTACTTTTTTATCTCTAAAGAATTATTACCCAGATGGGCATGCTATATTGCAAATATGGCATTAATATTTGTACTCTACATACTAATTTATGCCTATATATCAGCAGCAGGTTCAGTGATTAAAGAAGCTGCCGCCATTTACGGATACAATATTAATTTAAGATTAATATTTATTATTTTTACATTAATTCTAGGTGCGAGCATCTGGTGGAGTGGCGTAGGGGCAAGTCGTCTAACATCATTATTTTTATTCATTAAAATAATTCTATTTATTTTAGCTTTCTCCGGTTTATTTTTTATCGTAAAAACAGATTTACTATTAACTTCCCCCGTTGAAGGAGGACAAACAGCGTTATTACCTTTTGTTTTTATTATTATTCCTTATGCAATTACTTCTTTTGGTTATCATGGGAATGTTTGTAGCTTGTATAAGCTGTATCATGAGAATGAAAGAAAGGTCGTTAAAAGTTGTGTTATCGGTTGTGTATTGGCATTGGTGCTCTATTTTCTCTGGATCATGGGGACAATGGGAAATCTGCCGCGGGCAGAGTTTTTAACAATAATTAATAAAGGTGGTAATTTAGATGCTTTTATTGAATCACTATATGCGGTACTGAATAGCAAAAATATTGCGACATTCTTACTGTGGTTCTCTATTAGTGCTGTATTTTGTTCATTCTTAGGTGTTGCAATTGGGTTATTTGATTACATTCTTGCTTCGTTGAATTTTAAGGACAACCCATCAGGTAGAATGAAATCTGCATTATTATGCTTCTTGCCTCCTCTTATTCTTTGCATGTTATTCCCAAATGGTTTTTTAATCGCAATAGCATATGCAGGCATGGCTGCATGTATCTGGGCGATTATTTGCCCTGCAGTTATGGCATTAAAGGTAAGAGAGCGTTTTCCTGATTCGAGATTCAAAGTGTGGGGCGGAAAAGGGTTAATCTATGCCGTTATCGCCTTTGGAGTAGTCGGCATTATTTGCCAATTGTTAGCGCAGTTTAATTTGTTACCGATATACCGTTAATTTTTCAAAATACAAGCTGTAAAATAACTGCAAAGGTACAGTGAGGGTTCGCTGTACCTTTTTTCTATCCAACGATATGGCGGATTGTAGGCTAATATTGAAATATAACGGTTTTTTTAAAGTACATTTTAATATTTTGACCTTGATAAATAATGGGTTTAAAGGCCATTTTTTTAATTGCTTTAACCGCTTCTTCTCTAAAACCTAAATCAGGAATTTTGTTATTTAGTATTTCAACGGATTCAATTTGACCATCTAATCCAACTAATAACCGAATTTGCACTTTAACAACTTTTGTATAGCCTAAGGAACGAGCCTCTTTCGGATACCTAGGAGCCGCATCCTGTAAAATTGTATAGGAAATACCACTCGAACCGAGTGCGGTATAGCTGCCATCACCATTAGCAGCAAATTGGCTATTACCAGATAATCTATTATTCCCTTTACCACTTTGACCACTTTCTGAAGCTGATGGGCTTGTGGAAGATTGATTTTCAGCAGTTGAATGGAGTGGTATTTCTTTAGCTGCTTCTTGTGAGCCTTGCTGCGTTTCATGGCTTATCTTATTGGCAATAAGTTGATTTTCTGTGTTATTTTTAGTGTTATTGTTCAGTAGCTTACTTTGTTCTTTTGGCTTTTTCCCTTGTACGGACTGACTGATTTCCGGTTTTGTTTTTTCTTTTGTTTTTTGTGTGAGTAAAGGCGATTCAACCGTGTTATCAACGGGAATATTCACAGGAATCAATGAATTTTTAAGTTGAGTTTTTGAAGGTATTTTACTTTCATTAGGTTGAGACTTGCTCATCTGCTTCTGTTGGGAAGCAGCTTCAGCCTTTGAAGGGGATTCTGATATAACTTCATGTGATTGCACTTGTTTTTTATTACTCTGCTCTCCTGTGCCCCCTGAGGAGCCCATTTGTCCCCCTAGAGATAGAGTTATCGTTTCCATACCCTCGACTATAGGTATCGCCCTACCTGTTTGTAGGGCGATAAACATAATGGCAATAATATGGATAACGAGTGACAGTGCTAAAGCAAGTTTATAACGAATAGTCACTGAAACATTTCCTGTTTTAATTAATAGGTAGCTTTAATGCCTGCAAAAAATGAGCGCTCATTTCCAGGAATTAATGAGCCATAACCTGCGGTAACATAGTCGTAGTAAGTTTTGTTCATTAAGTTAGTGACCCCGCCATATAATTCGATGTGTTCAATCGGCGCGTAACGAACACTGAGGTCAATGAGTTCACGTGATTTAACTACGCCATCTTCTTCTTTATTGGCATCAGAAAGGAAATTATTGTACGAACCATAATAGGTATACTGAATGTCTCCCGATAAATCATCGGTAAAATCGTATTTTACTTTTAGTTTAACGGAGTGCTCTGGCACTTTAGTTAAACCACTTTTCGTGTAATCAATGGTATTTTTGCCGTTTTCTTCCAAAAATTGGCGGCCATGATTGTTATAATCAGAACGTCCTCTGAGCCATGAATATGATTCTTGGAAGGTGAAATTACCGAGCGTTTGTTGGAAGTCAACATCGGCTCCCCAACGGCGAGTTTTCAACAAATTCATTGTCTTCGCATCATTGACACTAGTGAGATAAATACGATTTAGCTGGTTATTCGTATTAGATGTCCAGAATGTGATATTGACAGTACTAAATGCTAATTTATCTCTTAAACCGATCTCAAATAAGTCATATTTCTCATCTTCGGCCTTAGTCGGAGTATAAATTTTCTCACCATTAACGACAGATTGGTCGCTGATTTGCAAGCCATCGGGAAGGGTGTAGCCTCGTTCATATCGCCCATAAATTCGGCCAGTATCGCGATAAAGGTAAGCAAGAGAAAGTTCAGCTGCCGTATTCCAACGGTCTGAAGTGCCAGACCCATTTACTGTGCCACTTTTATCAAATGACCATTCCGACAATTCACGTCTCAACCCTTGGGTAAATACAAATTGATCTGATTTAAGACTGTTAAGAGCATAAATTGCCTTTGTTGTTTTATCATAATCAAAATTATGAGGAACCCCATAATATCGGCCTTTACTATCTTTTTTATAGCTCCCAATATAATGAATAGAAGCCTTTTGTTTGGCATAATCTACGCCAAAAAGTAGATTGCTATCATCGAGATAGCCGATATCTAATTTGATTTTTGTTCCGTGGCTTTTTTGATTAACTTTTTGTTCCCAGTTGGCATTATTAGTATAAAAACCATCAGTGTAGAAAACATCTGTAGCAAAATTGAGTTTTTCCGTAAATGCATTTTGGTAACTTAAATTATAGCTATCGACTTCGCGGTCACCGATCAAATAACCACTGATCGTTTTTTTAATTAGTTTACCATTCTCATCAATACCGACAGTGACGGTTTTGTCTGGTGGAACGTAGTCTTTACCATACTTTTTGATATTACGTGATGTGAGCGTTTTTATGTACTGAGAACTTTCAGTGAGATGACTTCCTCTCAACATGAGGCTTTGATCTGGAGTCAGATCCCATCTACCGCCTAGTGAATAATATTCTGAATTACGGTAGGTATCTTTATAGTAAAGATCACGGTTTAGTTTACTGGCAGTACCTAAAATTGAAAAGGTATCACTCACCCGAGCTCCCAAATTAGCATTTAAGCGATATCCTTCTGAGTTCCATTCAGATAAAACACTTGTTTTGGGATTAGCCATACTTCTCAGGTTTGACGTTATATTAATGACTCCACCTGCAGTCCCTGAGCCGTAAATAACGCTTCCGCCACCGGGAATGATTTCAATACGCTCAAGTTGTTCAACGGGAATAATATCGTAGTTAGTGGTATAAGGGTGATTTGCTAATGTGGTAATTGGAGCCCCATCAAGTAACACTTGTAGGTTACGTTGTGAGGTTTCAGCCCCTTGCCCCCGCAAGTCTATGTTGCCCTGCCCAGAGGTATCGACACTAATACCAGGAACAGATTTAAGCACATCAGAGATTGTGCGGTTTCCTTTGCCTTGAATATCTTCTTTTGAAATAACAATAATTTGCTTGGTATCTCGTAAACGTTCAATTTCAACATAGTCAGGTCGTGCATAGCTATCTTGTAGCTCAATTGCATCAGCAGCTTCTTGAAGCTGTGGTGATTCAAGCTCTTTATTGGTTGCATGAGTCGTAAAAGAAAGTGTCGATAACATAATGAAACAAATAAAATTTGGCTTAAATTTAACCATATTGTTTCCAACGGAGGAAATGTTTTTCATTGGAGTAGGCTTGCCTTTTGTAATGATAATGCAAATGATAATCAATCTTATTATATTGTTATTGATTTCAAGATCAATTAATTTAAAACAATTTATAATATGGCTAATTATTTGATTTAAGTGGAAATAAATTGTTGACTTAGGCGGTATATCTTACTGAGTGGATAGTAACTTTTACGCTAGGTTAGGTGTGAAAATAGAGATAGGGGGACATTTACTCAGGTTGGATGCTCTCATTTAGCGATCTACTTCAAATTACTCAAATTAATTTCAAATTTTTAATTTTCTCTGATTCCCAAAATCAAATAGTAACCCTCTTGAAATGTAAGTATTTTTACTTATATCGAGTGCTGGTTAATCAAATCTAGGGATTAAAATATTTTTCTATAGCGCCGATAAAGTTAAATATTGTCAGATTATCCCACCAAAAGAGAAATTCTATGCAGAAACTTCGAAATTACTCAATTCGCACTGTGGTCTTCGTATTATTAAGTATTTTGTGTCTGATCTTGGGTGGAACGAATGTATACAGTGGTTGGTCATTATCACGCATTGCTGATGGAAATGATATTGATAGGCAATTGGTGCAACAAATGACCGTTCTTAGTCAAGGAAATGATCAGTATTTTCGTTTTGTCACACGACTAACTCGAGTCATGGAAAGTAAAAGCCAAGGGAAAGATGTGGATTATGCCCCTGTAAAAGAAGCGATGTCCAATATGGGGAAATATTTAGAGCAAATGAAGTCGATTTCTCCTGGACCGATGGATCCTGAAGTATCAGATTTGGTGATCAATAATTGGCAATCACTGCTAGATGATGGCGTCACGCCTCAACTCGCATTGAGTATGGACAACGATTCGGACAAATATTTAGCGCATGCCCATAATGTAACACCTGCATTAAGCCGAGCTTTTGGCGCTTCAATTCAGCAATTTAATCAGACGGCTGATGAATTGATCAGCCATACTCGGCAGAATGTCGATAGCGTGATAGATATTACACAAGTGGTCATGATCGTTACAGCTATATTAGGGATCTTCATGCTCATTTTTACGGATCGCTATATGGCAGAGATGATGCAAAAACCATTAGGGCTACTGAGGCAACATTTTACTCAAATTGCGAAAGGGGATTTAAGCCATCCTGTACAGCCGTTCGGAAATAGCTGTGTAGGAAAATTATTTCCAATACTTGAAGGGATGAGAAAAGATTTAAGTGAATCGGTCAATACAATCCGACAAGGAAGTGAAAATATTTATCTGGGGGCAAGTGAGATTTCAAACGGTAATAGCGATCTTTCATCTCGAACAGAAGAGCAGGCCGCCGCTTTAGAAGAGACGGCTGCGAGTATGGAGGAAATTACCGCTGCAGTTCAACTGAATATGGAAAACACACACCAAGCTAATCAATTAGTAGGCGAAGCGTTCGTGGTCGCTAATAAAGGGAATAGCATTGTTGATTCTGTTGTCGTGACCATGACTGAAATCTCCCAAAGCTCACAAAAAATAGCAGATATTATCAACATGATTAACGATATTAGTTTTCAAACGAATATCTTAGCGCTCAATGCTTCTATCGAAGCGGCTCGTGCTGGTGTGCATGGACGCGGTTTTATGGTAGTCGCTGCAGAAGTGCGCAAGTTAGCGAGCCACAGTGCGGAAGCCGCGATGGAAATTGAACGGCTAATTGCCGATTCAGGAGCTTGCGTTCAGAAAGGAACGGGTTTGGTGAATGAAATGGGAAAAACGATGGAGAATATCTTACAGGGAATTAATGAGGTAACAGCAATTATGGAGCAAATCACCGTGGCTTCAGAAGAGCAGAGCAAAGGAATAGCCCAAGTTGGAGTCGCGATTACACAGATGGACGGCGTTACACAGCAAAATGCCTCTTTAGTTGAACAAGTGGCAACTGCAGCTAGTTCATTAGCGGGGCAAACGCAAGAATTACAACAAGCGGTTCAGCAGTTTAATTTATCCACACAAACGGTCTAGCACATTATTTTTTGCAAATAAAAAGCCCTCACTGCATCACAGTGAGGGCTCACAAAAACACTGCATTAACCGACTAGGATTAGTTCATGCCGTATTTTTTCAGTTTCTTACGCAGAGTGCCGCGGTTGATACCCATCATCAGGGCTGCACGGGTCTGGTTTCCACGGGTATATTGCATAACCATGTCCAACAAAGGCTGTTCTACTTCAGCCAATACCAGCTCATATAAATCATTAACATCTTGATTATTTAATTGAGCAAAATAGTTCTTCAGTGCTTGCTTAACTGAGTCACGTAACGGTTTTTGAGTTACTTGATCTTGTGAATTTACAGTAGCAACGGTTAGTACGTCAGAATTTACGCGTTGTTCGAACATAGTTCTGTCAGCTCTTATCTTTATTTACGCAAAAATTTTCAAAAAATGCTTCCAACACCTCCAGCTGTTCGCTGGCATCCTCAATGGTGTTGAATGAGCGCCGAAACTGGTCATCAGGTGCATGTTCTTTTAAGTACCAAGAAACATGTTTGCGCGCTATACGGGCTCCTTTGCCTTGACCGTAAAAGTCGTGCAATTCCTGTACATGCGCTAGCATAATACGCTTTACCTCTGCCATTGGCATTGGTGGCAATATTTCACCTGTGTCCAGATAATGCTGGATTTCCCGGAAGATCCAGGGTCTTCCCTGAGCCGCTCTGCCTACCATCAAGGCATCCGCCCCTGTGTAGTCTAAAACAGCTCTGGCTTTTAGCGGGTCAGTAATGTCGCCATTGGCAATAACCGGAATGGTAACAGTCTGCTTAACTGCCCGAATATTGTCATATTCAGCTTCCCCATTAAACAGACAGGCTCTAGTTCTGCCATGAATAGTGAGAGCTTGAATGCCGCAATCTTCGGCCAATTTGGCAATCTCTATGCAGTTTCGCTCTTCAGGTGACCAGCCTGTGCGGATCTTAAGGGTGACAGGCACATCCACTGCTTTGACGACACCTTCAAGAATCGATTTAACGATGTCTGGATAGCGTAGTAGTGCAGAGCCTGCAAGCTTACGATTCACTTTTTTAGCTGGACAGCCCATGTTGATATCGATGATTTGAGCGCCACTCTCAACGTTGATTTGAGCCGCGGCAGCCATTTCATCGGGATCATTGCCAGCTATTTGCACGGAACGAACCCCAAGTTCATCGCGATGAACCATTCTGAGTCTAGATTTGTCGGTCTTCCAAACTTGAGGATTAGAAGAAAGCATCTCTGATACTGTCATCCCAGCACCCATGTCATAACAGAGCGACCTAAACGGTTTATCTGTAATGCCTGCCATGGGGGCAGCAATAAGACAGTTTCTCAACTGATATTGTCCGATTCGCATAACTAAATGGGGGCCATACTGTGACTGCAAGGGCGCGTATATTACGCATTTTTTACGAGATATGAAAGGACAAACTTTGAGCAAACGGTTATTTATCACTAATTTTTTTATCTTGCATCTCTGCAATTATAAAATTAGTTATATTTAACAAATAGTTAATTAGATATTATAACGATTTATTAAAATAACTGTTGTGCTGTTCAAATCTCGTGCAGAACAGATTATCGCCAGCTATTGAGCAATATTTGAGCTATAAGATAATCTATTCTGGCGTTGTTTTCAAAGAAATTATTCTCTAATTTTAATAAAAAAACTCATTAAAAATGCTTGACACCCGTAATCCTGCACCATTCTTCTTTTTCAGCAACAGGGTCGATTTCAAAAGTTGAACGATAAGCGTCAGCCACTCCTTCTGCTTGAGTGGCGAGCACGCCAGAAAGACCTAATAACCCACCTGGGCGGGGTAGCACGCTAATCATAGGGGCGAGCTCACGCAATGGGCCTGCAAGGATGTTAGCAACCACGACATCAGCTTGTAAGTCATTAGGCTGGTCTTTTGGTAGGTATAGGGATAAACGCTCTGAAACACCGTTACGTTGCGCATTATCGCGGCTTGCAGTGATAGCTTGAGGGTCGATGTCGATTCCGATCGCATGAGCGGCACCTAATTTTAATGCGGCGATCGCTAAAATCCCAGATCCGCAACCAAAATCGATCACAGTTTTACCTTCTAGATCAAGGCCATCTAACCATTGGAGGCACAATGAGGTGGTTGGATGCGTGCCAGTACCAAAAGCGAGGCCAGGATCTAACATTACGTTGACTGCCGTTGGATCGGGCACATCGCGCCAACTTGGGCAGATCCACAAGCGTTCCCCAAAGCGCATCGGATGAAAGTTATCCATCCATTCTCTTTCCCAATCTTTGTCTTCTAATTGTTCGATTTTATGGATAAAACCTGGACTCAATATCGGACTATTTTCTAGTTGAGCGACGACAAATTTCATGTCGGTTTCTGCGTCATATAGACCGATAACATCGGTGTCACCCCAAAGGCGCGTTTCCCCCGGAAGCGGCTCAAAAACAGGAGTATCGTGGCTGTCTTGAAAGGTGACAGACACAGCACCGCTTTCGATTAACTCATCGCCAAGGGCTTCGGCATCTTTTGCGGTTGAGTTTATTTTGATTTGTATCCAAGGCATTGTTTTTTCTCTTCTAAAATGCTCGTCATTCTTCACGCCATAGCGTTGTTGGCTGCGCTCACTAACCCTAGTCACATACTGGTGTATGCTCCTAGGGATTAGCTCGTTTGCCGCCTATCTATGACGCGAATTATCTAGAGCATTGCATTTGTTCATTTACATTAGGTAACGCCAAATTCACCTATCAGTAGATAGGAATCAGTGAGTGCTAGTTACCTGTTCGTTTGCTGGTGATTGTACTGGATTTTTGCCAAAAAGATTACCTAGAAGGAAGGCAATAAGACTAAAAATCAGTGATGGGACGATAGCGTGAAAGCCCATGATTTCAATTTTAAAACTTGCCAATATGGCATAACTGACGCCTCCGATGACCATACCACTGATAGCACCTGTTCCATTGGCTTTTTCCCAGTAGAGCCCGAGGACTAATGGCCACAAGAAAACAGCTTCTAAACCACCAAAAGCCAGTAAATTCAGCCAGATAATCATCTGAGGCGGGTTCCATGCTGCAACTAAAAGCAATGCACCTAAGACCAAAGTGGAAAGGCTAGAGATCCGTGCAAGACGCTTTTCATTTTTGATTTGTGTTGGCATGGTATTCAGATAGATATCTTTTACGATGGTTGCCGAGGACTGTAGTAGTTGTGCGTTGATCGTTGACATAATTGCGGCCATCGGTGCCGCTAAGAAAATTCCCGCTGCAAATGGTGGTAGAACTTGTACCATCAAAGTAGGGATCACTTGGTCTGGGATTGTGAGGTCAGGTAAAATTGCACGACCGAGAGCTCCCGCAAAGTGCATACCAAACATCAGTATCGCCATGACGATGGTTCCCAAAATAATACCTCGATGAACTGCTTTACTGTCTTTATATGAAATACAACGTACCGCAGTATGAGGTAAACCAATCACCCCAAAACAGACTAAAACCCAAAACGAAGCTAAAAATGGCCCGCTTAAAATGTCATCTGCACCTTCAGGCGAAACCAATTTTGGGTCTATGGTATGCATTTTTTCTATGGCTGCGGGTAAACCACCTGCATGGTAAATAATTGCAACCAGCAGGATCACCGTACCTAAAAGCATCACTAGGCCTTGCAGTGCGTCATTCAGGACGCTGGCTCTAAACCCACCAATTGCGGTATAGAGTGCGATAGATACCCCAAAAATTATTAACCCGTAAGTATATGGAATACCTGCTGCTGTTTCTAATAAGCGCGCACCACCAATAAATTGCACTGTCATCGCGCCAAAAAAGGCAATGAGTAGGCTAACACTGGCAAACCACACTAAAAACCGACTTTGGTAGCGTGCATACAGCATATCGTTGAGTGTAACGGCATTATAGCGACGCGCCAAAATAGCAAATTTTTTACCTAGCACGCCGAGGGAAAGCCAAATCGCGGGGAGTTGGATCATCGCCAATAGCACCCAACCTAGGCCATATTTATAGGCAGCTCCTGGTCCTCCAATAAAAGAACTCGCACTGATATAGGTTGCTGTGATGGTCATCGCAAGGACAAAGCCGCCCATTGAACGATTACCTAAAAAGTATTCATTTAAAAACTCGCCTTTTGTTCGTTTTTTATATGCATAAATGGATAGCAAAAAGACGAG
This sequence comes from Providencia sp. CIM-Carb-044, assembly GCF_033901115.1. Classification (NCBI taxonomy): domain Bacteria; kingdom Pseudomonadati; phylum Pseudomonadota; class Gammaproteobacteria; order Enterobacterales; family Morganellaceae; genus Providencia; species Providencia sp. CIM-Carb-044. Next base: position 85,108 of record NZ_JAXADV010000010.1, read on the forward strand.
AGCTAGGTAGCCGACGAGAGGCAGGAGAACTTCAATCTGCATCATTCTCCTCCAAAGAGATGTCTTTAAAAATCAGTTTAACCATCATAATGCAGAGCAAAATAAAAATGATGGGTAAGATGAGACAAGACCATTCAAACCACAGTGGTAGCCCTGTAATTCCAAGCGTGTTGTCCGGTAGGTAGGCACTAATAACCCAGCCGACCAGATAGGCGATAGTCAAATAAAATGACCAGCGCGCTTCTTTATTTGATTGAAGAAAACGTTTATCCACCCGTTATTCCCCTTCATTCCCATAAAAATAATCAGCAATTGTACGATAATCTGTGGACTGAGTGTGGAAAAATACCAGAAGAAAAGTGCACTAAAGCGTATTTAACACAAAAAAATACCGTAACGCAGGGCGTTACGGTATCGATTGACGATAAGTTAAACAGGTTATCGCTGACTTATTCAGCAATACCCAGTTTTTTCTCTAAATAGTGGATATTAGTTCCACCTTTTTGGAAGTTTTCATCGTTCATAATCATTTGGTGCAATTCAATATTGGTTTTAATACCATCGACGATTAATTCGTTTAACGCATTTTTCATACGAGAAATAGCGATTTCACGAGTTTCACCATAGGTAATTAATTTACCAATCATTGAGTCATAATACGGAGGTACAGTGTAGCCTGCGTAAATATGAGATTCCCAACGTACGCCAAAACCACCAGGTGAGTGGAAACGGGTGATTTTACCCGGGCTTGGGATGAAAGTATTCGGGTCTTCTGCGTTGATACGGCACTCAACAGCATGGCCATGCACCACGATATCTTCTTGCTTCACAGATAATGGTAACCCAGAGGCAACACGCAGTTGCTCTTTAATTAAGTCTACACCAGTGATCATTTCAGTTACTGGGTGTTCAACTTGAATACGGGTATTCATTTCAATGAAGTAGAACTCACCGTTTTCGAATAAAAATTCGAAGGTACCTGCACCGCGATAACCGATTTCAATACATGCATTAGCACAGCGCTCACCGATATTACGGCGAATTTCAGGCGTAATACCCGGTGCTGGTGCTTCTTCAACCACTTTTTGGTGGCGACGTTGCATTGAACAGTCACGCTCAGCCAAGTAAACTGCATGGCCTTGGCCATCAGCCATGACTTGAATTTCAATATGACGTGGGTTTTCAAGGAATTTTTCCATGTAAACCATATCATTATTAAAAGCGGATTTCGCTTCGGCACGTGTCAGGTTGATCGAAGATTCTAAATCTTTCTCATTGCGTACCACACGCATACCACGACCACCACCACCACCAGATGCTTTGATGATGACAGGGAAGCCGATACGTTTTGCGATGGCTTTATTTTTTTCAGTGTCGTTCCCTAATGGGCCATCAGAACCCGGAACACAAGGTACACCGGCTTTTTTCATCGCGTTAATTGCAGAAACTTTATCACCCATTAGGCGGATGGTTTCAGCTTTTGGACCGATAAAAACAAAACCAGAGTTTTCAACTTGTTCTGCAAAATCTGCGTTTTCAGCCAAGAAACCATATCCTGGGTGAATCGCTTGAGCACCTGAAATTTCCGCTGCGGAAATAATCGCAGGGATATTTAAGTAACTTTTCGCTGATGCTGCTGGGCCGATACAAATTGTTTCATCAGCCAGTAACACGTGTTTTAGATCGCTATCTGCCGTAGAGTGAACCGCTACTGTTTTGATGCCGAGTTCTTTACAGGCACGCAAAATACGTAATGCGATTTCTCCGCGGTTAGCAATAACAATTTTTTCCAGCATGGAAACGCCTCGTTATTCGATGACAACTAATGGCTCGTCAAATTCTACTGCATCACCGTTTTGCAACAGAATGGCTTTAACAACGCCTGCTTTATCTGCTTCGATTTGGTTCATCATTTTCATCGCTTCAACGATGCAAAGTGGGTCACCAACGCTGACCGTTTGACCAATCTCAACGAATGGTTTCGCTTCAGGGCTTGGCGCGCGGTAGAAAGTACCGACCATTGGTGAGCGAACCTGGTGACCTGCAACTGCAGCAGGTGCAGCTGGCGCTACCATAGCTTCAGATGGTGCAACCGCATTAGCCAGAGCAGGTTGTTGTGCAACCGGTGCTGAGTAATATTGTTGAGGTGCAGCCATAACCTGGGAAGCAGGTGAAACGCGGCTGATACGTACTGACTCTTCACCTTCAGAAATTTCCAGTTCAGAAATGCCAGACTCTTCGACCAGCTCGATCAGCTTTTTAATTTTACGAATATCCATGGATATGATTCCGTACTCTTATATTTGGATTGAATTAATTAGGCGCAGACGGTTAACCGCTGCCTGTAAAGCAAAACTATAACCATCAGCACCTAGACCACAAATTACACCGATTGCTTTATCGGAGAAATAAGAATGTTGGCGAAATGATTCCCTAGCGTGCACATTAGACAAGTGGATCTCGATAAACGGGATACTCACCGCGAGTAATGCATCACGTAGTGCAACACTGGTATGCGTGAATGCAGCCGGATTGATGAGAATAAAATCAACATCATGACGTGCAGCATGAATTTTATCGATTAGTTCAAATTCTGCGTTTGACTGAAAATGACTCAATTTTACCCCTAACTGGCTAGCCTCTGACTCCAGCTTGGATACGATATCGGCAAGAGTTTGGTTGCCGTATTTATCGGGTTCCCGTGTACCTAGCAGGTTTAGGTTTGGCCCATTCAAGAGTAAAATGTGAATATCTTCTGCCATTATGCTGCTAACTCCGACGATATTATCAATAGCCCGACAACATAACGCGATGCTAAGCGTTTGTCATCTTTTATCATAAAAATAAATGGATTTTCTACTGACAAGGTTCGTCATTATAATTATTTCGTGACATATAGCAGCAAAATACTGGTCTTATCAGAGAAAATACCCGAATTTATTTTAGAAAATGTGCGGTAATCCCTATTTAGGCGAAAGTACCGCAATAAATTGGTGACTAACCTCGCAGGTTAACTAGCGTACGCCCAGTCACTTCATTTTTTAAGAGTTTTTTTGCATATTCGACAGAATCTTCTAATTTAATCTCATTGCTGACTTGCTCATAGAAAGACGGAGGTAGAAGTTCCGCGAGTCGTTGCCATACTTTAGGGCGATTTGCGGCAGGGTAGTAAACCGAATCTACACCTTGTAGGCGGACATTACGTAAAATAAATGGCATGACACTGGTTGGTAAGTCGAAGCCACCCGCTAAGCCGCAGGCGGCAACAGTCCCATTATAGTGTGTTTGCGCAAGAAGATTAGCGAGTAATTCACCACCTACTGTATCAATCGCACCCGCCCACAACTGTTTGTCTAATGGTTTAGCAGGATGAGTGAAATCACTACGAGGTAATACCCTCTTGGCACCTAAACTTTGCAGGTAGCTGCTGTTTTCTTCACGACCTGAAATCGCGACAACCTCATAACCTAATAAAGAGAGTAATTGCACGGCAGTACTACCTACACCACCGCTTGCACCACTTACGATGACTTCGCCTTTATCAGGAGTCACACCAGCTTCTTCTAGGGCATTTACGCAAAGCATTGCTGTAAAGCCGGCGGTGCCAATAACCATCGCTTGTTTTAAGGACAAATTTTCTGGAAGAGGGGTTAAATACTTTGCGGGGACTCTTGCTTGAGAGGCTAACCCGCCCCAATGCGTTTCACCCACCCCCCATCCAGTCAGTAGTACATGTTGGCCAACTTGGAAACGAGGGTCTTCACTGTGGTGGATCACACCTGAAAAATCGATACCAGGTACCATCGGGTATTGGCGAACAACGCCCGCTTTTCCACAAATAGCTAATGCATCTTTATAATTAAGTGTAGACCAATAAATATCGACTATAATATCTCCGGCTGGAAGCATTTCTGTAGTTAATGGTTGAATGCCAGAGACGATTTTTTCGTCAGTTTGTTGTAGGACGAGAGCTTTCATCTTTCACTCCTATATAATGATTAAATATGTATTTTGAAAATGACTAAAATTTGAGTGTATTTCATTGACGTAGTAACAGTATTTAAGCTATTAATATTGTAATTAATTTGTAAAAATTTATTTTTTTCTGGCATAAATAGGCTTTTATCATGCAAAATATCGCATCTTGACGGATTCATTTTGCATATTGACATAAATTTGCCGCGTTTCTGGTAGATAATAGAGCGAACACTCAGCGAATTCACCCAATTTGTATTGGAAATAGCCAGTGTGTAGCAATAATAAAAAGAACTAAATAATATTTGAACTTGTTGCCATAATAACTTGTCACACTGGGAAGAAAAAGATGGAGTATATAACAACCAAAGAATAGGTGTTTTTTTGTGTGTTTTTATCCTGTAGGTAAATAATACAATTAATATCTGTTTTTGGGGTTTTTATCTGCTTCGTTTAGATAAGAAGCATGTACAGTACGGTACGTGAAAAATAGATGAATTAACCATATTTTAGAAGCAGCTCATTAACGCCTTGAGACCGCTTCAAGTGGTTGGTAGAGTAGACGGGTTTAAATTCGTCCCCAGCTTGCAGGATAACTCTTTCGTTATGTTTAAAAAATTTCGTGGCATGTTTTCTAATGACTTGTCTATTGACTTGGGTACGGCCAATACCCTTATTTATGTCAAAGGACAAGGCGTAAAATTAAATGAACCCTCTGTAGTTGCTATTCGTCAAGACCGCTCTGGATCGCCAAAAAGCGTTGCTGCTGTCGGTGGTGAAGCGAAGCAGATGCTGGGACGTACACCAGGTAATATTTCGGCAATCAGGCCAATGAAAGACGGTGTTATCGCCGACTTTTTCCTGACTGAAAAAATGTTGCAACACTTCATCAAACAAGTTCATAGCAACAGTTTTTTACGCCCAAGTCCGCGAGTCCTTGTTTGTGTCCCTGTTGGTGCAACACAAGTTGAACGTAAAGCCATTCGTGAGTCAGCGTTAAGTGCGGGCGCACGGGAAGTCTTCTTAATTGAAGAACCTATGGCCGCAGCTATTGGTGCCGGGTTACCTGTATCAGAAGCAACAGGCTCAATGGTTGTTGATATTGGTGGTGGTACTACAGAAGTCGCTGTTATTTCGTTAAATGGCGTTGTTTACTCTTCATCTGTACGCATTGGTGGTGACCGTTTCGATGAGTCCATCATTAACTATGTACGTCGTAACTATGGCTCACTGATAGGTGAAGCGACAGCAGAACGCATCAAGCATGGAATTGGTTCTGCATTCCCAACAGATGAAGTTTACGAGATTGAAGTTCGCGGCCGTAACCTTGCGGAAGGTGTACCACGCGGATTTAAGATGAACTCCAATGAAATTTTAGAAGCATTGCAAGAACCGCTTACAGGAATTGTCAGCGCAGTCATGCTAGCACTTGAACAGTGTCCTCCTGAATTGGCCTCAGATATCTCAGAGCGCGGTATGGTCTTAACCGGTGGTGGCGCGCTTCTTCGTAATTTAGATCGCTTATTGATGGAAGAAACTGGTATCCCAGTTATCGTTGCTGAAGATCCTCTAACTTGTGTCGCTCGTGGTGGCGGTAAAGCGTTAGAAATGATTGATATGCACGGTGGCGACCTGTTTAGCGAAGACTAAATGGCCTTTTAGAAACAGTTGGGGCTGTCCCCAACTGTTTTGACTATTTTTTGTTCCTCTGACATTAGTGAAACTTAGCCACACATGAAGCCAATTTTTAGGCGAGGTCCATCCCTACAGCTACGCATTTTTATTGCGGTAATCATTGCACTTGTACTGGTGGTGATTGACCATCGCTTTGAGCCTTTCAATAAAGTCCGTAACTACTTAGACACGGCGGTTAGCCCATTCTATTTTTTAGCCAATGGCCCACGTCAATTTCTAGATAATATCTCCGAAAGCTTCTCTTCAAGAGAACAATTGCAATTCGAAAATAAAGCCTTACGCCAAGAGCTATTACTGAAAAAAGCGGACAACTTGCTTTTAGAACAACTTAAGCAGGAAAATGCGCGGTTAAGGGAGTTACTTGGTTCGCCACTTCGTCAAGATGAACACATGATGGTCACGCAAGTTATTTCAGGCGCGAATACGCCATATCGTGACCAAGTGGTTATAGACAAGGGCAGCAATGAAGGCGTTTATGAAGGGCAGCCCGTTATTAGTGATAAAGGCGTAGTTGGCCAAGTGGTTGGGGTTAGTAACTTTAATAGCCGTGTTCTGTTAATTTGCGACACTACCCATGCACTGCCAGTACAAGTATTACGTAATGATGTCCGTGTTATTGCTGCAGGTTCCGGATGTGCTGATGATATCCAATTAGAACCGTTGCCTGAAAATACCGATATTCGTGTTGGTGATGTCCTTGTCACGTCAGGGTTAGGAGGGCGTTTCCCCGAAGGTTATCCTGTAGGGGTGGTCTCTGCCGTAAAACACGACACACAACGTGCTTATACTATTATCAGCGCGAAGCCGAGTGCCGAATTGCAGCGTTTACGCTACCTTTTGCTACTATGGGGAAATGATAGCGACCCTAAAACGCCACTACAGCCTTCGGAAGTTTATCGTGCAGCAAATGAACGATTAATGAAAGTATTGCCGCAAGTGTTACCTAATCCGAATGAAATTCAGGGGCCTCCATTGCCACCATCAATGGCTCCGACGTCACAACCATAAGTAGAGGAAACACAGTATGGTTATGGGCAAGAGAGTAAATTAGCATGGATGAGTATCGCGGAAATGGCCGTGCCATCATTTGGTTATCGTTTTTTATTGCGTTGATTTTACAAGTCATGCCTTGGCCGGAACAACTCAGTTTTTACCGGCCATCATGGCTTCTGTTGATTCTCACTTATTGGGTGATGGCATTACCACACCGAGTGAGTGTTGGTACGAGTTTTATTTTAGGGATTATCGTAGATTCCATTCAGGGCTCTGCACTGGGAGTGCATGCTCTTTCTTTTAGCATTATTTGCTATCTCGTCTCTTATAAACACCAATTGTTGCGTAATATGGCGTTGTGGCAGCAAGCTCTGGTGATTATGTTACTCACTATCATTCAAGATCTTGCTGTTTTTTGGGCTGAATTTCTATCATCACAAGTATTATTCCACCCGCAAGTATTTTGGAATAGCTTAGTGAATGGTATTCTATGGCCATGGCTATTTTTGCTTTTACGTAAAATACGTCGGCAATTTTCAGTATGTTAGGGTGTTAGTTGTCGGTCTGACTGGGAATACAGTTTATGTGTTTAATTTATCTTGCGTCCGGCTCACCCCGTCGACGTGAACTTGTTCAGCAACTTAATTATACCTTTGAGGTTTTACGTCCAGAGGTAGAAGAACAGTGGCAGGAGGGGGAGTTGCCTCAAGACTATGTTCAACGTCTTGCACGAGATAAATCTTTAGCCGGTGTTGCGATTGCACCCGATAATCAACCGGTTTTGGGCGCAGATACAATCGTTGTTCTCGCAGGGGAAATTTTAGAAAAACCGCGAGATAATCAGCACGCAGAAGAGATGCTAAGTGCATTATCAGGAAAAACCCATCAGGTCATGACGGCTATTGCCTTATCCAACCGTCAACAGACAATGCAGTCACTAATTGTGACAGATGTGACATTCCGCGAGTTATCTTTAATCGAAATACGGGACTATATACAATCTGGTGAGCCAATGGATAAGGCAGGCGCTTATGGAATACAAGGAATTGGTGGGCGTTTTATACGTAAAATTAATGGCAGCTACCATGGGGTTGTTGGTTTACCACTGGTTGAAACAGACGAGCTAATTCAGCGATTTTTAGCGTTAAGTGATGGTAAGGGGAAGTCATGACTGCGGAACTATTAGTAAACATTACGCCATCTGAAACGCGCGTTGCTTATATTGATGGTGGGATATTACAAGAAATTCATGTTGAACGAGAAGCAAAAAGAGGGCTAGTAGGGAATATTTACAAAGGCCGTGTGAGCCGTGTTTTACCGGGAATGCAGGCGGCCTTTGTTGATATTGGTCTAGATAAAGCAGCTTTTTTGCATGCTTCTGACATTATGCCTCATACGGAATGTATTGCGGGTGATGAACAAAAAAACTTTCATGTCAGGGATATTGCGGAGCTCGTTAAGCAAGGACAAGATTTAATCGTCCAAGTTGTTAAAGACCCCCTTGGTACCAAAGGTGCTCGCCTAACTACGGATATTACACTCCCTTCTCGCTATTTGGTCTTTATGCCAGGAGCTTCCCATGTGGGAGTTTCACAACGCATTGAAAGTGAAGATGAAAGAGAACGCCTAAAAGAGTGTGTTTCACAGTATTGTGATGAAAATGGGGGCTTTATCATTCGTACGGCAGCAGAAGGGGTCGGGGAAGAGGAAGTTAAACAGGATGCCGCATTCTTAAAACGCCTGTGGGCAAAAGTGATTGAACGAAAAAAACGCAATGTGACTCGCACTAAAATTTATGGTGAATTAGCACTTGCTTACCGTATTATTCGTGATTTTGCCGGCGCTCACCTTGATCGCATTCGTGTTGACTCTCGTTTGACCTATACTCAATTACAAGAATTTATCGAAGAGTATGTGCCAGAAATGACAGCTAAGCTCGAACTCTATCAAGGGAATCAGCCGATATTTGACTTGTTTGACGTTGAAAACGAAATTCAGCGAGCAATGGACCGAAAAGTGGAGCTAAAATCAGGTGGTTATTTGATTATCGACCAAACTGAAGCCATGACGACCATTGATATTAATACGGGCGCATTTGTTGGGCACCGTAATCTTGAAGAAACTATCTTTAATACCAATATCGAAGCAACCCAAGCGATAGCAAGGCAACTGCGTTTACGCAACTTAGGCGGCATTATTATTATTGATTTTATTGATATGGCTGACCCGGAACATCGCCGCCGTGTATTAGCGTCATTAGAGCAGGCATTGAGTAAAGATAAAGTTAAAACAACCATTAATGGTTTTTCGCAACTGGGCTTAGTCGAAATGACGCGTAAGCGTACAAGAGAAAGCTTAGAACACGTATTATGTGATGATTGCCCGACTTGCCAAGGGCGCGGAACCGTTAAGTCGGTAGAAACGGTATGTTATGAAATTTTACGTGAAATAGTTCGTGTTCACCGTACTATCGATGCAGATAGGTTCTTAGTTTATGCATCCCAAGCGGTGGTTGATGTCCTTAAAGGGGATGAGTCACACGCCCTCGCAGAAGTTGAAATCTTTGTTGGAAAGCAAGTTAAAGTTCAGACTGAACCTCTTTACAGTCAGGAACGTTTTGATGTCGTAATGATGTAAAAGGAGATTTGAGTGAGACGACTGCCACGTGTAGCACTGGTGACGACTGCGGTTATATTATTGCTGTGCGCATTAGTGCTGTCAGGGCTGCGTTTTCTTCTGCCAAATATCGACAACTATCGGCAAGACCTGATCGATTACGTTGAAAAAAAGACCGATGTATCGGTACAAATTGGTAAAATTGAAGGGGCTTGGCAATCTTTTGGCCCTGTACTGACGTTGTCCGATGTCGTTTTACAGAATAAAACTACCGATATTACAGCGAATACTATTACGGTTGAATTAGATATTTGGAGCTCGTTATTTTCTCTGCGCTGGCGTTTTCGTGACTTAACCTTTTACCAGTTAAATGTCGATCACAAAGTCCCTTTCAGCCTTGGCGATTCCTCGGAAGGGCAGTCTTTAGATGGTATTGAAGAGCTATTTTTAAGGCAATTTGACCATTTTGTACTAAAAGAAAGCCAATTAACCTTCCTCACACCTTCAGAACAAAAAACGACGCTGATTTTGCCTGAACTTTCTTGGCTCAACGATAACGACAGGCATCGCGCTCAAGGTTTTGTTAGTCTTGAAACCATCAATAAGCAGCATGGTTATCTGCAAGTAAAGCTTGATGTGTCAGATAAAAATGGCGTGTTAAGCGACGGTATTTTTTATTTGCAAGCGGATAATATTGATATGCAGCCATGGCTTAGCCGCTGGCTACGGGATAACACGTCATTACGGGACGCAAATTTTAGCCTGTCTTCTTGGGTAACACTGAAAAATAACCGGATTGATAGCGGCCTTATTCAATTACGGCAAGGGGAAGCCAATTGGGGAACCGGCGAATTAGCGCAAAACTTGCAAGTCAATGATTTGCTTTTGCGAATGAAAAGGCAGGGAAATGGGTGGTTATTTAACATTCCTGAGCTTGATACCTTGAAAACCAATGAGTTTATCTGGCCACGAGGGAGCGCCTCTGTATTGTATTTGCCTGCCAGCAAAAAATATCAAGATAATGACCATTGGCGCATCCGTGCAAAAGATATTGAACTTGAACGTTTAAGTGAAATTTTACCCACTTTTTCCTTTTTAACGCCTGAAATGGTACAGGATTGGCAACATCGCCAACCAACTGGTGTGGTGAGTGAATTTGCGCTTGATATCACGCAAAATATGCCTGAAAACGTACAAATCAACATGGACTGGCAAAATGTTAGCTGGAAAAAATGGAAGGAGCTGCCTTCAGTTAATCACTTTTCAGGTGTTTTAATCGGTGGGATGCAAAGTGGTAGTGCCACCGTTAGCTTACAAGATAGTGAAGTTGACTATCGTGATGAATTTAAAGCGCCTTTCTCGATAAAAACGGCAACAGGTCAGTTCCATTGGGTCAATAATGCCAGTGAATTTAAGTTGTGGAGCCCATCATTAGAGCTACAAGCTCAGTCTCTTTGGGCAAATGGTGAGTTTCGTTACGCAAAAGCGAAAAAAGGAAATTATGCCGATCTCGCCATTCTTGCCGGAATCCGTTTAGATGATGCAGGGGATGCATGGCGTTATTTCCCTCAAAAATTAATGGGCCAAGATGTGGCCGATTACCTGACGAAAGCGATTATTGCCGGTAGTGTAGATAATGCGACTTTAGTCTATAAAGGCGACCCTGCTCATTTCCCCTATGATAACAATGATGGGCAATTCCAAGTTTATGTCCCTTTGCGTGATGCAACATTCGAATATGACAGTGAATGGCCTGCGTTATTGAACTTAGATATGGACTTAGACTTTAGGCGTGCAGGGCTATATATGCATGCGCCAAGCGTGAAATTAGCGGATGCCACGGCAACCAACCTTGATGCCAATATCCCTGATTACACTAAAGAAATGCTGTATATCAATGCAGATATCAGTGGAACTGGAAAACAAATTCAGCAATATTTTGTGCATACCCCGATGAACCACTCAATTGGCGATACGCTTGAAGAGTTACAAATTGGGGGGGCTGTTAATGGCCAATTAGGGTTATCTATTCCATTGGTGGCGGGTAAGGATGCTGTTGCCAAAGGAAAGGTCAATCTAAATAAAAATGATTTATATATTCAGCCAATTGATAGCACTATTTCTGCTTTAACGGGCAGCTTTGAGTTTAACAATGGAGATTTACGCGGTGACAACCTGCGTGGCCATTGGTTTGAACAGCCCATTACTGTTGATTTCACCACTACAGATCAAGCAAAAAATTATTTAGTGGATGTGAATGTTAGCGGAAACTGGGCGGTGAATAAGTTGGCAATGTTGCCTGCTGAGATTAAGCAAAAGGTGTCAGGAACCACTAACTGGAAAAGCCAAGTTGCGATCACTATTCCGAATACAGCAAAAGAACCTGTTGGCTTACAAATAGACGTTAGCGCAGGGCTAAAACAACTGAAAAGCCAGCTACCCGCTATTGATAACGCTCTATTAGCCGAACTTGGGCAAATTAATGTTCAGGCTAAAGGAACAACAGAACAGTTGGTGGTTGGTGGTGATATCGGTAAGCGCATTGGTTTTAATACTCAATGGGGGCTGAGTAGTAAGCCTTTAAGCTTATTAAAAGCCCATGTTGCTCAATGGCGTGATGGTATTCCTGAATTACCTAAAAATGCAACTTTTGTTGTTGATTTGCCACCTATTACCGATATGAACTGGGAGAAATTAGCCGGGTTGCTAGTGTCATCCCATAGCCGCGAAGGGGGGATGAATATTGGTTTACCTGATATGCTTGAGGTCAATATTCCATCAATCTACCTCGCTGGGCAGCAATGGAATGCAGTAAATTTTTCCTATGACTTACAACGGGCTGAGCAATTAGTCAGTATCAATAGTGAAAACTTAAAAGGTTCGTTACAAATCTTTGCTTCACAGCCTTGGCAGGTCGCCATTGATTATTTGTATTACAACCCTAGTGAATCCTCTAGTACTCAAATCAATGACCTTGCTACGACACAAATCGATTTTAGCCAATGGCCGCGGTTCCAGTTTCACTGTAAAGAGTGTTGGGTCGCTGGGCAGAAATTGGGGGAAATTAGCGCTAATATCCAACCTAAAGGCACTTTATTGCAACTGACAGATGGCACGCTAGATAACAGCGTCACGAAATTAAAGTTAGATGCTATTTGGAACAGCGAAAAAGGCAATAAAACACAAATTGCAGGTTCATTAACCGGTGAAGCTTTTGACGAAACGGCGGCGTATTTTGGTATATTGGTTCCCATTATCCAATCACCTTATACTATTGAATTTGATTTAAATTGGGCTAATTTGCCTTGGTCACCAGATATCGCCTCTTTAAATGGTAAAATGTCTGCAAAATTGGGCAAAGGAGCGATTGCACAAATGGGCGGTGGTCGTGCAGGGCAAATATTGCGTCTAGTCAGTTTTGATGCCCTGTTGCGTAAACTACGATTTGATTTTAGCGATACATTTAGTGATGACTTTGATTTTGACTCCATTAAAGGGGATGCGACCATTAAAAATGGTGTACTGGTTTCGAAAAATACCTATGTTGATGGTTTAGTTGCCGATATCGCTTTTAATGGCCAAATTGACCTTGTTAAACGCCAAATTAATGTTGAAGCCGTCATTACACCGGAAATATCTGCTACAGTAGGAGTAGCAACCGCGTTTGTAGTAAACCCATTTGCAGGCGCTGCCGTATTTGCGGCAACGAAAGTGCTCGGTCCACTATGGAGTAAAGTTTCCGTTATTCGTTACCGAGTAACAGGTAGTTTGGACGAGCCGAAAATTGATGAAGTATTACGTCAACTGAAGGAGACTCAAGAGTAATGAAAAATGGCAACGTTGCACTTTTGCAGTTATGTAGCGGAAATAATACTAAACACAATTTGGCGCAAATCGAACAACAGATCAAACAGTTACCAGAGACTGTTGAATTAGTACTGACCCCTGAAAATGCATTGTTATTTGCGGATGCGGCGACTTATCGTAAACAAGCGGAAGAGCAAGGAAAAGGCCCTTTGCAAAGTGCGATCAGCGAAATGGCCAAACGTTATCATGTTTGGATTTTAATTGGCTCAATGCCAATGATTAGCCGTGAAGATCCTGAACGTATTACGAGTAGTAGCTTATTATTTGATTCCGAAGGAAATATTAAAGCTCGCTACGATAAAATTCATATGTTTGATGTCAATATCGAAGACGAGCAAGGCACTTATAACGAGTCTGTGATTTATCAACGCGGTGAACATATCACTGTCGTTGATACACCCGTTGGTCGTCTTGGTATGACAATTTGCTATGATTTACGTTTTCCTGGTTTATTCCAAGCATTACGTGAACAAGGCGCAGAAATTATCTCTGTACCAGCGGCATTTACTCGTTACACCGGGCAAGCACATTGGGAGCCGTTATTACGTGCCCGTGCGATAGAAAACCAATGCTATATTTTAGCGCCTGCTCAAGTCGGTGTGCACGGCACACGTCGCACATGGGGGCACAGCCTTGCGGTTGATGGGTGGGGTAAAGTGATGAAAAAGAACGTGGATGCAGTCGCGTCTACGGTACTGAATATTAAAACGGACAGCTTGAGTGTCATGCGAGAGCAAATCAAAGTGGTGAAACATAACCGCTTTAGACCGCAATTGACATCCTTGATTAAAAAAGAAACCAAAGAGTAACGAATATGAGTTTAGTTTCTGTCAGCGAACATTTGCTGGCCGCCAACCGCCTTGGGCAAGAAAATCTGTATGACATTTTAGGTTTGTTATCTGAGCGCCATCTGGATTATGCGGATCTGTTCTTTCAATCGAGCTTCCATGAATCATGGGTGCTTGAAGATAGGATCATCAAAGATGGCTCTTACAATATCGACCAAGGTGTTGGTGTGAGAGCAGTCAGTGGTGAAAAAACCGGTTTTGCTTACGCAGACCAAATTTCGCTACATGCGCTGACACAAAGTGCGACCGCAGCACGCAGTATTGTGAATGAGCAAGGCTCTGGTAAATCACAAATTTTAACTAATGTTGAATATAAAAAACTGTATTCAGCAGCAGATCCACTGCAAAGCTTATCGCGGGAACAAAAAATTGATTTGCTGCACCGTGTTGACCAAGTTGCACGCGCAGAAGACCCACGTGTTATCGAAGTCAATGCCAGTTTAACGGGTGTTTATGAACAAGTGCTAGTCGCCGCAACAGATGGCACTTTGGCGGCAGATGTTCGTCCGTTAGTGCGTTTGTCAGTCAGCGTGCTGGTGGAACATGACGGTAAGCGCGAACGCGGTGCAAGTGGCGGTGGTGGCCGTTATGGTTACGAATATTTCTTGGAAATTCATCAAGGGCAAGTGGTTGCTGAGCAATATGCACGTGAAGCGGTGCGTATGGCGCTGGTGAACTTGTCTGCGATCGCAGCGCCTGCTGGAATGATGCAGGTTGTGCTGGGTGCTGGTTGGCCAGGGGTTCTATTGCATGAAGCGGTAGGCCATGGTTTAGAAGGTGACTTTAACCGTCGCGGCACCTCTGTTTTTTCAGGTCAAATAGGCGAACAAGTGGCATCACCACTGTGCACTGTGGTGGATGATGGCACGATAGCGGGCCGTCGAGGCTCTCTCGCCATTGATGACGAAGGGGTACCTGGGCAGTATAACGTCCTAATAGAAAATGGTATTTTACGTAATTATATTCAAGATAAACTGAATGCACGCCTGATGGGAGTTGCTCCAACAGGTAATGCACGTCGTGAATCTTATGCGCACTTACCTATGCCGCGTATGACCAATACCTACATGTTAGCAGGTACATCAACGCCAGAAGAAATTATTGCGAGTGTGGATAAAGGCATTTATGCACCAAACTTTGGTGGTGGTCAGGTAGATATCACCTCAGGTAAATTTGTATTTTCAACATCAGAAGCTTACCTGATTGAAAAAGGTAAGATTACTTCTCCTGTGAAGGGAGCGACGTTAATTGGCTCGGGTGTTGAAGCTATGCAGCAGATTTCAATGGTTGGTAATGACTTAGCGCTAGATAAAGGCGTTGGTGTTTGTGGCAAAGAAGGCCAAAGTGTCCCTGTTGGTGTAGGCCAACCTACATTAAAACTGGACAAACTGACTGTTGGCGGTACCGCATAATCGTTCTTGGCGATATAAACTAGGCTCTGCTCGCCCTTGTAACAACTTCTTGTCGATGTTGTGACTGGGGCGATTGTGTGCCTGCAAAGCACAAAACAACTGAGGTGTTATGAATAAACGTTTTTTACCCGTCGTATTGATGGCTATTTTGATTGTGATTAGCCTTTATTTTAATGGTGGAGATAAAACACCATCTGAACCATCCGTTAATCAAAGCAATCCACCTTCTCGTGAAGCGATAACGCCAAAAGAAACACCACAACCGATTGATAAGCTGACTGCACAAGATAACGTGGTTAGTTTTATGGAAAAATATCAAAAACTTCCCGCTTTCTATATGACGAAAAAACAAGCCCGTGAAGCCGGATGGGATGCGAAAAAAGGTAATCTTTGCGATGTGTTACCTGGAAGAGCGATTGGCGGCGACCGTTTTTCTAACCGTGAGAAAAGTTTACCCATTGCACAAGGACGCCAATGGTTTGAAGCAGACATTAATTATCGCTGTGGTCATCGCGGGGCGGACCGTTTGCTATACTCATCAGATGGGATGATTTTTGTGACTCATGACCATTATAAGAGCTTTACACAAGTCAACTAAAGGAAATACCGTGATGAGCAAACAGGTGAGCTTTGATTTCAGGCAGATAAACTCATTGAATGATTTTTATGACCAATTTGCTCAACAATTTTCCCTTCCTGATTGGTTTGGTCATAATCTTGATGCTTTGTGGGACATGGTTTCCGCAGGCATTGAGTTACCTGTAACCATCACGTTTTCACATATGACCGCGGAACAACGTATAAAATTCGCAGATGTTATTGATGTGATGAATGACGCACAAGACATGTGGGAAGAAGAGTTTATTTTTGCTTTAGATATAACAAAAAGCTCTAACTAATATTCCTATCACTCATGGTAAAGTCTAAATAAGATAACTGAGCTGATAGGGGTCTTTAGGATGAATAACGTTACTTGCACTGCATTTCCACTAAAAGAAAAAAAATTTCTTATTGTTCATGGCTACACGGCATCCCCTGAAAAAAATTGGTTTCCATGGTTGAAATCAGAGCTTGAAGCCTTAGGCGCTTTTGTTAACGTCCCCACCATGCCTGACTCTTTAGCCCCCAACCCTGAAAGGTGGCAGCAGCGCTTGCAGCATTTACCTTTTGATATTGATGAAAATACGATTTTGATTGGCCATAGCTTAGGTTGCGTTACTGCATTGCGGTTTCTTCAACATGCAGGGCAATCGGTGGCAGGTTATGTATTGGTATCAGGGTTTGACGAAGAACAGCCTACATTGCCTGAATTACAGCCTCACACCGTTGAACCATTGAATTATGACGAACTCATAAAAGTGGCAAATAATCGAATATCGATTATATCAACCAATGATGAAATTGTGTCGCCGGGGTCTTCGAAAGCATTGGCAGAGGCCTTAAAAACACAGGTTATTATTGAGGAATCTGCTGGGCATTTCCTTGATAGAGAAGGCTATACTGAGTTCAAAACACTACTTGATACGATCAAAACGCATTTTAGCTAGTTATGGTTGGTAAGAATACTAGGCACACTGGTTTTGAGTATTTCAATCAACTCTGGGTCCATATATGGGTAATCATCAGGAATATCCAGAACATGAAGCGGTTTGTATTCCAAAAGGCGGGGGAAATCTGCTTTTAAGCGGTTTTTATGTTTTTGCTCCATCACAAAAATTACATCTGCCCAGCGGATTAAATCCGCATTAACAGGGCGCTTCGCATTGCGGCTCGTTCCCGCTGAACGGGTGACCCAACTTTCATGGTTGCGCCAGATCTGTTCAGCGGTTGGACTACGCCATTGGTTTTTACTGCAAATGAATAAAATATTCACGAGTTGTTGTGTATCTCTTCAAGGCTAATACGGGCAAGCTGTATATTACTTACTTGCGGGTATGCCATACCTAATTGGGCTGCACGGATCATTTTTTCGCTACGGCCGTACATTTGTTTCCAGTTTTTTTCAGGTGTATAGCAGTCAACTAGTCGTGAATTTAGTTGATCACGGGATTTATTGATTCGAGCTTTGGCTCTGCGCCATGCTCTATTTCGGGTATTATCCATATCTTCCTCATTATTTATCGGGGTTCAGCAGCCGCGATAATACGGGTCAGAGTATGTCTAACAATGGCATGATAGGTTGTTTCGGCAGCGCTATCAACACGCTTCTGGCTTTTTCAGATTATTGCTTAATTTACAAAGAAAAATCCCCTAGCCGTAGCATAGGGGATAATTCATTAAGCCATTTCAGAGAGATCTTTCAAATATTGAAAGATTTGGCGATAAGCTTTCGGCGGTTTGTTGCCTTCACGCTCTTTTTTTGCATTACGGACTAATGCACGCAGTTGTTGCCTGTCTGTTTGTGGGAACAGGGCAACCACGTCTTCAATGACTTCATCACCGCCATCTAATAAACGGGTACGTAAGTCTTCCAGTTTATGTAAAATTACCACTTGCTGGTTGTGGCGGTTTTTAAGCTTGTCCAGAGCCTCAGTAATGGGCTCAACCTCACGTGAACGTAATAACTTACCAATCAATTGCAATTGGCGGCGACGGCCTTCACGTTTGATTTTTTGGGCAAGTTCAATGGCTTCAAGTAATTGAGTATCTAACGGGATGCGTTCTAATTCACTTTTACTTAAATCAACGAGCTCAGCCCCTAACTTTTTGAGGATCTCAGCATCGCGTTTAATTTCGCTTTTACTGACCCAAATGATTTCCTCGTCTTCTTCGTCTTGCGGCGCTGGGATATCATCCAGCCAGTCATCAGGCTGTTTGGCCATATCGATTTTCCTTTTTACCGAACACAGTGGTTTAATTACGCGTAATTAATATGATTTACTGTGTTGTGAGTGTTAACATTCATCTATTATATATTGTAACTGGGAAAACCCCTCTATGACTACCTAGCATTTGCTTGTTAGGGCAGAAAATCACGTTTCCCCCACATTATTGATTGGACTAAAGCATGAGTGTAACTGAACAAGTCACCGAACAACGTAAAAAACTCGAAGAAGCCGTCGCGCACGCATTAGAATTTGCTAAAACACGTTGTGATGCTGCGGAAGTCGCAGTAAACAAAAGCACTGGGATTAGTGTAAGTACCCGCCAAGGGGAAGTCGAAAATGTTGAGTTTAACAGTGATGGAGCGCTAGGGATCACTGTTTATTATCAACAACGTAAAGGCAGTGCGTCTTCAACAGATTTAAGCCCTGAAGCTATTGAACGGACTGTTCAGGCGGCAATTGATATTGCTAACTATACCTCAGAAGACCCGTGTGCAGGGCCGGCAGACAAATCTTTGCTGGCTTTTGAAGCACCAGACCTCAATTTGTTTCAAGCGAGCGAACTTTCTCCTGAAGAGGCGATCCGCTTAGCGTCGATTGCGGAAATGTCAGCATTAAATGCAGACTCCCGCATTGTGAATACGGAAGGCGGTAGCTTTAATGGGCACTACGGGGTTCGTGTATTTGGTAACTCCCATGGCATGCTGCAAAGCTATTGTTCAAGCCGCTATTCGATGTCAAGTTGTGTGATTGCTGAGCAAAATGGTGAAATGGAGCGTGATTACGCTTATACGATTGGCCGTAGCTTAGGGGCATTACAGTCGCCTGAGTGGGTTGGGCAGGAGTGTGCTCGTCGTACTTTATCTCGTTTATCGCCACGTAAATTACCGACAATGAAAGCCCCTGTTATTTTTGCTGCAGAAGTGGCAACAGGCCTATTTGGTCACTTAGTTGGTGCCATTAGTGGCAGCAGTATTTACCGTAAATCTTCTTTCTTGCTCGATAGCTTAGGAAAGCAAATTTTACCAAGCTGGCTAACTATCAATGAGCAACCCCATTTAATGGGCGGGTTGGCGTCATCACCTTTTGATAGCGAAGGCGTACGCACTTGTGAGCGCAATATTGTCGAAAATGGCGTTTTGCAAACGTGGTTAATGACCAGCTATTCTGCAAGAAAATTGGGTTTACAAAGTACTGGGCATGCTGGAGGCATCCATAACTGGCGTATTGCAGGGCAAGGGCTTTCATTCGAAGCATTGCTGAAACAAATGGGAACAGGGCTAGTCGTTACTGAATTAATGGGACAAGGGGTTAGTGGTATCACTGGTGATTACTCTCGTGGGGCTTCAGGTTTTTGGGTCGAAAACGGTAAAATTCAGTATCCTGTGAGTGAGATTACCATTGCTGGTAACCTAAAAGAGATGTGGGCGAATATGGTTACTATCGCTGATGATATTGAAACTCGCAGTAATATTCAGTGTGGTTCGGTACTGATCCCAGAAATGAGTATTGCCGGGGAGTAGGTTTCTACTCTGCCCATTTAAAGGCAACAAAAAAGGCACTCAATTGAGTGCCTGAATATGTCAGAGGACTTACCTGAGTTTTTTAAATAAAACTTTTTTCGCTAAGCCTTCCTTAATTCAGCCGTTATCGTTATTAACGGTGGAACTCACCAGCCGCTTCTGGCTGATAAACGATTTCCAGTACGCGAACACGCGTTTGAACACCGTTTGGCAGTTCCCAGCTGATTTCATCGTTTACATGCAATCCCAACAAAGCTGCCCCAATCGGTGCCATAACAGACAGCTGCTCTGCACTATCTTTCAGGGACGCAGGGTAAACTAAGGTGCGTGTGCGTTCTTCGTTGCTGATTAAATCCAAAAAGCGAACGGTACTGTTCATCGTGACCACATCCGCAGGGATCTCTTGCGGGCTTAAGATATCTGCACGGTCAAGTTCATCATTGAGCGCTTCAGCAACTGGTGTGCCCGCATAAGCCGGCTGTTCCATCAGTGCATCTAAACGTTCAGCATCTAAATCATTGATAATAATTGTTGGCTTTGTCATACCACACTCCAATAGAGACATACAAAGCAAACACCCCCCACCCATAAGGTAGGGGGTGTCGCTAGAAATAAGTTTGTTTAAAATATTAGGCGCTATACGCTTTAAAGGGAAGAGATCATGATCACGATCTCTAAGCCTGCCTAGATAAAAATCTACTGATTGATATTATCAGTAGCTAGCTTGAAACTCAGCTGCTTTTCATCAGCGATATCAGCTATTCTTCATCAAACCTGTTTTCGAATAGGTTGATAATTGCGGACAAGGCCTGGTTTTCATCTGGGCCGCTAACTTCGATATCAATCTTACTGCCTTGTTCTGAGTCTAACATCAACATCGCAATAACGCTATCGGCCTCAGCCTCAATTTGATTATTATTACGCAAAATAACTCTTGAGTTAAATTGTTTAACTAAATCATAGAGTAACATAGCAGGCCTTGCATGCATTCCAAGCCGATTTTTGAGCGTTATTGTGGCTTTTACTGTCATTGCTGTTATTTGCGCTTTTCCAATGTTCTGTGGCGTGACTGCACGTTTTTACCACGGGAACGGAAATAGTCGGCAAGTTGCTCTGCGACATACACGGAACGATGTTTACCTCCCGTACAGCCAATAGCAACAGTTAAGTAGCTACGGTTATTGGTTTCTAACATCGGCAGCCATAATTCTAAATAGCTACGAGTTTGATAGATGAAGTTATGGACTTCAGTATGCCTATCCAAGAATGCAGCGACTGGCCGGTCAAGGCCTGTCATCGGGCGCAATTTCGGGTCCCAGTGTGGGTTGGGTAAAAACCGTACATCGAATACATAATCGGCATCAATAGGAATACCATGTTTGAAACCAAAGGATTCAAACACCATTGTCAGTTCACGCTCACGCTTGCCCATCAAACGTGTTCTTAGCATTTCAGCTAATTCATGAACGGACATTTCAGAAGTATCGATGACTAAATCAGCACGAGAGCGTAAAGGCTCAAGTAACTCATTTTCTTCATCTATTGCGCTCTCAAGTGAAAGATTTTTACTTGAAAGTGGGTGCAACCGACGAGTGTCACTGTAACGGCGAATAAGCGTGTTGCGGTCAGCATCTAGAAACAACAATTGAGGAGAGAAGGTTGAAGGCAATTTATCAATCGCTTCTTCGAAAATCTCTGGATTATCGGGCATATTACGCACGTCGATACTAACCGCTGCTGAAATGTTACGATCAGCCAGTGAATTCGCTAACTCCGGTAGTAATACAACCGGTAGGTTATCTACGCAATAGAAACCCATATCTTCCAGCGCACGTAAGGCAACGGATTTCCCCGAACCGGAACGGCCGCTGACTATCATCAGCACCATGAGCTTGCTCCCTTTTGTTTCCTAATAATGAGTTTCTTGAAAAGCAGTACTTGCCAATTAATATTATTTAGAAACCATAACAATATCATTTGCATATGGCAAGATACATAATTTATCACTTACTCTGTAATTATGCTGTATAGCTCTTCATCACTTTGTGCACTGCGTAGGCGTTTACAGAGCGTTTTATCGGCTAGTTTTTTGGCGATAAGCGACAACGTATGCAGGTGCGTTTTACATTGGTCAGATGGCACAAGTAAAGCGAAAAGCAAGTCCACAGGTTGATTATCAATTGCATCAAAAGCAATGGGTTCCTCTAGATGTAAAAAGACGCCGACAGCACGACTACTTTCACCTTCATTCAGCTTTCCATGAGGAATGGCAATACCACCACCAATACCTGTTGTGCCAACTTTTTCTCTGGTTAATAACGCTTCAAATACCGTATTTTCAGGTAATTCCAATTCAACGGCAGCCAGCTCACTAATAATTTCTAAAGCTCTTTTTTTACTCGTGCACACAATATTATTACGTGTACAGGCTGATGATAAAACAACGTTTAACTGGATTTCTATATCACTATTCATTTTATTGTTCACTTAGGACTACAAAACCAGATGGTGTATCCCACCATCTGGTTTGAAACATTATTCGGCTAATTAATAAGCCGCATCAATGCATTAATGTTGTCTCAGTTTTTCTTTATGTTTGGTTAATTGGCGCGACAGCTTGTCTACGAGTATATCTATAGCAGCGTACATATCATTTTCTTCCGCTGATGCGTGGAGATCCGCTCCATTAACTTGCACGGTTGCTTCAGCAATTTGCTGAACTTTTTCAACTTTCAAGACAACTTGGATACCATTAATGCGATCAAATAATTGCTCCAATTTTTTGAGTTTTTTCTCAACAGTCTCGCGCAATGCAGGAGTAACTTCAATATTGTGTCCAGTAATCTGAAATTCCATACAATCTTCCTTATTTTATCAATTAAACCAGTTGCTTACGCTGGTTAGAGGGCGGAATGGATAACGATTCTCGATACTTAGCAACAGTTCTGCGAGCGACTTGAATGCCTTGTTCTGCAAGCATACTCGTCAATTTACTGTCACTCAATGGTTTTGCTGGGTTTTCAGCAGCAACCAGTTTTTTCACCAATGCTCGAATTGCGGTTGAGGAGGCTTCGCCACCTGTGTCCGTATTGACATGGCTGGAGAAAAAATATTTCAACTCAAAAATGCCTCGTGGGCTATGGAGAAACTTTTGAGTTGTCACTCGTGAGATAGTTGATTCATGCATGTCCACTTGATAGGCGATATCGGCCAGTATCATCGGTTTCATGTGTTCCTCACCCAGCTCAAAGAATTCTTGTTGCTGTTCTACAATACAAGTCGCGACTTTTAATAGTGTTTCATGGCGGCTCTCAAGGCTTTTAATCAGCCATTTTGCATCTTGTAGATGACTACGAATATATTGAGAATCATCTTCATTTGCTGAATTGTTTAGCATCGAAGCATAATGGTTATTAATACTTAGTTTAGGGATGCTATCTGTATTTAATTCAACTTGCCAGTGCCCTGCGATTTTTTTCACTAAAACATCTGGAATAACGTATTCCGACTCCCCAGTATTGATGGATTGGCCTGGTTTTGGATTCAGCGTTAAAATTAAGTCTATCGCAGTTTTTAGAGCATCTTCTTTTAAACGAGTTAATTTCCCCAACTGACGAAAGTCACGGTTAGCCAATAAATCAATATGATTACTGATAATGAGCTTTGCATCTTGTAGCCCATCAGTTTCCTTAGGGTAGAGTGACAATTGGATTAATAAACACTCTTTTAAGTCTTGTGCTGCGACACCCAATGGGTCGAAATGCTGAATACGTTTTAGGACAGCAATGACTTCTTCAATACTAATCTCTGGGTTATCAATCCCTTCATGTATATCAGAAATGGCTGTTGTCAGGTAACCGGAATCATCTATTGAATCAATAATAGCTGTAGCTATTGCTCTGTCCGTGTCAGTAAAAGGGGTCAGTTCAGCTTGCCACGTCAGGTAATCTTGTAATGTTTGCGTAGTTTCACCTTGATAAACAGGGAGTTCATCAAAATTATAATCATTACTGGTGCCTGACGGCGTTCCTGCCGTATATATTTCATCCCAATTAGTATCTAAAGGGAGCTCATCCGGCATATCATGGTTTTCGAGCGCATCTTTGGTATCAAGCTCACTGGTATCCGCATTTTCATTCAGGGAGTCAATAGATTCAGTCTCGGGATTTAATTCTTCTTGCTCAAGCAGTGGGTTTGTTTCCAAGGCGAGTTGAATTTCTTGCTGAAGCTCAAGTGTAGACAGCTGCAACAAGCGGATAGCCTGCTGCAATTGAGGGGTCATTGCAAGTTGTTGACTGACTCTAAGCTGCAAACTTTGCTTCATGAATCTGCTTTAATCTCCCTAAAAAAATGACAACACGATAATTTATAAACGGAAACCTTCACCCAAGTATACACGTTTTACTTGCTCGTTCTCTAAGATCATGGTTGGTGACCCATGAGCAATTAAGTGCCCTTGGCTGACAATATAGGCTCTTTCACACACATCTAAGGTTTCACGCACGTTATGGTCGGTGATTAACACACCGAGGCCGTAATCCCTTAAGTGCTGAATAATTTTTTTGATATCTAAGACGGAAATAGGGTCAACACCCGCAAAAGGTTCGTCTAATAAAATAAATTTTGGGTTAGCAGCAAGTGCACGAGCAATTTCCACACGGCGGCGCTCCCCACCAGATAGCGACTGCCCCATGCTGTCGCGAAGATGGGTAATACTAAATTCTTCCATCAGTTCTTCAGCACGTTCTTTACGTTGTTGGGAACTCAAATCTTCGCGAATTTCTAACACAGCCATTAAGTTATCATAAACACTGAGGCGGCGAAAAATTGAGGCTTCTTGAGGAAGATAGCCAATTCCGCGGCGCGCACGTTCATGCAGCGGTAGAAGGCTGATATCTTCACCATCAATCATAATTTTGCCAGCGTCCCGCTGAACAATACCCACCACCATATAAAAGGTCGTTGTTTTACCGGCACCATTTGGCCCCAATAAGCCAACGATTTCACCTGATTTAACTTCCAAGCTGACATCTTCAACGACTTTACGTTTTTTATAGGCTTTAGCTAGATTTTCAGCGGTTAGTGTCGCCATAACAGTTATTTACTCTTACTTGCTGATGAATTTTTATTTGCCGCAGGGCCTTTTTCTTGCAATTGTGCCGGCAGTATCACGGTGGTGACGCGTTTACCTTTATCACTAAACGCTTCCATTTGTTGCGTTGGAACTAAATAGGTAATTTTGTCACCCTGAATATTGCTGTCTAACTGCTCAAGATAGGCATTACCTGTTAATGTGACGAGTTGTTTATCAACCTCATAACGGGCTTTGCTGGCATGGCCTTTAATCGGTTTACCATCATCCTGTAATTGGTAAAAGGTAACCGGGGTCCCAAAGGCCTCAATCACAATTTTATCCGAGTCACTACTTGGACGTGTTACAACCACTTTATTGGCTCTGATATCAATAGAACCTTGTTTAATAACAACATCATCAGTAAAGGTGGTGACGTTTTTTTCTAAATCAAGAGATTGTTTGACCGAATTAATCGTCATTGGCTGCTGCGTATCACTCTTTAATGCCATCGCAGGTAGGCTAAGAGCCAAAATTGCACTGGCAACAGCTCCTTGAATAAAACGTTTCTTAGTTACTTGATTCATTTTAATGCTCTTCTGGTTGTAACACATAATGAGTTTTTACATCTTCGATTAATTCAGCCGTTTTTGTACGAAGGTTTCCCTTCATTTTCATACCGGTAGAATTGAGACCATGTCCAATAATGGTCACTTTATCATCAGATGAAACGTCTTGTGTTGTCAAATTGACAACTGCACTCTCAGTTGTAATTCGTTGGATCTGCGACTCTTTGGTTAAGCTATCAACCTGAACATCGCTATATAAATAGAGAATTCTATCGTTCGTTAACCGTGCTTTGAAAGCCTTAACCGTCCAGGTTGGCTCGCCAGCTTCGTTATAAGTGGTTAGAACAGGTTTCGAAAACCACGTGATTTTTCCTTCAGTATAATTATCTATTTTCTCTGAAACGAGTTTATACGCTAAATTACCCGTTGGATTATAGACAAAAGTCACTGAATCATCAGTTTGATAATTAGGTTGCCCATCATTAATTACTTTATCCTCTGCACTGTCGGAATCATTACCCGCTAAATTCCAGCCGATAAGGCCTAATACTACTAAGGATAAAATAACAATTAACCACTT
The DNA here is from genome assembly GCF_033901115.1 of Providencia sp. CIM-Carb-044. Lineage (NCBI taxonomy): Bacteria > Pseudomonadati > Pseudomonadota > Gammaproteobacteria > Enterobacterales > Morganellaceae > Providencia > Providencia sp. CIM-Carb-044. The sequence goes on from NZ_JAXADV010000010.1 coordinate 111,082, forward strand.
CTTCGCATTGCTCATGAATTCAATCTATTCGTTATATTGATAAACCTTTTGCTTCTTCCAGTTTGTCTTGAGAAAGCAAAATAAGGTCACAAAGTTCGCGGACTGCACCTTTTCCCCCACCAATACGAGTCACGTAATCAGCTCTCGGTAATAACAAAGGATGGGCATCAGCGACGGCGACGGATAAGCCTACTTTGGCCATAACAGGCCAGTCAATCAGATCGTCTCCAATATAAGCTATTTCTTCAGCTGATAATTGTAGTGTATCTAACAGTTCGTAATACGCCAAAAGCTTATCGCTTTGACCTTGGTAAAGATATGTAATGCCTAATGTTTGAGCCCTATCTTCAAGAAGTTTCGCTTTTCTTCCTGTTATGATGGCGACTTCAATACCGGAAGTTAATAAGCAGCGTATCCCATAGCCGTCACGGACATTAAAAGCTTTGAGTTCCTCGCCATTATTCCCCATATAGACCAAGCCATCTGACATGACACCATCAACATCACAGATCAGTAATTTGATTTTTTCTGCTTTATTTAAAACAGTATTGGCAACAGGGCCATAGCAGGTTTCCAAAAAGGTAGACGTCATGGTATTTCCTTATGTTATACAACACCGGCTTGTAGCAGATCATGCATATGTAGCACACCGACTAATTTATTATCATTTGCGACTAATAACGAAGTCACGTGCCGAGATTGCATTAAATTTAGTGCTTCAACCGCTAACATTGTTGGTGATACCCGAATTCCACCGGGGGTCATTAAATCAGCAATCTTAGCGTTATTTAGGTCGATTCCCATATCAAAGATACGGCGTAAATCCCCATCAGTGAAAATACCTTCAATATTCATGTCATTATCACAAATGACTGTCATCCCCAGTTTTTTACGGGTGATTTCCACTAAAGCCTCACGTAAAGACGCGCTTTTAGGAATATGGGGGATTTCATCACCCGTATTCATTAAATCACGAACGAGGAGTAAAAGTTTGCGCCCAAGTGCGCCACCTGGATGCGAAAGCGCAAAATCATTCGCCGTGAACCCGCGTGCAGTTAATAAGGCAATAGCTAATGCATCTCCCATTACAAGTGTCGCTGTTGTACTCGTGGTCGGTGCTAGCCCCAAAGGACAGGCTTCTTGAGGTACTTTGATACACAAGTGGACATCTGCATATTTTCCCATATTACTTTCAGGGTTGTTAGTCATACAGATTAAAGGCACTTTAATTCTTTTTAAAACAGGAAGTAAGGCTAAAATTTCCCCTGACTCGCCAGAATTTGAAATAGCTAACACAACATCTTTATGAGTAATCATCCCAAGGTCACCGTGGCTAGCTTCCCCTGGGTGAACAAAAAATGATGGCGTTCCTGTACTTGCTAGTGTAGCGGCAATTTTACGGCCAATATGCCCCGATTTCCCCATTCCCATTACGACGACTTTGCCTTCACAGTTAAAAATAAGCTGGCAAGCGTTGTCAAAGTCAGTATTGATATATTGTTCTAGGTTTTTTAAACCTTCGTGTTCGATATGGAGAACTTCTTTACCTACTTTCTGAAAATCGAAGTTTGACATTTCTAGTTCCATGCGTAGCTTTTAAGTTAATCGGATTAGCGAAATCAAATTGTATAACGAATACTTAGTATCAGTAAGTATTTTGTCAGTTAAGCACTTTTTAATGTTAGTTTTATACTTAATGAGTATTTTAGGGTGCTTCGATGTAGAATTTAATACGTACAAGATGGTTTTATTAGCATCTTGAACCAAAAATAGATATGCAAATTCGCGTATCCTCAAGTTAGGTAATCACAACATTCTAAGAGCTATCTGCTGTTAATAGTGATAGTTTTTGCTGACTATAAATAAATTATATTGTCTTTTCTCTGTTTCCTTTTGATAAAAACAGAGTTGTAATTCTAAAAGTCATATTTTCGACGCTATAATACTATAAATTCTATTTTGTTGTGATATTTGACGATTTTCAGTTTATCTTTCGGTAACATCTGAACGGATAAAAACATTTACGCGTGGTGTATAACGAGTTATTTAACATGCAAGCACAGACAGACAACTTAATTGAAGTACGGAACATGTCCTTTACTCGAGGAAATCGGAAAATATTTGAGAATATTAATCTGACCGTTCCCCGTGGAAAAATTACGGCAATTATGGGGCCGTCAGGGATTGGTAAAACCACATTACTGCGCTTGATTGGGGGCCAATTACGGCCAAACGAAGGTGAAATTTGGTTTGATGGTGACAATATTCCAACACTGTCACGCTCAAAGCTATATCAGTCCCGTAAAAAGATGAGCATGCTGTTTCAATCAGGGGCGCTATTTACGGATATGAACGTATTCAATAATGTGGCTTTCCCTCTACGTGAGCATACGAATTTGCCAGAATCGCTGATTCACACCACGGTAATGATGAAATTAGAGGCGGTTGGTTTACGTGGCGCCGCAAAATTAATGCCATCCGAATTGTCAGGTGGTATGGCACGGCGTGCTGCATTAGCGCGTGCTATCGCACTTGACCCAGATTTAATCATGTTTGATGAACCTTTTGTCGGTCAAGACCCGATTACTATGGGGGTTTTGGTTAAATTGATTGATGAGCTTAATCAAGCACTGGGTGTGACCTGTGTCGTGGTTTCCCATGATGTTCCAGAAGTATTGAGCATCGCAGATAATGCTTATATTGTTGCACAGCAGCACGTCATTGCTCAGGGAACAGGCGAGGAATTACGTGAAAACCAAGACCCTCGTGTGCGACAATTTCTTGATGGTATTGCGGATGGGCCTGTTCCATTCCGTTTTCCCGCCAATGATTATCTAGCTGATTTATTAGGGTAAAATAAGATGATAATAAAGGCGATAGCAGCCTTCGGACGCCGATGGATTGATATATTTTCCGCGTTTGGTCGAGCAGGTTACATGCTGTTTCGCGCCTTACTCGGCAAACCAGAGTTTCGTAAACAATGGCCATTATTGATGAAGCAATTGTACGCCATTGGTGTGCAGTCATTGCTGATCATCGCTGTCTCAGGGTTATTTATTGGGATGGTTTTAGGGTTACAAGGTTATTTGGTTCTCACTACGTTTAGTGCTGAAGCTAGCTTAGGTATGATGGTGGCACTTTCACTATTACGTGAATTAGGCCCTGTTGTGACCGCCTTGTTGTTTGCTGGACGAGCGGGTTCTGCATTAACAGCTGAAATTGGCTTAATGAAAGCGACTGAACAAATTTCTAGCCTTGAAATGATGGCAGTTGACCCGCTTAGGCGTGTGATAGCCCCACGGTTTTGGGCTGGTTTTATTAGTATGCCGTTGTTATCTCTTATTTTTGTTGCTGTCGGTATTTTAGGTGGCGCACTAGTTGGGGTTGACTGGAAGGGGATTGATGAGGGCTTTTTCTGGGCTTCAATGCAATCTTCCGTCGATTGGCGGCTAGATTTAGTCAACTGTGTGATTAAAAGCTTAGTCTTTGCTATCACAGTGACTTGGATCGCATTATTTAATGGCTATGATGCCATCCCAACTTCGGAGGGGATAAGCCAAGCTACAACAAGAACAGTTGTGCATGCGTCATTGTCTGTTTTAGGACTGGATTTCGTACTTACCGCACTGATGTTTGGGAACTAAGTCATGCAAAGTAAAAAAAGTGAAATATGGGTTGGTTGTTTTATGTTGCTGGCGATTGCCGCAATTATCTTTTTATGTTTAAAAGTCGCTGATTTAAAATCGATAGGAAGCCAATCCACCTATCAAATCTCAGCCTCTTTTGAAAATATTGGTGGCTTAAAAGAAGGCTCACCAATTAAAGTTGGTGGTGTGGTGGTTGGCCGCGTTGCCAGTATCACACTAGATAAAAAGAATTATGTTCCTGAAGTTAAAATTGATTTATTGAGTGAATACGACAATATTCCTGATTCAAGCTCGCTGTCAATTCGCACGTCAGGTTTGTTGGGTGAACAGTATATTGCAATGAATATCGGCCCAGATGATGAAGAATTAGGTATAGCAATCTTAAAAAATGGCGGGCGTCTTGAAGATACTAAGCCAGCTATGGTATTAGAAGACTTAATTGGCCAGTTTTTATATAAAAGTGGTGATAGCCAAGGTGCAGAGCCAGAGTCAACTGCACAGTAATTTGATGCTCCCTTTGAAGAATAAAGGAATGAATTATGTTTAAACGTTTAATGATGGTTGCTATGTTGGCAATTGCGCCATTTGCCATGGCAGTAGACCAAACCAACCCTTATAAATTAATGGATGAAGCGGCGGCGAAAACGTTTAACCGCTTGAAATCAGAGCAACCTAAAATTAAGCAAGACCCTGAGTACCTTAGAACAATTGTTCGTGAGGAATTATTACCTTATGTACAAGTTAAATATGCAGGGGCTTTGGTGTTAGGAACCTATTATAAAGGGGCAACTCCAGCACAGCGTGAGGCTTATTTCAAAGCGTTTGAAGATTACCTTGAGCAAGTTTATGGTCAAGCATTGGCCATGTACCATGGTCAAACGTATCAAATAGCACCAGAGCAACCGTTGGGAGATAAAAACATTGTTGCTATTCGTGTGACTATTGTTGATACCAACGGCCGCCCTCCCGTACGTTTAGATTTCCAATGGCGTAAAAATAGTAAAACTGGCTACTGGCAAGCTTACGACATGATTGCAGAAGGTGTGAGTATGATCACAACTAAGCAAAATGAATGGGGTGATATTCTACGTAAGCAAGGTGTTGATGGCTTAACAAAACAGTTGGAAATCAGTGCAAAAGCACCTATTACTTTAGAAGAGAATAAGTAATATGAGTCAGTTGTTAGCATGGGAACTCATTGAAACAACGCTATATTTCAACGGGACATTAGACCGTGATTCGCTCATGTCGTTTTGGAATAAAAAAGAGTCATCGCTAGAACATACTGAAAGTATAGATGTTTCTGGTCTTAAACATGTGGACTCAACAGGGTTGGCGATGCTCGTTCGCTTAAAAGGTGAATTCCAAGCTAAAAACCGTTCACTGAATATTACTGGTGTCAGTGATAACTTGAAGACATTGATTGAGCTATACGGGGTTCAAGAGGTTATCCTCAATTAGGTTAAATATCCTAAATTGGGTCAAGTTATGTAAAAATGAGCGCCTCTATGTGCTTTTCGGCACGAGAGGCGTTTTCTTTGGTTTAAGTGTTAAGCCTAATCCTTTAGGATAGAGGATTAAGCTCTGGCTGTTCTTATTGCGATGTTTCTGTATGCAACGCATGCAATTTGCACTATTTAGAGTAAAATTATAAATCACAAATAATTAATAAATTGAGTCATTATGGATACCAACGAAATTAAGCAAGTATTGATGGAAAAATTGTCTCTGAATGAGGCTATTGTTACTGGTGATGGTAGCCACTTTCAGGTTATTGCTGTCGGTGACATGTTTGACGGCATGAGCCGTGTTAAGCAACAGCAAGCAATTTATGCACCTTTAATGGAGTATATTGCGGATAACCGCATTCATGCTTTGTCTATTAAAGCGTACACCCCTGCGCAATGGGAGCGCGATCGTAAACTTAGTGGCCTTTGATTTCAAAGCCTAAGCGAACAGACTGTAAAATTCGACATACGAGAATACTTGAATGGATAAGTTTTTAGTTAAAGGACCAACCCGCTTAGAGGGTGAGGTCACGATATCTGGCGCAAAAAATGCGGCATTACCAATTCTGTTCGCTGCTCTGTTGGCTGAAGAGCCAGTAGAAATACAGAATGTCCCTCATTTGAGGGATATTGACACAACGATTAAATTATTAAATCAACTTGGTACTAAAGTAAAACGCAATGGCTCAGTATATGTCGATGCAAGCACGGTAACGACATACTGCGCGCCTTATGACCTCGTTAAAACCATGCGTGCATCCATTTGGGCTTTAGCGCCATTGGTTGCCCGTTTTGGTCATGGTGAAGTCTCTTTACCAGGTGGTTGTGCTATCGGTGCTCGCCCTGTTGATTTACATATTTCTGGTTTAGAGCAATTAGGCGCAAAGATTGCTTTAGAAGATGGTTATGTGAAAGCAACGGTTGATGGTCGCTTAAAAGGTGCTTGCATTGTGATGGATAAAGTCAGTGTGGGGGCGACAGTCTCTATTATGACAGCGGCAACCTTAGCTGAAGGAACCACAATAATTGAAAATGCGGCACGTGAACCTGAAATTGAAGATACTGCTAACTTCCTAAATACCCTAGGTGCAAAAATCACTGGGGCAGGGACTGACCGCATTGTAATTGAAGGTGTTGAACGTTTAGGTGGTGGAGTTTATAAAGTACTGCCTGACCGTATTGAAACGGGAACATTCTTGATTGCTGCTGCGGTTTCACGCGGTAAAGTCATCTGCCGTAATGCTCGCCCAGATACACTGGATGCGGTGCTAGCTAAATTGCGTGAAGCTGGGGCTAAAATTGAAATCGGTGGTGACTGGATTAGCCTAGATATGGAAGGCAAGCGTCCAAAAGCGGTGACATTACGTACAGCACCACACCCAGGGTTCCCAACTGATATGCAAGCACAGTTTAGCTTACTTAATCTTGTTGCTGATGGGGCGGGGATGATCACTGAAACGATTTTTGAGAATCGTTTTATGCATATCCCTGAGCTGATCCGTATGGGAGCTCATGCTGAAATTGAAAGCAATACTGTGTTATGTCACGGTGTTGAAAAATTAACTAGTGCGCAGGTAATGGCAACAGATTTACGAGCATCTGCAAGTTTAGTTATTGCGGGCTGCATTGCTGAAGGGACAACGACAGTTGACCGTATTTATCATATTGACCGTGGTTATGAGCACATCGAAGATAAGCTACGTGGTTTAGGTGCTGATATTCAGCGCGTACATTCAGATGATTAATGCATTGGTAGGGTGAATGGGGCTCCTCCATTCAGCGAATCAAAAAAGGTTGTTCGATATCGAGCAACCTTTTTTTACGAAAGAGTATTTATCAATGATTATCCTGCCTGCTCATCAGGAATTTCTTCAATAATCACATCAATATTTTTAATTTCGCCATCTCGTAAGATTTGCACTGCGGTCTTGCTTCCAGGGCGAATTTCTGCGACTAGATCCATAGTTTCTGCGGCTGAAATGGCAGGTTTGCCATCAACCGATAAAATAATATCCCCTTGTAGTATGCCCGCTTTAGCTGCTGGCCCATTTGGGGCAACTTGGAAAACCCGCAAGCCTTGTATTTGGTTAATATTATTGTTATTTGACCTAATTTGAGGCAGTTCACGCGCCGTAATACCAATATAACCACGGATCACTCGGCCATCACGGATTAGCTTATCCATGATTTTAGTGGCAAGGGCGGTTGGAATGGCAAAGCTTAACCCCTCAGAACTAATGCCTTGGCCTGCTGTGAAAGAAAGTGTGTTAATGCCAACTAACTCCCCCTCGGTATTAATTAATGCCCCGCCAGAGTTACCCGAGTTGATTGAGGCATCGGTTTGCAGGAAATTTTGCCGACGGGTAGAGCTTAACCCTACGCGACCCGTTGCACTGATAATCCCCTGAGTAACGGTTTGGCCTATGTTATATGGGTTACCAATAGCGAGTACGACATCACCAACATGAGTGACTCGTTGCGTATTAATTGGAATAACGGGTAGGTTATCAGCGTCAATTTTCAGTACGGCGAGATCAGTCAATGGGTCCGAGCCAACCAGTAAGGCATCAAAAATAGCACCATCTTGTAAAGCGACTAAGATTTGGTCTGGGTTATCAACGACGTGTTTATTCGTGATAATGTAGCCATTTGGGCTCATGATCACACCCGAACCAAGGGATTTTAATTCACGCCCTGACTGGGAAAAACTACCTTTTGAGCTACTGTAAACATAGACTACCGCAGGCGCAGCACGGCGTACTGCTTTATTATAACTGACGGGCTCGCTATTTGTTTTACCATATAATAAGTCGGCTAAACCTTGGGGGCGCAACGAAGGAACCGCAACGATAATAATCAATGCAGTCAACAGGCCAAGCATGACAGATAAGGTTAGCTTCTTCACCATAGGATATAGAATATTTAGTTATTGCTTAAACATGTTCAGAGCATAACATAAAAAAACAGGTACAGCAGAGTGATACTGTACCTGTTTTGTTGATTTTCAGATGGTTTTTGATGAATTAATTTTTCATCAGTAAATATAAGGTTTCACCGTCACGTAATACTTTCATTGCTAATACAGGAGGTTTAGCATCAATAATCTTACGGAATTGTTCAATAGTCTCAACTCGAGCGTCATTAACACCAAAGATTAAATCGCCTTTTACGAGGCCAATGGCGGCAGCTGGCGATTTTGGTGCCACGCTATCAACTTGTACACCTTTAGTATTGCTAACGGTTGCATTAGAAATCGTTGCACCTAATAAGGATTCGCTCAACTTTTCAGCTTTAGTTGTTGAGCCTTCATCGTTCTCAAGAACCACTTTGACTTCCATCGGTTTGCCTGAACGGATTAAACCAATAGTGATCTCTTTACCAATTTGGCTGGTACCGATTTTGGCTCTTAACTCTGCAAAGCTATTAATGCGTTTACCATCAACGGAAACTAACACGTCACCGGATTTAATACCCGCTTTAGCTGCAGATGATTTAGGTAAAACTTCACTCACGAAGGCACCACGCTGTGCATCAATATTAAATGCTTTAGCGATATCGGAGTTCATTTCAGTACCTTTGATGCCTAAGATCCCGCGTTTTACTTCACCATGTTTAATTAACTGCTCGCTAAGGTTTTTCGCCATATTACTTGGGATCGCGAAACCGATACCGATATTACCGCCGCCAGGTGCCAAAATCGCCGTGTTAATACCGATTAATTCACCGTTTAGGTTAACGAGAGCACCACCAGAGTTACCACGGTTAATGGAAGCATCGGTTTGGATAAAGTTTTCTAGGCCTTCAAGGTTTAAGCCGCTACGACCTAATGCTGAGATAATGCCAGATGTTGCTGTTTGCCCTAAACCAAATGGGTTCCCGACTGCAACCGCAAAATCACCTACACGCAATTTGTCAGAGTCTGCAATACTAACAGCAGTTAAGTTTTTGATATCTTTTGCATTGCTTATTTTCAATAACGCGATATCGGTTTGTGGGTCTTTCCCAATTAAGTTAACGGCAATTTCACGGCCATCGTTTAATTGAATTTGTATTTTGTCGGCGCCATCAATTACATGGTTGTTGGTTAAAATATAACCTTGCTGAGCGTCAATAATGACACCAGAACCTAAGCCTTCAAATGGACGTACGCTTTGTTGCTGTTGTGGTATATTCGGGCCAAAAAAGAATTTAAGCTCTTCTGGAATTTGTTGGTTCTGTACGCGAGTACCAGACACATGAATATTCACTACAGCTGGCAATACTTTTTCAAGCATTGGAGCTAAGCTAGGCATGTTCTGGCTTTGTGCTGTTGCCGGTAAAGTGGCAGGCAATGCTGCGCTACTAACCGCAGGAATAGCCGCTAAAGATAAGCCTAAACTCATTGCTACTGCGGTAAGAAAAAAGTTTTTTCTTTTCATAATTCAGTCGATTCTCTCAAGAATAAGTTATCAACTCACTGTGAATGCAGTTTTAGAAGAAACACAATGCGTTGAGATAATATTGGTTGGTATCAGATTCAATTTTACTGATGACTATGACCACCGATTATGCGCAAAAGTTCCCATGACGGGTAGCGAATATCCACTCTTTTACATCTATTTACATGTACCTTAAGTGAAACTTTAACTTCTATACAGTAGATAAATAAATTATTAAATTATATTTGGATGGAAATCTTGTTCAGAATTATTAACTAAAAATTTAATAATGGAAGACACACGGAAAGTGATAAAATTTAGTAGGTTTTATAGGAAATCACCAGTAAGCACTGCTTACTGGTGATAAAAGATAAAAATTTACTTTTCTTTCTCTTCAATAGGACGGAAAAGACCCGAAGCACCATCTGAGTAATCTCTTGGTGGCATTTTAACAGGCGCTTGGTCGTTATCTGCTTCAGATTCGGTTAAACGATAGTTAAATGGGTTGTCTTGTGCTGGCATATCAGGCATTAATTCAGATGAACTTTGTGCCATGTGTTGGTAAAGCTGGCGGTAATCGCGCGCCATTTTATCCAATAATTCTGCGCTACGAGCAAAATGGCTAACAAGCTCTTTACGGTACTCTTCGAGTTCAGTACTTTTTTTGTCTAGCTCAGCTTGCGCTGTTTTTTGTTGGCGAAGCTTTGGGTTGCCATAGCGCACAACTAATGCACCGATGATAAAACCCACAATCAATCCGATTAATGCATACTCCCAGGTCATGCTGACTCCTTCATTACTTCAATGTTCACAGATTCAATGTTCGCAGAAATTAAATGTTGTTACCGTTACTATACCTTAAATAATTCAAGTTGCATGTAAGCGTCAAGTAAAGCGTCTTAACATATTGTAATTTGGCTAGTTAAGTGATGACAAAATCTACAAGCCCTGAGTAGGTAGGTTAAATTAGTCAACAACTTATTAAGAGTGGAATCTTAAATCGAATTTCCTTACTCTATAGCGGCTCGTTAACCGAAAGTTAAATGATAACTGAATCTGGTTATAATAAAGGCAGTGTATATCAAATAACGGTAAAAAAACCGAAAAATTTTTAAGGATTATTCAGTTAATGTCGCCGATGACCCCTACAATGCGTTATCAACAAGCGCTGGCTGATGGAAACTATCAGCCAGATGACGTACAAAAGCTCGCTGTAGAACGCTTAGATAAAATATATCAGCAGCTTGTTAATACAACTTCTCCCACTTTACAAGATAAGCCCTCAGGTTTAAAGCAACGCTTTAGCCGCCTTCTTGGTAAAGCATCGACAGCACCAATTACCCCAGTAAAAGGGTTATATATGTGGGGCGGAGTAGGGCGTGGAAAAACATGGCTGATGGATATGTTTTACGAAAGTTTACCGGGTAACCGTAAACTTCGCTTACATTTTCATCGCTTTATGAAGAAAGTACAAGAAGATTTGATGGCATTACAAGGGCAAGAGAACCCGCTGGATATTATTGCGGATGAGTTTAAAAAACAAACAGATGTGTTGTGTTTTGATGAATTTTTTGTGTCAGATATTACCGACGCTATGATCCTTGGCACTTTACTCGAAGGTCTATTCGCTCGAGGTATCACACTGGTGGCTACCTCAAATATCATCCCTGATAATCTCTATCGTAACGGTTTGCAGCGAGCTCGTTTCTTACCTGCTATTGAGCAAATTAAAAAATATTGTGATGTAATGAATGTCGATGCAGGCATTGATTACCGCTTAAGAACTTTAACTCAAGCGCATCTTTTTTTATCCCCAATTAATTCTCAAAATCGTCAGCATTTAGATGAGGTTTTCGTTAAATTGGCGGGTAAGCAAGGGGAGCAAAATCCCGTTTTAGAGGTTAATCATCGTAAGATGCAAGCCATTCATGCTGCGGAAGGGGTGCTAGCAATCGAGTTTAAAGTTCTGTGTGAAGAGCCTCGTAGCCAAAATGACTACATTTACCTATCAAATTGCTACCACACTGTGTTGCTGTACAATGTCCCCGTGATGGGAGCAACAGATGAAAATCCAGCGCGTCGTTTTTTAGCGTTAATTGATGAGTTTTACGAACGAAAAGTTAAATTAGTCATTAATGCTGAAGTGCCAATGGAGTCGCTGTATCAAGGGCAACTTTTGGCTTTTGAGTACCAACGCTGCTTGTCTCGATTGCAAGAAATGCAAAGTGAAGAGTACCTGAAAATACCTCATTTAACTTAAGGTAAACGACAAAGCAGGGTTATTAGCGAACAAGTTACCTGAATTGCATGATTTAAGCACAATATACGATGTTTATTTGAGCAAACGTAAAAAAAATGCATTTGGGGTCGATTTTTGTTTCTGACTTCTCTATAATCTTGCGACCCCACGTTACAGCGTTGTTTTTTATTTCCCAAAAAATAACGCATTAATGCCAGTTAGGCTGCTCGAAGGGGTAGGTTTACTGGACAAAGAGTCGTGTGAACCTCAGAAAGCTTATGAACATGAGTGTTCACCAACGTGTAACTTCAATATTGGGTAAGTTTTAATGAAAACTTTTACAGCTAAACCAGAGACCGTAAAACGCGACTGGTACGTTGTTGATGCAGATGGCAAAACTTTAGGCCGTCTTGCAACTGAAATTGCTAGCCGTCTGCGCGGTAAGCATAAAGCGGAATATACTCCGCACGTGGATACTGGTGATTACATCATCGTTCTGAATGCAGAAAAAATTGCTGTTACCGGCAATAAACGCGAAGACAAAATCTACTATCGCCACACTGGCCATGTAGGTGGAATCAAGCAAGCAACTTTCGAAGAAATGATTGCTCGCAGTCCTGAGCGTGTGCTTGAAATCGCGGTTAAAGGCATGTTGCCAAAAGGACCTCTGGGTCGTGCAATGTACCGTAAACTGAAAGTTTACGCAGGTAATGAGCACAACCACGCGGCTCAACAACCGCAAGTTCTTGACATTTAATCGGGATTATAGCAATGGCTGAAAATCAATACTACGGCACTGGTCGCCGCAAAAGCTCATCTGCTCGTGTCTTTATTAAGCCGGGTAGCGGTAACATCACAATCAATCAACGTACACTGGAACAATACTTTGGTCGCGAAACTGCGCGCATGGTCGTTCGTCAGCCGTTAGAGTTGGTTGAAATGTTGGAAAAATTGGATCTGTACATCACTGTTAAAGGTGGTGGTATTTCAGGTCAGGCAGGCGCAATCCGTCACGGTATTACTCGTGCACTGATGGCTTATGATGAGACTCTTCGTTCTGATCTGCGTAAAGCTGGTTTCGTTACCCGTGATGCGCGTTCTGTTGAACGTAAAAAAGTGGGTCTGCGCAAAGCACGTCGTCGTCCACAGTTCTCCAAACGTTAATTTATTACCCTTTGGGTATAAAATTGATGAAAAAACCCGTCTTAATGGCGGGTTTTTTATTGCCTATTGTTTTACTTACACTTTTATTATTGATGCTAGAATAGCTGTGTCTAATTATGATTCTTTATAAAAGAATGAATATAATAAAAGAGAAAAATAATAATTTAGTCTAAAATCAAAAATAATTATTAGTGGAGCAATATTGGGATAATTCTACTAAATATAACCCGAACCCTAGAGTTCACTTTAGGTTTTTTATTCTTGCTGTCCTTATTTTTTCGTTTGAAAACTCTAATTTTTTATCTTTTTGAACCTAAAAATGAAATAAATCTGTGATTTTTTCGGTGTGTTCCCCCTAAGTTGTACAAAATCTGTTAGAATATGCCCCTGTTTTTTTATTTCACATTTCTCGCCTTTACTGTGCGGGAGGGTTGTGTTGACTTTCAGTATGGATAAATGAGAGTTAAACACAGGGGATTTTAAAATGGGTAATGGGTAATTAAAAATTAATTACATTTCGTCCATTTTGTATTTTGGAGGTTTTAATGGCTGTCGCTCCTAATAAACGTTCGGTAATGACATTGTTCTCTGGCCCTACTGACATTTTTAGCCATCAGGTACGGATTGTTTTGGCTGAAAAAGGGGTAAGTGTTGAAATTGAACATGTCGAACCCGGTCATCTGCCTCAAGATCTGATTGATCTCAACCCATACCAAAGCGTTCCAACATTAGTTGATCGTGACCTGACTCTGTATGACCCACACATTATCATGGAATACCTTGATGAGCGTTTTCCTCATCCGCCATTAATGCCTGTTTATCCAGTTGCACGTGGGACTAGCCGTCAATTGATGCACCGCATTCAAAATGATTGGTATTCATTAATGAGCAAAATAGAGAATGGTAGTGCGCAAGAGGCAGCAAATGCTCGTCGCCAACTCTCTGAAGAACTGATTGCGGTTTCTCCTGTTTTTGCTGAAATGGAATTCTTCATGAGTGAAGAGTTTAGTCTCGTAGATTGCTATTTGGCTCCATTGCTATGGCGTTTACCTGTACTCGGTATTGAATTGAACCCATCTAGCAGCAAATATCTGCAATTATATATGCAACGTGTGTTTGCACGTGACGCATTCTTAGCATCGTTGACTGAATCTGAGCGCGAAATGCGTTTGTCTACAAGAGGCTAAAAGAATGATGGAAATGACAGCAATGTCACCACGTCGCCCTTATTTGTTACGTGCCCACTATGAGTGGTTGCTTGATAACGATATGACTCCGCATTTGGTGGTTGATGTCACCGTTCCAGCGGTTAACGTTCCGATGGAATTTGCTCGAGATGGGCAAATTGTATTGAATGTTGCGCCAAGAGCTGTTGGTAATTTTGAAATAACCAACGAAGAAGTGCGTTTTAATGCTCGCTTTGGTGGGATACCTCGCCAAGTTTATGTCCCAATGGCCGCAATTATGGCTGTATATGCACGTGAAAATGGGGCTGGAATGATGTTTGAGCCTGAAGCTGCTTATGATGCAGAGTTATCAGCAGGTTTTGAACAGGTCGAAGAGCTTGAAGACAACATTTCTTTAGTTCATGAAACTGAATCTGTGGATGAAAATTCGCATGAGCCATCAGGGGATGAACCACCACGACCACCAAAAGGTCGGCCTTCGTTAAGGGTTGTCAAATAATCCATTAGCCGGGTTAGCAGTTAATGAATGAACAGAGGGGAATAAACCCTCTGTTTTTTATATAAATAAATCATTAAACCCCTAAAAATAATAAAATCCCTTCAGCAGCATTGCGCCCATCAGCAATAGCAGTCACAACAAGATCTGAGCCTCTTATTGTATCCCCGCCGGCAAACACTTTTTCATGGGAGGTTTGATAAGGAAAGGGACTGTTACGGTTTGCTATAATATGACCATATTTATCGCGCTGGATTAACGGTTTATCTAACCAAATTTGGTTATGAGGAATAAATCCATAAGCCACAATTATGGCATCGGCTTCGATAAAAAAAGCTGAATCTTTAATTAGTTCTACTTGATAACGACCATTTTCTAATTCGCCATTTTGCGTACGAGCGGCATAAACTCCCATAAGTTGTTGCTGTTTATTAATCACAAATTCAGTGACTTGCATATTAAAATGGAACTGGGCTCCTTCATCTAATGCATTAGCGACTTCTTTTCGTGAGGCTGGCATACTTTGTTCATCTCTACGATAGAAACAGCTAACCTGCTTCGCTCCTTGACGAATAGCGGTACGTACGCAATCCATTGCAGTATCTCCACCACCTAATACGATGACTCTTTTTGCGTGTAAATTAATATAGGGTTCGCCATTAGGGTTGGAAAGTTGCATTAAATGGTGTGTATTTGCGATTAGATAGGGAAGTGCTTCAAAAACGCCCTGAATCGCTTTTTTAGGTAAGTTACCTCGAATTGCTTGGTAAGTACCAGTACCAATAAAAATAGCGTCATAATTGCAAAGAAGCTCGTTTAGAGAGACATCCGTACCTACTTCAGTATTTAATTGAAACTGAATCCCCATTTCTGTAAATATTTCCCGTCTTTGGACCATTAGCTTCTTTTCTAGCTTAAATGACGGAATACCAAAGGTTAGTAGGCCCCCTATTTCAGGGTGTTTATCAAAAACGACGACATTTACACCATTTCGAATAAGCACATCTGCGCAAGAAAGACCTGCAGGGCCTGCACCAATAATGGCGACACGTTTGTTTACAGAGCTAATATGGGAAAGGTTTGGCCGCCATCCCATCGCAAAAGCAGTATCATTAATATACCGCTCAATATGACCAATAGTCACAGAACCTGTTGTATCATGAAGTACACATACTAATTCGCAGAGTTTTTCTTGTGGGCAAACGCGCCCACAGATTTCAGGTAAACTATTGGTATGGTGAGATAATTCGGCAGCTTCGATAATTTTATCTTCAGCAGCAAGCTTGAGCCACTTCGATATTGGGTTATGTAGTGGGCACTTCCATTCACAAAAAGGGCTACCGCAAGAGAGACAACGGTTGGCTTGCTGTTGTGCATCGACGGCATTATTGGATTCATAGACTTCAGTAAACTCTATTTTACGGATTTCCAGCGCTTTTTTGGGGGGCTCGCAACGTTGGGGGCCGAAAATATTTGAACTCATGGCATTCCTTACTGAATTTTGTCTGATTTTACTTGAGATAGCTTGGGCTTTTACTTTGATTTTAGCGGCCTTCCACAAGAAACAGTAGCGTTATTGTTTTGATTTTTATGTGATTTTGATTAAAAAATACCCAAAATAAATTTTTACTTTATCTAACACAAAGAAAATACCTGATTGTTTTTTATCATTAATAGTAAAAAAAGGCTATTGAATGAGCAGGATCGACATTTCGAGTGAATAATCATCCGAAACTGCCTTGTTTGATATATGATTCAAAGAGAATTTAACTAAGGGGTGGTTATGAAAGTACTTCGCGGCCTTGCGCAATACTATGTCGATTTAATGATGAAGCTCGGGCTGGTGCGATTTTCTCTGTTACTCGCATCTGCACTTGTTGTTCTCGCCATGATAATGCAAATGGCAGTGACAATTGTTTTAAGAGGGCATGTTGATAGCCTCGATATGGTGGGGTCAATTTTCTTTGGGTTAATTATTACCCCATTAGCTGTTTACTTTTTGTCGGTGGTGGTTGAGCAGCTTGAAGAGTCTCGGCAGCGTTTATCGCGAATGGTTGATAAACTTGAAGTTATGCGAAAACGTGATGCTGATTTAAACACTCAGTTACAGGGAAATATTGAACAGCTTAACCTTGAAATTCTAGAGCGAGAAAAAGCAGAGCGTGCTCATTTAGAACTTCTGGAACAATTAAAACAAGAAATGAAGTACCGTGAGCAGACGCAAATTGAACTTGAGCAGCAATCTGTTTTACTTCGTTCATTCCTCGATGCCTCACCTGATTTAGTTTATTACCGCAACGAAAATAATGAGTTTTCGGGGTGTAACCGGGCAATGGAACTATTGACTGGAAAAAGTGAAAAACACTTAGTTGGGTTAACTCCATTAGATATTTATGATGTTGAAATTGCCTCTAAGGTTATGGAAACCGATGAAAAAGTATTTCGTCATAATGTTTCTCTCACTTATGAACAATGGTTGGTATATCCAGATGGTCGTAAAGCCTGTTTTGAACTTCGTAAAGTGCCTTTTTATGATCGCGTTGGTAAACGCCATGGTCTGATGGGCTTTGGGCGCGATATAACGGAGCGTAAACGCTATCAGGAGGCGTTAGAGAGCGCGAGTAGGGAGAAAACCACCTTTATTTCTACAATCAGCCACGAGCTTCGTACCCCCCTTAACGGTATTGTTGGTTTGAGCCGAATTTTATTAGATACAGATTTAACTTCGGAACAATCTAGCTATTTAAAAACTATTCATGTAAGTGCCGTTACGTTAGGTAATATATTCAATGATATTATTGAGATGGATAAAATTGAACGCCGTAAAGTTCAGTTAGATAACCAGCCCATCACATTATCTGAATTTGTGAATGATTTAGAGAATTTAAGTGGATTATTGGTGCAGCCAAAAGGGCTTAAATTTGTCATGGATGTTGCCCCTGCATTACCGAAAACGGTGTTAACTGATGGGACTCGTTTGCGGCAAATATTGTGGAATTTAATTGGTAACGCAGTTAAGTTCACGCAAAAAGGTGAAGTGAAGCTTAGTATTTGGCAAGAAGCTGAAAATAAACTGTTTTTCAGGGTTCAGGATAGTGGCATAGGTATACCTAAGGGCGAATTAGATAAAATCTTTGCAATGTATTACCAAGTAACAGATTCTGCTGGAGGTAAACCTGCA
Organism: Providencia sp. CIM-Carb-044; assembly: GCF_033901115.1. NCBI lineage: Bacteria > Pseudomonadati > Pseudomonadota > Gammaproteobacteria > Enterobacterales > Morganellaceae > Providencia > Providencia sp. CIM-Carb-044. The sequence goes on from NZ_JAXADV010000010.1 coordinate 128,922, forward strand.
ACTGGAACGGGTATTGGGCTTTCTGTATCTCGTCGCTTAGCACAAAATATGGGAGGCGATATACAAGTTGAAAGTGAAATAGGCCAAGGCTCCACTTTTACTTTATCTATCACAGCGCCTGTTGTTGAAAGTCATGTTATTGAACAGCAAGATAGTGAAGACGATTACCCATTGCCTGCATTACATATTTTACTCGTAGAAGATATTGAACTGAATGTTGTTGTTGCTTGTTCTGTATTAGAAAATTTAGGAAATACGGTTGATGTAGCAATGAATGGGAAAGATGCTCTCGAGATGTTTGCCCCTGGAGAATATGATTTAGTTTTATTGGATATCCAATTACCTGATATGACAGGCCTAGATATCTCTCGGCAACTCAAACAGCAGTATGATAAGCAAGACTTACCACCATTGATTGCTTTAACGGCAAATGTTCTTAAAGATAAAAAAGAATACTTTGATGCAGGTATGGATGGGGTATTGAGTAAACCATTATCAGTTCCAGCATTGACCCAAATTATTGAGCAATTTTGGGGGGAACAATCTACTCAACCTGAAGAAATATCGGGTGAGCATGAGACTTCGAGTGTTGATGAATCTAGGCTCGATTGCGATATGCTAGAACAGTATATTGAGTTAGTTGGCCCTAAGCTTATTTATGATGGCCTAGATGTCTTTGAAAAAATGCTGCCGGGTTACTTAGCTATTCTTGATTCAAATATGGTGGCTAAAGACCAAAAAGGGATTGTTGAGGAAGCTCATAAAATCAAAGGCGCAGCAGGTTCTGTTGGCTTAAAGAACTTACAGAAAATTGCACAACAGATTCAATCTCCTGATTTACCTGCATGGTGGGACAATGTGCAAGAATGGGTCGATGAATTAAAACAGGATTGGAAAGCAGATATAGAAACTTTGAGAAACTGGGTTGATGAGCGTACAAAAAAATAACCCCAACCGAAGTTGGGGGGCGCGAATACTGCGCCAACACCAGGGAAATCGTTGATTTGCATATGCTTTTTGTTTTTTGCAAATCATAAAATTAGGTATATCACTGTAAAGGGCAACATCAAGATACCAAAATTTAGCGAATCTGTTACAAGATTCATTAAAATCTGTGATGAAGATTGATGTTTATGCACCTTAGCGCCTGAGAGATAATTTACTACAAATGGAGGAAGATATGAAATCAATTGCGGTTATTTTAAGTGGCTGCGGTGTTTTTGACGGAAGCGAGATTCATGAGTCAGTGCTAACTATGCTAGCTTTGAGTCAATATAATGCTGAAGTTCATTTTTTTGCGCCTGATGAGTTGCAACCTACTGTTATAAATCATATAAATGGAGAATTAAAAACAGAAAAACGTAACCAAATGGAAGAGTCTTCACGTATTACACGTGGTAAAATATCACCTTTATCGTCAGCTGATGCTTCAAAGCTAGATGCCCTCATTATTCCTGGTGGTTTTGGGGCGGCAAAAAATTTATGTGATTTCGCAGTTAAAGGAAGCGAGTGTGAAATTAATAAAGAACTATTAAGTTTAGTACGCCAAATGCACCAACAGAAAAAGCCGCTAGGGCTGATGTGTATTGCTCCAGTGATGCTTCCTAAAATGTTAAATACATCAGTAGAACTAACTATTGGAGATGATAGTGAAACGATTGCTCAAATAGAAATTATGGGGGGGAAACATATTAAATGTGCTGTTGATGATATTGTAATTGATGAAGTTAACCGAGTTGTTACAACACCTGCTTATATGCTAGCTCAATCAATTTCTGAAGCAAATACGGGTATTAATAAGCTTGTTAAGAAAGTATTGGAAATGGCGTGATTATTTGAATGCGAACTATTGTTTCTAGATTATGGCACTGGTTAAAGAAGATCACATTTTCATTACTTGTGGTGTGGATTTGTTCAGTCATTTTATTTAAATACATACCAGTGCCTTTTTCTGCAGTGATGATTGAACGGCAAGTTAGTGCATGGATAAACTTAAATTTTTCTTATGTATCTCATTCTGAATGGGTAGATGAAAATCACATTTCTCCGTATATCTATTTAGCAGTAATTGCAGCGGAAGATCAAAATTTTCCTCATCATTGGGGGTTCGACCTTGATGCAATTGAGCGAGCTTACAAACATAATTTGAGTAATAAACAAACAATTAGAGGGGCTTCAACTATCTCACAGCAGACAGTAAAAAATGTGTGGTTATGGGATGGAAGAAGTTGGTTAAGAAAAGGCTTAGAGACAGTAATGACTCCTGTTATGGAGCTTTTATGGTCAAAGAAAAGAATACTGACCGTTTATCTTAATATAGTAGAGTTTGGTGATGGTATTTTTGGGGTCGAAGAGGCTGCAAATAAATTCTTTAATAAGCCTGCTAGCAAGCTTTCAATGAGTGAGGCTGCACTATTAGCTGCGGTTTTGCCTAATCCTCATAGATATAGTGTAAAAAACCCATCTTCTTATGTGCTCAAAAGGCAAGCTTGGATCTTGAACCAAATGCACTTATTGGGAGGTAAGAATTATCTGAAAATAAACCAGTTGATGAACGAATAAGAAAAAAGCCATGGTTTTTAACCCACGGCTTTTGTTTTTATAACAATATATTATTGTTTATGATTAATTAAGATAAGTGAAAGCAGTCGTTACTCGACGAACACCATCTGTTTCACTAGCGATTTTCGCCGCTGCATCTCCTTCTTGCCTTGTTAATACACCTAGCAAGAAAACCTCACCGTTTTCAGTAATGACTTTCACACTACCAGATTTAACGCTATCACTCGCGAGGATTTTAGATTTAACTTTGGTTGTTAACCAAGTATCTTTTGAGGCTGTACCTAAATCAACAGGCTCACCACTACGGACTTCATTATAAACTGCGATGGTGCCATCAACGTTAGAGGCTATTTGTTTTGCTCGTTCAGCCCAAGCCATATCAGGGCTTTGGCCTGTTAGCAGAACATTTCCTTTATAAGCGGTTGCAATGATACGAGCCTTGCCCGTAATTTCTTTATCTTTGTTCAGTTGCCCACTAACTCGAGCTTCTAAGGTGCCATCGTCAACTTGTTGACCAACTGTACGAGGGTCAGTTGCGCTTTTTGTTGCAACAGCAGCGGAACCGACTACAGCAGCACCAATACAACCTTGTAATAGAATAGTACTAATGACTATGGCAAAAACCGGAATTAATCGCATTTTATCTCCTTAATCGTCCTGATGTGGGAAAAGAGTATTATCTATGAGGTCACATAGACAATTTACAGTAAGAAGGTGGACTTCTTGAATTCGAACACTTCGTTGGGATGGAATACGAATTTCAACATCTTGGGGGCCAAGTAAACCTGCGAGTTCCCCTCCGTCATAACCTGTTAGGGCGACAATTGTCATGTCTCTAGTCACGGCTGCTTCAACCGCCTTAATGATATCGCTACTATTACCATGGGTTGAAATTGCCATCAAAACATCACCATGTTGCCCTAATGCTCTAACTTGTTTCGCATAAATTTCAGAAGGCTGCTTACTACCCGAAATCGCAGTTAACACTGCATTATCTGTATTAAGTGCTAAAGCGGGTAAGCTAGGGCGTTCGGTTTCAAAGCGATGGATCATACTTGCAGCAAAACGTTGTGCAGTAGCGGCAGAAGCACCATTACCACAACATAAAATTTTGTTGCCATTGAGTAGAGATTGAACCATCATCATCGCGGCTCTTGAAATGGCATCAGGCAGCGCTTCAGCAGCTGCTATTTGAGTTTGTATACTTTCAGTGAAGCAAACTTTTATTCGGTCTAGCACGATTTTTTCCTTTGTCGCCTCGATATAATTCAAATTATTTTTGTATATTGCCATTATATTTGAATTATAGCTTTGTTGACTGCATGATCAGCGTATAAAACTGATTATATCATTTGTTAATAAATATCATTTTCGTTGAATGCATTTTGTATCCAGTCAAATTGGTTTCCCGTGATGGCGCAGATATCAAAACGGCATGCACTGGTTTCAAAACTTTCTTGTCTTTGTGAGAGCCAATATTTGGCAGCAGCTAATAGTTTTCGACGTTTGTGCCAGTTTACTGATAAAAGTGCATCTCCGTAATCACAATTCTTGCGAAACCGAACTTCAACAAATACCCAACCTGTATTATCTCGCATGATGAGGTCGATTTCTCCGCCTCGGTTCCTTGCATTACGTTCAACAAATGTTAATCCCTGCTGTTTCAGGAATGCGAGCACTTGATTTTCATAGTACCGGCCTGTTAACCATTGTATGGCTTTTGGCATAATTTTCATGACGTCCTTGTCTGAAAAAAAATGAAGTATTCAGTGATATTATTGTGAGGAAACCACTTTGCCTTGTTTAAATTGCAACCAAGGTAATTCTCGGAACACTACACAGTTTGGTGTAGTACTCAAGGTTCCTGATGCACCATTGATACGAAATTGTCCCGATTGCTGTAGTTTGTCGTAATTGTTGGCTAAAGACCATGCGTCAATACCCATGGCATATAAGCGGAATAAAGAGTAATCATTGTTCAGCTTTTGTTGGGCTTGTTTACGTAAGTTATTGTTTGCACCTGCGAGTAAAGGGATTTCGCTAAATTTAACGCCATCCATTTCAAAGCGGTAGTCTGCGCCAGATCCAGCTTGGTTACTACGAGAGCTTGCATAAAGCGAAGGACGAGAACGAGAACTAATTGCCATTTCAATCATTGGCTTGATTAAGGTCAGCTCATCACGGGTGGCAACAATATAAACGCCGTCAATCGCACCAGTTGAATCGACATATTGTGAGTCTATCGATTGTATTCCGGTATTCACAGGCGTTCCTGTCATACGGATACCTGCGCCGCGATTAATCGACTCTTTTAAAGAAGGGACAGACCCAAAGGTTTGCATTAAAACGGTCCCGCCGCCTTTTTCTTGCCACCCTTGTGCAAAGGCTTTGGCTATCCTATCACCGAAAGCATTAGCGGGAACTAGTACCAATGGCATTTGCTTACCTTCAGCTTTCATGTAAGCGGCAGCATTTTGTGCCTCATCTTCTGGCGATAATGAAAAATAGCAAAGATTAGGTCGAGGCTGTAATTGGTTCGCATCAAGCTCATTGAGGGCGAGCACACTAACAGGCGCTCCCATTTGGGTAATAACTTGAACGTCACTTTTTAATAATGGCCCAACAATAAGATTGAAACCTTCATTTTTCGCTTGTTCAATAAGCTCAGGCATTTGCTTGTTTGTGGTATCAAACACTTTGACGCTTTGGGTATTCACAGGGGCGGCATCAATACGCAAAGTTGATGTCACTACGTCGCTATCGCTAGAAGTGGGAGCATTACCTGTTGTTGCTGCAACTTGTTCATAAATTTGGTCAAGCACATCATTTCCACTACTTGGTGGCGGTGTTATGGCTGTTTGAGTAGCGGGCCCTTGAGGCAGGCCTTTTTGTGCATCCATAAAGCCTTGCATAATCGCTTGACCGAATACTTGTCCTTGCCCACTCATGGGTAAAAACAATGCAATCTTAGGGTTTTTGCCCACTTGAGGTATCATGGTTTGTTGCAAAAGAGTCGGCGTTGCCGTCACTCCAGGGTTATTCGAGTAACGCATTTTCCAATCGTTATAGCCTGCAAGTAAAGCATCTGTGTCGTCTCGGTTGTTTTGATAAATATCTAAAAGATCGACCCAGCCTTGAAGAATATTTTCATCTGCCCCAATTCCATGAATTTGTTCTGGCGTTAACTGTGTTAACATCTGCCATAACCCATCAATATTAGCTTGGCGTTCAGCGGCTGTTTTTAATAAAGGTTCTTGGCTAATGTAGGCCCTTATCGCCTCCATTGAAGGCTTACCTTGTGCAGCATCAATGATTGCTTGGTAACGGCTAGCATCATCAGATGTGCTTTGCTCAGGCGTTTTTTGGGTTGACGGAAAGTATTCCGAGACAATTTGGCACCCTGACAGTGCAAATGTGGACAGCATTGCTGTGCAGATTAACCCTTTTTTCAAATGCAAAAAAATTGAAGGACGCATACTGTATCCAATGGTGTATTTTTCAATTGCTTAATTTTAAACCGGCTATTCGGATGAAACAATGAACCAACCTAATCAAGCTGTGGTTATGGCATCCACGCTGTATATTGTCCCTACCCCAATTGGTAATATGGGGGATATAACGCAACGCGCGTTGGATGTTCTTAAACATGTTGACCTTATTGCAGCAGAGGACACTCGGCATTCAGGCATTCTATTACAGAATTTTGCGATAAATGCGCGGTTGTTTGCTCTGCATGATCATAATGAACAGCAAAAGGCAGATCAATTAATTAGTCGACTTCAACAAGGTGATAGTATCGCATTAGTCTCCGATGCGGGTACACCTTTAATTAATGATCCAGGTTATCATCTAGTTAATCGTTGCCGCGAAGCGGGTATTCGTGTCGTACCTTTACCGGGTGCCTGTGCTGCTATTACCGCGTTATCAGCAGCGGGTTTACCCTCAGACCGTTTTTGTTATGAAGGTTTTTTACCCGCTAAAACAAAAGGGCGTAAAGATGTTTTACAATCTCTCGAACAAGAAACTCGCACGCTGATTTTCTATGAATCAACCCACCGTTTGTTAGACAGTTTAGCAGATATGGTGGAAGTCTGGGGGCCGGATCGCCATGTTGTTTTAGCACGTGAAATTACGAAAACGTGGGAGTCCATTGAAGGCCGCCCAGTGGGAGAATTACTCGCTTGGGTAAAAGAAGATGAAAACCGTCACCGTGGCGAAATGGTGTTGATTGTCGAAGGGTATAAAAAGCCAGCTGATGACTCCGCAGTTTCCCCTGAAGTGGTGAGAACATTAAATTTATTACAAAAAGAATTACCCCCTAAAAAAGCGGCTGCAATCACGGCTGAAATTTATGGTCTCAAGAAAAATATGTTGTATAAGTTGATGCTTGATAATCAAAGTGATGAATGATTTTTGGGCAAATACCACGATTTGATTGATATAAGTGGTAAATTGCCCACGCTAGAGTCTGTACAAGCAACAACAAAGTGCCTATAATTCGCCGCGGAGTTGGCCAGACAACCGCTGCTTTATCGTAGTCCCTTCGGGAGACGGGTAGAGGGGAGGAAAGTCCGGGCTCCATAGGGCAGGGTGCCAGATAACGTCTGGGAGGCGCGAGCCTACGACTAGTGCAACAGAGAGCAAACCGCCGATGGCCTGTTTACAGGATCAGGTAAGGGTGAAAGGGTGCGGTAAGAGCGCACCGCGCGACTGGCAACAGTTCGTGGCACGGTAAACTCCACCCGGAGCAAGACCAAATAGGGGTTCATATGGTGCGGCCCGCATTGAACTCGGGTAGGTTGCTGGAGCCAGTGCGCAAGTGCTGGCCTAGATGAATGGTTGTCCATGACAGAACCCGGCTTATCGGCCAACTCCCATTTTTTCGTCATACTTCAAGCTGTGCCTGTGTTGGCTTCATTCGTCAACCCTAGTCACATACTGGTGTATGCTCCTAGGGATTTCCTCATTTTGCCGCCGTGGCACAACTCGAATTATTTAGAAAAAATCATAATCTTTTTATTTAATATCAAAATACTTATCTTGTTTGTGTTCACCATTCGCTGCATCAAATCATCAAATCATCAAATCATCAAGATCATAACCTTCTGATGCAAATCAATACGCTATGTGAATATGTAATTACAATAGTGGTATTTATAATGCATGTTAAAGAGATGTGCGTAGATGATAAAGAAATCACGTGTAAGGTACCAACGTCGCCCAGGTACAACTGGGGGAAAACTCCCTTGGAATGATTGGCGAAATGCATCAACATGGCGTAAATTTGTACAGTTCACGCTATTGGCGATCAATATTTATATTGGAGTTACCTTCTATTACTGGGTACGATATTACGAAACTGGAGGGGCGACAATTCACCTTCCTCGCCCTGGTGGAATTGAAGGTTGGCTGCCGATTGCGGGGTTAATGAATTTAAAATATACCTTGGAAACGGGGAGTTTTCCGCCAATTCATGCGGCCTCAATGTTTTTATTAGTCTCTTTTATTGTGATTAGCTTACTGTTCAAAAAAGCATTTTGTTCATGGATGTGCCCGATTGGCACAATATCAGAGTACACTGGTAAGTTAGGGAAAAAAGTCTTTCGTTATCAAAACCAAATTAGCTTACCTAAATGGCTCGATATCCCTTTAAGAGGCCTAAAATATTTGTTATTAGGTTTCTTTCTTTATATTGCATTTTCCATGTCTGCGCAGATGATCCAATATTTTATGATGTCGCCTTATGGGATCATTATTGACGTAAAAATGTTGGATTTTTTTCGTTATATTAGCTTGTTTGCGCTTACTACTGTGGCCATTTTAGTGATAGCAAGCTTGTTTATTCGTAATGCTTGGTGCCGTTATTTGTGTCCTTATGGCGCTTTGTTAGGCATTTTTTCGTTATTTTCGCCATTTAAAATTCGGCGAAATGTGGAAAGTTGTATTGATTGCGGAAAATGTGCCAAGAACTGCCCATCACGGATACCCGTCGATAAGTTAATTACTGTAAGAACGGTGGAATGTACGGGATGTATGACTTGCGTTGAATCTTGCCCTGTTGCATCAACGTTGGATTTTTCATTGCAAGTGCCAACAAAAAAACGTCAATTTCGCTTATCGGGTTGGATGATGGCAATTCTAACCTTAGCAGTTTTATTTATTATTATTGGTATTGCTATGTATTTTGGCGTTTGGGATAGCCCAGTACCTGATAATTATTGGTTTCATATTATACCAAATGCAAGAATGATAGGTCATTGATGCACAATAAAAAGCCCCGCTACAGATGATGAGCGGGGCAACTTGTTATTCTGTTATGATGACAGATTTTGTACTGCTTATTTATACTTATTTACTCGCTTATATTTATTTTCTCACTTACTGCTTACTACCACATCAATTAACCGCTTGCTTAACCATCTGCAATAATTGACGTACATCTTCTGGGCGAGTGTTGCCCGTTTCTTTATCAATGATGGAACTATAAATATGAGGAATGATTTTTTTCACGCCTGCATCAAGGGCAATTTGCAAAATTTCAGCAAAGTTATCTAAATCAATGCCGCCTGTAGGCTCTAAAGAAAAATCAAAGTCAGCGCAAGCTTTGGCAATGGCTTTATATTCTTCAATATATGTTAATCCTTTCATATTAAAGAATTTAACTGAGTCAGCACCCATGTCTTTAAGCATCATAATGGCAGTTTCAACCGGAACAATGCCATCTGGCGCTTGAGAGCTTAGTGGGCCTGTAGAAATTTTCACCATACCTACCGTGTCTGTTGGTGATATGAGCGCATTCACGAAGGTTTCGTTTTGGCCTAATAGTGCACGGCTAATTGGTGCACCAGTGAATACTTGGTTAACGTGTTGTGGTTGAACTTCTTTTGCAATTAACGACACCATGGTTGACTGATTTGGGTCGCCAGCGCCGAGACCAACTGATAATGCATTATCGGTTTCTTGTGCATAAATGCGCATATCAGCAATTGCACTTTCTAAGTCAGGGTAATTTTTAGATAAAACACCAACAACAACAAAGGTTTCTGCTGCGGCATAGATATCTTTTGCATTCTGATGGCTGCCTGCCAGTACGTTTAAACAGACACGGTCACGATAAAAATTCGGTGACAATTTCATCTTAAATTCCTTCTACTAACAAACGAATATTCTTAGAAATAACATCAAGTTGTTCAGTGCTAACACTGCGAATGTCAGCCTCTACTTTTCCTTCGTTGGCTTTGTACTCACGGAAGTAAATCGCGGTATCGCCCTGTTTTAGCTCAGCCATGATTTGGTAAGTGGTTTTGCCTATCATGTTTTCATCAAAGCTAATTTCGGTACGGGCAATATCACGTCCTGCACCATCCCAGACGACTCGAGCAGAGATACCTTTAATGGCATTTAAATCACTGATGAATTGATTCATTCGATTAACCATCTCTGCGCCTGTTTCTTTGGTCGCAGTCAGGTACTGTTCGATAGCGAGTGTGAGCCCCAAAATACCTTCTTTACCTACTTTCATCGCACGGCCAATACCTTGGCTTTGGCGTTTTACCCACTCAATATATTGTTTTTTACCGATAACCAGACCGCTTGTTGGGCCTTCGATTGCTTTTGCTCCGCTGTAAATCACAATATCGCCACCGGCTTGGTAGTAAGCGGTAAGTTCTTCTTCTGCTGCGGCATCAACGATCAGGGGGAGCTGGTGGTCATGAGCCACTTTGGCGGCTTGTTCCACGGTTAACATGCTTTTTTGCACGGTATGGTGTGATTTGATGTACAAAATAGCGGCTGTATTGGGGGTGATTTTTGCTGCTAACTGGGCGGCACTGCACTCATTAGCAAAACCCGCTTCGACTACTTTACCGCCACCTAAGCTTACCATTGTGTCCACAGGGGCACCAAAATTAACGTTATGGCCTTTAGGTAAAATAATTTCACGTGGAACAACTTTGTCGGATGAATGCAAATTGAGCAGTAAATCATCATCATCTTGTACAATCACCGCTGCAACAGCTTGTGCAATACCAGCAGAGGCACAAGACACAACCATCGCAGCTTCAACATTTAATAGATTAGCAATATATTCGCCAGTTTTATTAACTAAGTCTTTAATTTCAAAATAATTATTTAATCCATAAGCAACACGTTCAACAACTTCTGGAGTTGGCGTTGAAACACCCAGAATTGTCATGCGGCCAGAGGCATTAATAACGTGTTTTAACTGATATTTATCATAAATCGATTGCATGTTCTGATTCACCTTATGCATGAATAATGTGTTTTCCACCGACGATAGCAGCCAATGGTACGAAGCGGTGAGTTCCTATACGGTGTTCGCCTTCTGCATCCGTGAGCTCTGTTTGCTCTTCTTTAAGGTCAAAAAGGGTTATGTCGGCGTCAAAGCCCGGCCTTAAATAGCCTTTTGCGGGTAACGATAAGAAGTTGGCGGCTTTTTCGGTAACGCAGCGAAGCACTTGTTCCGCACTAAAGCCCATACACAGAAATTTGGTCATCACAAAAGCGAGGCTATAAACAGGGCCATTAACGCGGTTGCGGTGGTAAATATCGGAACTGATGATGTCAGGGTAAGTGCCAATGCGCATCGCTTGCTCTGCAACTTTAAAGCTAAAGCTTTCACCGCCATGACCAACATCTAATATGACACCCCGTGCGAGTGCGCGAGCAATTGATGGTTTTAGGTAGCCATCTTCGCCTAAAATCTTATTGGGTTTGCCATTAAAGCAGTGAGTGATGATATCGCCGCGCGTCAGTAAATCAGCGACTTCATCAATATCCGGCGGGTTGTTGCCAATATGCACCATGAGTGGAAGATGGTGTTTTTTCTGCATTTCTTTAGCTTTAATCAGTGGGGTAATGCCATTTTCACCAACCACGCTTTTACTCATACGGGCTTTCATACCAACAACAAAGCCGGAGTGGCGCTCGATAGCGTCTTGAAAGCAGGCTTCATTGATGTTGTTCATATCCGACAATTCATTTTGCGCAATGATGCCAATACGTGAAATATTTAACAGAGAAAAGACATTCGTTTTTGATTTCTGGGTGAGCTGATAAAATTTATCAATATCATCAGCACCGACACTACCTGCATCAACCAGTGAGGTAACTCCGCCAGCGGCTCCTGCTAAATCAGGGTCATCGAAGTAAATAGGTGACTCAACAAAGCAATGAGCATGAGAGTCAATCCACCCAGCACTGACATAAGTTTTTCCTTGTAGGTCAATGACTTTTTCGGCTTGCTGATTATTCGCTAATTCAGGGCCTGCCGCTTCGATTTTTCCATCTTTAATAAGAATGTCGATAATCGAGCCATCGATACGCTTACCTTGTTTGATGATTAAAGTGTACATAGTTGTCCTCTCTATACTCGATACTCGTCATACTTCAAACCGCAGCGTTGTTGGCAGCACTTCCGCTACCCTAGTCACATACTTTTGTATGCTCCTAGGGATATCGTCGTTTGCCGCCTAGCTGCAATTTGAATTATTTAGAGTATGCCTAAGTGCGTATTCTAAATGATGTCAACCACAGCGTTGTTGGCAGCACTTCCGCTACCCTAGTCACATACTTTTGTATGCTCCTAGGGATATCGTCGTTTGCCGCCT
>NZ_JAXADV010000010.1:141212-160134 GCF_033901115.1 Providencia sp. CIM-Carb-044
AGCTGCAATTTGAATTATTTAGAGTATGCCTAAGTGCGTATTCTAAATGATGTCAACCGCAGCGTTGTTGGCAGCACTTCCGCTACTCTTTGAACTATTTCGAGTCTGTTTTTAACTTATGTTATTCAGTAACCCGGAGCATATGCCCCGGGAGAGTGTTGGTTAAGCGACGATTGGGAAGAAATAACCGAACAACATAGCACCTAAAATGGCGCCACCGGCAACGGGTTTTTGCCATACATAGAAAATCAATGCGCCAATTAAAGAGCCAATTCCGATTGGAATGGATGCGGCCATCGCAGCTAAAATAATTAATGGACCTAAGAAACGGCCAGAGGTATTACCCGCACCCATCATGACGTCAGCACCAAAGGTTGAGTTAGCCTGAGCAATCGTGAATTTACGTGCAAATACAATCAGTAAGCCGATTAATACGCCAAGGAATAAGCCAGTTAGTAACGACATCCAGAAGTTAGTGACTAAAAAATCCCAACCAGCGGCTAAAAATAAGGCGGGAACACCGAGGCCAATACCGGTTTGCAGTGCACCACCGATATCTAAAATACCGACCAATGAACCTTCGATGATCCTAGCAAATAAGAAACTTGCACCAAATGCTGCGACTGCGCCATAAACCCCGGTATCTAACCCTGCACGTAACATGGCGACGAAAGCCACTTCGTTAAATGCCCCAAAACCGTAGACGACATACATGTGGGTACCTGCGAAGATCCCTGCGGAAAGCAACCCAACAAAAATCGGGAAGGACCATTCTGCGTACCAAAAATCTTGTTTGTTAATTTCTGTTGTCATGATTATTTCCCGCTCAGCAGACCGTGGACGTATTCAAGCCACAATGGTTTATCTAGGTTGAAAGAGGTGATCATCTTTAGGTCGAATTCACGGAAGAAGCCGCTGAGAACGAACAGGAGAACCACTGTTATCATCATTGTACGAGTGATACGGTTCCAGCCGTTGTCATCAACGCCTTTACCAATCAAGATACCTAAAACTAAACCAGGGATAGCATTCCCCATGATTAGCTGAGCACAACCACCAAATAATGTTGCCCAGAAACCTGAACGACGCCCTGCATCCATGGCGGCTAACCAGAAGATGACTGGCATCACGGTATTAACTAACAAGTTTGCGGCAGGCACTAGTACGTTAATGGCTGTCGTTTGTAGTGCAGCAGGAACTGCGGAAGCGGTTGTGTTTAAGAAGGCGACAACTAATGCCCCAATGATGGCACAAGCGATAGCCATTTTTTTCGGGTTATGCAGTGTGTCAGCGACACTACGGTTTTTGGTTAATAGTGCAGCCGCGCCCCAGTTTGGGATGATGCGGTGATCAACATCTTGTGTAAATGCCCCAGCAGCAACTGACGATGCCCATGCGTTAAAGAAGAACCCTAAGCCGAAAGAAAAATGAGACGCTGGGTCGCCTTCACAAGCGTTCAGCTCACCCAATGTACGGAATGCCCCCATACCTTGTACGGTTGGTGCGTGGAACATACGCGCAGCCCCTGCGCCTAAGCCAAAGCCGCAGAGCCCACCGATGATCAGGGACATGCCCAATATTTCTAAAAAAGATGCAGTTTCACTCATGGAATTAACTCCAGACCTGATTGCTATTATTGTTCTGTAAATGGTATTTCGTTGACAGAAAGTAAAGTGACATCCAGCGAAACGTCGAGTACAACACGAAAATGTTCACGTTTGCGTGGCAAAAAGAGAAAAAGAAATTTTTCTGTCCGCGAATGAGAGTGAGCACTAATCACTTCAACATCCTTTGGTTCTATCCGTAGGATGATATCTGTGCTGTTCTTCAGTACGGTTTTTTGAATTGAATTTAAGGCGTCAGCTATTGCTTTTTGCTTAGTGTCGCCTTGCCCTGTAACCCGTACAACCGTTTCGATAGATTTTTTCATTAAGCGTTGCCGTATTTTTTATTGAATGCTTTTACCAAGCGCTCGCCTAATTCTTCCTTGTCCATAAAACCGAAACCTAATACATTGCAACCGTCTGCAATCGCGGTTTCTCCCTCTTCAATAGAGCGCATCCCATAGCGAGCTTTATAGCCATATTTAGTTTGAGCGGTAATTGCGCCAGCGCCACCACTACCACAAAATGAGATGCCTAAATCGGCTTGTTCTGCGTTCATGACATCACCGAGTTTCATATCAGCAGCGACCCCCGGAACAACAACCGCTTTACCACCCGCAGCTTCAACACCGGCAGCTACTTTTTGGCCTTTACCTAAACGGTCACCGATAACAACAACTATCTGTTTCATAAAATATTCTCCAAATCCTACCAAATTAGTAATTAATCATTTGAACGTGCGACTTCAAAGTGAACAGAGAGTAAATAAGTCTCTTCAGGTGCTAATCCAGGAAGTGTGTCAACAACCCGCTGTGCGAGCACTATCGAATGTTCAGAAATTTCATCGAATAAGCTGATATCGACTTCTGGTAAGGCTTCACCCGTTTTTGCTCTACCGACCATGGCACGTAAATGAGACTCCAACATCTGTTGTTGTACATCTGTGGTGTAGCAGTCCTCCTGCTTGAGCCAGTCAGTAATCACTGCTAGCAGTTTTTGTGTCACCTCATCAATATCAAGGTTATGTTCTAACATTTTAAAAACGACAACTGATTCACTCATAACTATTTAAAATCCAAAGTAATATTGCAAGTTAGACTACTCTGTTCCTTCATGCTTAATACCTTAGTCTGTTCTTGTTCATTTTTGCAGGCAGGAAATTTCCACTTATAAGTGGAAATTGTTTGGAAATTAATAAATGTATTTTTGGTGTGTTTTTTGCTCTATTTGGAAATTAAGTGGAAAAATTGACGTCGGTCAACTATCTAAATAAGATGTAAATAACAATGCTTTGAATAAAATGTGTTATTTATCAATTGACTATTTTTTTAATTAAAAAATGGAAACAAAAAAAGGAACTGGAAAGGGAAGTGGAAGCTATAAATGGAAATGATGTTGCGTGGGTTGTACTCGCTTCCATTTAGTCAATTTGGCCGTAAAATAGACAGTTTAGGATAGGAAAATATTTATAAGAGTTGTGGTTAGGATCACGTAAAAGTCAGCAACTTCCACTTTTCCACTACAAAGTGGAAATTGCTATCAAGTTAGAGGATACGCGCTAAGCTATCTTTAGCTATTACTTGGAACTCATTGAAATTTTTGACACTCACTAAGCGACGTGTTGTCTTTTCTTTTACAAAGGTAACGAAAAGGTCATAAATAGCCATTGCTTCTTCATAGTCTGTTTTACTGATAGCTAATAAGAAAATGACATAAGCATTTTCTTTGGTTTCCTTATTCCACTCAATGCCTTTCGGGGCGACAACGGTTGCAACCACTGTTTTATTGGCAAGTAGACCTAAAGAGTGAGGCAATGCGATACCTTCCCCGAGCAAGGTGGAAACAATTGATTCACGCTCTTGTAGTGAAGGGTAGAAATCAGGTGTGACGTAGCCTTCTTGCTGCAATTTATTGCAAACCATTTGAAAGAGCTCTTCTTGGCTAATTTTTTCATTAATTACCATGAAGAACCGTTCATCAAAAAAGCGCTCGATGATATAAGGGCGAGTTTGGTCAACCATGGCGAGGCGGCCAACTTGCTCTAGCTGATAGGGTGTTGGGAACGGTGCAATTTTAATAACAGGCTTATTTTTCTCTGAAATTCGTACAGTGGTAATCACGAAATCTTCAGAGACTTCATCCAAGGATTCATACTCTTGTAACGTTAACCCTCGGCTAAATTTGAGCTGTGGAAATTCACGCATGATTTTAGATTCAACCACGCGAAACGTGGAGTTCCCTGCATCAGTAACTACCAGTACTTCTGTTTGGCGAATGGAGCCAGCGCCATAGTTACGTTCGAGGCTGACTCCAATATGAACCGCAAGGTAACCTAGTTCATCTTCACTGATTGGGTGGGGGAGTAATTGCTTACTTGCACTGGTTAACGCGCTCAGTGTGACATCATAGGCGAACGGGTAATATTGTTTGATATCAGATAATAGCGGGTTTGGTGTGGAAATATGATACTGCAAACGGGTGATCAGCGATGCAAGATGAGTATTGAGATCTTTTTTGAGTTTTTCATCGCTCCGTAAGTCATAATTATATAACTCATTAATATAATTTAAAATATATTCACACAGCTCATTATGAGTACCACTTTTTTGCGTGCTAGAGTCTTGGTTACTAATGCGTTGGGCAACAATTTGGTCATGTAAATAGCTAAGTTCTGCCCCTGAAAGGTCATTGCCAAGAAAGTAGATTAAACCTTTGGATATTTCATCACAGGCTTTGCGGATCACTTCTTCACTGTCATCATTTTTGACGGAGGTGGTGAGTTCATGACCACGAGTGATACGCAAAATAGTCACCGCACAATTAAAAACTAGGTATAAATGCCCTTCGTTGCTAATCCGAATATCAAAGCGATTCATACTGTTATGTAAAACTTTATCGATATATGTCAGGTCTAAATTATCAAGGCAATCAGGGCGGAAAGTGGTTAAATCAGGGGTTATCTGTGCGGAATAGCGGCGCCATAAAGTTTCGGTCATACAAGCTCGAACTGCCCACTCGCTACCGTTCAAACGAATGCCTTGATGAGGGATACTTTCTAATGCAATTTGGTATTTATGAAGCTGTTCTCTCACCGCGCCCATATCTTGCTGTAAAGTGCCACGGCTGATAAACCACTCTTCAGCGATATCATCAAGTTTTACGGGGAGTGATAACATCAAGAGTTTTAATAGCAGGGCATCAATGCGCTCTTTGCTAGTGCGAGGAATCTGATTGTCTTCATCACTTTGTTGAGTAAAGGTAGCAAATAGGGCTTCGTCTTCAATTTTTAGTCGGTAACCGCGACCTCGCTCATATACAATATGAGCACTATATGGCTGTATCAATTCATTGATTTCATTGATATCAGAACGAATAGTTCGAGTAGAAACGGAGAAATTTTTGGCTAACTCGTCTTGAGGCACTACCTCATTGAGAATTTGAGCAAAAATTTGATTATGTCGCTGTTGAGTGAATAGAGCCACGGAAACACCTTTAAAATCAAAACGAAAAAGCATTTGAGCAAGAAAATGACTTGTTTTTTGCTCGCTAATGGCAGGACTCTAACACAAGCATGTCAATATGTAGGATATGTAAATCATAAAATTTGCGAATCCGTTCGCAAAATTCACTCTGCTATAGCAGGAAAAGGGCTAGCTTTGCTCTCCAAGATCGATTAATAGCCCTCTAAACGGTTTATTTGCACTAATGATGACTTGATTGTCGTCTTGGATAAAAGCCCCATCATTGCAATTCATTTCTAACTGCTCGCCTTTTGGTGTACGCAATGTCGCTCCACCATGTATAGACTGAAGGAATGAGTTTTTTCCTTTTAGCGTGATCGCTGTTGACTCATTAGTTGCCAAATGAATTTGGGTGATCCAAATTTGTTGACGTAACTGAATGCTTTGACTTTCCCCGTCAGGAGATGCGATAAGTTTGTTCTCATTTTCACTAATGGCTATTTTTTGCAAAGGCAAAGATTCTTGCTGTGGGCAAGCATTTAGCCAGAGCTGTAAACGTGTCAACGGTGTTTTTGGGCACACATTTTGTTCGCTGTAGCTTAGGTCTGGGCGCGGTGAAAAACGCACACACTCACCTTCATCTGCTTGGATGGTGTTACCTAGGCTATCTCGATATTCTGCATGCCCTTTTAGGATGATATTTAAGATATCGACATGTGGATAGGTTCTTGGCTGTAGTGCATTTTGTGGTGCGATAACTTCTTGGTTCAGCACTCTGAGAGTTTTAAAACCCATAAAGTCTGGGTCAAAATAATGGCCGAATGAAAAGGAATAACGCGCTTGTAGCCAACCATAATCAGCTTTTCCGCAATGGTTAGCGGGTCTTAATGTCATCATAATGGTTAACCCTCATTGAAAATAAATAAGTTAATAATCTATTGTTATAATAAATAGCTGGACGTTGAATTGTTAGCCAGTTAATCTGTTTCCTTTGTTCAAATTTCCTGAAAGAGAAACTTCATGAGTAAAGAGAGAGCATTAACGCTTGAGTCATTAAGGGTTATGGATGCAATCGACCGCCGTGGTAGTTTTGCTGCAGCCGCTGAAGAGTTGGGGCGAGTCCCATCTGCGCTGAGTTATACCATGCAAAAATTAGAAGAAGAGCTCGATGTCATTTTATTTGACCGTTCAGGGCATAGAACTAAGTTTACCAATGTCGGTAGGATGCTACTTGATAGAGGAAGGATCCTACTTGAAGCCGCTGATAAGCTAACATCTGATGCGGAAGCGCTTGCAAAAGGATGGGAAACGCATTTAACCATCGTGTGTGAGGCTTTAGTTCCTGTTCATTCACTTTTTCCGCTGGTGGAACGATTGGCGGAAAAATCAGAAACACAGTTATCGTTAATTACTGAAGTATTGGCGGGAGCATGGGAACGTCTTGAAAGCGGTAAAGCGGATATAGTCATTGCTCCTGATATGCATTTTCGATCCTCTTCAGAAATTAACTCTAAATCGTTATATACCGTTAATCATATTTATGTAGCGAGCCCGGATCATCCCATTCACCAAGAACCTGAGCCGTTATCTGATGCGACTCGAGTGAAATACCGTGGAATTGCAGTGGCTGATACCGCTCGTGAGCGGCCTGTGATCACGGTGCAGTTGTTGGATAAACAACAACGATTGACGGTGTCAACGATTGAGGATAAACACAGAGCCTTGTTGGCCGGCCTTGGTGTTGCGACGATGCCGTACCCAATGGTTGAACAAGATATTCGCGAAGGGCGTTTAAAGGTGGTTGGCGCAGAGTTTAGCCATGAGACGAATATTATTATGGCGTGGCGGCGGGATAGTATGGGGGAGGCTAAGTCGTGGTGTCTCCGAGAAATCCCCAAATTATTTAGAGTGTAAACTCGTTATATTTTGAGCCGTAGGGGTGTTGGCTTCATTGAGTCACCCGAGTCACATACTTATGTATGCTCACGGGATGACTCAATTTGCCGCCTACCTACAACTCAAACTATTTAGAGTTTACGAGTAAGGTTTGCTGGTAGCGATTCAAAAGAGTAAAACTATCTCAGTCATAGCTCAGTTGTAGCACGAATTATTTAGAAGTTAACCGTGGCTGAAAAGATAAAACCGCTCGACTAATTTGTCGCCTACCTACAACTTAAACTATTTAGAGTTTACGAGTAGGGTTTGCTGGTAGCGATTCAAAAGATTTAAATAAAAAAATACCTCCCAAGGGAGGTATAAGTTGGACAAACAAATAAAGTCAATAAGGTAATAAGGGTGATAATGAAATCGGAATTACCATTTTTTATTTAATAAATGGTCAATACTAAATTTCCCTGGGCCGGTTACTGCTAATAGTAAGAAACCGCCTGCGATAGTAAAGTTCTTCATAAACATTAAACTATTTGGTGCAACGCTAAAGTCGATATGGAACAGTAGTGCCGTTAATACGGTAAAGCCTGCAGTAAATAGGGCTACAGTTCGTGTTAAGAAACCAAATAGAATGGCTAAACCGCCACCAAGTTCTAATAAAATGGTTAAAGGTAATAAAAAGCCTGGAACACCCATTGCTTGCATGTATTGTTGTGTTCCTGCGTATGCATCTCCCAGTTTTCCATACCCAGCAACAATGAACAGAATTGGCATCATAATACGAGCTAACAATACCGCACCATTTTCTAAATTTTTCATTAAGATTCTCCAGACTAATAAGCCATTAAATATAAAGTATTTGCGATATGTGTCGCTTTGTAATGTTGTTTTCAGCACAAATAGGTAAGAAAACATTTGATGGGCTTATAATAGTCATTTGCTTATTCAATAAAAAGCAAAGCTTATTAACAAAGATAGTCAAAAAAATTGAATGGTGATGTAGGGGAGCTAGCTAAAGTGAAGAGGCTTAATTTAGCATATTGATTTTAATTGGAATTACTTCTTTCCTGCATTGATCGTACTTTGAATTGTCCTTGCTATACCCCACATTGTGAAGGCTTTTTTCCCTAATTGAAGTATGCGTTTGGGTTTTTTCAGTGAATAAATCGAAAGCAGGCCTGTAGCCGCAATAAATAAAGGACGGAAGGTAACGAAGGTTTTCCATGTACGGTCATAAGGAGCGGTCACTCGTAGCCAATCTTCAGAACTTGCAGCAAGGTCGCTCCGTTGCTGCTCAATTCTGTTGAGTAACCGTTGTTTTTTTGCGGCAAGTAATTGGCGTTTATTTCTGGTCATTATCTTTACCTGCTAATGCATTCGCGTCTTGGCTTAATTGCTCCCGTGTGGAGCTCAATAAGGTAGACTGCTTTGCTTTTTTAAGAGCCCAAATAGCAAAGGTAATGGCGAGTAGGACTAAGCACCCTGTTGTTATAGCAAGTGCTTGATAACGATAAACAGGGTCAACAGACCAAAAAATAAGACCAATTAAACACATTAGGCCAAAAGCAGTAAAAAGAAGCGCTAGTCCAACTAACAATAACAACTGGATAAAATTAACTTTCTCTTCTTCGAGCTCAACGGCAATGAGTTGAAGGCGAGTTTCAACAATATTAACGGTAATACTGGCAATGCGTTGCAGTATTTCAAGGACCCCTTTACCGGGGCCCTGACGTTGTTGATTTTGTTCCATAAGCAATTAACGTTTCGCGAGAAGTACGCCAAGAACCACACCAACAGCAGCACCGATACCGATACCAGTCCATGGGTTTTCTTTGACATAGTTGTCTGCACGGCCCGCAATTTCTTTAGTTTGCTCAGTGATCCTTTCGGTGGTTTGACCTAGTTTAGCGCGAGATGAGTAAAGTACATCTTTCGCTTTGGATTTCAAGCTTTCAATCTCTTCTTTCGACTTCTCGCCTGTATCATTCAATACGGCTTCAAGAGAATCTGCTAACGCTTTTAGTTCTGCGCGTAGGTCTTCTGATGAATGATTTGATGACATATAGAACCTCCTATCAATAGAAAAGAAACTTCACTGTATTAACAATAACTGTTTTTGCATTAAGTGCAATGAGTTATTCAATAATAAATTAGGGGTTAAGAAAAAATGTAAAAAACAGTATTTATAGAAATGCCATAAATATCAGTTAGTTAATTTAATTGCGGGGAGTGGGGATACTAAGACGTAAAATTAAGTAAAAATGAAAATGCGAGAACTGAGAGTTCCCGCATGGAGAATTAATTCGCTTTTTTATTTGAGAATTTTTTCTTAACGACAACAGCAATGCTACCAATTAAGCCAAGGATCAGTAGCCCTACAGGGATCAACATCAAAATGTTCATAATATGATGTTCATATTGTAGGAAAATCGGGCTTTTACCAAAGCCATAACCAATTGCAGTCAAAATTAACACCCACAGTAGGCCACTTAACCAATTGAATACTTGGAAACGACCGTTTTGCAAGCCAGCTAGCCCTGCTATTGTTGGAAGTAGTGTTCTGACAAAAGCTAAAAAACGACCAATTAACAAGGCAGCGAGGCCATGACGGTGGAACAAGCCATAAGCGCGTTGGTGGTAGTGTTCAGGTAAGTGCTCAAGCCAGCCTTTAACTATTCGTGTGTTCCCCAGCCATCGCCCTTGTATATAACCAACCCAACAGCCTAAACTGGCGCCAGCGGTTAAAATTACAATAGTGAGCGGATAACTTAATGTGCCCTTAGCGATGAGAACACCAACTAAAATCAATAAGCTATCGCCAGGTAAAAACGCTGCAGGCAATACCCCGTTTTCAAGAAACAAGATAGCGAACAGCATGAAGTAAATCGACCACACTAACGATGGGTTAGATAGGGTGACATAATCTTGGTGCCAAAGGGCGAAAAAAAGTTCTTTAACTAATTCCATTAATGTTTCCTAAACGGCAATAACAGCAACAAACTTGTTGTTGGGCAGGGAGAAATGGATTAAGTGAATGCCAAAGTGAAAGTAGTGTTTCCTCAGGCTGTTAGTGTAAAGCACGCTCACTTTAACAAAACAGAAAATAACTAAACAGTAAATTTTAAGCTTATTTTTAGAATTCATTTAAGTTTTGGCCGATTTTTACGATTTATTGCGCGGCATGGAACGATGTAAAGTGCTTAAAAATGGCGATTAACCCGCTTTTTACCGAGAGTATGCGAAATATACTTGTTAATTTATCTTTTAATGTAAAAAAATAACGATAAAACAATAAAGGCTAATTATTGCATTTTAAGACTATTTACCGTATCTTATCGCCATAGCAAAGGGGAGTAACTTCTTCTTGTCGGTTTATCGTCATTACGGTGTACACATTACACCCGGTAGCCGAGCACCACAGTTCCCTATTTTTAGGTTATTTGTGTTGTAAGTGAGACCTTGCCAGAAGGCGGGGTTTGCTCATAATTTACAACCAAAAGAAATAGCTTGTGGTTAACGAATTTTAAGCGGCTGATGTCTTCTGGATATCAGCCGTTTTTTGTTTTTTAAGGGAAAGGAAAATGCACTCAGTTGGTAACCCGATTTTATGGGGTAGTTTTGCCGTTATTATTTTACTTATGTTACTCATTGATTTGTTCTGGCAAGGGAAACACAAAGGCCAAGCAATGTCGATGAAACAAGCTGCGGCTTGGAGTATCGTGTGGGTAACGCTTTCGCTTCTCTTTGCAGCGGGTTTTTGGTGGTATCTTAATGAGAACGTAGGGCGTGAGTTTGCTGATAGCCAAACCATGGCGTTCTTAACGGGTTATTTATTAGAAAAAGCATTAGCTGTTGATAACGTATTCGTTTGGTTGATGTTATTTAGTTATTTTGCCATTCCTGCAACTTTACAGCGTCGTGTGTTGGTTTATGGAGTATTAGGCGCTATCGTACTTCGTACGATTATGATTTTTGCAGGTAGTTGGTTAGTCACACAATTTAGCTGGATTTTGTATGTATTTGGCTTGTTCTTGCTATTTACTGGTTTGAAAATGGCTTTTGCCAAAGAAGATGACTCGCCAATAACGGATAAACCGCTAGTAAAATGGGTTCGTTCTCATTTACGTATGACGGATGAATTACATGGTGAAAAATTCTTTATTAAACGTAATGGCGTCCTATTTGCGACCCCACTTATTTTAGTGCTGATTTTAGTTGAAATTAGTGACGTGATATTTGCGGTGGACAGTATACCCGCTATTTTTGCGGTGACGACTGACCCATTCATTGTTTTAACATCGAATTTATTTGCAATTTTAGGCCTACGTGCCATGTATTTCTTGTTGTCAGGGGTTGCTGAAAAGTTCTCAATGCTAAAATACGGTTTAGCGGTAATTTTAAGCTTTATCGGTATAAAAATGCTATTGATTGATATTTTCCATATCCCAACACCGATTTCGTTGGGTGTGATTGCGTCAATTTTAGTCGTGACGTTAATCATTAGTGCAATTGTTAATAAACGCAACGAAGCAAAAAGTTAATTTATCTTTTTTATTTTTAAATCCTCTGCTGTAAAAAGCAGGGGATTTTTTTTAACCCCCTGAAAACGCTCAACCATTTTGTTTATCCCATTCTACTATAAGAAACAAAACTCTATTGAGATCACAGTTATGTAAAATGTTTGTTAAACAAAGTCAATCATTGTGTATATTTTGAATAATTGCCTTTTCAGGCGACTATTATTCCTTATACTTGCTGTGCAAACACATTTAATTCCTAATAAAGATAAATAATATAGGTCTATTATGGATACAAATAAAACAGGGTTATGGCGAGTTATTAGCCAAGGTAGTCTAGTCAAACAGATACTGGTTGGCTTGATAGCGGGTATTTTGCTTGCATGGTTATGGCCATCTGCTGCAAAAAATGTCGGGTTGTTAGGGGATTTATTCGTTAGTGCGTTAAAAGCTGTTGCTCCTGTACTGGTTTGGGTGTTAGTCATGTCATCCATTGCTAACCACCGCCAAGGGCAAAAAACCAATATCAAACCTATACTGGTGTTGTATATTTTAGGAACATTTTTTGCCGCGGTTGTCGCCGTTATTGGTTCTTTCCTGTTCCCGTCAAATTTAGTCTTAGCGGTAGGTGATACACAGCTAAATCCACCGGGTAATATTGCTGAAGTGTTAAAAGGCTTGCTAATCAATATATTTGCGAACCCTATCGACGCACTGATTAAGGGCAATTATATTGGTATTTTAGCGTGGGCGGTCGGGCTGGGTATTGCACTGCGCCATGCAAATGAAACCACAAAAACTTTAGTTCATGACTTTTCTAATGCAGTAACACAACTGGTACGGGTTGTGATCCGTTTAGCGCCTTTAGGGATTTTTGGCTTGGTTGCTTCCACTATCGCAACGACAGGCTTTGCAACCTTAAAAGGCTATATTCACGTTCTCGCAGTATTGATTGGCTGTATGCTGATTGTTGCTTTCATTGTTAACCCATTGATTGTTTACTGGAAAATGAAACGTAACCCATACCCATTAGTTCTCGCTTGCTTACGTGAAAGCGGGGTAACAGCATTCTTTACACGTAGTTCAGCAGCAAATATCCCTGTGAATATGGGGATGTGTCGTCGCATGAATCTACATGAAGATACTTACTCTGTTTCTATCCCATTAGGTGCAACCATTAATATGGCTGGTGCAGCGGTAACGATTACAGTACTGACGTTAGCCGCCGTACATACTCTAGGTATTCCAGTTGATATCCCAACGGCACTGTTATTAAGTGTGGTTGCTGCGGTGTGTGCATGTGGCGCATCAGGCGTTGCCGGCGGTTCACTATTACTGATCCCATTAGCTTGTAACATGTTCGGTATTTCAAATGAAATTGCGATGCAAGTGGTCGCGGTTGGTGTGATGATTGGCGTATTACAGGATTCAGCAGAAACGGCGCTTAACTCTTCAACTGACGTGTTATTTACTGCAGCGGTGTGCTTAGCGGAAGATGAGAAACTGGCTAACGCTGAAGCGCGGCTATCTCATCGTGATTAATTGTTAATTAAATATATTTTGAAAGGGCAGAGACAGCGAAAGTGAACTCTGCCCTTATTTTAGTGGGTTATTGAGTTAAAACTCATTACGTAAGCGGCGATAACCTTCGACTAACTGCACATTAGTTGCGGCAACTTCTTCTGAAAATTGCAAAGAGGCGCGGTCAACTTGCTTAAACTGAGATAAATCACTGTGGGCATTTACATGTACGCAGGATGGAATATATAAAGCAGGGGGTAGCGTTAAACCATCAACAACAGCGTTATAGCGAACAACACAGTTTTCCCCAATTTTGCAATTAAATAGAACGCTATTAAAACCAATAAATACTCGTGTAGCAATATTACAAGGGCCATGGACAATGGCACGATGTGCTATTGAAGTATGTGAGCCAATTTGTACTCCAGCCCCACTTTTAGAATGGATAACAACACCATCTTGAATATTTGAATGTGGGCCTATTACTATCGGTGACATATCCCCCTCTTCATTGAGCTCATCAGCTCGGATGACTGCATATGGGCCGATATACACGTAATCTTCAACAATGACTTTGCCACAAATAATTGCGGTAGGGTCGATATAGGCTTTTTCTGAAATAACAGGGGAGTGTCCTGATGGATTTTTACGCAGCATGAGTACTCCGTTTCCAGTGCGTGTGAACAACTGCATTATGTGCATGTAAACTTTCTTGATGCTCTATATTAATGTTCACTTCGTCATAGTGACATTGATGACGAAAAGCCATGACTAGTTTTCTCGCTGCATCTTCACAAAACATCAGGTTTTGGGCATTTGCGATAGCGAAAGCTTGTTCATCATTACGTTTAACAACAGTTTGTACAGGTGTTGAAAGCACGTTTTCAATTTGATTAATTAATTCAATGATGGGAAATATTTTATGACTAGCTTTCAACGCTATGGTTACCCATGCCCAGCTGCGTTGGCTATGTGGTGTAGCGGGTAACCCATTTTTAGCTAGCCAGTTGAAAACTTGAGGGGGATATAATGGTTGTGTCTCGTCCTCAAATTCAATAGCAAATTGTTGTTGAATCACTTGGGTACTGAGTGCCGTGGCACTAGGACATGTCGATGAATAAGGAACCCCAACTTTTAAACAGATAATAAATGATTTGTTGAAATTTGCATTTATTTCAAATGGATATGCTTTCCATCCATGCTGGTGAGAAACTAAAGAAGGGCGAGATAATAAAATATCGCCATAAAGTCGAAGAGATGACTTCGATGATACATGGCTATGGGATATTAAAATCTGCTCTAGAGCCTGTTGAATCAAATTGGGGGTTAGTTCATGCTGTGTGAGTCCATCTAAGGTTTGATACAGCCGGGACATGTGTATTCCTTTCTGTCCTTGTAAATCAGTACCGACATCAACAAGTGCGTTGATTGGACGACCCGCTATCTCAATAGGTAAAGCAATCCCTGTCATACCGACCCAGTCTAGCTTGATATTGCTATAAATATCATTTTCATTTTGCGCATCCGGTAAAGATGAACAACGTAATTCAGTTGATACTGTCATAACCCCTCAGCCATTCTTAATTTACAAATAGTGGTTATGTTATAACATAGCAATTGTTTAGGGTGAAGAAAAAGAGGTATAAATATCAGTTAGGTTAAGGAGTGCAGTTCCCCCTCAGATAAAAGGCTCACCTTAGGGGGATATGAAGAGGCTAAATCTGATATGCGGTTTTCATCCCTTGCTCAATTGCTCGGCGGGCATCCAGTTCTGCAGCAACATCCGCACCGCCAATCACATGGGCATTGATCCCGTGTTCTGCTAGTTGTGTTTTTAATGGGCGGTAAGGCTCTTGCCCAGCACACAAAATGACATTATCAACAGGCAGGCACTGTGTTTTATCTTGATAGCGAATATGGAGCCCTTCGTCATCAACTCGCATGTATTCCACGCCATTTAGCATTTGAACACCGCGTTTCATTAGTGATAAACGATGTACCCAACCGGTTGTTTTACCGAGGCCTGCTCCCACTTTACTATTTTTCCGCTGTAATAAATACAATTGACGAGCTGATGCCATAGGGACTTTTTGTGGGGGGAATACACCACCTTTAGAATGAATTGTGGTATCAATATTCCACTCTTTATTAAAGAGTGAATTATCTAAACTGCTGCTTTTCCCTTCTTGGGTTAGCAATTCAGCAACATCAAAGCCAATCCCTCCAGCGCCAATAATAGCGACACTTTTTCCAACAGAGCGTTGTTTGGTGATGACATCGATATAGGAAATGACTTTATGGTGCTCAACCCCTTCGAGCTGGATTTTTCGTGGGATGACACCCGTTGCAATAATGACTTCATCAAACCCCGATAAACAGTCAACATCGGCTTGTTGTTCAAGGCGTACATCAACATTCAATAATTGTAATTGGCGGCAAAAGTAACGGATGGTTTCATGGAATTCTTCTTTGCCAGGTATCTGTTTAGCGAGGTTAAATTGACCACCTATATGGTTAGATTTTTCAAACAAAGTGACACGATGCCCACGCTTTGCCGCGTAAATTGCACAAGATAACCCAGCGGGCCCAGCACCAACAATCGCAACGGATTTACTCAGTGCGGCTTTTTCGTTGGGATAATCCATTTCCCTAACAGCTTGTGGGTTAACTAAACAACTGGCCAGTTTTCCACTAAAAATCAGGTCGAGACAGGCTTGGTTGCAACCAATGCAAGTGTTAATTTCATCTGCTCGATTTTCTGCGGCTTTACGAACAAACGCTTCATCAGCTAGAAATGGCCGAGCCATTGAAACCATATCCGCTTGGTGATTGGCAATAATATGTTCTGCAACAAAAGGGTCATTGATGCGGTTAGTGGTTATCAGTGGAATATTCACTTTCCCCATTAATTTTTGCGTAACCCAACTAAATGCACTGCGAGGAACTTGCGTTGCTATCGTCGGTACTCGAGCTTCGTGCCAACCAATACCGGTGTTGATCATACTCGCACCCGCGTTTTCAATTTGTTTGGCAAGTAATTCAATCTCTTCCCACGTTGAGCCATCTTCAACTAAATCCAGCATGGAAAGCCGGTAAATAATAATAAAGTTAGCGCCAACGGCTTCCCGTATTCGCCGTACGATTTTAATGGGAAAACGAATTCGGTTTGTGTAACTTCCACCCCATTCATCGGTTCTATGGTTGGTACGTTTGGTGATAAATTGGTTAATTAAATAACCTTCGGATCCCATAATTTCGACACCATCATAGCCAGCTTGTTGAGCTAGCTTGGCTGTTGTCACGAAGTCATCAATCGTTTTTTCAACTTCATCAGTTGAGAGTTCTCGGGGGGCGAATGGAATAATCTCTGCTTGAATAGGACTTGGTGCAACTAATTTAGGATGCAGGCCATAACGCCCTGCATGTAAGATTTGTAAGGCGATTTTACCGTCAGCTTGGTGGACGGCATCCGTGATTTGTTGATGAAATGAAAGCTGGCTTTTATCATTTAATACCGCGCCATGAGCGGTAAGTGCTCCTTCTGGATTGGGGGCGATCCCACCGGTAATGATCAGACTGACACCATTTTCAGCGCGTAGGCGATAAAAATGCGCTAGCCGCTCGCTGCCTTGCGGGTGCTCTTCAAGCCCAGTATGCATTGAACCCATCAAAATACGGTTTTTTAGGACGGTATGGCCTAAATCAAGTGGGGTAAAAAGGTGTGGAAAATTGCTCATTATTATACTCCCATTCGGGATTTCATTAACAGGTCAGATGAGTTAACTGTAGCGTAATGAAGCTGCAATTTGGTAAAGATGTTAAAATTTTGTGATTTTTATCATATGTTTTCGGTTAAATAGCTGAGTGTCATAAAAAAATAGGTGTTTTTTTATTTTTATGTCATAAACAGAGATTAAAAAAAGAGACACACAGCATAAAGAACGATATAGGGGAAACCATGATGAAAGAGATTTGCCAAGCTATTACTTTAGAAGGTGAATACGTTCGCCTTGAACCTCTATCCCACCAATATGATGTCGAATTGGCAGATATCATTCGACGAGATGGGTTGAATAATTTGTGGTATGCCTTAGTTCCTGAGCCTGAGCATTTCTCTCAAGATGTGGAAAAGCGCCTGGAAAATTTCCAGAAAAAGGAATGCTTACCTTTTGTGGTGATCGATAAACGAAGCGGTAAACCAGTTGGTATTACTTCTTACAATCGTGTGGACCATACAGTAAGGCGGGTTGAAATCGGAGCCACTTGGTATGGAATAGAAGTACAACGCACCGCATTAAATACAGAAGCTAAATATTTGCTCTTAAAGCATGCTTTTGAGGAATTAAATTGCGTTGCAGTGGAGTTTCGTACACATTTTTTAAATAGCCAAAGTCGTCGAGCCATTGAACGGTTAGGGGCTAAGCTCGATGGTATCTTGCGTAATCATATGAAAACTAAAACGGGTGAACTGCGTGATAGCTGTGTATATAGCATTATCGAGTCAGAGTGGCCGTCAGTAAAACACCACTTAGAATGGCAGATGGTGAAACCGCGCTAAGGTTAGCTGTAGGTAAGTCGCCCACCGAAAGGTGGGCGATGATGCCAACATCAAGCTTTAACGTTTCGAGGGTTTTATCTGCTTTATGTAGCGCTTGTACTTTTACTTCTGTTGGCCTCGTTCCTGTGATTTCGCCTATATTTTTGCCAATAACCGCTTTATTGATTTCAAAAGCCGCCACAACTTCAGCACCATGTTCTTGCAAGTAACGGATCAAAAATTACTTATTTTTCCAAAACCATATTGAACTGCATGTACTTTTTTCATCATTTTTGTTCTATATGAGAATTATCTATAAACTATGCAGTAAAACAGTAATGTAAAAATATTGTTTTACATCAAGTGCTTGAATGAGTAATTTTTAATAAATTTAGTTGCCATTATGATGTTGTTTTTATTATTAATTTGATATTGGTAAAAGTTAAATATAGATAAGGTGTGAGAAACTGATTTAAATAAAAAATAGTAGGGCTCATTAAAATTGCAGAAAACGACTTTCAAATGATAGCAATTGCTTATGCTATCGCATTGAATTATAAGAGGAGTGATTGAGTTGAACACAATTTCAGCATACGGTTTCGAAACACTAGACCTAAGCTAAAACTACACGTATAATCCTCTCCACTTTGGCCCCTTAGCTCAGTTGGTTAGAGCAGTCGACTCATAATCGATTGGTCACTGGTTCAAGTCCAGTAGGGGCCACCAAATTTATCAAGGAGTTAGATGTTAATCATCTAACTCCTTTTTGTTTTTACCTCATTATCGTGAGTGTTTAACTCATAATCTAACTGGCTGTGAGTCTTCGGTTTTAACATTTTAAAAATCAATTTCAACACTTATCGTTAGGAAAACAGTGAAATTGTTTTTGCCGTTCAACGTGTTCTTCCTTTATCCATCCTACTTTATCCGCAATGGCAAAGAATAAAGAGTGTATAACGTAAATGGCGACAAAAATTCTGAAAAAATGGAAAACGGACATAAAAAATGTTTTTTATATATTAATTCGATAAGGCACCAAGTGTTGGAATAAAATATATTTTAAATATGCACTTAAAGAATATTACACTGCACGACCAAGGTGGTTAATCCCTGTGGAATTAAATGTTAATCTAAGAGTGTGTTTTTATTTTTATTAATCAATGAGTTGTTTCATTTTTTCTGTATGAAACATTTGGTTACATAGTTTATTTCTATGTACATTAGAACTTACTGGGTTTACCGCAGTTTGGTCTATTTTTTGCTCGATGATTGTTTTGTTATGATTCGTTTTTGGTGTTTTTCTGGAATTATATATCGATATTTCAACCCGTTTACGCTAAGTCACTTATCCTAGAGAGATACAAACTGGCCCTCCGGTTTACAGTCCATTCA
>NZ_JAXADV010000011.1:0-149327 GCF_033901115.1 Providencia sp. CIM-Carb-044
GCGGGAATAGCTCAGTTGGTAGAGCACGACCTTGCCAAGGTCGGGGTCGCGAGTTCGAGTCTCGTTTCCCGCTCCAATATTTTCTTAGTCTCTTAACTTTTCTTCTTAATTAATTCTTACACAATACCTATTTAACTTAAGTAGAATCACCTAGTGTGCATATGAATTGCGCTTGTTCACTGTTTTTATCCTTTTATACCTTGAACACTAGGATCTACATGGGTTTTGCGATCTTTTTTGGATCAGATCCAGATTTCCTCTTGCATTCGTTTTCAGGTCGCCATAGAATAGCCACCCCTTAGCAATAGGGTGTTTTGCTTCCATCTCTAAGATGATGATTAGAAGTTTAAATAATAAACAAAAATATGCTTTTTTATTTACTTCGAGTCACTTTTCATTTTAGTCTTGTTTTTTGGTAACTTTTGTATTGCTAGTAAACGTAAAATCAGTATTTTTCTTTTCAATGTGCCATTAGAAAGTTATCCACAGCCCGCTCAATCAATCTGGGTTTTTATCGCGATTTGAAATAACTTATTACACAGAGTTATCCACAGGCTAATTAACAAATTTCTGTTGTGCTATTTAATTCTAGTATTTAAATAGCATTGTTGTAACTTATTGATTTATTTGTTAAGTGATTTATTTTGTCAAAATGCGGCTAGCACATCTTGCAAATTCTTTACCTATTGTCAGGTAAGCATTTTTTACTTTATTCACATCAATTTGACAATTCTTCATTTCAGATATATAGCTGACTTTTTTCTATGCATCTCTCGGTAAACCTTTGTTAATCGCACGTACAAGGCGTTTTTGCTGTGAAGTTTGAATTGTGACTTGGTTTGCATTACGTCGATTAAGCTGTTGTTGTATAGACCATTGGAAGTGCTCATCTAGCATTTCGTTAATTCCCAACCTATTTTGTAAAGCCAGTACAATACTGTCTTGATAAGGTGCGTTACCTAACGCCACACTGATATTTCGCAACCACTTAATATAACCAATGCGGCGGATTGCAGAGCCTTCGGTCACCTTTAAAAAGGTTTTTTCATCCCATGAGAACAAGTCGAGCAACTCTGGTGTATGTAAGTCCTTTCTTGGACTGAAATCATCTTCATCAGTTAGCTGGGAAAAACGGTTCCACGGGCAAATAAGCTGGCAGTCATCACAACCGTAGATCCGATTTCCCATTAGAGGGCGAAATTCTTCAGGGATAGCACTATCTAGCTCAATGGTAAGATAAGAAATACAGCGCCTAGCATCTACGGTGTAAGGTTCGACAATTGCACCTGTTGGGCAAGTTGTCATACAAGCAACACAGCGGCCGCAATCTTCTTCGACAGGTTTATCAACAGAAACGGGTAAATTAATCAATAATTCACCGAGAAAAAACCAAGATCCTGCTTCACGATTTAAGACTAATGAATGTTTTCCTGTCCATCCTAAACCCGCTTTGACGGCGAGAGGGCGCTCTAAGATTGGCGCAGAGTCGACAAAAGGTCGAAAATTAAGATCGTCAATGGTGGTGCCATCGGCCAGTATCACTCCGTTAAATTCACGACAATAGTCTAAAATACGATCTGAAAGTTGTTTTAGACGTTTTTTTAATAGTTTGTGGTAGTCTCGCCCCAGGGCATAACGGCTGATATAACCTAATTCAGGGTTATTTAATGTACTAGCAAATGCGGCTTTGGCAGGCAAGTAATTCATACGCACGCTAATGACACGTAACGTGCCAGGGTGCAGTTCGTGTGGTCTGGCTCGCATCATCCCATGGCGATTCATCCATTCCATCTCACCATGAAATTGTTTATCTAGCCATGCTTGTAATTTGGGCTCTTCCGCTGAAAGGTCAGTATCGCAGATCCCGACTTGTTGGAAACCTGCTTCAACACCCCATTGTTTAATATTCTGAGCGAGAAGATCGAGATCGAGGTATCTTGGCATCAGATCCTATATTGAGAAAGATTAAAACGGCTGGCACTCTAACATGACCTGCGTTATTCATCAAAACGCATGAAAAAATGCCTTCAATATTGAGAACAATTATAGGATATTTCTGAACTCATCATTCAAGCAATGTTAATTAAGAAAAAAGCCCCATCTTAGGTTAAGATAAGCAGTAATATTGATGTTTGTTGATATCTCTTTATGCATTTTGATCAGCAAGATAAACTATGCATTTAAAGGATAAACAGGCGACACCGCCTATTAATGACATAATAAAAGAACAATATGAAAGAACGTACAATACAACTTGCCAATGAAGCGCAAACTGTCGCTTTAGGTAATGCTATCGCTAAGGCTTGCCATCAAGGCACAATTATTCACTTATATGGTGATCTCGGAGCAGGGAAAACCACCTTTAGCCGAGGTTTCTTACAAGCGCTGGGCCATCAAGGTCACGTAAAAAGCCCAACCTACACTTTGGTTGAACCTTATGAATTAGCAGATCGTCAAGTTTTTCACTTTGATCTCTATCGGTTAGCAGACCCTGAAGAACTTGAATTTATGGGGATTCGTGACTATTTTTCTGGAAATTCGATCTGTTTGGTCGAATGGCCGCAACAAGGTAAAGGTTTTTTACCTGAAGCGGATCTTGAGCTCCATCTGACCTATCAAGGCGAAGGGCGTCAGGCTCACTTTGTTGCTTTTTCTGCCAATGGGGAGTCGTTGTTAGAAGCATTACCCCTACTCTAAGGAAGCTATTGCTCATGTTGAATGCATCAATCCACAGAATAACAAAAAAGGGTTTTTTTACTGTTTTCATCTTGTTTATGGCATTAGCTATGTGGCTGTTTGAAGCAAAAGCACAAGCGGCAACATTATCAAATATTCAAGTTAATAACAGCCCATCACAAGCAGAAGTGGTGCTAAGTTTTATTGATGGTAAGCCCGACTACTCCTATTTCCCATTGCATTCACCTGAGCGCCTTGTTGTTGATATCAAACAACGAGGTGAGATTATTGGTTTACCACTTAAAGTTCCCGCAGGAGACCTTGTAAAACTGGTACGGGCGAGCCAACCTTCTGATAACCAACACAAACGCTTAGTTTTAGAGCTATCTCGCGCAGCGAAAACAAAAGCGGCACTTAAACAGGTTTCAGGTGAATATCAGTTGGTGTTAACGATATCGACTGGAAATGCATCCGGTTCTACCTCTTTTAATCAAACCAATAATACGGTTAAAGCAGCGGCAAATAATACTCAAGATAAACCATTGAAGATGAGTAACCCTGCACCTGTGGCTACACCAACACCAACCAAATATAAAAATATGCCAAAGGGTAGCAAGCAGGTCGTCATTGCTATTGATGCAGGGCACGGTGGAAAAGACCCTGGTGCGATAGGCAAGAATGGTTATAAAGAAAAAGATGTGACTCTCAGCGTCGCTCGTAAATTATACCAACGCCTTGAAGCCGACCCAATGTTTAAGCCCGCGATGACACGTGACGGTGACTATTTTATTTCTGTTAGTGGTCGTTCTGATGTGGCACGTAAGAAAGGGGCTAATATGTTGGTGTCAATTCACGCGGACTCGGCTCCGAATAGCAGTGCACGGGGCGCATCAGTATGGGTATTGTCTAATCGGCGTGCAAACAGTGAACTGGGTAGTTGGCTGGAACAACGTGAAAAACAATCGGAATTATTAGGTGGGGCGGGTGATGCACTGAGTGGCGCGGACCCTTACTTAA
Organism: Providencia sp. CIM-Carb-044; assembly: GCF_033901115.1. Taxonomy (NCBI): domain Bacteria; kingdom Pseudomonadati; phylum Pseudomonadota; class Gammaproteobacteria; order Enterobacterales; family Morganellaceae; genus Providencia; species Providencia sp. CIM-Carb-044. The sequence continues at coordinate 3,694 of NZ_JAXADV010000011.1, forward strand.
GCCAAGCCGTTTTAGATTTACAATTCGGTCATTCTCAGCGTGTGGGGTACGATGTTGCGGTTAAAGTGATCGAACAGCTACGAAAAGTAGGTAATATTCACAAAAGAACCCCTGAACATGCAAGCTTAGGTGTATTGCGTTCTCCTGATATCCCATCGATTTTAGTCGAAACTGGGTTTATTAGTAATGCAGCGGAAGAGCAGTTGCTAAAATCGAATGAATTCCAAGACAAAGTCGCAGAAGCTATCCATTTAGGGTTACGTCAATATTTCTTGGCGAATCCAATACAAGCAGCGCCACAATAAGGGGGAGGCATGGCTATACATATTCTATCCCCACAACTTGCCAACCAAATCGCAGCAGGTGAGGTGGTTGAAAGGCCTGCGTCAGTGGTTAAAGAGCTCGTTGAGAATAGTCTTGATGCAGGGGCAACGCGTATTGATATCGACATTGAGCGCGGCGGAGAAAAACTGATCCGTATTCGTGATAATGGTTGTGGTATCCGTAAAGATGAACTGATTTTGGCTTTAGCTCGCCATGCGACCAGTAAAATTGCCACATTAGATGATCTTGAAGCCATTATGAGTATGGGGTTTCGCGGTGAGGCACTAGCGAGTATCAGTTCTGTTTCACGTTTAACGTTGACATCAAAGCCTGCAGACCAGACAGAAGCATGGCAATCCTATGCCGAAGGTCGGGATATGGAGGTAATAGTTAAACCCGCAGCGCATCCCAATGGCACAACGGTTGAAGTATTAGATTTATTCTATAATACGCCAGCTCGTCGTAAATTTATGCGCACAGAAAAAACTGAATTCGGTCATATCGATGAAATTGTTCGCCGAATTGCGCTTTCTCGCCCTGATGTGGCTATCAACCTGACTCACAATGGGAAATTAGTAAAGCAATACCGAGCGGCTCATGATGAGGCACAGCAAGAGAGGCGTCTTGGGACGATTTGTGGAACGGGCTTTATGCAAGGCGCTTTGGCGTTATCTTGGGAACATAGCGATCTTGCTATCAAAGGGTGGGTCGTTTCTCCATCAATGACGTCGGGTAGTGAAACACAATATTGCTATGTCAATGGCCGTATGATGCGTGATCGCCTGATTAATCATGCTATTCGTCAAGCTTATGAAGGGCATTTAGACGAAAACCAGCAGCCAGCTTATGTCCTGTATTTGACCATTGACCCAAAACAAGTTGATGTTAACGTACACCCAGCAAAACATGAGGTTCGTTTTCACCAAGCTCGTCTGGTACATGATTTTATTTATCAAGCGGTACGAACAGTATTATTAGAAGCCGCATCTATTGATGAGCTTCCGGGTATCGAACCTGTAAATACAGAACTGGAAAATCGGCCTTCTGCGGGGGAAAATTATTTTTCTTCTCCTAGTGTGGCTCCTAAGCAACATAAGGCAGAAAACAAGACGATAGTCGAGAATACCCTTCTAGAGCCTAAAACACCTTATAAGCAGGCTAGCCACTTAAAGGATAATGCTAAAAATCACGCTTTTTCTTCGCCGAAATCAACGTCAGGTTTTTCAGAAAATGTACCAGCAAAAACGTTTGGCTCAACTTATGACAAAAAAGCAGGCGAACTGTATCAGAGCTTAATGTCCATTCCGGTTGCTCCTGAAGATAAAAAGCCGCTTTTTCCTGAACGTAACCCAATCAGTTCACCGCAAATATCCTCACAACCTGTAGCAAAAAATGCGGATAACTACCTTTTTGGCAAAGTATTGACAATTTACGCAAAAAACTTTGCATTAATTGAGTCTTCGTTGGGGCTAATCCTGTTATCCTTAACGGAAGCTAATTATTTATTGAAGTTGTCACAATTGTCACCGAGTGGTGGAGCCTTAAAGCCCCAACCATTGTTAATACCTCTAAAATTGTCACTTAAAAATGATGAAATAGAGGTTTTACAGCGGTACAAGGAACAATTGACAATATTTGGTATCGAAGCCACGATATTACATGGAAAAGTAACAATTCATACGGTATCGTTACCATTAAGAACACAAAATTTATCACAGCTTTTTTCTGAGCTACTCGATTTTTTATCGAGAAAAGAAAGTGTCACTGACGAAGAGATAGCACAATGGCTCGCTAAAGCAGTTTCACAGGTTAAAACAGAAGAAAGTTGGAGTTTAGCACAGGCTGTTCAGTTGCTGGCTGATGTTGAGCGGGTATGTCCGCAGTGGGTGAAAAACCCTCCACCAACATTATTACAATTAATTAATTTACAATCCGTGGTAGCTACACTAACAAATGAGTGATTTAGCAACTCAGAAAAAACCTGACGCAATATTCCTAATGGGTCCAACGGCCTCAGGTAAAACCGCTTTGGCGATAGAACTTCGCAAGCATTTGCCTGTGGAAATTATTAGTGTCGATTCGGCATTAATTTACCGAGGGATGGATATTGGCACAGCAAAACCAACAACAGAAGAACTCAGCCAAGCTCCCCATCGTCTGATTGATATCCTCGATCCGTCTCTACCATACAGTGCTGCCGATTTTCGCCGTGACGCATTAAATGCCATGGCTGAAATTACCTCACAAGGTAAAATTCCATTATTAGTTGGCGGCACAATGTTGTATTTTAAAGCCTTATTAGAAGGGCTTTCACCTCTTCCTTCAGCTGACCAAGCAGTTCGTACTGAAATTGAACACATTGCGAAAGAACAAGGGTGGGGGGAAATTCACCGTCGTCTTACTGAGGTTGACCCAGTTGCCGCGGCAAGGATTCACCCTAACGACCCACAAAGATTATCCCGTGCTTTAGAGGTATATCTCATTTCGGGACAAACTTTGACTGAAATGATACAAACAGCAGGGGAAGAATTACCTTATAATGTGTTTCAGTTTGCTATTGCGCCACAAGATCGTAAAATTTTACATGAGCGCATAGAACAACGTTTTCATCTGATGATAGATGCGGGTTTTGAAGAAGAAGTTCGCAAGTTACATCAACGAAATGATTTACATGTTGACCTCCCTTCAATTCGTTGTGTGGGGTATCGGCAAATGTGGTCATATTTAGATGGTGAAATTGGCCATGATGAAATGATTTATCGGGGGATTTGTGCAACTCGCCAATTGGCAAAACGTCAAATTACCTGGTTAAGAAGCTGGGAGAATGTTCATTGGCTAGATAGTGAACAACCTCAGCAAGCGCTTAGCACCGTTATGCAGGTTATGCGTGCATAGGACTGATGTTTGTGTACAATTAGAACGTTAAGCGCAATTTTTGAGTAGTTACTTTTTGGAATCTAAAAGATTCTCTTTTAAAAACAACAAAATAAGGAAAACATAGAATGGCTAAGGGGCAATCTTTGCAAGATCCGTTCCTGAACGCATTACGTCGTGAAAGGGTTCCGGTCTCTATTTATCTCGTTAATGGCATCAAATTGCAGGGGCAAATTGAGTCTTTTGACCAATTTGTCATTTTATTAAAAAACACAGTTAGCCAGATGGTTTATAAACACGCTATCTCGACTGTTGTCCCTGCTCGCCCTGTTTCTCATCATAGCGGTACTGCGGGTAGCACTGGTAATGGTAATTACCATTCAGGTAACCCTGCAGCGCAAGATGGCGAAGTAACTGAGTAAGTTTGTACGCTAAAAGACAAGGAAAGCATGGGTAGGGAGACTGTACCTGTGTTTTTCCTTTGCAATTATTGTTTAGCCTAAGAGGTTACACCTTGTTTGATAGGTATGAAGGCGGTGAACTAGCTGTATTAGTCCATGTCTTTTTTTCTCAAGAGAAAGACGTTGATAATCTGGCAGAATTTGAGTCACTTGTGACATCTGCTGGGGTAAAACCAGTACAAATAGTCACGGGCAGTCGTAAAGCTCCTCATCCAAAGTTTTTTGTTGGAGAAGGTAAAGCAGAAGAAATTGCCCAAGCTGTTGAGGAAAGTGGTGCAGATGTGGTGTTGTTTAATCATACTCTAAGCCCTGCTCAAGAACGTAATCTCGAAAGGATTTGCCAATGTAAGGTGGTTGACCGTACAGGGGTAATTTTAGATATTTTTGCTCAACGCGCACGTACACACGAAGGTAAGCTTCAAGTTGAATTGGCTCAATTAAGGCATTTATCGACTCGCTTAGTGAGGGGATGGACGCACTTAGAGCGACAAAAAGGCGGGATTGGTTTACGAGGCCCCGGTGAAACTCAACTTGAAACTGACCGCCGGCTATTAAGAGATAAAATTAAACAAATCTTATCTCGTCTTAGTCGGGTGGAAAAACAGCGTGAACAAGGGCGTCAAGCGAGAAGTAAGGCAGATATCCCGACTATTTCGCTTGTCGGTTATACCAATGCTGGTAAGTCTAGCTTGTTTAACCGCATGACGGCCGCTGATGTTTATGCTGCTGACCAGTTATTTGCAACACTTGACCCAACACTTCGTCGTATTGATGTAGAAGATGTTGGTGTTGTCGTTCTTGCAGATACTGTGGGTTTTATCCGCCATTTACCCCATGATTTGGTTGCAGCTTTTAAAGCAACCCTGCAAGAAACACGTGAAGCAACGTTATTGCTGCACGTTATCGATGCAGCTGACAATCGCTTGGATGAAAATATTCATGCAGTTGAAAGTGTGTTAGAAGAAATCGAAGCGGATGAAATACCAACACTTTTAGTGATGAACAAAGTTGATATGCTGGAGGATTTTGTCCCGCGTATTGACAGAGATGAGGATAACAAGCCGGTTCGTGTCTGGGTTTCAGCGCAAACGGGTGATGGTATCCCATTGTTGCTACAGGCATTGACGGAACGTCTTTCAGGTGAAATCGCACATGTTGAATTGCGTTTACCACCGAATGAAGGCCGTTTACGTAGCCGTTTCTATCAACTTCAGTCAATCGAACGTGAATGGCAGGAAGAAGACGGCTCAATTGGCCTTGAGGTGCGTATGCCAATGGTGGATTGGCGGCGTCTGTGCAAACAAGAGCAGCAATTACCTGACTATGTTATTTAATCGCTTTGGTTATTAATAATGCTTTGGCCGTTAATAATTTGGCCATTAATAATATAGTTAGGCAATGGAATTGATATTAAGAGCCCTATCGCTCTTAGCCCTGAAAATCAATCATAAAGAATGGAGCTAAAACATGGCGTGGAATCAGCCCGGTAATGACGGACAAGACCGCGATCCGTGGGGAAGCGGCAATAAAGGCGGCAACTCTGGCGGGAACAAAGGTGGTCGAAAACGTGGGGCTTATGATCTCGACGATCTCTTTCGTAAACTAGGCAGCAAGCTTGGTGGAAATAAAGGCGGCGGTGGTGATGGTGATAATAAACAACCATCACAAATCAGTGGCCGTTTAGGTATGTTAGCTCTTGCTGCTATCGTTGTTGTATGGGCAGGTTCAGGCTTCTACACCATCAAAGAAAGTGACCGTGGCGTAGTATTACGTTTTGGTGAATATAGTGGTATTGTTGGGCCTGGTTTGAACTGGAAACCAACCTTCATTGATAGGGTCATTCCTGTCAACGTAGAAACCGTACGTGAACAAGCGACAAATGGCATGATGTTAACGTCAGATGAAAACGTGATCCGCGTTGAAATGAACGTTCAATATCGTGTTACCGACCCTGCGCAATATTTATTTAGTGTCACAAACCCAGACAATAGTCTGCGTCAGGCGCTAGATAGTGCTGTGCGTGGTGTAATCGGTCAGTCTGCGATGGAGCAAGTACTGACTACGAATCGTGCTTTTATCCGTGATGTTACACAAAAAGAGCTCGAAGCAACAATTGCACCATACAAGATGGGTATCACACTGCTTGACGTTAACTTCCAAGCAGCGCGTCCACCTGAAGATGTTAAAGCGGCATTTGATGACGTAATCTCAGCAAGGGAAGAAGAACAAAAAACCATTCGTGAAGCGCACGCTTATCGAAATGAAGTTCTTCCTCTGGCAAAAGGTAACGCACAACGCCTAATTGAAGAAGCCGAAGCGTATAAAGCGAGTGTGGTCTTCAAAGCAGAGGGTGAGGTGGCAAGTTTTGCGAAAATGTTACCTGAATATCGTGCTGCGCCAGAAATCACCCGTGAGCGTTTGTATATCGACACAATGGAGCGTGTGTTAAGTAATACACGTAAAGTGATTGCGAATGATAAGAGCAACAGCATGTTAGTGCTGCCGCTGGATCAAATCATGCGCGGTACAAATTCAGATGCGGCTTCAACGTCAAAAGCTAATCCGTCAGCAAGAATGGCGACGCCAAGCAATAGTTCGTCATCATCTGCTGCAACACCAGCACAGCCAAACAATGCTGTTCGTGGTGATGCTGTTAGAGTAGGGAGACAATAATCATGCGTAAATCGCTAATTGTTATCGTTATTGCCATCTTGGCAGTTGCATACGCATCTATCTTTATTGTTCCTCAAACTGACCGCGGTATCGTATTGCGTTTTGGTAAAGTTCTACGTGACTCTGAAAACAAACCGATCATTTATGAGCCGGGTCTGCATTTCAAAGTTCCATTTATTGAAACTGTGAAAATGTTGGATGCACGTATTCAGACTCTTGAAATTCAAGCTGACCGCTATCTGACAAGTGAAAACAAAGACTTAATGGTGGACTCCTACCTGAAATGGCGCGTGACTGATTTCAGTCGTTACTATGTAGCGACTGGCGGTGGTAATCCATTCCAAGCGGAAACCCTGTTAAAACGTAAATTTAGTGACCGTTTACGTTCTGAGTTTGGTCGTTTAAGCGTTAAAGACATTATCACTGATTCACGTGGTCGTTTAACTGTTGATGTGCGTGATGCTTTGAACAAAGGTACTGCAATTGACGACTCAACAAAAGAAGCGGATGCAGCGATTGCGGATGCAGCAAAACGTGTTGAAGAGGAAACGAACCTGAAGCCACTGGTTGTGAATGCAAACAGTATGGCGGCGTTAGGTATCGAGGTTGTCGATGTACGTATTAAACGTATTGAGCTGCCAAACGAAGTTTCTGAAGCTATCTATGCGCGTATGCGTGCAGAACGTGAAGCAGTTGCACGTCAACATCGTTCACAAGGTCAAGAAGAAGCGACTAAGATCCGCGCTGTTGCAGATAAAACAGTAACAGAAACGTTGGCTGAAGCAGAACGTACCGCCCTAACTTACCGAGGTGAGGGTGATGCGATGGCAACGAAACTGTTTGCTGATGCATTCAACCAAGATCCCGAGTTCTATGCGTTTATTCGTAGCTTGCGTGCCTATGAGCAAAGCTTCAAGAGTGGTGAAGACGTGATGGTATTAAGCCCAGACACTGATTTCTTCCGCTTTATGAAGGCACCAACTAAGCTTCGCGCGACAGATTAATAACAAGCTAAGTTGCGTGCAACCTAGCAAAATAACTGTTAATCTATTAAAGAAAAGCCCGCTTCGGTGGGCTTTTTTTCGCCTGTCGTTTTAAGTATAGGATTTTTCAGGGAAAATTTGAGCTGCTCAACTGATGGCATTCATTTTGAGTTTACGGCAGAAATAAAAAATACCATTTTACTTGCTTTCCAGAAAAAAATTTTTGTATTGCCAAAATATCACTGGAACAGTTCATTTTTGATGGTAGAATTCATTTTTAAGCAACCGAGTGTATTTCAAAATGGGTAAGAACGTTGTCGTACTGGGCACCCAATGGGGTGACGAAGGGAAGGGCAAGATCGTTGACTTGCTGACAGAGCGTGCTAAATATGTAGTTCGCTATCAGGGCGGCCATAATGCTGGCCATACTCTTGTTGTAAACGGTGAAAAAACCGTTCTCCACTTAATTCCATCCGGTATTCTTCGTGAAAATGTCATCAGCATTATTGCTAATGGTGTTGTTTTAGCGCCAGACGCATTAATGAAAGAGATGAAAGAATTGGAAGACCGCGGTGTTCCTGTTCGGGAACGTTTACGTCTTTCTGAAGCATGCCCACTGATCCTGCCTTATCATATCGCATTAGATAATGCGCGTGAAAAAGCACGTGGTTCCAAAGCGATTGGGACAACAGGTCGTGGTATTGGTCCTGCTTATGAAGATAAAGTTGCACGTCGAGGTTTGCGCGTTGGTGATTTATTCGATAAAGCAACGTTTGCAGAAAAATTAAAAGAAATCGTTGAATACCACAACTTCCAACTTGTTCATTACTATAAAGAACCTGCTGTCGATTACCAAAAAACGTTAGATGATATTATGGCTGTGGCTGATATCTTAACTGGCATGGTAATTGATGTTTCTGATCTGCTCTATAAAGCAAATCAGAAGAATGAATTAGTGATGTTTGAAGGCGCACAAGGGACATTATTAGATATCGACCACGGTACGTATCCTTATGTAACCTCTTCAAATACGACAGCTGGTGGTGTGGCGACGGGTTCTGGTTTAGGTCCTCGCTATGTAAACTACGTATTAGGTATCATCAAAGCTTACTCAACACGTGTTGGTGCGGGCCCATTCCCTACTGAGCTGTTTGACGAAGTGGGTGAGTTCCTGCGTGAAAAAGGCCAAGAATTTGGTGCAACTACAGGCCGTAAACGCCGTACTGGTTGGTTAGATATCGTTGCGATTAATCGTGCGGTACAAATCAACTCACTGTCAGGCTTCTGTATGACTAAACTGGATGTTTTAGACGGTTTAGAAGAAGTCAAAATTTGCGTAGGCTACCGCCGTCCAGATGGTAAAGTGTTAGAAACAACACCTTTAGCTGCTGATGAGTGGGATGGTTTAGAGCCAGTTTATGAATCAATGCCAGGTTGGAAAGAAACAACTTTTGGTGTGAAACAAAGAGAATTACTGCCACAAGCAGCTCTGAATTACATTGAACGTGTTGAAGAACTAACGGGTATTCCAGTTGATATTATTTCAACGGGTCCAGATCGTTCAGAGACCATGATCCTGCGTGATCCATTTGATGTTGAGTAATAACACTGACTGCGCCTTAAACGGGCGCAGTTTTTTTACTGCTTTACCTCCTTCCAATATGTCGCTTCTTTGATAAAACAGTCAAAATTCCCCATAATGATTGAATTAAGTCACTTTTGTGTGCAAATTCTGTGCAATTAAATGCATATTTGACCTGTGTTATACGTTAAACTGTATTTAGCAACATATAATTTATTAGCATGCTATATTTTATTCAGAAAACTGAATGTGTTGGGTTAGAAATAGTAAATGTGAATTTTAAAAGAAGTCACATGTTTTTAGGCCACTGATTTGCGGCCAACAGCGTTATAGCTAAAATTTTGAGGTGATTGTGCAACTGACTAGTTTTACAGATTATGGGTTACGAGCTCTTATTTATCTGGCTTCTCTGGGTGAAGGGAAAATGACCAGTATTACTGAGGTCACCGAGGTCTACGGTGTATCTCGTAACCATATGGTAAAAATTATTAATCAACTCAGTCACTTAGGTTATATTAAAGCCACTCGTGGCAAAAATGGCGGGATTACACTAGGACAACCAGCAGAATCAATTCGTATAGGGGACGTTGTTAGAGCATTAGAACCCCTGACTCTTGTTAATTGTAGTGGCGAGTTTTGCCACATTACACCTGCGTGTCGTTTAAAAGGTGTGCTACACCAAGCAATACAGCAGTTTTTACAAGAACTTGATCAATACACGCTGGCGGACATGGTGAAAGATAACAGCCCGCTCTATCAACTACTGCTTGATTAGCATTTGCGGTAGTTATGAATTCTGATGACAACGGAGGTAACGATGTCACAAGATCCTTTTCAGGAAAGAGAAGCAGAAAAATACGAGTCCCCAATTCCAAGTCGAGAATATATTCTTGACCTTATCTCGAAGCGTACTGCACCAGCTAACCGCGAAGAAATCGCACAATTATTGAATTTATCGACAGAAGATGAATTAGAGGCATTACGTCGTCGGTTAAGAGCCATGGAACGTGATGGTCAACTGGTCTTCACTCGCCGTCAGTGTTATGCATTACCGGAGCGTTTAGACTTATTAAAAGGGAAAGTCATTGGTCACCGTGATGGTTACGGCTTCCTACGTGTTGATGGTAAAAAAGAAGATTACTATTTATCTCAAGATGAAATGAAACGCGCCATGCATGGCGACGTTATTTTGGCGCAACCTTATGGGCAAGATCGTAAAGGGCGTACAGAAGTTCGGGTTGTTCGTGTGTTAGAGCCGCGTAATAACCAAATTGTTGGTCGCTATTTTATTGAATCGGGTATGGGGTTTGTCGTACCGGATGATAGCCGTTTAAGCTTTGATATTTTGATACCGAAAGATCGTGTTCTTGGCGCTCGAATGGGTAATGTAGTGGTGGTTGAATTAGTCACTCGTCCACAACGTCGCTCGCAAGCGGTGGGGAATATCATTGAAGTATTAGGCGAAACAATGGGCACAGGTATGGCGGTGGAAATCGCTTTACGTACTCATGAAATCCCACATTCATGGCCACCACAAGTTGAAAAACAAGTCGCTGACCTAAGTGAACATGTCCCTGAGTCTGCGAAAAAAGGGCGCGTGGATTTACGCGACTTACCGTTAGTCACGATTGATGGTGAAGATGCTCGTGACTTTGATGATGCAGTGTACTGTGCACCGAAGAAAGGCGGTGGCTGGCGCTTATGGGTTGCGATTGCGGATGTAAGCTATTATGTCCGCCCACAAACGGCTCTGGATACAGAAGCGCGTAGCCGCGGTAATTCGGTATATTTCCCATCTCAAGTCGTTCCTATGCTACCGGAAGTCTTATCGAACGGTCTGTGCTCACTTAACCCAGGTGTTGACCGCCTGTGTATGGTGTGTGAAATGACGGTGTCGGCATCTGGTAAGCTTTCTTCATACAAGTTCTATGAAGCCGTTATGAGTTCTCATGCAAGGTTAACTTATACAAAAGTATGGAAAATCTTGGAAGGAGACGAAGAACTGCGCGAGCACTATAAAGCGCTAGTGCCACATATTGAGCATTTGCATCAATTATATAAAGCACTTGATGCTGCACGTATTGAGCGTGGTGCGATTTCTTTTGAATCTGAAGAAGCGAAATTTATTTTTAATGCGGAGCGACGTATTGAAAGTATTGAGCCAGTAGAGCGCAATGATGCACATAAATTGATTGAAGAGTGCATGATTTTGGCTAACATTGCGGCGGCTCGGTTCGTTGAGAAAAATGAAGAGCCTGCATTGTACCGTGTGCATGACCGCCCTAAAGAAGAAAGCGTGATGAATTTACGCTCTGTTTTTAGTGAATTAGGGTTGACTTTGCCGGGCGGAATGAAGCCTGAGCCGAAAGATTATGCGCAGGTAATGAATGAAGTGGCTGAACGCCCTGATCATGAATTACTACAAACCATGATTTTACGATCGATGAAACAAGCGATTTATGATCCTGAAAATCGCGGTCACTTTGGTCTAGGTTTGAAATCGTATGCTCACTTTACATCACCAATTCGTCGTTACCCAGATCTGACGTTACACCGCGGGATAAAATATCTGCTGGCTAAAGAACATGGTCATTCAGATAAACGCTGGACGGAAACGGGTGGCTGGCATTCAGACATGGATAGCATGTTACAGCTTGGCGAGCACTGCTCAATGACTGAGCGCCGTGCTGATGAAGCAACACGTGATGTGGCTGACTGGCTGAAATGTGATTTCATGCAGGACCAAGTAGGCCAAACCTTTACAGGTTTAATTACCAGTGTGACCGGTTTTGGCTTCTTTGTTCGCCTTAATGATTTATTTATTGATGGTTTAGTGCATATTTCAACGTTGGATAATGACTACTATCGTTATGATGCGGTCGGTCAGCGTTTAATTGGTGAATCATCAGGTACCACTTACCGTCTTGGCGATGAAGTGGAAATTCGTGTTGAAGCGGTGCATATGGATGAACGCACCATCGATTTCGCATTAATTTCAACCACTCGTAAAGCGAAAAACCCGGGCAAAACGGCGCGGGACAAAATGAAGCAAGAAGTTAAAAATGCTACACGCCCAGCTCGTCGAAAAGCGGATGCGAGTAAAGATAAAAACTTCGAGCCTGATTCTGCATTTCGTCGTTCCGATAAAAAAGGAAAAAAAGCTGAGGCTAAGCCAGAGGCGAAAGGGAAAGGAAAAGGCAAAAAGCCTTCCGATAAAACCAGAAAAATTACAGCAAAATTAAAAGCTAAACGCGTTGCAAAAAAATCCCAAAAACAAGAGGGATAATGGTATTGCTGTAGTTATTAACCATCGTTATTAACCAAAGTGGCGCTAACACGCCACTTTACTATTTATTAATATAAATAAGAAATTTATGAGCGAAATGATTTATGGCATTCACGCAGTGAAAGCCTTACTTGAGCGTTCACCGCAACGCATTAAAGAAGTCTATATTTTGAAAGGTCGTGAAGACCGCCGATTAATGCCGCTGGTGCATGAAATCGAAGCGTTAGGTGTTGTTGTTCAAGTGGCGAACCGTCAATGGATGGATAGCCAAACCGAAGGCGCCGTTCACCAAGGTATCATTGCGAAAGTATTACCGGGTAAACAGTATCAAGAAGGTGATCTGCCTGATTTATTGGAGAACACATCATCGCCATTTTTATTAGTATTAGATGGCGTAACAGACCCACATAACTTAGGCGCGTGTTTACGTAGCGCTGATGCCGCTGGCGTTCATGCTGTGATTGTTCCTAAAGATAAATCTGCTCAGCTTAATGCAACCGCGAAAAAAGTGGCCTGTGGCGCGGCAGAAAATGTTCCACTTATTCGTGTGACGAATCTGGCAAGGACATTGCGTTTGCTACAAGAATACAATGTATGGATTGTGGGAACGGCGGGTGAAGCTGACCATAATTTATACCAAAGCAAATTAACCGGCTCGATAGCCTTAGTTATGGGAGCTGAAGGCGAAGGCATGCGCCGTTTAACTCGTGAGCACTGTGATGAGTTAATTAGTATTCCAATGGCGGGCTCTGTGTCATCATTAAATGTGTCAGTGGCGACAGGGGTTTGTTTATTTGAAGCGGTGCGTCAGCGCTTACCTGTTTCTGTAGAAAAATAATATTTAATGTAAAACGGTATCCATCTCTTGAGTTTTATCTCAGGGATGGGTATAGTTACGCGTCAATTTTTTAGCCGCACTCAATAAGTTCCTTGCCTCCGCGGGCCGCGGTTAACCCAGACAGGAGGCTAATAATCCGTAAGGAGCAACTACTAATGCGTCATTACGAAATCGTTTTTATGGTCCATCCTGACCAAAGCGAACAGGTTCCGGGCATGATCGAGCGTTACAGTGCTGTTATCACTAACGCACAAGGTCAGATTCACCGTCTGGAAGACTGGGGCCGCCGTCAACTGGCTTACCCAATCAATAAACTGCACAAAGCACACTATGTTCTTCTGAACGTAGAAGCGCCGCAGGAAGCGATTGATGAGCTGGAAACTAACTTCCGCTTCAACGATGCCGTTATCCGCAGCATGGTTATGCGCTTAAAACACGCAGTAACAGAAGCTTCTCCAATGGTCAAAGCTAAAGACGAACGTCGTGGCCGTGACATGTCTGATGAATATCAGGATGAAGAAGTAGAAGAAACTGGGGATTCTGAAGAGTAATTGCGCAGGTGACCACTAATCGTTTGGTGTTAACAGGCACAGTCTGTAAAGCATTGATTCGAAAAGTGAGTCCGTCAGGCATTCCTCACTGCCAGTTTGTTTTAGAACATCGTTCACAGCAGCTGGAAGCAGGACTGTCAAGGCAAGCATGGTGCAGAATGCCCATTATCGCCAGCGGACAAACCTTACAAGCCCATACTCACAGTATAACGGTCGGCAGTTGGATTACAGTAAGCGGTTTCATTAGTACCCATCAAGGGCGCAATGGAATTAGCAAGATTGTCCTCCATGCCGAGCAGATTGATTTGATAGATTCTGGAGACTAGCCATATGGCACGTTATTTCCGTCGTCGCAAGTTCTGCCGTTTCACAGCGGAAGGCGTTCAAGAGATCGACTATAAAGATATCGCAACGCTGAAAAACTATATCACTGAAAGTGGTAAAATTGTACCAAGCCGTATCACCGGTACTCGTGCAAAATATCAACGCCAGCTCGCTCGTGCTATCAAGCGCGCTCGCTACCTGTCTCTGTTACCATACACTGATCGTCATCAGTAATTGGTACAGTCCATTAACGACTAATAGAGGATAAGGTAATGCAAGTTATTCTGCTTGATAAAGTAGCTAACCTAGGTAGCCTGGGTGATCAGGTTAACGTTAAATCGGGCTATGCTCGTAACTTCTTAGTTCCACAGGGCAAAGCTGTTCCTGCGACTAAGAAAAACATCGAATTCTTCGAAGCTCGCCGCGCTGAACTGGAAGCTAAATTAGCTGACGTTCTGGCAGCAGCACAGGCTCGTGCAGCAGCTGTTACTGCTCTGGGTTCTGTAACTTTAGCTTCTAAAGCTGGTGACGAAGGTAAACTGTTCGGTTCAATCGGTACTCGTGATATCGCTGACGCAATTACTGCGGCTGGCGTTCAAATCGCGAAAAGCGAAGTTCGCCTGCCAAACGGCGTTCTGCGTACTACTGGTGACCACGAAGTTCACTTCCAGTTACACAGCGATGTTTTCGCAGAGCTGAACGTTATCATCGTTGCTGAGTAATCAATAATGATGATATGCATCACTGGGTTATCCATGATGCGAATAAAAAACACCGGCTAAGTCCGGTGTTTTTTATTTTCTAGACAATATTTTTGTATTTATTGATTAGCTAAGCATTGGTAGTCGAGTAATTCACCCGCAGAACCTAAGTTCAAATCCCAAAAATTCAATCGGTTGGCAAGTAATACCTTAGAACCATCTTTAAGCTGTACCATTGCTAGCCCAAAATTACCCATTTTATCGTGATGCTTGATGACATATTCGTTTAGTTGATGAAACGAATTTTCTACATGGGGTGAGCCTTCTGGAAATTTTTTGGCTAAGTAATGATGACCCGCTAGTTCAGAAGATAAAGAAGCCCAATGTGTTGTTATTGTCGATGAAAGTTGATTAAGCGTTTCATTTATCTCAGGTTTTAAGCAGGCAATATGAATATGGAGTTGGTCTTGTGAGCGGCCATATTGGGAGTTTACCGCAATGGCCAATAAATGTTCAGGAATTGGGTGGGGTGTTTGTTGTGACAAACTGCCCCTTTCTTGCCAAGCGATAGCAAAATAGTCGGGTAAGTTTTGTTCCAATAATTGGCTAGATTCTATCCCCGTGATCTTTTCAGTCGGGATAATTAAGTTGTGTAAAGGCCCTTTTTTATCTTTGAATAATACATAGTGTTTTTCCTGTTCTACTTTCAAGCAGGGCAGCGTTGTTGGAAGTAATGGAATACATTGAGTATTAACGATGTTCCACAGCGCATTTGAATTGATCTTGAACCATGAAATATAGCTAACAATCACGATAAGTAATAAAAAAACCACACCTAAAAATATGTTAATCCATTTGCGCTTTAGCATGATAGTTTTTATCGCTTAACATGTTAGTGAGAGACTATTTATTATATATCGCTAAATTTATATATTGTTAAGTCAAGGAGGGGGTAAATAGTGCAAATTCAGACTAAGTATTAGGGTAGCGGGATGCTACCCTAAAGTCGGTATTTAAACTAAGGTGTACGGTAATAGCTTCCGTCACTTAACCGCGCGAAACTATAAGTTTTCCCATCAGAGCCAGTAGTTTCTAATAATTGAACTTCACCTTTTGCATTCGCTTTCAGACGAATTTTTTGCCCTTGGCGTAAATTACTTAGTGGCTTCTCAGCCCCTTCAACGCGAGCCATAATAAAAGCATCATTGGCTTGTAAGTTATTATCACGAAAGAGTTGTGCGAGCGTCTTCCCTTTTTGTACTCGGTAGTTTTGCCATTCATTAGCAGAAGGGCGAGTTGTTTTGGTCTCAGGCGTTTTTTCTGGTGAAGTTACCGTTGCAGGCTCATTAGGTTCAGGCTCAATAGGTTCTGGGATAATTTCAGGCTCAGTAGGTAAAAGAGGGGAATTATCTTCAGGTGCCGGCACGGGCTCTGGTATCGGCGGTGTAATAGTCGGCTCAGGCATTACCTCAGGGGTTGTTGGGGGTGGGATAACAATAGGCTGGTTTTGAACAATATCGCTGGGGGATTTGTCGCTTGTAGGCCAAAAAAAAGCGACCACGACAATTAAAGCGAGCAGTGCAATACCATAGCGATGAAATTTTGAAAGTTTAAACATCACTCCTCCTTGATGAGGCAATGAGTAAATTAGACCGTATTAATACGCATACTAGCACCCTTTTTAGGCTTTTTTAGCGTTGGGCTGAATTTTTCAGAGAACACTGAATAAATTTGTCGGGAATCAATCAGTTTTATTCTTTAGATTCATTGTTTGGGTTTACCCATAAGGATGGGGCTGCTATTCTTGGATTTTCTCAAAATCATATGGGTATTTTCATGGCAAACCAAAATTTCGATTCGGTAGAAGCTCAAGCGAGTTATGGCATAGGTTTACAAGTTGGGCAGCAATTATTAGAGTCAGGGCTAGAAGGTTTAGTGCCAAATGCAATTCTAGCAGGCCTCGTTGACGCTTTAGAAGGCAATATGCCATCGGTACCTGTTGAAACTCTGCACAAAGCATTGCGTGAAGTGCATGAGCGTGCCGACGCTGTTCGTGTATCCCGCCAGGCAGCATTAGCGGAAGAAGGCCAAAAATTCCTAGATGAAAACCAAAAACGTGATGGTGTTTCAACGACTGAGTCTGGCTTACAATTTTCAGTGATTAACCAAGGTGATGGTGCTATCCCATCTCGCTCAGACCGCGTACGTGTTCACTATACAGGGCGTTTAATTGATGGCTCTGTGTTTGATAGCTCAGTACAGCGTGGGCAGCCAGCAGAGTTTCCTGTAAGCGGCGTTATTCCAGGTTGGATTGAAGCATTGACCCTGATGCCAGTCGGCTCTAAATGGGAATTATATATCCCCCACCAATTAGCTTACGGTGAGCGTGGTGCAGGTGCATCAATCCCGCCATTCAGTACATTAGTATTTGAAGTTGAATTACTTGAAATTTTATAATTTCTGTTAGTTCAGTTCACAGTTAAAAAGCTTCATTGTCTTTGGACTTTGGGGCTTTTTTTATGGCGTTAATTTCACACAATTGCTACTCTTGCAGTAAAGGGTCATCAGAGAGGTGAATAATATGCTACAGCAAATTTGCGAATTAGCTCAAGAAGCGGGTTATGCGATTATGGAAACTTATAATGCGCAAGAACCTTTACAGGTTGAACACAAAAGTGATAATTCGCCTGTTACAGAGGCTGATATTGCCGCCCACAATGTGATTACCGCGGGCCTTGCTCGTATTGCTCCTGATATCCCCCAACTGTCTGAAGAAGATCCTCCTGAATGGCCAGTCAGGCAGAATTGGCAACGCTATTGGTTGATTGACCCATTGGATGGAACGAAAGAATTTATTAATCGTAATGGGGATTTTACGGTTAACATTGCCCTTATTGAGAACGGTGTACCAACGATGGGGGTAGTTTATGCCCCAGCGAAAGGGCTGCTGTACTACGCTGAAGGTAATCAGGCATGGAAGGAGGAGGGTGGCCATAAGCAACTTATTCATGTGAATGATGCCAAGCCACCAGTCATTGTTATCAGCCGTTCCCATCAAGACAATGAATTAATGGATTATTTAAAACAAATGGGTGAACACACGACAGTAGAAATTGGTTCTTCACTCAAATTTTGTTTGGTTGCGGAAGGAAAAGCACAGCTTTACCCACGTTTTGGGCCTACAAATATTTGGGACACTGCAGCTGGACATGCGGTTGCCATTGGTGCAGGGGCAAAAGTCGTTGATTGGCATGGAAAAACGCTCGATTATACACCTCGAGAGTCTTTTTTAAATCCAGGTTTTCGGGTGATTTTATTCTAAACACCAATAAAGGTTGGGAAGTAATTTCCCAACCTAATTAATAACTAATTATCTAGTTGCAGCACTTTGGCAGTGGCTGTACGAATATCTAAACAGGCTTTTGCATCCGTTTTTAAGTCAATCCCATAGGTTGGAATGATGTCTTTTAAACGTGTTTCCCATCCATCAGCTTTGAGTTGCTCATCAAAACACGTTTTTAATACGTTTAGCGCAATAAATGCCGCTGTGGAGGCCCCCGGAGATGCTCCCATCAATACAGTAAATGATTTATCCGCACTAGTAATCAGTTCTGTACCAAACTCTAAAACCCCTTTTTTATCATGGTCAGGCTTAATAATTTGTACTCGTTGCCCTGCAACCACCTCTTTCCAATCCTCATGCTGTGCTTCTGGGTAGAATTGTTGCAGCATAGCAAATTGGTGAGCAGAAGTTTGCAGGACTTGGCCCACTAAGTATTCTGCGAGTGACCAGTTATCTTTCGCAACCGCAAGCATTGGTTCAATGTTATTCAATTTAACCGATTCAAACAGGTCTAAATAAGAGCCGTGCTTAAGGAATTTACTCGAAAAACCGGCATAAGGCCCGAATAATAGAGAACGTTTACCACCGATAATACGCGTGTCTAAGTGTGGAACAGACATTGGTGGTGAGCCTTTGTCTGCTTTACCATAGACTTTTGCATGGTGGCGAGAGGCAATTTCTTCGTTATCACAACGCAGCCAGATACCACTGACGGGGAATCCACCATACCCTTTTCCTTCAGGGATCCCTGATTTCTGTAGTAATTCGATTGCTCTACCGCCTGCACCAACAAACACAAACTTCGCGGAAGTCATTGTTTTCTCGTGCGTGAGTAGGTTTTTAACTTCAATATTCCATCTGCCATCGGCGGTTTTTTTAACATCGATGACTTCATGTTTATAGTGAATTGAAAAACCGGGCTGTTCGCTTAATTGTGCGATTAATAAATGCGTTAGCGCACCGTAATCGACATCAGCACCGGTATTAACACGGGTAACCGCAATCGCTTCTTTAGGGTCTCGACCTTCCATGATCAGAGGTGCCCACTCGTTGATCTGCTTTGGATCATCACTGTATTCCATGTTGTGGTAACAGTGGTGAGCAGACATCTGTTGGTAGCGTTGTTTCAAGAATTTTACATTGTCTTCACCCCAAACAAAGCTCATGTGTGGGCATGGGTGAATAAAGTCACGTGGGTCTTTAATTTTGCCTTTGGTGACCAGATAAGACCAAAGCTGACGAGAGAGATCGAATTCGGTATTGACTTCAAGGGCTTTACTGATGTCCACCGTACCATCTGGATTTGGTGGTGTATAGTTCATCTCACAGTTAGCGGCATGCCCTGTTCCCGCATTGTTCCACGGGTGGGAACTTTCTTGGGCACAGTCGTTTAGCCTTTCAAAAACGGCGATCGTCAGTGAAGGTTCAAGTTCTTTGAGAAATGTACCAAGCGTTGCACTCATGATCCCTGCACCTATGAGAGCAATATCGACATTCTCAGCAATGGGTTTGCTCATGATGCCCCCTATTTTTTTGTTGGAGTGAAGCAAAGATCGGTGCCTTCTTGATAGACAACATAAGCACGACGCCAAGGTTCATCACCAATAAGCCGCCATTTATGGCCTGTTCCTGTATTATCTTGCGCAAGTAAAATATCACCTGGGTTGATGATAAATTTAGAACCATCTTTGGTTTCGAATTCTAAAGTACCTGAAAGTGTAATGACATAGCGAGGAACTGGGTCTTGATGCCAATCAAAAGAGCCGCCAGAAACTGTTTCACGAAAGGTAAGCTCGTTGACTGCAATGGTAGGGGTTTGGTTATCGCCTCCTGCTATATTATTGAGCTCAAGAGTGCCCTCTTCAAATAGAGAATTTCCATCTTCTCCTGTCCACATACGAACGCAGCGTATCATTTTATTTAGCTCCTTAATCACCGACTGTAATGTATAACAATTATTTGATATTCATTGGATGCAAAAATAAGACTCTTAAAATGATGATATATAAAATTAATATTATTTGAATTTAAAGTTTTTTAGCGAGTAGGTCAAAGCTAAATATGTTTTATCTTGGCTTTATGATTTTATTTTTTAATTAAACAACAAAATAATAAAAGTTGATTGTCTTTTTATGATTTGTTTTATTTTTATCGTTCGTTTAATGACTGATAAAAAATAGGAGAGCTCACGATGACTTATTTTATCATTATGAGCTATAAGTATAGGATCAGCTTTTTAGAATAGAGTTTAGGGCGAGATATTGGATTAGCATAATGGTTTTACCATCAACTATTTCTCTCGTTCTTATCGCATCAACGGCTTTAGAGAAGGGCCACTCTAAAACTTCAATATCTTCCCCTTCTTCTTCAAGCCCACCACCTGCGTTACGACGATTATTATCGCTATATTCAGCAATGTAAAAGTGGAGTTTTTCGGTGACTGAACCAGGGCTCATAAAGGCTTCAAAAACTTTTTGAATTTTATCGACTTTAAAACCCGTTTCTTCTTCTGCTTCAGCAATAATACGAGCTTCTGGTGAGGCGTTTTCTAGTAAACCAGCGGCGGCTTCGATCAGAAAATCAGAATAGCCATTAACATAAACAGGCAGACGAAATTGACGAATTAAAATAATGCTATTTTTTATTTTGTTATATAACAAAATAACGGCACCATTGCCTCTATCATAGACTTCGCGCTCTTGTTGTTGCCAACTACCATCTCCACGTTGTAACTCATAAGTATATTTTTTTAAAATATACCAATTATCTGAAAGCAGTTTCTCACGAATATTCCGTATGTTAGGGAGTTTTACAGTCATTAAGCAGCCTTAGTAAACAAAAATGATTTTGTTAATTTAGAACTGTTAATTTCTGTATGAAATAGGATTTAGATGGGACCTGCTTTAGAGCAGATCCCATTGTAAACTTGCGGGTTATTTAATTATTTGGATTTGTTTAACTTCGACTTCTCTTGAATTCCAGTCTTTATCAATTTTACCGCGAATTTCAACTTTATCTTTTGGTGTTACATTTATGCCGTTCCAACGCTTTTCGCTGATTTCTAAATTAATAGTGCCAGTACCATCGGTGAATTCATAATGTTTATGGTCAAGTTGTTTGACGATATTCCCACGTAAAATAACCCAGCTGTCATCTGACATATCAAGTGCTTTTGCGACAGTCATTTCCCCACTATTTGGGCCGATGAAACCACCGGTTGGAGAGGTTTGGGCTGTTGTATTTGTGGCAGCGCCAGGGCCGTCAAACCCGCCATTTGCAGCGAAAACAGGTGCACTTGCGAGTGCAGCAACTAAAGCAATTACAGGTAATTTTTTCATCATCGGTATCTCCAAATTGGATGTAAACTTGTTTGTATGGAGGGTATTAAACCAAGTAAATCTTAACAGGATCTTAAGAAACTTAACTAACGAATTATATTTTTAATTTTGCCAATAATAGCTAGTCATATTATAGCTGATAGGATAAATATAATAATATTCTAATATGGGGGTAGATTATGCGAATTCTACTAATTGAAGATGACCGGTTAATTGGTGATGGCTTAAAAGTGGGCTTAACCCAATTAGGATTTACCATTGATTGGTTTATGGATGGTAAACAGGGGCAACTCGCTTTATTTGATGCACCTTATGACGCTGTTGTACTCGATCTTTCGTTACCAAATATTGATGGAATGGATATTTTGAAGCATTGGCGTAAGGAGGGGCGTGATGAGCCAGTCTTGATTTTGACGGCACGGGATGCTTTGGATCAGCGTGTTCAAGGACTTCAACAAGGGGCTGATGATTATCTTTGTAAACCATTCGCTTTAATGGAAGTCATGGCGCGTTTGCAAGCGTTGATCCGCCGCCGAAGTGGGCAATTATCTTCTAAACTTACGCATGGTGATGTCGAAATGGATCCAGTTGCAATGACGGTGACACAGCAAGGTGAACCTGTACAACTAAAAGGGAAAGAGTTTGCTTTACTTTCTTTATTTATGCATAACCCAAATAAAGTTTTTTCTCGCCCTTTAATTGAAGAGAAATTATATAACTGGGATGAAGAGGTCTCTAGTAACTCGGTTGAGGTACATATCCATCATTTAAGGCGTAAATTAGGCAATAAGTTTATTCGAACCATTCATGGTGTTGGTTATCGATTAGGTGATGATAAATGATGAAGACATTTAGCCTTAGGCTGAAACTCACTTTAATGCTGCTCTTGTTAGCTTTACTGACATGGGGGATCGCCAGTTCGTTAGCGTGGTACCAAAGCTATAAAACGATTAATGAGCTGTTTGATACCCAGCAAATGGCGTTTGCTAAACGGTTATCTGTTTTACCATCAGGCTTTGAATTGAGCCAGCCTTCACTGACTAAAACCAAAAAACTATTGCGAAAGAACCGTGGCCATCAAGATGACGATGCACTGGCATTTGCTATTTTTACACCAGGCGGCGAAATGGTATTAAACGACGGTGATAACGGTAGAGACATCGTCTATCAATTTAAGCGAGAAGGGTTTAGCGATGGGATGATCCAAGGAAGTGACGACCCTTGGCGTTTTGTGTGGCTAAAATCTCAAGATGGTCGATATATCATTGCAGTAGGGCAAGAGTGGGAATACCGACAAGAAATGGCAACCGATATTATGGTTGCACAATTTATGCCTTGGTTGATTGCTTTGCCAATCATGTTATTACTATTTTTATGGCTGTTGACACGAGCTTTACGCCCATTGAAGGACGTAGCAACCCAGTTGTATCACCGAAAACCTGATGAACTAACCCCAGTACAAGTGACGCGAATTCCCAGTGAAGTAAGACCTATTATTGACTCTATGAATGTACTGTTTGGCCGTATTAATGAAATGTTTGCTCGTGAACGACAATTTACCTCGGATGCGGCTCATGAACTACGTAGCCCACTTGCAGCATTAAGGGTGCAGGCAGAAGTGGTACAAATTGCAGGGAATAATGCAGATATCCGTAATCATGCAGTGGCTAATTTATCGGAAGGTATTGATAGGGCGACAAGGCTCGTTGACCAACTACTGATGTTGTCTCGGTTAGAGTCATCCACGCAACTTGATGATATTACAGTTGTATCTTGGCCTGAGTTAATTGAAGCGGCGATAAAAGATGTAGAGCCGGAAGCTAAAGAGCAGCAAACAACGATAATAAATACTTTAGTTGCTAGCCCCCCTGATTTTCAAGGTCAGCCATTACTACTCAATGCGTTGCTGAGAAATTTGCTCAATAATGCAATCCGTTATGGAAAAATAGAGGGGCGAGTGGAGATTATTTTGTATGCTGATCACCTTGAAGTTCAAGATGATGGTAATGGCGTGACACCTGAAGTTTTACGGCGATTAGGTGAGCGCTTCTATCGTCCGCCGGGACAAGAAAAAACTGGGAGTGGCTTAGGGCTCTCTATTGTTAAACGGATTGCGCAATTGCATCATTTACAAGTTATTTTTACTCATGGCGTTAATGGGGGCTTTTGTGCCAAAGTGTATTGGAATGAAACTAAAACGTGATAATAAGCACATTAATTATGATTGTTTATTAAAATAATAATCATAATTATGCATATTTAATGTAAGGGCATTTTAGCATAACTCACTATTTTTAACTCAAGTGAGATAGGGCTAACTACCTGTCGCGTGTGAGAAATTGTAGTGTGCGAAATTGCGCACACTACATACTAACTTAGTAACAGCAAAAGGTAGACGTTATTGGTTTAGTGATGAGACTAACAAACTAATGACTTTTTGAACTTCTTGGGTATTTAATTCACCATCTTTGAAAAACAACACTTTCCCTTGATTATCCAATACGATAATTGCTGAACTTTCTGGTTTCAAGCCCCATGCGTTCTTCACCGTACCTTCGCTATCAACAATAAATTGTGAATATGGAAACTCTTTTTTGCTATCTTCAACGCTGTTTTTCACAAATACACCCGTACCGAAAATTGCATCATCGGTATTAATGATTGTTGTTGTTTGATAGCTATCGTGAGGGAACTTGGCTTGCTTGATAGCCTCAACTAAGGGGGCATTGAGTTCTTTTGCTGAAGAACGGCCAGCAATGTGTTGGATAGTACGCACCTTTCCAACGAGCTGTTGGCTTTTCCACGGTTGATAATCCAATTTCCCGTCATTATTCATGACAAGCTCACCCTTGTCAGTGACAGAAACAGCAGGAACAGATTGGTTTAATTGAATATTTGCTGCAGAAGCTACTGCAGATACCCCAAGCAAGCATATTAAAAGTAAATAATTTTTTATCATAAAAGCCCCTTGATTGATTATTTTGCCATGTGAGCCTAGTGGTTTGTCTGCTGACTACTATTTATAGCATAGCTCATCGGATGAGTTACAAGAGATAATTTAACATTTTTTTAAAATTTAGAACAAAAGCAAAGTTTATGGGGTTTTAACAGTTAATTTACAGTGTCATGTTATGTCAGTAAATTGAATAAAACTGCAATTTTAGAACCAAAATAAAAATTTCTGGTCTATGATTATTGTACGGTATGAGTTATTGAATATCGTAAGAACAAAGGGGAGGCAAAGTTCTAATGAAAATTTTTAACCGTTATAACCCATCTAAGATTGCTCTTTACGTCAAAACGCTATTCCGTGGCAGGCTCTATATTAAGGATTTTGGGGCATTTGAGTTTAACTATGGGAAAATTCTACCACCTAAAATCAGTGATAAGCGCCATTACAATGTGATGAGTGAGGTCAATAAACAGGTTTCATTATTGCAGGCAGAACTGGGGTAGGTTAATCAGCAGTTTTTGGTTAACAACGCGCCACATAGGTGGCGCATTGAAAGAAACGGCTTCGCTATCAAGCATTAATGTCCTGTATCTTTTGTTTGTTGTTTTGCGCCAGCCGTTTCAATAGTATTTTTTCCGGGTTGTACAACGACAGGTGATGGCGCTGTAGTCAGGCGAGTTACGAGTAATTGGTCAATTTTGTAATTATCAATATCGACGACTTCAAATTTATAGCCCGCATATTTCACATAATCTGTCCGTTTCGGCATTCTTCTTAACCGGTACATCATAAACCCTGCGATGGTTTCATAGTTGCTAAAGTCAGGGAAATCATCAATATCTAAAATGCGCATCACATCTTCAATTGGCGTTCCGCCTTCAACTAACCAAGAATTCTCATCACGTACTACGATTTGCTCTTCTTGCCCTGGACCAATTAAGTCCCCCATTAGAGTGATCATTACATCATTGATGGTAATGATACCCATGACTAATGCATATTCGTTGAGAATCACAGCAAAATCGACGGCGTTTGTTTTAAATGCCTCTAAGGTATCTGATAATGAGAGGGTGTCAGGGATCATGAGCGTATTTCTAATGTGAACACCATCTTTTAAACTTAAGCTCTGCCCATTGAGTACACGGTTAAGTAATTCTTTCGAATCAACATAACCAATAACATGGTCAATACCCCCTGCACATACTAGAAACTTAGAATGTGGCTGGGTTGAAATTTTATGTTTGATGCTTTCTTCTGACTCGTCTTTGTCAAAATAAATGATACTTTCACGCGGAGTCATCGCTGATGGTACAGTACGTGATTCCAGCTCAAACACGTTCTCAATTAATTCGTGTTCTTGTTTACGTAACACACCCGCTACAGCACCTGCTTCAACGACCGCAAAAATATCATCAGAAGTGATATCTTCGTTGCGTGATGTAGGTAATTTGAATAATTTAAAAAACAGGTTCGCAAGGCCATTAAAAAACCAGACGAATGGGCTCAGTACCACTAAACAGAAGCGCATCGGATTCACAATACGAATCGCAATGGCTTCAGGTTTTACCATACCGATGCGTTTAGGCGTTAAATCAGCCACTAAAATAAACAAGCTTGTCACAATGGTGAATGACAGGATTGATGAAACTTGTTGAGCCCAGCTTGGGGATAAAAATTGAATAAAGATATCGTACAAAGCTGGAGAAAAAGCAGATTCCCCCACAATACCGGCAAGGATAGCAACGGCATTTAAACCAATTTGAACGACGGTAAAAAACATTCCCGGCATTTCTTGTAATTTAAGCACGCGAGCCGCATTAATGTTGCCTTCGTCGGCCATAAGTTTAAGTTTAATGCGGCGGGAAGCTGCCAGAGAAATTTCTGACAAAGAAAAGAATGCGCTAATTGCACATAATAATAGAACAATTAATAAACTGTTGAGCATAAGTTATCCAGCCAATCAAAGGAAGAATCCATAAAATTCAAAAATCTCTGAAGGCATAGTCTCGTGTATTTAAATATATTGAGTATGCAAATATATGTTGCGCAATATGCGCAAATTGTTGATATGTTGCATTAGTATAGCACTGAGGTGATTTATCTGCCTAGATATTCATCATCATTCAAGCTGCTTTAAGTCATATTGAAAAGCAACTTGAATGGTTGGGAAGATGAACTCACTGTATTATGTTATTGATTTATTTGTTTAACGAAGGTGGTAAACAGATACCAATCCCTCCTAATCCGCAATATCCATTCGGGTTTTTGTATAAGTACTGCTGGTGGTAATCTTCGGCAAAATAGAAAGTGTCTAAGGGCGCTATTTCGGTCGTGATTGCACGAGAGTCATGCTGCGCTATCATTGCATTTTGGTAAGCTTGCAGTGTTTCCATCGCTTGCTGGTCTTGCTCATCTGACACAGTATAAATTGCGGAACGATATTGGCTTCCCATGTCATTTCCTTGGCGCATGCCTTGTGCAGGGTCATGGTTTTCCCAAAATAATGTCAATAGTTGAGAGTAACTGATAACTTGCGGATCAAAAACGACACGAACCGCTTCTGCGTGGCCAGTTCGCCCAGAGCAAACTTCCTCGTAGGTCGGGTTAGGGGTCACTCCACCACAATACCCAGCAGAAGTTGAATAAACCCCAGCTTGCTGCCAAAATAATCGTTCAACTCCCCAAAAACAACCCATGGCAAAATAAGCAATTTCCATATTCTTAGGAATAATCTCAATCGAATGATGGTTAAGCGCATGATATGGTGAGTAAGTCATAGCAGTTGCTCTGCCGGGCAGAGGTTGTGCAATACTTGCAGAGTGAAATTTATTAAAAGGCATAATGATTCCTATATGTATTGACCACACAAATAATCTAAAAATAGGGATAAAAACTTGTGTATATGGCGAATTTTACTCAAAATAAATTGATATGAAGTATTTAGTCAATCGAACAATCACCTTAGGAGTAGGCGTGTCGAAATACCCTCTAATTTGTTTTCTCTGCCTAACTGCGGCAGTGCCAGTGGTACACGCAGCTAATCTTCGTCTTAATATTGAAGGCCTTGAAGGACAACTTAATCAAAACGTTCGAGTACAACTGTCTAATATATCGCAAGATGAAGTTGTGCCAAATGGTCGTTTTCGAGCCCGTGTTGAGAAAGCAATTAAAGAAGGTTTAAAGCCTTTAGGTTACTACCAACCCACGGTTGAATTTAGCTATGAAGAAAAAACCCCGCCTGCTCGTTCCGTTTTAACCGCCAAGGTCACTCCTGGAGAACCTATTTTATTGAAGGGAGTGACTGTTGAATTGCAAGGTGGAGCAAAAACGGATCCCGACTATGAAAAGATGCTCAAACAATATACGCCAAAGCTTGATACAGTTCAAAATGATGGCGAATACGAAGAATTTAAAGGACGTTTTAGTAGTTTAGCTGTTCGCAAAGGTTATTTTGATGCGATGATGGAGAAAAGCCAACTGGGTATTTCTCTTGATCACCATGCGGCTTATTGGGATTTTGATTTTAACAGTGGTGAACGTTATCGGTTTGGTGCAATTTCTTATTCAGGTTCACAAATCCGAGAAGATTACCTGAATAACCTAGCCCCTTTTAAAAAAGGGGAATACTACACATCAGAGCAACTTGCTGAGTTTAACCGTCGGTTAGCTGAAACAGGTTGGTTCTCTTCTGCAATTGTGACACCGCGTATTGTGAGTGCGCGCAAAGCAAATTCTTATGAGTTACCGATGGAAGCGGTAATGACCCCTAGAGCGAAAAACTTTATTGAGCTTGGGGGAGGCTATGCCACCGATGTCGGACCTCGCGTTAAAGCCACATGGAATAAGCCTTGGATTAACTCTCGTGGGCAGAGTTTAACGTCAAATATTAGTTTATCCCAACCAGAACAATTAATTGATGCGAGTTATAAAATTCCATTAAAAGCGAACCCGCTTGAGCAATATTATGCGGTTCAAGGGGGCTTTAAACGGACAGATTTGAATGATACACAAGCGAATACAACAACCTTGAATGTGTCTCGTAACTGGGATTATTCATCCGGTTGGCAATATGGCGTAAACATGCGTTGGATGCTGAGTAACTTTACCCAAGCTAACGTGACGAATACGACGATGTTGCTGTATCCCGGGGCCTATGTAAGCCGCATTCGCCAACGCGGCGGTGTGATGCCAACATGGGGAGATAGTCAACGCTATTCTATTGATTATTCGAATAAAATTTGGGGTTCAGATATCGACTTCGCTGTACTACAAGCCAAAAATGTATGGATCAGAACGCCATGGGAAGGTCATCGCTTTGTCGTTCGTGGAAATATCGGTTGGATTGAAACCAATGACTTCGACAAAGTTCCACCGGACTTGCGTTTCTTTGCGGGTGGTGACGGCAGCGTGCGTGGATATGGTTATCAAAAGATCTCGCCAGAAGATAGTAAAGGTAAGCTGACAGGGGCATCAAAATTGGCGGTAGGCTCTGTGGAATACCAATATAACTTTACAGGAAATTGGTGGGGAGCGACCTTTATTGATAGTGGTGAAGCCGTTGATAACTTTAAAGATAATGATTTTAAAACGGGTGCGGGAGTCGGTATCCGCTGGGTCTCACCGGTTGGTCCAATAAAATTAGACTTAGCAAAACCTATCGGTGATCCAGATAACAACAAAATACAGTTTTATATCGGCTTGGGGACTGAGTTATGAGGTGGTTGAAGTGGCTAAAATGGACCAGTCTTTCCATTTTATTAATTCTCGTTCTGGTTGTTGCCGCACTCAGTTGGGTGATTGGAACGCAATCAGGTCTTCACTTTGCATTAAATACAGCGACACGTTTTGTTCCTGAATTAACCATTGATAAAATTGACGGTGATATTAGTAACTTAACGCTAAGTGGCGTTAAATATCAAATGCCGGGAGTTGATGTTAATGCGGGGAAATTAAATTTAGCGGTACGTCTAGGTTGTTTAACAAGCCGTGAGCTATGTGTCGACAACTTAGGCACGGAAAATGTTACTGTTACTGTCGATACCACCCAATTTCCCCCTGCTGAAGAAACGCCACCATCTGAACCTTTGACTGAACTCAAGGCGCCTTTGACTATTCGTTTGAATCAATTGGCTTTGGTTTCAACGCACGTCAATGTGGATGGTATGGATATTGATTTAGCTAAATTTACCACAGGGGTCACGTGGGAAGGGAAAGCGATCACTATTATTCCAACTGATATCATTGATTTGGCGATTAATTTACCTGACACCAAATCAGATGCCGTCGCTGAAGAAAAACAGCCAGAGCCAACGCCGATTAATGAACAAAAATCATTAGCAGATGAATTAAAAGCGCTATTTTCTAAACCGTTACTTGCTGAATTACCAGAAGTTATTTTACCTGTTGATTTGAATGTCGACGGTATTAATGCTTCGAATTTTCAATTAACGGGTGCGACTGATCTCAAAATTAACCAATTGCACCTGAGTCTTTCAAATGAAGGGCAACAAGTTCTCGTTAAACAGTTAAAAGTCGATGCACCGCAGGGGAATATTGCGTTATCTGGCACGGCGACCTTGCAAGATAAATGGCCAGTCTCATTGTCAGTCGTGGGGGAAAGCCGTTTAGACGATTTAGATGGGCAAAAGGTAGATCTCTCCTTAAAAGGCGGTTTGATTGATGAGCTAAAATTGGCATTGAATTTACATGGGCCAATTAATGCAAAACTAGATGCAGAAACGGATTTGTCACAAGCAGACCTGCCTATTTTGCTTACATTAGAAAGTGATAAGTTAACGTGGCCGTTAGTGGGGAATGCGCAATATCAACTCGATGGGACACGTCTGCGCCTAAATGGCCGGCCATCGGCTTATGATATGTCTGTACGCTCAGCGATCACTGGGCAGGATCTCCCTCCTTCTACCTTGCTATTAGATGCGAAAGGTAATGAAGAGCAAATTAATTTAACTCGCTTACGTTTAGCCGCTTTGCAAGGTAATGCGGATATTACTGGCGTTGCGGACTGGAGCAAGGCGATTAGTTGGAATGCAGTATTGACTCTTTCGGGTATTAATACGGCAAAACAGTACCCTGAATGGCCTGCTAAAGTGGATGGCAAAATTGCCACACGCGGAAGTTTATACGGTGGCAGCTGGCAGTTGGATATTCCTGAAATTATCTTAGACGGTAATGTTAAAAATAATCTTTTAAAAGCACGGGGTAAAGCCAAAGGTAACGCAGCAGGCCAATGGGATATTCCGAACTTTAATTTGGCATTAGGTAAAAACAATGTTGATGTAAAAGGTTCTCTTGCCGATAAATGGAATCTTGATGCCAAAATTAATGCCCCTGCACTCAATGGTTTGCTACCGGGCTTAGGTGGTGTGATTGCGGGTGATGTGAAATTACGTGGTAATTTACAAACACCAGAAGCCCTTGTTGACCTTACGGCACGTGGTGTGAAGTGGCAGGATGACCTTGCTATCGAAAATGTTGTTATCAAAGGAAATGTGGCAACAGGCGAACAAATTAAAGGGGATTTATCCGTTGTTCTGCGTCAGCTAAAACAAGGCGATCTTGTCGTCAATAACCTGACTTTAGATGCGAAAGGCAGTGAAAAACAGCACACTTTAAAATTAAATATGAAGGGTGAGCCGGTTTCTGGGCAATTAGCATTAGCGGGGAGTTTTGACCGGCAGACTGAAGTGTGGAAAGGGAATTTAACCAATACCTTATTTGATACGGTGGTGGGTGAATGGCGCTTAAACCAAGCAATGTCACTCGATTATGCCAACCAAACACAAGAAGTGACCATTGGCAGACATTGTTGGGTTAACCCGAATGCCCGTTTGTGTGTACCAAAACCGATTAAAGCGGGTAAAAGTGGTAGCGCGGATATCGTGCTAGAACGTTTTGATCTCGCAATGCTTAAACCATTTATGCCACAAGATACTCGAGTCAGTGGCGTATTTACGGGTAAAGCCAATGCCATTTGGAAAGCGGATGGCAGCATGCCACAAGTGAAGCTGGACTTGCGAGGAAATGATGTCAAAGCGGTTCAGTTCGTGGATGGAACCCGTTTGCCTATTGCTTTTGATACCTTAACGTTAAGTGCTGGGTTGAAAAATGGTAAGGCTGACCTTAGTTGGTTATTTGGGTTGGCTAATAACGGACAGATGCGCGGTAACATCCAAGTGTCTGATATTGAGAAACGTCGCTTGTTGTCGGGTAATGTTGAAATTAATTCGGTGACATTAGATTTAATCAAGCCGTTACTGGGCCAGAAGGAAGTGGCGAATGGCCGTTTAAGTGGAAATCTACGCTTAGGCGGGTCAGCGAATAACCCGTTATTAAATGGTAATTTAGCGCTTTCGAGTTTAGAAGTGAGATCTGCAATGATCCCGTTTGATATCAAAAGTGGTCATTTAGGTGTTAATTTCAACGGCACGAGCTCAGTCATGAATGGTCAGATAAACACGCCAGAGGGCTATCTGAACATTGATGGTGACGCAGATTGGCGCAATATTGATGCATGGCGTGCAAAAATCATGGCGCGAGGTAATAACCTCCGTGTTTCTTTACCGCCGATGATCCAAATTGATGTTCAACCGGATATTGTATTTGATGCATCACCTTCGGTACTCACGTTAAATGGTACGGTCAATATTCCATGGGCTCGAATTACTGTTCAAGAGCTCCCTGAGTCGGCGGTAAGCGCATCTTCAGATGTGGTGATGTTAGATAGCAACTTACAGCCAATTGAACAAAAAGCGCCATCCATTCCTATTCAGACCAATTTGGATATTAAAATTGGTAACGATGTTCGATTGGATGCGTTTGGCTTAAAAGCGCGCCTGACGGGTTTATTGAAAGTGGTTCAAAATATCCATGGCTTGCACATCAATGGTCAGGTGGATATTCCAGCTGGTCGTTTCCGTGCTTATGGGCAAGATTTGATTGTACGTAAGGGGCAAATTCAGTTCTCAGGCCCTGCGGACCAACCATTCTTAAACTTAGAAGCTATACGTAACCCAGACAACACGGCAGATGGCGTGATTGCAGGGGTGAAGGTCACTGGGCTTGCAGATAAACCGAAAGTAGAAATATTCTCTGAACCGGCGAAAACACAACAAGAAGCGCTGTCTTACTTATTAAGAGGAGAGGGCTTAGACAGTGGGGACGCAAATGGTTCACAAATGACATCTATGTTAATAGGCTTAGGTGTAGCACAAAGTGGGCAACTCGTGGGCAAAATTGGTGAGACATTTGGGGTCTCTGATTTAGCCGTCGATACCCAAGGTGTGGGGGATGGTTCTCAAGTCGTTGTAAGTGGTAAGATCACTAATGATTTACAAGTGAAGTATGGAGTTGGTATCTTTGACTCATTGGCGACGTTAACTTTACGTTATCGATTGATGCCAAAACTGTATTTAGAAGCTGTGTCTGGTGTTAATCAGGCATTGGATCTCCTTTACCAATTTGAGTTTTAGATTATGCGTGTAATTGTTTATGGCAGCTTAAGACAAAAGCAAGGAAATCATCACTGGATGACTTATGCCCAACTACTTGGTGAGCATAAGCTAGAAGGCTATGAACTGTATGATCTTGGATATTATCCAGCGGTTGTCAAAGGGGATGGGGCGATAGAGTGCGAAGTTTATCGAATCAACCCGTCCATTTTGACAGAGTTAGATGAGCTAAAGAAAAATTCTCAAGACTATGTGAGGGAGCTCATCCCAACGCCGTATGGCAATGCTTGGATTTATCTATATAAACATTCCGTTGATGGTCTACGCCAAATAAAAAGTGGCGACTGGTTGAAACGTGATGAAGAAAAGTAGCTATCCAATATTATATTGAATGCTATAGTTATATAGGACGCCAGCTATGATAGCTGGCGTTTTTTATAGATTAATTAACTGATTATAACCCATAAAAAAAGCCCTGGTATTAACCAGAGCTTTCATAATCTCCCTATAGGGGGATTATTTTTTTGCAGCGCGTTCGAAAGATTCGATGATCTCTGCTTTTGCAGATGCCGCGTCTTCCCAACCATCAACTTTAACCCACTTACCTTTTTCTAAATCTTTGTAATGTTCAAAGAAGTGAGTAATTTGAGCACGCAGTAATTCTGGCAGGTCGTTCACATCTTTAATGTGATCGTATTCTTTGCTTAATTTAGTGTGCGGAACAGCCACTAATTTTGCATCTTCACCAGACTCGTCAGTCATTTTCAGTACGCCAACAGGACGGCAACGGATGACTGAGCCTGGTTGTAATGGGTATGGAGTTGGAACTAATACATCAACTGGGTCACCATCTAAAGACAGGGTATTGTTGATGTAACCATAGTTGCATGGATAGAACATCGCTGTTGACATGAAACGGTCTACAAACAGCGCACCAGACTCTTTATCAACTTCATATTTGATAGGATCTGCGTTCGCTGGGATTTCGATGATAACATAGATATCTTCTGGCAGATCTTTACCTGCCGGTACATTGTTCAGGCCCATTTAAATGTATCCTTTGTGTGAATAATGAATTTACTCATTTTAATTTGTCACTGGCATCGCATTTATTGCCGCCTTTAGGCAAATTAAATAATAGAGTAGATAGCGTGAGGGACATTATAGCCGTAAAAGGGGACAAAACTCACTAGTTGGTGAAAAAAAGGGATAAAAAAGGCGGGAAGCCCCGCCTTATAATTAATGAATTAGATTATTCCGTGTCAGGGAATTCACGCATAAATGATTCTGCTTTTTCTACCATCGACTCAGTTCCGACAAAGAACGGCGCACGTTGGTGTAATTCGCTAGGTATGATATCTAAAATGCGGTTTGCTCCATCACTGGCTTTACCACCGGCTTGTTCTGCTAAAAATGCAATTGGGTTACATTCGTACAGAAGGCGCAGTTTCCCATTTGGATGGCTTGCCGTACTTGGGTAAATATAAATTCCCCCTTTGAGCAAGTTACGATGGAAGTCTGCAACCAAAGAACCGATATAACGCGTGGTATACGGGCGATTTGTTGCTTTATCTTCTTCTTGGCAATATTTAATGTACTTTTTAACACCCATCGGGAACTTAATATAGTTACCTTCATTGATGGAGTACATTTTTCCTTCTGATGGGAACATCACTTTTTCATGAGACAAGCAGAACACGCCCAATGATGGGTCGTAAGTAAACGCATGTACACCAACACCAGTGGTGTAAACCAACATCGTTGATGAACCGTAAACCACGTAGCCCGCAGCCACTTGGCGGTTACCAGGTTGCAGGAAATCCGCTTCTGTAACCGGTTGGCCAATTGGCGTGATACGATGGTAGATTGAGAAAATTGTTCCAACGGAAACGTTTACATCGATGTTTGAAGAACCATCAAGTGGGTCCATTAAAACAACATATTTTGCGTTTTCTGCGCGGTCTCCTTCGAAAATGACAATTTCATCTTCTTCTTCAGAGGCGATACCGGCGACTTCTCCGCGTGCTTTTAAAGCCGCTTTCAGTTTTTCGTTTGCATACAGGTCAAGCTTCATCTGAACTTCACCTTGAATATTCGAAACACCGTTAGTGCCAAGAATATCGACAAGTCCAGCTTTATTAATATCACGATGGATAATTTTAGCGCCCAGTTTGATAGCTGATAATAAAGAAGTCAGCTCACCTGTTGCATGAGGAAAATCTTGTTGCTTTTCGACGATGAATTCGCCTAATGTTTTCATGACGAAGGTCCTGAATAAAATTGACAGAGGTTTTGCGGGGCATTTACCCTCGCGCGGGAAGAGTTTAACTAAATAAAAAAAAGATTAATAGGTTAATGCATTTATAAACCTGTTTTTGATGGGTAGAATAGTGACCAACCTCATGCTAATTGGATGAAAAAGAATGCACATACATATTTTAGGTATATGCGGTACCTTTATGGGAAGCTTAGCAATATTGGCTCGTTCTTTAGGACATAAAGTGACGGGTTCGGATGCCAATGTGTATCCACCGATGAGCACATTGCTTGAAAATCAAGGGATTGAGCTTATTCAGGGGTATGATCCGGCTCAGCTTGACCCAATACCGGATATGGTGGTGATTGGTAATGCAATGACGCGTGGAAACCCTTGTGTTGAAGCCGTATTAGAAAGAGGTTTGCCGTATACTTCTGGCCCACAGTGGCTCCATGACTATGTGTTACCGGAACGTTGGGTACTGGCTGTGGCGGGGACCCATGGTAAAACGACCACCGCGGGGATGCTTGCGTGGATCTTAGAAGACTGCGGTTACAAGCCAGGTTTTCTAATTGGTGGTGTCCCAGGTAACTTTGATGTCTCCGCTAAGATTGGTGAAAGCCCGTTTTTTGTCATCGAAGCTGATGAATATGACTGTGCATTCTTCGATAAACGTTCTAAATTTGTTCATTACAGCCCGAAAACCTTGGTATTGAACAACCTTGAATTCGACCATGCGGATATCTTTGAAAACCTCGAAGCGATTCAAAAACAGTTCCATCATCTTGTACGTATTGTGCCCGCCAGTGGCAAAATTTTCACACCGGACAACGACAATCATTTAAAACAAGTGATTGGAATGGGCTGTTGGAGTGAACAAGAGCTGGTGGGTGGGGAGCATGGCGGATGGCAAGCTGAGAAGCTCAGCCACGATGGCAGCCATTTTGCGGTGTATTACCAACAAGAAAAAGTTGGAGAAGTCACTTGGTCACAAGTGGGTAACCATAATATCCAAAATGCATTGATGGCGATTGCAGCGGCTCACCATGTGGGCGTTCCAGTAAAAGAAGCTTGTCTCGCCTTGAATAGCTTTATCAATGCACGTCGTCGTCTTGAGCTACGAGGCGTTGAAAATGGTGTCAGTGTTTACGATGACTTCGCACATCATCCAACCGCTATTTTGGCGACGTTAGAAGCACTTCGCAGCAAAGTTGGCGGAACTTCACGTATTCTTGCGGTGCTCGAACCTCGCTCGAATACGATGAAAATGGGTATCAATAAAAATGATATTGCGCCTGCGCTTGGCCGTGCAGATGAAGTGTTTCTTTTCCAACCCGCCAATATCCCTTGGATGGTGACAGACATCGCTGAAAAATGCGTCCAACCCGCGCGTTGGAGTGCAGATATTGAGGCATTCACCAATATGATTATTGAAACCGCACAACCGGGCGATCATATTTTGGTGATGAGCAACGGTGGCTTTAGTGGCATTCATGGCAAATTGCTCGCAGGTTTGAAAGCGAAAGCAGAAACAGAGCGAGATGATTAAATTCTCTTAGCTAGCTATTTGATAACCCCAGTGATTCTTATGATTACTGGGGTTTTTTTATGTTTGGCATACCCAATGGGCACTGTTCTGTGACGAGACTTAATGTTATTGGACTATTCATTTCTTTTTTTAAACTTCCCATATAACAATCTACTGAATCAGTAAAAAGGTGGAATAAACAACCAACAGCAATGGCTTTAAGCTTCCATGATGGCATGAATAATAATACGACATAGACAACTGCAGCCCAAAAGGAATGGAGTGGGTGGAAACCAATGCCACAGCGCTCTGGGTCGAAAATCGGATCAGCTAGCAGATGATCTAAGTCGATAGCCATCGTGGCAATCATAATCAGGGCCGCTAGTTTCCAATTTTTTCGCCAAAATAGGTAACCAAAGGCAATTGGCATTAGGAAGTGAAAGCCGTAGTGTATGAAGTTACGGAAAATATCAAATAGCAAAATGATGTCTCAAAATAGAATAGAAACAGACAAAAACAATAAGAGGGAAATCAATTTCCCTCTTAAGCTAATGTATATCAATAGATTAAAGCTCTTGTTCAAATAACGCTAGAATCGCTTCATACAGTTCTTTTGTGGTGAAATTATTTGCCGGTGTTGAGAAGATAGTATCATCACCAGCAATACTACCTAAAATCCCTTCTGCTTTGCCTAATGAATCTAACAAACGTGCAATAAGCTGTGCAGCTCCAGGGCTAGTTCTGATCACGACAACAGAAGGGTTATAGTCTATATCCAAAACCAAGTTTTTGAGTGGACTGGTAGCGGTAGGGACACCAGGCTCTGTAGGCAGGCAATATACCATTTCCATTTTTGCATTACGGGTGCGAACTGCACCAAATTTGGTAAGCATTCTGGAAATTTTTGATTGGTTAATATTTTCGAAGCCTTCTTCTTGCAAAGCTGTGACGATCTCAGCTTGCGAGCTAAATTTTTCTTCTTTAAGTAGGGCTTTAAAAGCCTTAACCAAGTCTTCTTGTTTAGACGGAGTGCGCATAATTAACCCATTCTTTTGCATTGAACCAAGTTGTATTATCCGTAAAAGTGCATTTTTATGCAACAAAATTGCGTTATGATGATTTTATAACCAGTGAATAACTTAAAGTTAGATAAGCTTGTTTCGAGCTGATAGTCAGAAGTATTTATTTATCGTAAATTGTGGGAATGAAAAATTAGCATAATAGAACAATGAATTTTTCAGATGTCTGCTGTAAATTTATTGTTAATAAAAATATTTTTGATTGAATAATATACACTAAAAACAACTTATTGTGCGAAATGCAATACCCTGAAAAACTATTTGTTAAAAAAGTGCCCGTTATCTCATTAACAGATAAGGAATTTGTTTAGAATACTGGCAATTAATAAACAAGTTCTCTTGCGTTAAACTCTCTCTCTATCTGTTAACAAATTGTTTTTTATACGTAATGTGTTAAGTGTATAACAAATAAAGTGATATCTTTTTAAAGTACAAATTAAGGAGTTTCAGAATGAAAGTTGCAGTCCTAGGTGCAGCAGGTGGTATCGGTCAGGCTCTCGCCCTTCTTCTCAAAAACCAGCTCCCAGCAGGTTCAGAACTCTCCCTCTACGACATCGCACCAGTTACTCCAGGTGTTGCTGCTGACCTAAGCCATATCCCAACTGATGTTAAAGTGACAGGCTTTGCCGGCGAAGATGCAAAACCAGCATTGAAAGGTGCTGACATTGTTCTTATTTCTGCGGGTGTTGCACGTAAACCAGGTATGGATCGTTCTGACTTATTTAACATCAATGCGGGTATCGTCCGTAATCTGATCCAACAAATTGCTGAAACCTGCCCTAAAGCATTGATTGGTATTATCACTAACCCAGTGAATACCACCGTTGCTATCGCTGCGGAAGTCCTGAAAAAAGCAGGAGTATACGATAAAAACCGTTTATTCGGTGTGACGACGTTAGATATCATTCGTTCTAATACGTTTGTTGCTGAGCTGAAAGGCAAAAATGTTAATGACCTTGAAGTGCCTGTGATTGGCGGCCACTCAGGTGTGACTATTCTGCCATTGTTATCTCAAATTGAAGGTGTTAGTTTCACTGATGAGGAAGTTGCCGCGTTAACCAAACGTATTCAAAACGCAGGTACAGAAGTCGTTGAAGCGAAAGCCGGTGGCGGGTCTGCAACTTTATCTATGGGCCAAGCAGCCGCACGTTTAGGTTTATCTTTAATTCGTGGTCTCCAAGGCGAAAGCAATGTAGTTGAATGTGTTTACACTGAAGGTGATGGTGAACACGCTCGCTTCTTCGCACAACCAGTTGTTTTAGGCAAAAACGGTATCGAAAAGCACTTACCAATCGGTAAATTAAGCGCATTTGAAGAGAAAGCACTGAAAGACATGCTAGATGTATTAAAAGCAGATATCGAATTAGGTGAAAAATTCATTAATGGCTAATGCCAATTAATTTTTCCTAATAGTGAATGTGAAGGGTTGAGTTTCGTTTAGAACTCAACCTTTTTTATTGGGTAAGTCATCATGAAGCATGCTGTCGCATCCAATGGTCCCAATGCGGATCTGATGGTATTTTCTCTACTAAAAAATCAATAAATGTCCTGATTTTAGGTGAGTGTGTATGGGCTGGGTGGTATAAAGCATATAGGGCAAATGGGGTGGATTTAGGGTCATAATCCAATAAGACAGGGAGCAACTCTCCGTTTTCAATATAATTGCCTAGCATATAAGTAGGTAAACAAACGATACCTTGATGGCAGCGTGCTGCCTCTAATAACCCTAAACTACTATTTACCTCAATCATATTATTAATTTCTAGAGGATATGCGCTACCGTCTTTATCCGTCATGCGCCAGGTGTCAGGAATATTTGGATTAATTAAACAATTGTGTGATGCAATATCGGCAGGGGATTGAGGAATACCATATCGTTCGAAATAAGTACGGCTTCCACAGTATACCCAATTAATATTACAAATTTTCCGTAATGCAAAGTTTTCAGGTGGGTGGCTGGTAATTCGTAATGCAATATCGAAATCAACTTCATTTAAATTAATAAGTTCGTCATTAAGGTCAACAGACAAACTCACTTTAGGATTGGTTTCTCGGTATTCACTGTATATTTGCATTAAATGACAAACTCCAAATGCAATAGAACAGGTAATTTTTAATTGACCTTGAGCATGTTGATAGAAGCTGGCGGTATTGACCAGTGAGTCATCGAGATCGGCCAATAAGTTTTGCGATCGTTGCAATAAATAGCGCCCTGCGTCTGTTAAAATAAAATTTCGCGTTGTGCGCTTTAGGAGTACAACCCCCAATTGATCTTCGA
The DNA here is from genome assembly GCF_033901115.1 of Providencia sp. CIM-Carb-044. Classification (NCBI taxonomy): domain Bacteria; kingdom Pseudomonadati; phylum Pseudomonadota; class Gammaproteobacteria; order Enterobacterales; family Morganellaceae; genus Providencia; species Providencia sp. CIM-Carb-044. The sequence continues at coordinate 43,535 of NZ_JAXADV010000011.1, forward strand.
GTTGTTGAAGGCCTCGACTAACTGATGATGGTGTTACATTCAGCTTCTTTGCAGCCAGGCTGAAGCTATTACACTCGACGATTTTGATGAATAACTCTAAATGCCGAAAAATCGCGTAGCTGTCAATTTTTGCTTTAAACGCAAAAGTGTTTTTATTTATTAGCATTGTCATGCCCTATTAAACCCGTTTATTCCAGCATACTATAATTGTGAATTTATCGCAGTTTACTCATGCCACTCCAGTTTTAAAAAAAATGTAGCTTCTACACAATATTGTTGTTCCTAACTTTTTTAATAATTAAATCTATAACGTTGAGGAATAGACTATGTCTAATAGTATTCAGGCAAGTGCAGATAATCCGATTAATACAAAAAAGATCCCCTTTACAAAATATGATGTTGGTTGGGTTATTTTATGCATTGGTATGGCAATTGGTTCAGGGATTGTTTTTATGCCTGTGCAAATTGGTATCAAAGGTATTTGGGTCTTTATTGCTGCAACAATACTTTCTTATCCAGCAATTTATTGGCTACAAAATTTATATCTCAGAACATTATCTGAATCTGAAGAATGTAATGACTACGCCAGTGTTATTACACAATATTTAGGTAAAAACTGGGGGATAGCATTAGGGATTGCCTATTTTTTGATGTTATTGCATGGAATGTTCTCTTACTCGCTGGCGGTCACCTTCGATAGTGCTTCTTACATTAAAACGTTTGGATTGACGGAAGGGCTATTATCTGATTCTGTTTGGTATGGGTTGATTATTATTTCAGTATTAGTCGCAATTGCTGCACAAGGGGAGCGGTTACTGTTTAAAGTCTCTGGTCCAATGGTTATTGTAAAATTCGGTATTATCGTACTGCTTGGTATAGTGATGGTTCCATATTGGAATTTTGCCAATATCACAGCATTTCCTGATTTTCTCCCATTTATGAGAGATGTTTTTTTAACACTACCATTTACCTTATTTTCTATATTGTTTGTGCAAATATTGAGCCCCATGAACATTGCGTATCGTAAAATAGAAAGTAATAAGCGTATCGCGACATACCGAGCAATACGCGCTAACCGTGTTGCGTATATTATTCTCGCCGTTGCAGTCTTGTTTTTTGCTTTTTCTTTTACTTTCTCAATTAGCCATGAGCAAGCCGTATCGGCCTTTGAACAAAATATTTCAGCATTAGCGATTGCTGCTCAAGTGATACCTGGGTCAATAGTGAAAGTGATGACCGCATTACTCAATATTTTTGCAATCTTGACGGCATTCTTAGGAATTTATTTAGGCTTCCAAGAAGCAATCAAAGGCATTGTTGTCAATCTATTGAGTCGATTTATTCCTGAAGAACGCATTAACCAAACAGTGCTACATTATGGGGTATGCTTAGGCGTTATCATTGCACTGTGGTTTTGGGTTTCAACACGGTTTTCTATTCTGTTTTTCATGCAACTTGGCGGCCCATTATTTGGTATCGTTTCTTGCTTAATTCCTTGCTATCTGGTTTACAAAGTTCCGGCATTACACAAATTTAAAGGCCCAACAGTGTGGTTCATCATTTTCTTTGGTGTGCTGTTATGCCTATCTCCATTCTTTAAATTTTTCGAATAAATAATGATGTTGTTGAGAGGATCTCATGAAGAAAAAAGCGGTATCTGAATTTCATGTTGATACACAAGTCACCCAGCTAGGGAGAGACCCTGCTAAGCAAGCTGGTTTTGTAAATGCTCCCGTTTATCGTGGTTCGACGGTCGTATTTCCAACTGTTGATGCCTTAATCAATGATAGGGCGGAATTTAATTATGGTACAGCGGGCACGCCAACAATTAAGCAATTGGAGCAAGCTTGGTCCGCTCTTGCTGGAGCCGAAGGGACGGTGCTTTCACCATCTGGTTTAGGCGCGATTGTGTTGGCATTGCTGACAACATTGAAAACAGGTGATCATTTATTAATGCCTGATAGTGTTTATCGGCCAACACGTAAGTTTTGTCATGGTCTGTTGGATAAAATGGGGATCATCACAACCTATTATGACCCGATGATTGGTGCTGACATTGAAAAACTGGTAACGCCAAATACCAGCACAATTTTTTTAGAATCTCCAGGTTCTCAAAGTTTTGAAATTCAAGATGTGCCTGCAATTGTTGAGGTTGCAAAACGCCATGACATTGCGACGATTATTGATAATACATGGGCGACACCTTTATTTTTTAAAGCTCATGAACTGGGTTGTGATATCTCGCTGGAAGCAGGCACCAAATATTTAGGCGGCCATTCTGATTTGCTAATGGGAATTGTCTCGGCGAATCAAGCGTGGTGGCCGAAACTACGTGAAACTTATGATTACATGGCCATGTTGCCGGGAGCAGAGGACTGTTTTCTTGCATTGCGGGGTTTGCGAACCTTACCTATTCGCTTAAAAGAAGCTCAAGAAAGAGCTTTAAATATTGCACATTGGCTGCAAGAACGAACCGAAGTGATTCGTATTTTACATCCTGCATTTGCTGATTGCCCAGGCCATGAAATTTGGAAGCGGGATTTTACTGGTTCATCGGGGCTGTTTTCCATTGTACTTGACCCTAAATATACCCAAACAGATATTGCAAAAATGCTGGATGGTTTATCAATTTTTGGTATGGGGTATTCATGGGGCGGTTTTGAAAGCTTAATTATTCCATTTAATTGTGCTGAATATCGAACTGTGACTAATTGGAACCCTGGTGGACCGACATTACGACTGCAGATTGGCTTAGAAAATTTAGATGACTTAAAACAAGATCTCGCTGACGGTTTTTCTCGGATGAAATAAACAAGACCGTTCTTTATTGGAGAGCCATCTAAGGATAATGCCGTGAATAAATTGATTTATTATTCACGGCGTTATAATTATATCAATTCAATTTTTAATCTTCTGCTGGTGTTTTTACTCTGACTTTTCTTTCTAATAAATCCCCTGTAATTGGGTCATAATAACGACTTGGCCAAATTTCAGCGGGGTGGATCGCTAAGAAATTGGCAATAATCCATTCCCCTTTAGGCCAAGGGCGTGATAGTGCATTTGCTAACGTTGAAGAGCTTAGTCCTGCCTCGCGCGAAATTGCGGCAAGAGTTGTCCCACGCTTACGTAAAGCTGCAATGATATCTGCAGGGTGCCAGTCCGACTTCCGTAAAATCATTTTTTAGTCCTTTTTTCACTTAGAATCATGTAGAGTTAGTGGTACGAGTAACCGAAAATTATGATACATTCAGTACATCCGTTTAGTTATTGGAAATAAAATAACAGAAATTTCCCAAAATAATTTCTGATTTTTTCTTAAAAATTCATTTTATGAAACTATCGTGGTTTTTATGAAATTAAATAGAAAGTCAGAATGAATAACTGTGAATTAGGATAAAACTTTGATGTTAAAACTAACTCTTTCTAGTTAGGGATAGAAATGGCATATTTAATGCTACTTTTTACTCGTACTCGTAATATATCTAGATTAGTTAATAAAATTAGTTAAATTATTAGTGAGTAAATTATTTAATTGTCTGTTATTAAAAGAAATTAGAATGCTAATAACAAATATAATTTGTATATTATTATTTATAGGCATAAATAAAACGAATGAGTTAATGAGGTTTTGAGAAAATATAGATTGTTTTCAACAACTGAGAATTAAATTGTCATCATGACTAGGAGGGTCAGCATGTACAAGGAATGGCTAACGGCAAAAGAGCTGCTTGGGTTACAAGGGCTTCCCATGACAACTCAAGGTATTAATGCAATGGCAAGGCGTGAAAACTGGGTAAGCCGTAAAAGGCGAGGTATTCAAGGCAAAGCGTTGGAGTACCATATTAGTTCTTTACCTATCGATATTTTTGAGGGGCAGTTTGCTAACGAAACTTCATCTCCTTATCAAGTAAAACGAAATGATAATGCCTTTATTTGGCAGGAAGCTTATAACCAGCTTTCTAATGATGAACGAGACACTATCCTGACATTTATTATGCGTGAAGGCACATTAGCACTAATTGATTTAATTAATAATAAATAATTTACAATTACTTAAGGTGTAAATAATTAATATATAAAAATAATATTATATTGAATTTAAAAAATTTTTTAACAGATGACATTTTAGTAAAGCTGCAACAGCAGGTTTCATAATATAAGTGTGAAGTGAAAAATGAAAAAATTGTGGTTCACTGCCAAAGAATTAGCTGGGTTAGAAGGACTCCCGACATCACCCCAGGGAATTAACCTAATGGCAAGACGAGAAGGCTGGAAAAACCGCCGTAAAAGAGGGGTGCAAGGTAAGGCTGTTGAGTATTATTATGAAAGCTTACCGGGGGAAATCCAAGGGCAACTTAGCCTGCATGAGCCTTCGGTAACTTACCAAAGTCAAAGAACAGATGCATTACAGATCTGGTCAGAAGCGTATTATCAATTGACAGAGTCTGAGCGCAATAAAATAGTGAAATATATCCTGCGTTATGGTTTGTCGTCACTGCTTGCGCAAATCGATGAAGAAGACAAAGGGGAAAAATAGCGTTTCCCCTTTTCTTGACCTGTTTTGCCTTTTCTAGTGACTAAGAATGGCGTTGGATTGCGATATAAGCTAAGCCGATCAATGCATCTTTATAAATTGAATCTTCAATTATGTTTAAGGCATCAATCGCTTTTTGTGCTTCTTCTTGGGCTCTTGCATAAGTATATTCAAGGGAACCACAGCGTTTCATAGTTGCAAGAACAGTATCTAACAGATGACGCCCATTACCTTGTTCAATCGCTTGGCGGATCAATGCTGACTCTTCTTCATTACCATTTTGCATCGCGTGAAGTAGGGGAAGTGTAGGCTTACCTTCATCTAAATCATCCCCCGTATTTTTCCCCAGCTGAGCATTGTCTGCATCATAATCGAGTAGATCGTCAATTAACTGAAAAGCTGTCCCAATATAACGGCCATAATCTTGTAGTGCTTTTTCTTGCTCTGGTGTCGCATTGGCTAAAATCGCAGATGCATGGGCTGCTGCTTCAAAAAGGCGTGCGGTTTTACTGTAGATCACTTGCATATAGTTTTCTTCAGTAATGTTAGGATCGTTGCAGTTCATCAATTGCAAAACCTCCCCTTCAGCGATCACATTCGTCGCTTCAGACATCAGTTTTAGCACCCGCATTGAATCGAGATCCGTCATCATCTGGAATGATCGAGTGTAAATAAAATCACCAACTAAGACACTCGCGGCATTACCAAAAACAGCATTTGCAGTTTGCTTTCCGCGACGCATATCGGACTCATCAACGACGTCATCATGCAGCAAAGTTGCTGTATGAATGAACTCGATCAATGCAGCAACTTGGGTATGTTTATGACCCGAGTAACCTAAGGATCGACCAGCAAGCACTGCGATCATAGGCCGGATCCTTTTACCGCCACCACTGACGATGTAATAACCAAGCTGGTTAATTAGCGCAACATCTGAATTCAATTGACTGAGGATGGCTTCGTTTACCGCTGACATATCCTCAGTTGTCAGTTCAATAATAGATTCTAAATTCATCTTAATTTATTCATATTATTAGTTTTTGGTTCATTCCCGAAATAAAAAGTTGGGAGACCGATAGAACAGTTATCTTTCTAGCATAACATTATTAATTATAAGATTATCAGGTGTGATGCAAAAAATGTTTAAATAAGTAACAATTGAGTGAATAGGGACAAAATCAACGTTCAAAAACGGTTATTGAGAAAAAAGTCGTATTTTTTGTCATCTAACCGCATTATTGGCTTGTGTTCTGCTGCTTTTTTGCGTAGAATTCGCGCCCTATTGTGAATATTTTATAGCGTGCTCTGGAATTGAAATATTTAGCGAGTACGCGGAAAGCGGAGTTAATATGTACGCGGTTTTCCAAAGTGGTGGTAAACAACACCGAGTTAGCGAAGGTCAAACTGTCCGCCTAGAAAAGCTGGACATCGCAACAGGTGAAACTGTTGAATTTGATCAAGTTCTGATGGTTGCTAATGGCGATGAGATCCAAATCGGCGCTCCTGTCGTTGAAGGCGTTAAAGTGAAAGCGGAAGTGGTTGCACACGGTCGTGGCGAAAAAGTTAAAATCGTCAAATTCCGTCGTCGTAAACATAGCCGTAAACAACAGGGTCATCGTCAGTGGTTCACTGATGTTAAGATCACTGTCATCGCTTAAGATTTAGGAGAGCAGATTAATGGCACACAAAAAGGCTGGTGGTTCGACTCGTAACGGTCGTGACTCAGAAGCAAAACGTTTAGGTGTTAAACGTTTTGGTGGTGAAGCTGTATTAGCAGGTAGCATCATCGTTCGTCAACGTGGTACTAAGTTCCACGCAGGTAACAACGTAGGTTGTGGCCGTGACCACACTCTGTTCGCATTAGCGGACGGTAAAGTTAAATTTGAAGTTAAAGGTCCAAACAATCGTAAATTTATCAGCATCGAAGCTGAATAAGTTTTCTGACCTTTAATTCAGAATTAAAGCCCTGCAAAAACCTTTTGCGGGGCTTTTTATATTCAGATATTTGATCTTTAATGAACTACACACGTATTAAAGATGCACCATCTCTGAGTAGAACAGCCATCCAGCGTTATGCGGCTCAGAAGCGGAGAGAGAATTATGAAATTTGTAGATGAAGCCAAAATATTGGTCGTGGCAGGAGATGGTGGCAATGGTTGTGTCAGCTTCCGCCGTGAAAAATACATCCCTAAAGGGGGACCGGACGGTGGTGACGGTGGCGATGGTGGGGACGTTTACTTACAAGCAGACGAAAACCTCAACACGCTAATCGACTATCGTTTTGAAAAATCCTTTCGTGCAGAGCGCGGCCAGAATGGCCAAAGCCGTGAATGTACAGGTAAACGGGGTCAAGATATCACAGTTAAAGTGCCTGTAGGAACGCGTGTACGCGATTTAGGGACCAATGAAGTACTTTGTGATATGACTCTTCATGATCAACGTCATATGGTCGCTAAAGGCGGCTTCCATGGGCTTGGAAATACCCGTTTTAAATCTTCAGTGAATCGTGCTCCACGTCAACGTACCATGGGGACAAAAGGGGAAACTCGCGAAATACTGTTAGAACTAATGCTGTTAGCAGATGTTGGTATGCTTGGTATGCCGAATGCAGGTAAATCTACCTTTATTCGTTCAGTGTCAGCAGCAAAACCAAAAGTTGCTGATTATCCATTTACCACTTTAGTCCCAAGCTTGGGTGTCGTGCGTATGGATAACGAACAAAGCTTTGTGGTTGCGGATATTCCAGGGTTGATCGAAGGCGCAGCGGAAGGTGCAGGCCTTGGGATCCAATTCCTGAAACACTTAGAACGTTGTCGTGTCTTACTTCACTTGATTGATATTTGCCCTATTGATGAGTCTGATCCTGTCGAAAATGCGAAGATCATCATCAGTGAGTTAGAAAAATACAGTGAAAAGCTGGCAGCAAAACCACGTTGGTTAGTCTTCAATAAGATTGATATCTTAGGTGAAGAGGAATCAGCACAGCGCGCAGCAGAAATTGCCAAAGCGATGGGCTGGGAAGATAAATTCTATATGATTTCAGCAGTTAACCACGAAGGTGTGAAAGCACTGTGTTGGGATATCATGGAATTTATGAATACTCAACCGCGTGATATGGCAACGACTGAAGATACACAGCAACCTGAAAAAGTTGAATTCATGTGGGATGATTATCACAAAGAACAACTTTCTGGTACTGAAGATTTTGATGATGACTGGGATGACGATTGGGATGAAGATGACGACGAAGGTGTCGAAATTATTTATCAAAAATAGTTTATCTTAGAAATGTAAAAAGGCGCGAAAGCGCCTTTTTACTGTCTAAATCGCGTATGATCAGTTTTTCTGATACAGATCTTTATACAAACGGCTTTCAAATCGCACTAATGGTACTCGACGAGTACGTTGCTGGCTCTGTGGTACCGCATAAGCAGAGATAAATTGCACAAAAGCCACACGTTGACCACTGGCGGTTGTGATAAAACCAGCGAGATTATAAACCCCTTGTAATGCTCCCGTTTTGGCGGAAACTTTTCCATTAACACCCGCCTCATCAAAACCACCACGGTAACGCAAAGTGCCATCATGGCCGGCAAGTGGAAGCATAGAAATAAAATCGAGTTGTTGATCATTTTTAGCGATAAACTGCAAGATCTCCATCATGGTTGCTGGGGTGATTAAATTATGGCGAGATAATCCCGATCCATCTACCATCACGGTATTGCCAAGGTCGATCCCCGCTTTTTGCTTCAGTACTTGTCTTACCGCATCGGATCCTGAACGCCAAGTTCCCGGAACACCATAATATTCACGCCCAATGGTACGAAAAACGGTATCCGCTATCATATTATCGGATTTTTTGAGCATCACTTTTAACAAGTCATGTAGCGGCTTAGATTCGGTTTTGACTAATACTTGTGATTGAGCCGCAGGAAATGTGCGTTTTTTCACATGGCCAGTTAGCTCAATACCCGCGGTGGTTAACTCATTTTTGACAATTGCTCCGGAGTAACTCGCTCCATTTTGTACCGCAAAGGCAAGTGGCAAGGGCTCGCTGCGTTGAGTTAAACAACCTGTTAGGGTGTAGCGGTTCAGTTCACCAGGAACGACATCAAGTTCGCAATAGCGCGCTTCAGGGGAACCTTTAGCTAATGTTTTGACTTCGCTGAACATATTGACAGGGTAAAAACTAGCCGCCTTAATGAATGCAAAATCTCCTGCTTTTTCAGCAGGGTAAAGAGAAACTGAAAAACAGTTACGGTCAATGATAGCCGCAGCGGGTGGCGCACTAAAGCATTGGGTCATATCATTCCAAACCCATCCCGGTGCTTTGTCATGGCTAGTAAAAGCAGAAATATCAACGACGAGATCGCCGTCAACTTTATGGATCCCAAGCTGCTTTAATGCATTAGCCATATTGCGAATTTGTTGGCGGGTTAATGTCGGGTCACCACTGAAGCGGATCACTAAATCACCCGTCAGTGTGTTGTTGCTAAGTTTTGCATCAGTTTCAAAATTGGTGACAAAACGGTAATCTGGCCCCAGTTGCAATAGGGCAGCAAGAGCGGTCACAACCTTTTGTGTACTTGCAGGTAATGCCATTTGCTGTGCATTATAATCAATTAATGGGGTGCTACTTCCCACTTTTTGCGCGACCAGAGCAAGGTTAGTGCCATCAGGTAAATATTGTTTGTATTCATCAATAGGAATCGCAAAAACTTGCGTACTAGCTAAGGTAATTCCTAAAGAGATTATCCATTTTCTGGTTAAAGTTAATAATGACATATATTTCACGCATTAGGGTGGACATATAATACATACTAAAGTGTAATGCCCAAGAAAGTAAACGGTGACCCGTTATTAAGTCTCAGTTAAAATAGCGTACATTATGATAAGATAAATGAGTACATAAGTCTGATTGCGTTTTTTTACTAGAACACCCCCGGTTTTACGCAGGTGTTCGGTGTACTGTTGTTACAAAATCAGGAAGATACTTGTTTTTAGATAGGATTGAACCGAGGTATTTATTAATGAAACAGATCCCGATGACGGTACTTGGTGCGGATAAGCTAAGAGAAGAGCTAGAATTCCTTAAATCTGTCCGTCGCCCAGAAATTATTGCATCTATTGCAGAAGCGCGTGAGCACGGTGACTTAAAAGAAAATGCAGAATATCATGCAGCACGTGAGCAACAAGGTTTCTGTGAGGGCCGTATTCAAGAAATCGAAGGGAAACTTTCTCACGCTCAAGTGATTGATGTAACTAAAATGGTCAATAACGGTCGTGTTATCTTTGGCGCGACTGTGACAGTATTGAATGTTGATACTGACGAAGAGCTAACGTATCGTATTGTTGGTGATGATGAAGCAGATATTAAGATCAATCTGATTTCTGTGAACTCACCGATAGCACGCGGTTTAGTGGGTAAAGAAGTTGATGATGCGGTCTCGATTAAAACCCCAGGTGGTGATGTCGAGTTCGAAATTCTTAAAGTTGAGTATATCTGATTCCTATTTCCCTGAATTGGTTATATTATTTCCCTGATTTAAAGAAAAAGGCCGCAGGCGGCCTTTTTCATCATATAAAACATGCTTTCAATGGCATTTTTATATAAATGATGGGGGATTATTTAGGTAAAATGATTTTGCGGTCTGCCGAAGGACGGTAGATAACAAGAATTTTACCAATAATTTGTACATTTACTGCACCAGTTTCGCGAACAATCGCATCAGCGATCAAATTTTTAGTATCACGGTCTTCGCCTGCGATCTTGACTTTGATAAGCTCATGATGTGCTAATGAGAGTTCAATCTCAGCCAAAACACCTTCGGTTAAACCATTGTTGCCGATCATAACAACAGGGTTTAAATGGTGAGCGAGACTTTTTAGGTGCTGAATTTGTTTTTTATTAAGATTCATTGATTTTTTGCTTGGTTAGTATTGAAAATGGCTTATTCTACCGCCATCTGATATCTATCACCATCAATTATATCTTTTTGATGGTAAAGAAGCAGCAAGTTAGGTGAAGTTCTTTTAGTATAGTTGGAAAGCACAATGGCCAATAAAAAACGTTCGGCAAGCTCAAGTCGCTGGTTGCAAGAGCATTTTAGTGATAAATATGTTCAGCAAGCACAAAAAAAAGGGCTACGCTCACGTGCATGGTTTAAGCTGGAAGAAATCCAGCAAGGTGATAAAATTTTTAAACCAGGTATGACCGTTGTTGATTTAGGAGCAGCCCCTGGTGGTTGGTCGCAATACGTTGTTAGCCAAATAGGTCATAATGGGCGGGTTATTGCTTGTGACTTATTGCCGATGGACCCAATCGTTGGCGTTGATTTCCTGCAAGGGGATTTTCGCGATGAAGCCGTTCTCGCCGCTTTGTTAGAACGCGTTGGCGACAAAAAAGTACAGGTGGTCATGTCTGACATGGCTCCAAATATGAGTGGGACACCAGCGGTTGATATTCCTCGCTCTATGTATCTAGTTGAATTAGCTTTGGATATGTGCCGTGCTGTATTGGCGCCTGGGGGGAGTTTCATTGTTAAAGTGTTTCAGGGAGAAGGCTTTGACGATTACCTTAGGGATATCCGCTCCCTGTTTACGAAAGTAAAAGTTCGTAAACCCGAATCTTCGCGCGCACGGTCACGTGAAGTATACATTGTAGCGACAGGGCTAAAACTGTAGTACCCTGAGCGTTATTTGTTAACACAGTTGTAATATGAGGTTAATCCCTTGAGTGACATGGCGAAAAACCTGATTCTCTGGTTAGTCATCGCAGTTGTTCTGATGTCCTTGTTCCAGAGTTTTGGCCCAAGCGATTCGAATAGTCGCAGAGTTGATTATTCTACGTTTATCAATGAGTTAGCCCAGGATCAGGTACGTGAAGTTCGTATCACAGGTCGTGAATTGAACGTCAGAAAGGCTGATAATAGCCGCTATACAACTTATCTTCCTATGCAGGATGAGAAGCTGTTAGACACTTTGCTAAATAAGCATGTGACGGTTGTTGGTGAACCACCAGAAGAACCTAGCTTACTGACATCTATTTTTATTTCCTGGTTCCCAATGCTTCTGTTGATTGGTGTCTGGATTTTCTTCATGCGCCAGATGCAAGGCGGTGGCGGCAAGGGGGCAATGTCATTTGGCAAAAGTAAAGCCCGCATGCTGACAGAAGATCAGATCAAAACAACATTTGCAGACGTTGCTGGGTGTGATGAAGCCAAAGAAGAAGTGGGCGAAATCGTAGAGTTTCTACGTGAACCTGCTCGTTTCCAAAAACTTGGCGGTAAAATTCCAAAAGGCGTCCTGATGGTAGGGCCTCCAGGAACAGGTAAAACATTACTGGCAAAAGCTATCGCTGGTGAGGCAAAAGTTCCATTCTTCACCATTTCCGGTTCTGACTTTGTGGAAATGTTTGTGGGGGTGGGTGCTTCTCGTGTTCGTGACATGTTCGAACAAGCGAAAAAAGCAGCGCCTTGTATCATCTTTATCGATGAGATCGATGCGGTAGGTCGTCAACGTGGTGCGGGTCTTGGTGGTGGTCACGATGAGCGTGAACAAACACTGAACCAAATGCTAGTTGAGATGGACGGTTTCGAAGGTAATGAGGGGATCATTGTTATCGCAGCAACTAACCGTGCTGACGTACTTGACCCTGCTTTATTACGTCCAGGTCGTTTTGACCGTCAGGTAGTCGTTGGCTTACCAGACGTTCGTGGCCGTGAACAAATTCTGAAAGTACATATGCGTCGTGTTCCTATTGACCCAAATGTAGATACTTTCATTCTTGCACGTGCAACACCTGGGTTTTCAGGTGCTGAACTCGCAAACTTAGTGAACGAAGCCGCATTGTTTGCTGCTCGCGCGAATAAGCGTGTTGTTTCTATGGTTGAGTTTGAAAAAGCGCGTGACAAGATTTGGATGGGTGCAGAGCGTCGTTCTCTGATGATGACTGAAGAGCAAAAAGAATCAACGGCTTACCATGAAGGTGGTCATATGATTATCGGTCATTTAATGCCAGAACATGACCCTGTCCATAAAGTCACGATCGTTCCGCGTGGGCAAGCGTTAGGTGTTGCTTTCTTCTTACCAGAAGGTGATGAAGTCAGTCGTAGCCGCTTGAAGCTCGAAGGTATGATTGCAACGGCATATGCAGGTCGTATTGCAGAAGAACTGATTTATGGTCGCGATAAAGTCACAACGGGTGCTTCTTCCGATATTCAGTTTGCGACGAATACGGCGCGTAACATGGTGACTCAGTGGGGCTTCTCTGACCGCTTAGGCCCAATGCAGTATTCGAAAGAAGAAGGCCCAGCGTTCTTAGGTCGCTCTTCAGGTAATGGTTCAGGAATTTCTGATGAGACAGCACGTATTGTCGATGAAGAAATTAAAAAAATTCTGGACCACTGTTATCAACTGGCATACAAAACATTGGAAGACAATATTGATATTCTGCATGCGACTAAAGATGCATTATTAAAATATGAAACCATTGATATGCCACAGATTGATGACCTGATGAACCGCCGTCCAGTGCGTGAGCCAGCAGGTTGGGATGAAGACAAAAAAGTGAGTAATGTCACTGGTTCGTTCGGTACAGGTGCGCCAAAAGCGGAACCTACAGCGGAAAAACCACAGTCTGAAGAACCAGATAACACAAATAGTAGTAATAATGCTGATGAATCAAACCCATCAGATAATAACGACAGCAAACCACAATAAGCGGTCGTGAAATAAAATATTAAGACCCCAGTTCGCTGGGGTTTTTTTCGTTAAGGAAAAATAACAATGCAAATCAAAGCGAGAGGCAGTGTCCTTGACTTATCCACACCTAAGGTGATGGGGATTTTGAATGTCACTCCTGATTCCTTTTCAGATGGTGGCACTCATAATCGTTATCATGATGCGCTTGAACATGTGGCAAAAATGGTGGAACACGGTGCGACTATCATTGATATTGGTGGTGAATCTACCCGTCCAGGGGCTGCCGAAGTTTCTGTGAATGAGGAACTTGATAGGGTTATTCCTGTTGTTGAAGCAATAGCCCAGCGTTTTGATGTATGGATTTCAGTCGATACCTCTAAAGCCCAAGTTATGGCGGAAGCAGCAAACGCAGGTATGCATATCATCAATGATATTCGTTCTCTCCATGAGCCAGATGCATTAGACGTCGCCGCGAAAACAGGTTTACCCGTTTGCATTATGCATATGCAAGGCCAGCCAAGAACGATGCAAGAAGCGCCAAATTATGAAAATGTGGTGCGTGAGGTAAAAGACTATCTTGATGCTGAAATCACCCGGTGTGTGAGCGCAGGGATAGAGAGGCGACAAATTATCCTTGATCCAGGCTTTGGTTTTGGTAAGAACTTGTCGCATAATTACCAGTTATTGGCAAACTTAGAACAATTTCATAATTTCGGACTACCGCTATTGGCAGGGATGTCACGTAAATCTATGATTGGACAATTATTGAATGTTCCACCACAAGAACGCCTCGCAGGCAGCCTAACTTGTGCAGTGATTGCTGCGATGCAAGGGGCACACATCATTCGAGTTCATGATGTCAAAGAAACCGTGCAAGCGATGCAAGTGGTACAGATGACTCTGTCAGAAAAGGAAAAATAAGCGTATGAGCGACCGTAAATATTTTGGTACTGATGGTATTCGTGGCAAAGTGGGTGATAGCCCAATTACCCCTGATTTTGTTTTAAAATTAGGCTGGGCGGCAGGGAAAGTCCTCGCTCGTCATGGTTCACGTAAAATTATTATTGGTAAAGATACGCGTATTTCTGGCTATATGTTGGAATCTTCATTAGAAGCGGGCTTAGCAGCGGCGGGTTTATCCGCATCTTTCACAGGTCCAATGCCAACCCCAGCGGTTGCTTATTTAACACGTACTTTCCGCGCAGAAGCGGGAATTGTTATTTCAGCGTCTCATAACCCATATTATGATAATGGGATTAAATTCTTCTCAATTGATGGGACTAAGCTGCCTGATGAAGTCGAAGAAGCCATTGAAGCTGAAATGGAAAAGCCGATCACCTGCGTTGAGTCAGCTGAATTAGGTCGTGCAAACCGTATTGTAGATGCTGCCGGCCGTTATATTGAATTTTGTAAAGGTACGTTCCCGAACGAACAAAGCCTTGCAAGTTTAAAAATTGTCATTGATTGTGCTAATGGGGCTACTTACCACATCGCACCAAATGTGTTCCGTGAGTTAGGGGCAGAAGTCATCACTATCGGTTGCGATCCTAACGGAATCAATATCAACGAAGAGTGTGGCGCTACAGACGTTCGCCAGTTACAACAAAAAGTTTTGGAAGAAAAAGCACATGTCGGTTTAGCATTTGATGGTGATGGTGACCGCATTATTATGGTCGATCACCTCGGTGAAAAAGTTGATGGTGACCAAATTCTCTTCATTATTGCTCGTGAAGCGCTACGCCAAGGCCAGTTAAAAGGTGGGGTAGTGGGAACATTAATGAGTAATATGGGGTTAGAAATCGCCCTAAAACAGCTAGGAATTCCTTTTGAGCGTGCAAAAGTGGGCGACCGCTATGTTCTCGAAAAATTACAGGAAAAAGGTTGGCGCATGGGGGCTGAAAACTCAGGCCACGTGATTTTATTAGATAAAACGACCACTGGTGATGGGATTGTTGCAGGCTTGCAGGTATTAAGCGCTATGGTACGTAACCATATGAGCCTACATGACTTATGCAGTGGTATGAAATTATTACCACAAGTGCTAGTTAACGTACGTTTCAAAGGCCAACACGACCCATTACAAAGTGATGCAGTTGTTGCAGCGAACGAAGAAGTTGAAAAACAATTGGCAGGAAAAGGCCGCGTATTACTGAGAAAATCAGGAACAGAGCCATTAATCCGAGTTATGGTTGAAGGTGAAAACGAAGCTGATGTGACTGCAATGGCAAACCATATTGCTGATGCAGTAAAAGCAGCTGGCTAAGTTGTTATTGGTGAAGCTGAGCGATATTTTGATGATTTGTTGTTTTTTTCTGCAAATAATCAAATGGAATTAAAATAGACTTGCTTGTCGGCTCAGCTTTGGTTAGTATTCGCACCTGCTCAATCCCGTAAGAGTGTTTCTTTACGGCCGAAATGAGCAGGTGTGCAGTGATAAAGGTCATAGCATTAGGCTATGCACCGCAACTGAATAGGTAACTCAAATGTATGTAGCTCTTTTGATTATTTTCTTGCTAGCGGCTATCGGGCTTATTGGTCTGATTATGTTACAGCAAGGTAAAGGTGCTGACATGGGAGCTTCATTCGGTGCGGGCGCTTCTGCAACACTGTTTGGTTCATCGGGCTCAGGTAACTTCATGACCCGTATGACTGGAATCTTGGCTGCTGTGTTTTTCATCATCAGTTTAATACTTGGCAACATGACTGCCAACAAGTACGGAACTGGTAGTGGTAGTAAGTGGGAAAACATTAGTGAACCTACAAAAGTCGAGCAACCAACAGACGTTCCGGCAGCACCAGCTACACCAACGAGCGATATCCCTCGTTAAGTGTGAAAGATTCCGAATGAAGGCAACTAATGCCATCATTAAGTAGTAAGCTCAGCGATGAGTAAGAAGTTAAAATTTGAGGTTATTGATTAAATATTGATAACCTCGCCTCAGTGCCGAGGTGGTGAAATTGGTATACACGCTACCTTGAGGTGGTAGTGCCTACAAAACGGGCGTACGGGTTCAAGTCCCGTCCTCGGCACCATTATTTAAGATGCTTGTGATTTACAGGTTATCTGTGTAGAATATGACACGCTTTCGAACGCGGGATGGAGCAGCTTGGTAGCTCGTCGGGCTCATAACCCGAAGGTCGTCGGTTCAAATCCGGCTCCCGCAACCATTTCTTATTCAACATACCTTGTCAGTATCGTGGTCTATAGTAGTTATCCGGTGTAGTAATCAAGTGCAGTTATCTAACAGCTCTCAAAATTTCTCATCGATTTCTCTAGATTTTACAGGTATAATAAGAATATGGTGAACCCGTGCACTACAGGGTCCAGTTGCATAAAGCCCCGAATTTCGGGGTTTTTTGTTATTTGACAATCGAATTAACTGGGCTTTTATAGCCCTTTTTTTATGTCTGGGGGTGGGCTTGTCCACATTAGAACAGAAATTAACAGAGATGATCTCAGCACCTGTGGAGGCGCTAGGCTTTGAATTTGTAGGCTTAGAGTTTGTCCGTGGCCGTACATCAACACTGCGTGTCTTCATTGATAGTGAAGAAGGCATCACTGTTGATGATTGTGCTGATGTCAGCCATCAGGTCAGTGCAGTATTGGACGTTGAAGATCCAATCTCTGTCATTTATAACCTGGAAATATCGTCACCAGGGCTTGAACGTCCATTATTCACCATTGCGCATTATGAGCGTTTTATGGGGGAAGAGGTGGCATTGACTTTGCGTATAGCAATGCAGAACCGCCGTAAGTGGCAAGGAATTATTAAGGCCATAGACGGTGAAATGATTACGGTTACTGTAGATGGTAAGGATGAGGTGTTCGCCCTCGGCAACATCCAGAAAGCTAACTTGGTACCCCACTTTTAATAAAGTTCAATGAGGCAACTAGGATGAATAAAGAAATTCTGGCTGTTGTAGAAGCGGTTTCTAACGAAAAATCCCTCCCTCGTGAAAAAATCTTCGAGGCTCTGGAAACTGCATTAGCGACGGCGACTAAAAAGAAATACGAGCAAGAAATTGATGTTCGTGTGGAAATTGACCGTAAATCAGGTGATTTCGACACGTTCCGTCGTTGGTTAATTGTGGAAGAAGTCACAATGCCAACGCGTGAAATTACGTTGGAAGCGGCTCAGTATGAAGACCCAGCGCTCCAGCTTGGAGAGTACGTCGAAGATCAAATTGAATCTGTTGTATTCGACCGTATTACTACCCAAACAGCTAAACAAGTTATCGTACAGAAAGTGCGCGAAGCAGAACGTGCGATGGTTGTTGACCAATTCCGTGAGCAACAAGGTGAAATTATCACTGCTCAGGTGAAAAAAGTTAATCGTGAAAATATCACGTTAGATTTAGGCAATAACGCGGAAGCCGTTATTCTGCGTGAAGATATGTTGCCACGTGAAAACTTCCGTCCAGGTGACCGTATCCGCGGAGTCCTGTATGATGTTCGTCCTGAAGCACGCGGCGCGCAACTTTTTGTTACGCGTTCTCGCCCTGAAATGCTGATTGAATTATTCCGCATTGAAGTGCCAGAAATCGGCGAAGAAATTATTGAAATTAAAGCCGCTGCTCGTGACCCAGGCTCTCGTGCAAAAATCGCAGTTAAAACTAATGACAAGCGTATCGACCCAGTTGGTGCTTGTGTTGGTATGCGTGGTGCACGTGTTCAAGCCGTTTCTAGTGAATTAGGCGGCGAAAGAATTGATATTGTGTTATGGGATGATAACCCAGCTCAATTCGTTATTAATGCAATGGCTCCGGCTGATGTTGCATCTATCGTAGTCGATGAAGACAAATGTACGATGGATGTTGCCGTAGAAAGTAGTAATTTGGCACAAGCCATTGGACGTAACGGTCAAAACGTTCGTCTGGCAGCTCAGTTACTGAAAAAACACCGTGGTGATGACAAATGGGAATTAAATGTCATGACCGCAGAAGAGCTTAATGCAAAACATCAGGCAGAAGCACATGCTTCTATTGATACATTCACCAAGCATCTTGATATTGATGAAGAGTTTGCCACTGCACTTGTTGAAGAAGGCTTCTCGACGTTAGAAGAACTGGCTTACGTGCCTATTAATGAACTTCTGGAAATTGATGGTCTTGACGAAGAGACTGTTGAAGTTCTACGTGAAAGAGCGAAAGCGGCCCTCACCACAATAGAATTGGCTCAAAAAGAGAGCCTAGGTGATAATCAGCCAGCAGAAGATTTATTGAATCTTGAAGGTATGGATCGTACTCTTGCCTATAATTTGGCTACTCGTGGAATCTGTACACTGGAAGATCTTGCTGAGCAGGGCATCGACGACCTGATTGATATTGAAGGTCTGGATGATGAGAAAGCAGGTACGCTCATCATGGCCGCACGTAATATTTGCTGGTTCGGTAACGATGCGTAAACACTGTAGCAGGAAGGAACGGCATGACAGAAACTGTAAAAACATTGGCAACGGAAATTCAAACCACAGTTGATCGCCTGGTACAGCAATTTGCTGAAGCAGGGATCAAAAAAGGTGAGAATGACTCTGTTAGCCAGTCAGAAAAAGAAGCTTTACTGAGCCATTTAAACCGTGAACAAGGCGGGGTAGCGGGTCAGCCAAGCAAATTGACACTACAGCGCAAAACTCGTAGTACGCTGAGTGTCCCCGTCACCGGTGGCAAAAGCAAATCGGTAAATGTCGAAGTCCGCAAAAAACGCACTTATGTGAACCGTGATGCTGAAGAAGCAAAAGCGGAAGAGCAGGCGCAGCGTGAAGCGGAAGAGCAGGCACAGCGCGAAGCTGAAGAACTGGCACAACGTCAAGCAGAAGCAAAACGATTAGCAGAAGAAACAGCTAAACGTGAAGCGGAAGAAAAGGCAAAACGTGAAGCCGAAGAGAAAGCAAAACGTGAAGCAGCAGATAAAGCTACGCGCGAAGCAGCGGAAAGAGAAAAAGTGAAACCAAGCGAAAATCAACAAAAACCAGGCAAAGCTGTAGAAAGTAATGCCGACAAACAACGCCGTGAAGCTGAAGCTGCGGAGCTAAAACGTAAAGCTGAAGAAGAAACTCAGCGCAAAGTTGAAGCAGAAGCACGTCGCGTAGCTGAAGAAGCACGCAAAATGGCAGAAGAAAACGGTGAAAAGTGGACTGCTGAAACGAAGACTGAAGAAGACAGCGATTATCACACAACAACTTCAACGCACGCTCGTGCAGCTGAAGATGAAAGTGATGAGAAAGAAGAAGGCCGTCGTTCACGTAATCGTACTGCAAAAGCACCTCGCCAGAAGAAAGGTAATAAACTTTCTGAAAAAGCAGATCGCGAAGAAGAACGTGCCGCAGGCCGTTCGGGTCGCAGCAAAGGTAAGCAACGTAAAGGTAGTTCTTTACAACAAAGCTTTACTAAACCAGCAGTTGCGGTTAACCGTGATGTTGTGATTGGTGAAACAATCACTGTTGGTGAACTTGCTAATAAAATGGCAGTAAAAGGTTCTCAAGTCATCAAAACGATGATGAAGATGGGCGCAATGGCGACTATCAACCAAGTGATTGACCAAGAAACTGCACAGTTAGTTGCAGAAGAAATGGGTCACAAAGTTATTCTGCGTCGTGAAAACGAATTAGAAGAAGCGGTAATGAATGACCGTGATACAGGTTCTGCACTTCAAGAGCCACGTGCGCCAGTTGTGACCATTATGGGTCACGTTGACCATGGTAAAACCTCTCTACTTGACTACATTCGCTCAACGAAAGTGGCATCAGGTGAAGCGGGTGGTATTACTCAGCACATTGGTGCTTACCACGTACAAACTGATAAGGGTATGATTACCTTCTTAGATACCCCAGGTCACGCCGCGTTTACTTCAATGCGTGCTCGTGGTGCTCAGGCAACGGATATCGTTGTTCTGGTTGTTGCTGCAGACGATGGTGTTATGCCACAAACAATTGAAGCTATTCAGCATGCGAAAGCAGCGGGTGTACCAATTGTTGTTGCAGTAAACAAAATTGATAAACCAGAAGCTGATCCAGACCGCGTTAGAAATGAGCTGTCTCAGTACGGTGTTATTTCTGAAGACTGGGGTGGTGATACTCAGTTCATCAGTGTTTCTGCTAAGAAAGGTACCGGTATTGACGAGTTGCTCGATGCTATCTTGCTGCAAGCTGAAGTTTTAGAACTGAAAGCGGTATATGCAGGCATGGCAAGCGGTGTCGTTGTTGAGTCGTACTTAGACAAAGGTCGTGGCCCAGTTGCAACAATCTTAGTTCAAGAAGGTACACTGAACAAAGGCGATATCGTCCTGTGTGGTTTCGAATATGGCCGTATTCGTGCAATGCGTAACGAATTAGGTAAAGAAGTTCAGTCTGCAGGCCCTTCAATGCCTGTTGAGATCTTAGGCTTATCTAACGTACCTTCAGCGGGTGATGAAGCTACCGTTGTACGTGACGAGAAAAAAGCACGTGAAGTTGCCTTGTATCGTCAAGGTAAATTCCGTGATGTTAAATTAGCTCGCCAGCAGAAATCTAAACTGGAAAACATGTTTGCTAACATGGAAGAAGGTAAAGTGTCTGAGCTGAACATCGTTCTGAAAACCGACGTACAAGGTACTTGTGAAGCAATTACCGACTCTCTAATGAAGCTGTCGACTGATGAAGTTAAAATTAAAATCATCGGTTCTGGTGTAGGTGGTATCACTGAAACTGACGCAACATTAGCTGCGGCATCGAATGCTATCATCTTAGGCTTCAACGTACGTGCAGATGCTTCTGCTCGTCGCGTGATTGAAAGTGAAAGTGTTGACTTACGCTACTACTCTGTTATCTATAGCTTAATTGATGAAATTAAACAAGCTATGAGCGGTATGTTAGCGCCTGAGTACAAACAGCAAATTATTGGACTTGCAGAAGTTCGCGATGTATTTAAATCACCGAAATTCGGCGCGGTTGCTGGTTGTATGGTCACTGAAGGCACCATCAAACGTAATAACCCAATCCGCGTATTACGTGATAACGTGGTTATTTATGAAGGTGAGCTAGAGTCACTACGTCGCTTTAAAGATGACGTCAATGAAGTTCGTAACGGTATGGAATGTGGTATCGGCGTTAAGAACTACAACGATGTTCGTGTAGGCGATATGATTGAAGTTTTCGAAATTATTGAAGTTAAACGTTCTATTGACGGTTAATTTTGTGAGTACCCACGAAATGTCGTGGTGAGAAAACAGTATGAATGAGGGGGCGCTTGCCCCCTTTATTGTCAGGAGATATAACGATGGCAAAAGAATTCAGTCGTGCACAACGCGTTGCGCAAGAGATGCAAAAAGAAATTGCGATCATCTTACAACGTGAGATCAAAGACCCACGTATTGGTATGGCTACCGTTTCAGGTGTCGAGTTATCTCGCGATCTCGCATACGGTAAAGTCTTTGTGACCTTCTTCAATATCGCTAACGATAAAAGCGAAGAAGAAATGGTTGCAGATGGCATTAAAGCATTAAATGAAGCATCAGGCTTTATACGTTCATTAATTGGAAAAGCAATGCGTTTGCGTATTATTCCTGAGTTAACATTTGAATATGACAACTCTCTTGTTGACGGTATGCGGATGTCTAATTTAGTGTCAAATGTGATCCGCGATGATGAAAAACGTCGTGCGGATGTTAGTGATAAAGAGGAAAAATAATGGGGCGTCGTCGTAGCGGCCGTAATATTGACGGCGTAGTGCTGCTGGATAAACCCACGGACATTTCTTCAAATGATGCGCTGCAAAAAGTGCGGCGCTTTTTTAATGCCAATAAAGCCGGGCACACGGGGGCACTTGACCCTCTCGCAACAGGTATGTTGCCTGTTTGTCTCGGCGAAGCGACGAAATTTTCCCAGTTTTTACTCGATTCAGATAAACGTTATCGCGTGATTGCACGTCTTGGGCAACGTACTGATACGTCAGATTCACATGGCGAAATTATTAGTGAGCGTAACGTAGAGTTTACACAGCAGCAACTAGATGATGCTTTAGAATTTTTCCGTGGTGATACATTACAAGTTCCTTCAATGTATTCAGCGTTGAAACACCAAGGTCGTCCGTTGTATGAATATGCGCGTAAAGGGATTACAGTTGAGCGTGAAGCTCGCCCAATTACAGTGTATGAATTGCAGTTTATTCGTTTAGAAAATAATGAATTAGAACTGGAGATACACTGTTCTAAAGGAACCTATATTCGTACAATTATCGATGATTTAGGTGAGATGTTAGGCTGTGGTGCGCATGTGATTTACCTGCGTCGAGTGCAAGTGGCTAATTACCCTTATGAGCGAATGGTAACATTAGAACAATTAGCTGATTTACGGGCAAAAGTAGATGCGGGTGAAGGTTCTTTTGAGTCATTGCTCGACTCTCTATTGTTGCCAATGGATACGGCAGTCGTTCATTTTCCAGCTGTAAATATTACAGAAGAAACAGCGGCTTATTTTAAGCAGGGTCAACCTGTGCGAGCAGCAGTCCAAGGCCTTGAAGAAGGTTGTATGGTTCGAGTCACTTGTGGCGCTGAGCAGCGGTTTATCGGTATTGCTCTGGTGAGTGAAGATGGCCGTATAGCACCGAAGCGTTTGGTTGTAGAAAATGAACAGTCCGTGTAGTGGCGCTTATTGCTTTGCTGCCTTAAGCAGCGTAGAATAGCGGCGCTTAATCTTGAGATGCTAAATTAGAGATTGGCTCTCATCACTTACATTAATCATTTTGGAGTTTATTATGTCTCTAAGTAATGAAGCGAAAGCTAAAATCGTTGCTGAGTTCGGCCGCGGTGAAAATGACACTGGTTCAAGCGAAGTTCAAATCGCTCTGCTGACAGCACAAATCAACCACCTGCAAAGTCACTTTGCAGAGCACAAAAAAGATCACCACAGCCGTCGTGGTCTGCTGCGTATGGTTGCTCAGCGTCGTCGCTTACAAGCTTACTTGAAAGGTAAAGATATCGCGCGTTACACTGCTCTTATCGAGCGTTTAGGTCTGCGCCGCTAATCTTACTCTAGATAATTTGAGTTGCAGCTAGGCGACAAATGAGTGAGTTACTAGGTACATACATGAGTATGTGGCTAGTACGAGTGAATGTAGTCAACAACGTTGCAACTTGAAGTATGACGAGTAGAGTCAGTTTCAGAGAAAAGGGGCCAGAGGCCCCTTTTCTTCTAAAAGTTATTTTGAAAGTTGAAGTAATACTCGAATTATACTTAACTTAAATGCTAAGCTATAAATCGTAGTGAGTTGTTTTTATTAATGCCTCTTCGCTACATCCGATTCGCGCGGCTAATGAGAGAATTGATCACTAGAACATCAGTATTCTCATTAGTCGCGAGGCTGTAGTAGGAAGAGTAAACCAATGCTCCCTGAGAATCTCAGGTAGCCTTACAAAAAGGGTAATATAGTGTTAAATCCTATTGTTCGTAAATTCCAATACGGTCAACATACTGTTTCGATTGAAACCGGTATGATCGCACGCCAAGCATCTGCTGCTGTTATGGTTAACATGGATGACACTGCAGTATTCGTGACTGCAGTTGCACAGAAAAAAGTGAAAGAAGGTCAAGATTTCTTCCCTTTAACTGTTAACTATCAAGAACGTACATATGCAGCGGGCCGCATCCCTGGAAGTTTCTTCCGTCGTGAAGGTCGTCCTGGTGAAGGCGAAACGTTAATCGCACGTCTGATCGACCGTCCTCTACGCCCTCTGTTCCCAGAAGGTTTTTATAACGAAATTCAAATCATTGCGACCGTTGTATCTGTTAACCCACAAGTTAACCCAGATATCGTTGCGATGATTGGTGCATCAGCGGTATTAGCGCTGTCAGGTGTTCCATTCAATGGCCCAATCGGTGCTGCACGTGTTGGTTTTATCAATGACCAATATGTTCTGAATCCTACAGCAGACGAACTGAAAAACAGCCGTTTGGATTTAGTGGTTGCAGGTACTGATAACGCGGTATTAATGGTTGAATCTGAAGCTGATTTGTTGAGCGAAGAGCAAATGTTAGGTGCAGTGGTATTTGGTCACGATCAACAACAAGTTGTTATTCAGAATATCAATGAATTAGTGAAAGAAGCTGGTAAAGAGAAATGGGATTGGCAGCCAGAGCCAGTTAACCAAGCTCTTCATGACCGTGTTGCACAATTAGCTGAAAGCCGTATGGGCGATGCTTACCGCATCACTGAGAAACAAGAGCGTTACGCGCAGGTTGACTTAATCAAAGAAGAAGTCACTGCAGTATTAGTTGCTGAAGACGAAAACGTTGATGTTTCTGAAGTTGCAGATATTTTAGCAAGCTTAGAAAAACAAGTTGTTCGTAGCCGTGTTATCCGTGGTGAGCCACGTATCGATGGCCGCGAAAAAGATATGGTTCGTGCACTGGACGTTCGTACGGGGGTTCTGCCACGTACTCACGGTTCTGCGTTGTTTACTCGTGGTGAAACTCAAGCACTGGTAACTGCAACTTTAGGTACAGAGCGTGATGCACAGGTTATCGACCAATTAATGGGCGAATATACTGACCGTTTCTTATTCCATTACAACTTCCCTCCATACTCTGTCGGTGAAACTGGCATGGTGGGTTCACCAAAACGTCGTGAAATCGGTCACGGCCGTTTAGCGAAACGCGGTGTGTTAGCTGTGATGCCTGACCACGCAGATTTCCCATACACTGTACGTGTTGTGTCTGAAATCACTGAATCCAATGGTTCATCATCAATGGCATCAGTTTGCGGTGCGTCATTAGCACTGATGGATGCTGGTGTGCCAATTAAAGCCGCTGTTGCAGGTATTGCAATGGGTCTGGTAAAAGAAGGCGAAGATTTCGTTGTTCTGTCTGATATCTTAGGTGACGAAGATCACTTAGGTGATATGGACTTTAAAGTGGCTGGTAGCCGTGAGGGTATCAGTGCACTGCAAATGGACATCAAAATTGAAGGGATCACGCGTGAAATCATGCAAGTTGCCTTAAACCAAGCAAAAGGTGCGCGTTTGCACATTCTTGGTACGATGGAACAAGCAATCAATGGTCCACGTGAAGAAATCTCTGAATTTGCTCCACGTATTTACACTATCCGCATCAATCCAGACAAAATCAAAGATGTCATCGGTAAAGGTGGTTCTGTGATCCGTGCGTTAACGGAAGAAACAGGCACGACTATCGAGATCGAAGATGACGGTACTGTGAAAATTGCAGCAACTGATGGTATTAAAGCGAAAGAAGCAATTCGTCGTATTGAAGATATCACAGCAGAAGTTGAAGTTGGCCGCATTTATCCAGGTAAAGTAACCCGTATTGTCGACTTTGGTGCATTTGTTGCGATTGGCGGCGGTAAAGAAGGTCTGGTTCATATTTCTCAAATCGCGGACAAACG
This sequence comes from Providencia sp. CIM-Carb-044, assembly GCF_033901115.1. Classification (NCBI taxonomy): domain Bacteria; kingdom Pseudomonadati; phylum Pseudomonadota; class Gammaproteobacteria; order Enterobacterales; family Morganellaceae; genus Providencia; species Providencia sp. CIM-Carb-044. The sequence continues at coordinate 69,147 of NZ_JAXADV010000011.1, forward strand.
TGTTGAGAAAGTGACTGATTACCTACAAATGGGTCAAGAAGTTCCTGTTAAGGTATTGGAAATCGACCGTCAGGGCCGTATCCGTCTTAGCATGAAAGAAGCGGTAGCAACTGAAGAAGCAAGTGCACAACCGCAGGACTCAGCAGAGTAAGCTGACTTAACAGCGCTCTATTAAGTTAGGGCGCTATCAGCCTAAATTTGCTGAAACCATCATTTGTAAAGCGTGGTAATGTAAGGGCGGAGTATGTTGAACAGTATCTGTCTTCGGGTGAGAGATTATCGCACGTTACCGCGTGTGCTCTTGACGCTTATCTTTTTTGTTATTATTGGATGTAGTAGCAAAGATTGGCGAAAGAACGAGGTATTTGCCGTTCCACTTCAACCTTCATTGCAACAAGAAGTGATACTGGCTCGTATGGAACAAATCCTTGCGAGTCGGTCTTTAACCGATGATGAATACGCACAGCTTTTATATGAGCGCGGTGTGTTGTATGATAGTCTCGGTTTAAGGGCGCTGGCACGTAATGATTTTTCAACTGCGTTAGCCATTCGTCCTGATATTCCTGAGGTTTTTAATTTTTTAGGGATATATTTTACGCAGGCAGGCAATTATGATGCTGCCTATGAAGCGTTTGATTCTGTTTTAGAGCTTGATCCAACTTACAATTTCGCGCGAATGAATCGTGGCATCGCATTATATTACGGTGAACGGTACAAACTAGCGCAGGATGATCTGCTGGCGTATTATCAGATAGATCCAAATGATCCTTTTCGTACTCTGTGGCTTTACCTCGTAGAGAAAGACATAGACCCGCGTATGGCGCAAGATAATCTTGCTGCCCGCTACAACCAAGCGGAGAAAGGGCAATGGGGCTGGAATATCGTAGAATTCTATCTTGGCAATATCAATGAAAATACATTGATGGAGCGTTTGAAAGAAACATCTACGGATAACACTTCGCTCGCTGAGCATCTCAGTGAAACTAACTTCTATTTAGGTAAGCATTACCTAAGTCTGGGGGATAAGGATAGCGCAGTTGCGTTATTCAAACTGACGGTAGCTAACAACGCTCACAGCTTTGTTGAACACCGCTATGCATTGTTGGAATTGGCGCTGTTAGGCCAAGAACAAGACGACCTTTTAGAATCGGGCCAGCAATAGCTGACGAACATTTCATGATAAATTTTTAAGTCATCATCCCTCGGGGTGACGGCCTATTTGTTCGTTTAATAAACACAATTTGAGCCAGTTCACATTTTAAATGAAAATGACCGAAATGATTTTCGCATGGTTATGTAAACTGGCTGCCATTATGTATGAGGCACCTTTACATGACTACTGAGACCGATATTTCTTTTGCTGAGTTAGGTTTATCAGCATCTATTTTGACAGCACTAAATGACCTGGGATATGAAAAACCATCACCAATCCAACAGCAATGTATTCCATTGTTAATGGATGGCAACGATGTATTAGGTATGGCACAAACAGGTAGCGGTAAAACTGCTGCATTTAGTTTGCCATTACTGCATAACATCGACCCAGATTTAAAAGCTCCGCAAATTTTAGTACTTGCTCCAACTCGTGAGTTGGCTGTTCAGGTAGCGGAAGCAATGAGTGATTTCTCTAAACATATGAACCGCGTTAACGTTGTTGCCCTGTATGGTGGTCAACGTTATGACGTACAATTACGTGCACTGCGCCAAGGACCACAAATTGTTGTGGGTACACCAGGCCGCCTTCTTGATCACTTAAAACGTGGCACGTTAGATCTTTCTAAATTAAAAGGCTTAGTCTTAGACGAAGCTGATGAAATGCTGCGTATGGGCTTCATTGAAGATGTTGAAAACATCATGAGCCAAATTCCAGCTGAGCACCAAACTGCGCTGTTCTCTGCAACAATGCCTGAGCCAATTCGTCGTATTACACGTCGTTTTATGAAAGACCCGAAAGAAATTCGTATTCAGGCTAGCATTACAACCCGTCCAGACATTGCTCAGAGTTATTGGACAGTGTACGGTATGCGTAAAAATGAAGCGTTAGTGCGTTTCTTAGAAGCAGAAGACTTTGATGCAGCAATTATTTTCGTGCGTACCAAAAATGCAACATTAGAAGTGGCTGAAGCGTTAGAACGCAATGGCTACAACAGTGCTGCACTAAATGGTGACATGAACCAAGCACTGCGTGAGCAAACTTTAGAGCGCTTAAAAGATGGTCGTTTAGATATCTTGATCGCAACTGACGTTGCAGCGCGTGGTTTGGACGTTGAGCGTATTAGTTTAGTTGTTAACTATGACATCCCAATGGATGCCGAGTCTTACGTTCACCGTATTGGCCGTACAGGCCGTGCGGGTCGTGCGGGCCGTGCGTTACTGTTTGTTGAGAACCGTGAACGCCGTCTGCTACGTAACGTTGAACGTACGATGAAACTGACTATTCCTGAAGTTGAATTACCAGATGCAGATCTGCTGAGCCAACGTCGTCAGGCGAAATTTGCTGAGAAAATTCAACAGCAATTAGAAAGCAGCGATTTAGACCAATATCGTTCACTGTTAGCAAAAATGTCTCCATCAGAAGATGTAGATATGGAAACTTTAGCCGCAGCATTACTGAAAATGGCACAAGGTGAACGTGCTCTGATCCTGCCACCAGATGCGCCACGTCGTCCACGTCGTGAATTTAATGATCGCGATGATCGCCGTGGTGATCGCCGCAACAGCAACGGCAATGGTTTTGACCGTGCAGAACGTGGTGAGCGTGGCGGACGTCGTGAGCGTCGTGATGTCGGTGATATGGAAATGTACCGTATTGAAGTTGGCCGTGATGATGGTGTGGAAGTTCGTCACATTGTTGGTGCGATTGCTAACGAAGCGGATATCAGCAGCCGTTATATCGGTAATATCAAATTGTACGGAACGCACTCGACAATTGAATTACCAAAAGGTATGCCAACTGACGTGTTAACGCATTTAAGTCGCGCACGCATTTTGAATAAGCCAACTCAAATGCAGCTGATCGGTGATGCACAACCGTTCGAACGTCGCGGTGGTGGTGAGCGTCGTGGTGGTGGTCGTCGTGATGGCGGCAGCGAAGGTGGCTTCGGTGCAGGTCGTCGTAATGACCGTGGCGGTGAGCGCGGTGGCGAACGTCGTGGCGGTGGTGAACGCCGTGGTGGTGGTAACCGTGATCGTGGTAACTCTGCTCCACGTCAAGATGGTACTAATGCAGCACCTCGTCGTCGTAGCAGCAGCCATAACGCGTAATTGCTAGGTTTTAGGGAAGTTATTCCCTAATAAAATGAAAACCCGCACTTCTTGGAAATGCGGGTTTTTTGCTAGCCATTTTTACCTAAGTATATAGTAGCGATAAAGCGTTTTGTCTAAATCTTGCGCTGTACTGATAAAAAGTAGGATAACAACGTTATTTGTTTGCATATCAAATTCATATAAACAACGATATTGGCTAGTTATATCGATTCGCTCCCGAATTAGTAGACCATTATCGGCTAACATTTGATTTGGGCGATAACGCTTTGGATCTTCTGATATTGCTCTAACGGATGATAAAAGTAGCTCATCAACAAACGCGGCTGCTTGAACACTGCTCATAAAATTGATTTTAAAGGATTCAACATCCTGTAGTGACCATAATGCAGTTTCTGCGAGGGTGACCGTATAGGGTTGTTCCATCACAATTTCCTTTCATTATTTTCTTGCTGCACGTAATTTTTCTAGCGCTTCTTCTGGTGATAAGATTCTCTTATTTTTAACATCATCTTTTGCTGCCATCACCAATTTTAGCAGCGCATTTGCTTGGCGCTCTCTTTCCCTTTCTTTTAGCTCTATTTCACGTTCTTCACTTGTTTGGATAAACAGCTCAGATTGCCCATTTTTTGTTACAAAAACGCCGCCCTTAAAGAGCTCAGGGTTACCAAGGCCTTCACGTGCTGCTTTTTGCGACATTGTATTAGACATATTTTGTTCCTATAAATAGTGAACACACAACCCAGAATAACGTATTGTGTATTTTTTGAACTTATATTTCTGATTATAGAAAAAATCAGTTAGATGTACAAATTTATTATTAATTTATACACCAAGTTTGTGCGTAGGAAGTTGAAGCGCGACTCAAACTAACCCCAATGCCTCTTTTAGTGGCTTGAGATAACGGCGGCTGACAGGTATATGTTCACCGGAACTGAGTACCAACTCGGCTTGTCCACCGTCGCCAAACAGAATTTCATTTAACTGAGTCATGTTAACCAAATATTGGCGATGGCAGCGCACTAAAGGTGTACGAGTTTCTAATGTGCGTAATGTGAGCTCAGTAAAGCCTTCTTGCCCTTGTGTGCTCATTACATACACGCCACTCATACGTGAGGTGGCATATAGCACTTCATCAAGCTTCATCAAATAGATGCGGCTATGGCCAGTACAAGGGATAAATTTGAGCGGCTCATTGTTGCTGAGCAGTTCAAGGTTCTGTTTTTGCTTACCTTGACGTAGGCGGTTTAAGGTTTTTTTTAATCGCTCTGTTTCAAGGGGCTTTAACAAGTAATCAAATGCATGCTCTTCAAAAGCTTGGATGGCAAATTCATTAAAAGCGGTAAGAAAGACGATATAGGGGCGGTCTTCTGGATCTAACATACGTACCATTTCAAGGCCAGTTAGGCGCGGCATTTGAATATCAAGAAAAACCACATCAGGCTTTTTTTTGTGAATGACCCCAATCGCTTCAATCGCATTTGCGCATTCACCGATAATTTCAATATCATCGTGTTCTTCAAGTAGGCAACGCACATTTTCCCGTGCAAGAGGTTCGTCATCAACAATCAATACATTCATAGAGGTAATTTAATCATTGTTATGTTGTAGCCAAATAAGGCAGGCGAATTTTCATTCGAGTGAATTTTTCTGGCTCATGTTCTACGCTGATACCATATTGTTCACCATATTTTAAACGTAAGCGTTTATCGACTAGCCCCATTCCTAAGCCATCGGACTTTTTAGTGGGCTTGTATAGCCCCGCGTTATCTTCTATTTCGATGTAGACATGTTCACTGCCGATATAACTACGTATTGTAATATATCCTGTTTCTAATAACTGTGAGGTGCCGTGTTTAATTGCATTTTCAACCAGTGGCTGCAGGGTAAATGCTGGAAGTTCAACCTGTTTGACTTCATCTGGGATCTCAATATGAATTTGTAAGCTTTCTTGAAAGCGGGCTTTTTCTATCTGCAAATAGGCGTTGATATGTTCAATTTCTTCACCAAGCGTGGCATTTTGTTCAGGCCGTTTTAAATTATTGCGAAAAAATGTCGAAATATACTGCACAAGCTGGCCTGCTTGCTGGCTATCTTTGCGGATCACGGCTTGCAGCGTATTGAGTACATTAAACAAAAAGTGTGGATTCACTTGCGCATGAAGTAGCTTAACTTCGGATTGTAACAGTGATTGCTTATTGCGTTCATATTGGCCCGCGAGAATTTGCGCGGAAAATAAGCTGGCGATGCCTTCACCAAGGGTACGATTTATGGAGCTAAATAGGCTATTTTTCGCTTCATACAGTTTAATTGTACCAATGACTTTTTCGTTTTCCCCGCGTAATGGGATCACTAATGCAGAACCGAGCTTGCAGGTAGGGCTTAATGAACATTTATACGGGGTTTCATTGCCATCGGCATATACAACTTCATTATTCTCAATAGCTTGCCTTGACTGACTCGACGAAATCGGTGTTCCCGGGCGATGGTGATCAGCGCCAATACCAATAAATGCGAGTATTTTTTCACGATCAGTGATGGCGACGGCGCCAATTTCTAGTTCTTGATAAATAATCTTGGCAACTTTCATACTGTTATCAGCATTAAAGCCTTTACGCAGAATTCCTTCAGTGGTTAAGGCGATTTTTAGCGCCTGAGCAGAGAATGCAGTTGTGTATTTTTCAACAATGGCGCGGCGGTCGAGTAAAATACGAATAAACATGGCTGCGCCAATCGTATTTGCGATGACCATAGGTGCAGCGATATTTTTAACAAGTTCGAGGGCTTCATCGAAAGGTTTTGCCAACAATAAAATAATTAGCATTTGTATGATTTCAGCAATAAAAGTGACACAGCTGGCAATCATAGGATTAAAAATTTTATTAATTTCGCCGCGTTTCATAAAGTAACGATGAACTAACCCGCCAATCAACCCTTCAACAATCGTTGAAACCATACAGGCAAATGCGCTCATGCCACCCAATGAATAACGATGTAACCCACCAGTAAAACCAACGGCAAAGCCGACAGCGGGACCGCCTAATAGACCCCCAAGCACGGCACCAATGGCGCGAGTATTGGCTATAGAATCATTGATATGCAAACCAAAATAAGTACCGATAATGCAAAATACTGAGAAAATCAGGTAGCACATCACCTTGTGAGGTAAGCGAATAGTGACTTTAAGTAATGGGGTAACCAGCGGGGTACGACTGAGGACCCATGCGATCACTAAGTAGACGCACATTTGCTGGAGGAGGAGTAATATTAAGTCAAATTCGTACATGCTCGTCATATTTCACATTCTGGGGGTGTTGACTACGTTCAGCTCCTTGGGTCACATACTTGTGTATGCTCCCCAAGCTATCTTCTCTTGTCGCCTACCCACAATGTGAACTATTTAGAGCATGATACGTTGTGGGATTTTTATTTTGTGGCGGAATTATTTATTCTTGCTATCTATTATTAGTCTTTATTCGGCTTGAAATTATATCGTAAGTCACTGGTTAAGTAATCGACATTTGAGAAAAGTACACTCATCAATATTTGACATAAGGCTGAAATCGCTTCAATATTAGTCAATGACCTACCTTTTCGTGATCTTGCGCACGAATTTATTAACGCTGTATTTAACTTTCTTGTCATACTCTAGGGATGGTAGTTTCCCCCGTTATTATTTAAGGTTCACATAAATAATGAAAAAAAGAACAATAGCACTGATTTTGCTGATGCTTATCTTAATAGCAGCAGCGGCACTTTTTCATTCCCATAACCAATATTTATTGTTACAGGGGGAAGTAGATGCACCTGAAGTTATCGTAACCTCGAAAGCAAAAGGGCGGGTGATTGAGCGCCATATTGAGCGTGGTGATGATGTAAAACAAGGGCAACTTCTCTTAACATTAGAAAGCCCTGAGCTACAGGCGCAGTATGCAGCATCAAAAGCGGCAAGAGACCAAGCAAAGGCGCAGCTAGAACTCTCTATTAATGGTACTCGCGAAGAAACTATTCGTGATCTTCAAGCCACCTTGGCACAAGCCAACTCTCAATATCAAAATGCCTCTCGTGAATATGCTCGTTTAAGTAATTTAAAAAACAAAGGGTATGTTTCAGCGAATGAGTTAGATAACGCACGTAAGGCCAAAGAAGTGGCATTTTCGCAAGTTCAAGGGGCAAAAGCACGGTTGGAAGAAGGCTTACATGGTGACCGTATTGAATTACGTCAGCAATATGAGGCGGCGCTTGACCAAGCAGAACAAAAATTAGCTGAATTGCAAGTTCAGGTGGATGATTTGCAAGTTAAAGCCCCGGTTGATGGGGAAGTAGGGCCTATCCCCGCTGAAATTGGCGAACTATTTAATGCAGGAAGCCCTTTGGTTTCATTAATACGCCTACCGCAAGCTTATTTTGTCTATAACTTGCGTGAAGATATTTTAGTTGATGTGAAAAAAGGCGATAAAGTACAGCTGGATATCCCAGCGTTGGGTAATAAGGTGGTTGAAGCTGAAATTCGTTATATTGCACCAAAAGGTGACTATGCTACTAAGCGAGCAACACGTGCAACGGGTGACTTCGATTTAAAAACATTTGAAATTCGCTTATATCCTGTAGAGCCGATCGAAGGGTTAAGGCCTGGCATGAGTGTGTTATGGCACTGGGATAAGTAAAAGGTGTTGCCATGAAATTTAAGTTCGCTTGGCACGGTTTTGAGCACGCCTTTAGCCGTGAAACCCAAATGGCTATTCGTAGCCCTGTTTTTCATTGGTTAAGTTGGCTGTTTCCATTAATGCTGTTTACGTTAGTTAGCGCTAACTTTTCAGAGGGGACATTAATGGATTTACCCGTTTCTGTGGTGGATGACAACCATAGCCCCGTGTCTCGGCAAATTATTCGTGACCTTAACGCAGGCCCGCACGCTGATGTAAAAACGATTGATGATAATTTGAGTACGTCATTAAAAAGACTCGGTAGTTCAAAAGATTACGCGTTATTGTATATTCCTCATAACTTTGAAGAAGATGTTTTACGGGGGCGTCAGCCTGAACTGCGGATGTATTATAATGCGCTCTTTTATGCATCAGGCAGTTATGCGATTCAAGATTTTAGTGGGCTAGTGGCAGAGCTGAATGCGAAGTATCGCCAAGAAATGGCTAAGTCTATGGGAAAGGCATTGCCGCCATTAGCTCAAGTCACACTTTCTTATGACAGTTTGTTCAACCCGAGCGGTAGTTATATTTATTATCAACAATTTGCTGCAACTATTCATATGCTACAGCTATTTGTTGTTACCGCAACAATCTACACCATGTCACGAGGTTCTACCTTACAAAGTGTTAAACCGTTTGTCATGGCGTTACTTGGGAAGTTAGCTCCTTACACCTTATTTTTCAGTATATTGCTCGCCGTAGAGATTGCGGCGCTAGTCACTATTTTTGATGCTAAAGTGGTAGGGAACCCGTTATATATGATTGTATTAGGGTTTTTCTATGTGATAGCAGCGCAAAGTATCGGTTTATTGCTGTTTAGTTTTACCTCAAGTGCCATCATGGCGTATAGCTTGATAGGGATGCTAGTGAGTATCGCCTTAGCCTTTTCGGGTATGGCTGTGCCTGAGCTATCAATGATATTGCCTGCACAGATTATTTCTAATATTGAACCACTTACACATACATTGAATGCTATGTTTGATATTTTCTTGCGGGAGATTTCTTTTACTCGCATCGTTCAAGTGTGTCTATTTTTATTGATTTACCCATTCGTGATTGGCTTTTTAATCCGTAAGCGACTAGTAAAACGGTTAGAAAACCAAGGAGGGGTTGTCTAATGGCTATCTATTTTGCAACCTTTCGTAAAGTGCTGCTGGGGATGTTGGAAAAACCGATGTGGCTGTTATTATTGGTTTCTCTATGCGTTATGAGCTTAGTTTATGCCAAGCCTGTTCTTTGGGACTTACCTGTTGCAGTTATTGATATGGACCACAGCACAGCAAGCCGTGAGTTAATCCGTGATCTTGATGTGACGCCGAAGGTGCAATTGCAGAGTTATGATAACCTTGCTCAAGCTCGTCAGGATATGATTGCGAGAAAGTTATTTGCGATAATTATCATTCCAACAGATTTTCAACAACACTTATTGAGTGGTAAAAATATCACTGTGCCAGTGTATGGTGATGGCACCAACCGGCTAGCAAGTGGGCAAATTCAGCAAGAGTTATCAAAAGCCTACCAAACACTGCTCAATGCCTATAACACCCAGTTACTCACTAAAGCAGGCTATAGCCAAGAACAAGCGAAAGTGATTATTACCCCTATTCGCAGTGAAACTGAGCCACTGTATAACCCAGGGATCAGCTTCGCAGCAATCGTTTTTCCTGGCTTGTTAGTGATGTTATTACAGCACTCCCTGTTGATTGCCTGTGTGCGAGTCAGTATCGCGGTTCGTTCTACGCCGAAAGGAAAACCGCCATTAGCCGTTTATTTAGGGGCGCTATCTGCTTTAATTCCGATTTGGTTATTTTTATCTACCGTATTTTTTGCCCTTTGGCCGTGGGTATTGGGTTACCGGCAAGAAGCGCCATTGTATGTGATTTGGATGTTCACGTTCCCATTCCTCTTGGCTGTTCTGGGGCTTGGCAAGTTAGTGACGGAATGTTTGCGCAGTGTCGAAATGATTTATTTAACTTTGGCATTTATTACGACCCCTGTGTTTTATATGTCAGGTACGATTTGGCCACTGCAAGCGATGCCTGATTGGGTTCGTATGATTGCATCAGCACTACCATCAACATGGGCCACAAACGCTATGGCAGGTCTTAACCAAATGGGACTACCGTTTAGCGATGTCCTGATGGATATCGTGATGATGCTGATTTTAGGGGTTATTTATACGGTCATTGGGGTATTTATTGGTATGCTCCGAGATGGCGAACTGCGTCATATTAGCCATATGTTTAACCGCTGGCGCAGGCATCGGCATTAATATTTAATCGTGTTTATGGTCTATTAGAAAAGGCGGCCTAAAGAAATAATGACTAATTAATCGACAAATGCTAAACTCAACCACAATGTAGTCACAATGTAGCTACGTTTGATATGTGTAGGGGGATGATATGTCAACACTATTGAAAACAACAGATGTTCGTAGTCGAATTGATGAACAATTAAAAGCGGAAGCCACGAGTGTATTACAAGATTGTGGTTTGACTATTAGCGCAGCTATTCGTTTGTTTTTAGAACAAGTAGTTCAAGAGCAAAGAGTTCCCTTTGAAATCAAACGTAAGCAACCTTCGCTGAAAACTACACTAGCGTTGAAAGAAGCTAAAGCTATTGAGCAGCACTACGATTCAATTAACGAAATGATGGTGGAGTTAAGCAAAGTTGACTCAGAAGCCAAGTAATAAGCGAGCTAAGCAACCAAGGCAGGTTGCTTATACACCAACGTTTAAGAAGTCATGGGAACGATATAACCGAGCGGGCCGTAGGGATATGAATGCGGCTGTTCTCGTTATGGAAATACTGTTTTCTCAAAAAATAATACCAAAAGAATATCTTGACCATGAATTAGAAGGTCATGAATGGCAAGGAGCTAGGGAGCTTCATATTGGTGGTGATTTCTTACTGGTTTATCGCTTGTCAGATAAAGGTAATTTAATCACTTTCGTTGATATTGGTTCGCACAGTGAATTATTTGGTTAAGGTAATGAGCTATAGTTCGAGCTCATTACCTATTGTATATCAAGGCACTAGCAACAACCCTGCAATTTGCCGCCAATAGCCATTGCAGTTTTGATTTACGATATTTAGCGGAATATCCCCACTTTCATTGGCTTTAAACTGTTTTATTATCTCAAGGGATTCTATACTTTCAGGGGAAATGCGTACAATATCTACAAGGTCATGCATTGAATGCAGGTCATTACCGAGGTTATAGCAAGCGCCGCTGAGCGTTTGAATGCCATTTAATGTAAACACCTGTTGGTGTTCTTGGGAAAGCACCTTGCGCCCTTGTGGGTAGTTTATGCAACAAGTTTCACACTCGTCTTTTTGCTTATTTTCAGAGCGCGCAGTAAAACAACGTGCGGAATAGGCAAGTGGTAAGTGACCGTAGCTCATCACTTCAACATCAAATTTGCCACGAATACCGATATCATCACATTGGTGAAGTAAATTGACTAGCCAATCACGAGAAAGCTCTACAGGCATACACCAGCGCACCATGCCTTGGCGTAAGAGAATATTTAAGGTTTGTGCGTTATAGCAATTCAAACCGTGGCCCGCGACAAAAGGAAGTCCTCTCTCGGCTAACATGTTGACCACACCAAAATCATGGGCTTCAACGAGAAACTCGCCATTATCAACTAATTTGCTGATCTCTTTAAGTTCTGAAGGTGCTTGAAGGAGAGCAAGGGTGCTCAGCACAATCTGTTTACCACTTTTCGCGAGTTGTTGTGCGAGTTCTATCCAATCATTGGGCTTCATTTCTCGACGTTTACTGCACACTGTCTCACCGAGATAGATAATATCGGCGTCACTTTGTATGGCGTGTTGATAAAAATCTTCCAGCGTTTGCTTTGGCCAGTAATAAAGAATAGATCCTAACGAGTACTGCATGATATTTACCTTTTAAATTACTGCCATTTACGATGATAGGCACCCAATGTAGTTTGGCTTCCTTCAGAAAGCCCACCTAATGCTTTTAGCCATTTAGGGTCGGTGACAAAGTTATTCGGGTTGGATTTGTAGCGGTCGATGGCTTGGCGCCAAATACGGGTCACTTCAGTCACATAAGCTGGGCTGCGCTGGCGGCCTTCAATTTTGACAGAGGCAATATTCGCTGCCATTAATTCAGGTAATAATTCAATAGTATTGAGGCTGGTGGGCTCTTCAAGGACATGATATTTCTGTTCATCGACAAGATAACGTCCTTTACATAGTGTTGGATAACCGGCATTTTCATCTTTTTGGTAACGGTCTATCAGCACATTATTAAGGCGCGATTCCATTCCTTCTTCAGTTTGTTGCCAACGAACAAAACGGGCTGGAGAGCATGCGCCTACGGTATTTGGTGACTCACCCGTGAGATAAGAAGACAGATAGCAGCGGCCTTCAGCCATGATACATAAACTACCAAAAGCAAATACTTCAAGCGGTACAGGGCTATTTTTGGCTAATTGTTTCACTTGGTGAATAGATAGCACGCGCGGCAGGACGACACGATGGACTTGAAAATTACGTTCATAGAAGCGTATGGCTTCAGTATTGGTCGCAGAGGCTTGAACAGAAACATGCCTTTCAATATGCGGGTATTTATTTGCCGCGTACTCTAACATTGCGATATCGGCTAAGATCAAGGCATCGGCACCGAGATCTGCAGCAAGATCGACAGAGTTTTGCCAACGTTCGTAACCGTTAGGGTGCGCAAATGTATTAATCGCAATATGTAATTTTCGTTTACGGTTATGGATATAGCGCTCAGCTTCGTGCAGTTTTTTTTCAGTAAAATTGAGTCCTGCGAAATGGCGCGCATTGGTATCATTTTTTAATCCAATATAAACGGCATCAGCACCGTTATCGACAGCCGCTTTTAACGCGGGCAAATTCCCTGCGGGGCAGAGTAATTCCATTGTCCTATCCCTGTATAAAATTTAATAGCTGCCATTCTAGTCAACAGAACTGTTATAGATTTTGATTTAGAGCAGAGAAATTGTTAATGGATATCAGTATTCGTTAATTAAGGTTGTTAGGGAAATAAGGGGACTGGTGGGTAATAAAGAAACTGTATCAAATAGTAGAGAATAAGTTTATTAAATAGGGAAAATAAATCATTTTTGACTAAATTTTGAACGTTAATTGGATAGTATCGGTAATTAGAGATAGTTTTTTATCAATGGGAAGTGAGAAATAAATATTGGCGGGATGGGCAAAAATTGATATAGGATCAAACCAATAATGTCATTTTTTGGCAAGATAACTTATCGTGAGTCAAATGTTAGGTTAATGACTTCAATAAATGGGGTTATTAGCGTTGAAAATTTAATCATCTAAATATGCAATATGTTACCCTAAATAATTCGAGCTGCTACTGCGGTTAAGTAGTTACACGAAAACGGGCAGACAATTACTACGGGAGTCAGTACTGTGTTAGGTAAAATTCGTTCTCAACTCATCACAAAAGGCCCTTCATTTTTGAAACTGCCTTTAAAAGTGACCCCATTCGCATTACAGCGTCAGGTTCTCGAGCAGTTGCTAAGTTGGCAATTTCGCGAATCAGTAAAAGAAGGGGAACTTGATTTTCTCGAAGACAAATGGCTAAAAGTTGAAGTCCGTGACTTAGCGTTAGTCTGGTTTATCAGTTTGCAAGATGGTCAATTGTCTGTAAAACAGCATGCAGAGGCTGATGTTAGTGTGAGTGGTAATGCGAATGATCTAGTACTGATCGCCGCGCGCAAAGAAGACCCCGATACGCTCTTTTTCCAACGTAGATTGGTGATTGAAGGGGATACTGAGCTCGGACTTTATGTGAAGAATTTAATGGATGCTTTCGAACTCGAAAACATGCCAGCACCGCTGCGTTTTGCTCTATTACAATTAGCCGATGTGATTAAAACCGTGCATGAAGCTGAGGACGCAGAGCATAAATCGCCTGCGTTAACTTCATGCTAATTCGAGTTGAAATCCCTGTCGATGCAATGGGTATTGATAAATTATTGCGTGAAACATTTCCAACTGAAGCGGAAGCTAACCTTGTTCAACATTTGCGTGAGGATGGTTTGTTAACTCTCGGGGTTGTGGCAACAAATGATGATGGTGAAGTGATTGGCTATGTTGGCTTCACACCCGTTGATGTTAACGACGAAGACGTACAATGGGTAGGTCTTGCGCCATTAGCGGTAAGTAAAGCGCATCAAGGCCAAGGGATCGCAGAAAAACTGGTCTACGAAGGGTTAGATAGCCTTAATGAGTTTGGTTATGGTGCTGTCGTTGTACTGGGAGATGAACGCTACTATTCGCGTTTTGGTTTTGAACCGGCTTCAAGCCACGGCGTAAGCTGCCAATGGCCTGAACAACAGGCTCATTTTTTGGTTTGTGGCTTAGAAAATGGCGAAATCGGGGAACACCAAGGTTTGGTGACTTACTCTTCACACTTCAATAATTTATAGTTAGCTAAGTAGTCAGTTAAATCATCAGGCTGGTCAATGACCAGCCTTTCTTTTATCTTTTTATTCAGTTGCTTAACTTGATATTCTATTTTTGACGCGGCTGAGCGAGAACCAATAAAACAAGAAAATACCAGTTCTAGTGGCATTTTTCCTTTCAATGCTTTTGCCCCTGTTCCTGCCTTATGTTGCTCAAAACGACGTTGTACATCGGTGGTGATACCACAATACAAGGCATTATTTTTCTCTCTTACTAAGTAAAGATACCAATCACTTTGTTTTGATTGTTTTTTTTCTAGGGTTGTTTTTATCATTCTGTGCTGATTTATAAGAAGAAAATATTAGGTTAACAACGAATATATTCGTTAAGTAAGATATTTATAACATATTAAAATTTAAATAAAAAATGATATAAAACTGTCACAAAGTTGTAACCTCAACCTAAGTTAGCATTCAAATTATTTGAATAACTATAGCAAAATTAGCTAATTTTCTTTTCAAAATAAAGCGCATAATATGATCCATATCACAGAGGGACAGTAAAAATCCCAACTAAAAATCAATTTTACAAGAAGGTATATACAATGAAAAAATCAACATTATTAGCTGCTGCTTTAACTTTAGGTGCTGTTTCATTTGGTTCAATGGCGGCTGAAGAAGTTCAACATACTAATCAGCCTGCAGCTGGTTATGTCTCAGTAACGGGTGCTGTGAGTGTAAATGACCTGACCGCACAATTAGCCAAAAAAGCTGATGAAGCTGGCGCAACTTCATTCCGTGTGATTTCTGCTGGCGGTGAGAATAGCATGAATGGTACTGCAGCTATTTATAAGTAACTCTATTCGTCATATTTACTCGTCATACTTCGAGCCGTAGCGTTGTTGGCCGCGTTCATTCGCACTAGTCACATACTTATGTATGCTCCTAGCACCTCGTTCACTTGCCGCCTAGCTACAACTCGAATTATTTAGAGTAAAGACTTGGGTTAGATGGTCTAAAAACCCAAGTTAATTAGAGTGATAAAACTAATTAGAACCATTTTTTAATTAGTTAGGCTATAGTAATAGCGAATTTTATGCCTACGTTCAGAACAGTTTAAGCAAGCTTAGGGGTAACCCGAAAGCTTGTTCTGAACGGGTCTATATGGAAACCGCTATGACGTCTGAACAAACTTTAAAACACATCCAACGCTATATTGCTCGCCAACACGTTTTTTCCCTTTTTGCTCATCACAACAATGATATCTGGCCTGCCAGTTGTTACTATGCATTTGATGCGAAAACGATGTGTCTGATTTTAATGACAGACCCGAATTCCAAGCATGGGCAATTGATGGTGGCTAACCCGCAAGTGGCTGGCACAATATCGGCGCAAACTAAAGCCGTGAATACAATACAAGGCATTCAATTTACAGGTGAAATTAAAATATTAGAAAGTGAGGAAGCACAACTCGCTCGCGGTTTCTACTGCCGCCGCTTCCCTGTGGCAATAGCAGCGAAACTGCCAGTTTGGCAGCTTCACTTACAGAATGTCAAAATGGTGGATAATAAATTAGGTTTTGGCACCAAGCTATATTGGGAATGCCAAATTTAACGAAGCCTATGGATCACCTGATTTGAGCTACCGCGCCAAATTAAGCGCGGGTCATGTAAATCCTGCTCAAATTTACCGTCAATCACGGTATTGACAAAACTCACCACTTTTTGCTGTTCAAGCGTTAAATCACCCAATGTGTATCCTGTCCATAACCAGATGTCTTTATCTGGGCAAACTGCTTTAACGCGTTTTACCAACTTGAGCACCGCAGGTAAATTGGCTGGGTGTAGTGGGTCTCCGCCGGACAGGGATAATCCCTGTCGATGAATACGCGTGTCTTGCAAGTCTTGGATAATTTGGTCTTCCATTTCTTGGGTGAATGGCACACCTGAATCCACTCGCCATGTACTTTGGTTGTAGCAACCACGGCATTGATGAACACAACCTGCCACAAACAGTGTACAGCGGGTTCCGGGGCCATTGACCACATCAACAGGATAATATTGGTGATAATTCATGGCATTAACCTATTTGGCCGTTACCTAAATGCTTAATACGGCGTTTGACTTCCTCTTGTTTTCCTGCATTAAATGGCCTTGCATCTGGGCTGCCTAAATAGCCACAGACACGGCGGATAACTGAAACTCGGTTAGTATCATGATTACCACAAGCCGGGCAGGTAAAACCTTTGCTGGTGCAGGAAAATTCACCGGAGAAACCGCATTCATAACACTCATCAATGGGTGTGTTAGTTCCATAATAAGGCACATGTTGATAGCTGTAATCCCACACGTCTTCTAAGGCTCTAACATTATGTTGTAAGTTTGGATATTCGCCATAACAGATAAAACCGCCATTCGCGAGTGCAGGGTAAGGCGCTTCAAAATCAATTTTATCGTAAGGATTCACTTGTTTTTCAACATCTAAGTGGAAGCTGTTTGTGTAGTAGCCTTTGTCGGTAACACCTTGTATCACACCAAATTCAGCGGTATCGAGACGGCAAAAACGGTCACACAAATTTTCACTTGGTGTGCTGTATAAACTGAAACCATAGCCTGTTTGGGCTTTCCACTCATCAGTGGCTTGACGTAAGTGGCTGACAATCTCGACAGCTTTTTCGCGCAATTTTTCATTATCATAGACATGAGTTTGTGTGCCAAAAAGTGCATTGATGGTTTCATGCAACCCAATGTAACCTAAAGAAATAGATGCACGACCATTTTTGAATATCTCAGCGACGTTATCATCCGCTTTTAAGCGAACTCCACAAGCGCCTTCCATATATAAAATTGGCGCAACACGTGCTTTTACGGTTTCTAAACGGGCAATGCGAGTCATTAAGGCTTTTTTGGCAATGGCTAAACGTTCATCCAGTAATGCCCAAAACGCATCTTCGCTGCCCTGTGCTTCGATAGCAATACGAGGCAAATTGAGGCTGATAACGCCTAAATTGTTGCGCCCATCGTGAATTTGTTGCCCATTTTCTTCATAGATACCCAAGAAACTGCGGCAGCCCATCGGCGTTTTAAATGATCCAGTAACATCAACGACACGGTCATAGTTAAGAATATCGGGGTACATGCGCTTACTGGCACACTCTAAAGCGAGTTGTTTTATGTCGTAATTAGGGTCACCCAATTTATGGTTTAGGCCATCTTTAATTGCGAATACGAGCTTAGGGAAAACCGCCGTTTTACGATTTTTGCCAAGGCCCGCAATGCGGTTTTTCAGAATAGATTGCTGAATTAATCGTGCTTCTTTAGAGGTTCCGAGACCAAAACCAAAGGTGACAAACGGGGTTTGGCCATTTGCGGTGTGAAGCGTATTGACTTCATACTCTAAGGATTGAAAGGCGTCGTAACACTCTTTATCGGTGCGGCTGTGTGCATAACTTTCTGCGTCTGCTATTCCCCATTCTTTGGCGACTTTTAGGTGCTTTTCGTAGCTGATAGCGACATATGGCGCTAAAATTTCGTCAATACGGTTAATGGTTGTGCCCCCATAAATATGGCTCGCAACCTGTGCAATAATTTGTGCTGTAACAGCTGTTGCGGTTGAAATAGACTTTGGTGGCTCTATTTCTGCATTTCCCATTTTAAACCCGTTAGTTAACATGCCTTCAAGGTCAATTAACATACAGTTAAACATCGGGAAGAACGGTGCATAGTCGAGATCATGATAGTGAATTTCACCACGTTCGTGTGCGATAACGACATCTCTCGGCAAAATATGTTGTTTTGCATAGTGTTTAGCGACAATACCGGCGAGTAAATCGCGCTGTGTCGGGATCACTTTACTGTCTTTATTGGCGTTTTCATTAAGTAAAGAGACGTTACTTTGTTCGATTAGCCCACGAATGTCATGTGTCAATTGGCTGCGTTTTTCGCGTTCGCTGTCTCTATCGTGGCGATATTCAATATAAGCACGGGCTAAGTCTTTATAAGGCCCTGCCATCAATTGGTTTTCGACAGCATCTTGAATTTCAGCGATATCTACTCGGTCACGGCTGCAAAGTTGCTCTGTGACAACAGAAGCAACCTGAAGACAATAATCGTCATCCTTAACATTCACAGCAGCCGCTGCACGTTTAACGGCTTCCTGAATTCGTGGAAGGTCAAAACCGACCTGACAACCATCTCTTTTTATAACAACCGTTCCCACGGGCATTCTCCTTGTTAAGTTATCCACAATACGACTTCAGCTATTCGCCATGTTTATCACGGGGACTAATCTGTGGATAAAATGTGAATAAATACTATATGTTGTGTCATTATGTGTAATTAAAGCACAATATGTGGGATTTTGCTTTTATTTAGATCGCCAATATTTGATTTAAAACAAAGAAAAAAATAATTTGTATGAAGATCAAAAGCGCAGAGGAAATAAATCTTTTCAGTTGCCAGTATTCATTTCAGTGAGCTAAATAAAAAAAGAGATGTGATTTTCTTTATTCGCAAAGCATGAAAATGACTACTGTGGCGGGGAGTTTATTCTGTATCGGAGGTAGGCAGTAATGAAAGACACCCCACCCAAAGCATGGGGTGTTTGGCTCGAATTAATCGTTATTTACGTACTGCGATTGCTTCGATTTCAATTTTCACGTCTTTTGGCAGACGAGCAACTTCAACGCAAGAGCGCGCTGGGAATGGTGCATTATGTTGTTTGAAAAATTCTTCGTAGGTTGCATTCACTGTCGCAAAGTCATTTAAATCTTTTACAAATACCGTTGTTTTCACGATATTAGCCGCACTTAAGCCAGCTTTTTCTAAAATTGCTTTTACGTTAGCCAGTGATTGGCGAGTTTGTGCTGCGATATCTTCAGGCACTTCACCCGTTTTAGGGTCAACAGGGATTTGCCCTGATGTGATAACCATACTACCCAAATCTACGCCTTGAACGTAAGGACCGATCGCTGCTGGTGCGTTTTCTGTATTGATTTCGTATGACATAACTACTCCGTTTCATCACGTAAAGAAAAAATACTCGTCATATGGCAAGCCACAGCGGTGTTTGTGGCTTAGTGTGACTTTGAGTATAACTTTATGGGGTGTTAGGCGCCATTATAAACATGGATTGCACCTACACAACACCGCAGTCTACGCAAAAACAACCTATTGGTTATTGATCACAGCGTCTCTATCGAACTCTTTTTCGCAGAATTTGCACGTCAGTGCGACTTCTTTGCCGATTTTTTTCACACGGAAACTGCTTGATACAGGTTCATTATGGCTAATACAGTTGCTGTTTGGGCAAATTAACACATTGTCGATATACTGAGGCAGTGTGAGTTCAAGCTTTTCTACCACCTGGTAATCTTCAATACGGTTAACGGTGGCTTCAGGGGCATACATGGCTAATTGGTTAGCTTGCTCTGGGGTTAAAAAGGTATTTTCGATTTTGATAATGTCTTTTTTACCTAGATTGCTTGATGGCAAATTTAAACCAATTGTGATGCGTTCATCTGTTTTTGTTAGTTTAAATAACTTTAGTAATTTGAAACCAATTTGAGCAGGAATGTGGTCAATAACGGTACCGTGGCTGATTGCTTCAACTTGTAATTTATGATCTTGTGTCATGGTATGTCCTCCTCAGATAGCTAATTCTTTATTTAAAACTAGAGATAACAATGCCTGCCTTGCATAAATCCCATTTCCTGCTTGTTGGAAATAGTAAGCATAAGGTGTGCTATCCACATCAACTGCGATTTCATCAACCCGTGGTAGTGGGTGTAAGACTTTTAAATTCGGTTTTGCACAATGCAGGTCAGCCGCACTTAAAATAAATTGTGCTTTCACATTCGCGTATTCAGAGGGGTCGAGGCGCTCTTTTTGTACACGGGTCATATACAGAATGTCGAGTTCTGGCATCACTTCATCAATATTATTATGCAGGCTGTAGGTTGCGCCTTTTTCTTCTAAAATGTGCAGAATATGGTTTGGCATTGAAAGCGCTTCAGGGGCAATAAAGTAGAAGTGATTGCCTTCAAATTTAGACAGTGCTTGGGTTAAGGAATGCACGGTTCTGCCATATTTTAGGTCACCGACCATGGCAATTTGTAGGTTCTCTAAACGGCCTTGCGTTTCTTGGATAGTAAACAAGTCGAGTAATGTTTGTGTGGGATGTTGGTTTGAACCATCGCCTGCATTAATGACAGGAATGTGGCCTGCAAACTGGCTAGCGAGGCGAGCGGCACCTTCTTGCGGATGGCGCATGACAATAGCATCGACATATTGGCTGATAACAGAAATGGTATCGGCTAATGTCTCCCCTTTTTTACCGAGGGATGTGTTGGTGCTATCAGAGAAACCAACAACGGAAGCGCCTAAACGATGGATAGCCGTTTCAAATGACAAGCGTGTGCGTGTAGAGGCCTCAAAGAAACAACTTGCGATGACTTTATGTTTTAGAAACTCAGGTTGCGGCTGTTTTTTTAATGAAGCCGCAACATTAAGCACTAATTCAAGGTCTGAACGGTCTAAATCATTAATCGAGATGATATCGCGGTGGTATAAAGGATTCGGCATTGTTGTTCTCCTGTGTCAGCAAGACATGTTAGGTCTATAGGCCAAAAAAAAGCCCCTCAATTGAGGGGCTTTTCTATAAATAAGAAGGGGAAAAACAGGCTGTCCAGACCGCCAGAAGGCAGTGCAGTGGAGGTATTCTCTGTAAAAAATAGAGCAGCAGCGTTCATGGTTTCTCCCGGCAAATTGTGGCGCATTATACGCATCTCATTCCATGACGCAAGCGTTTGCATAAAGAAAAATATATTTTTTTTATTTTTGCGTTTTGGTGAATATTTGAACTAACTGAAAAATGGGAGAAATAGTATCTCTCAATAGGGAATGTGCTGAGCATTGGTGTTTTTTAAACCAAAATTAAATCACATGATTGAATATACAGTACATTTATTTACACACATTTTATGTACGAGTAAGATATTTTTTCTTTTTAATTAAATATGATCATTATGAAATCACGACTTTTTATTCTATTGGCATTCCTTCTTTCTGGCTGTTCATCTGTTTGGGTACCTGTTTCCGGTGGCTCAAAATTCACTCAAGCTGAGGCGAATGCAGTTTGTAAACCTGAAGCCCTTCATTTGTACCCAATCAAAAATGAAGTTGCGCAGCGCTCTGTTATGTCTTATGTCGAAAAAAAATGCAAAAAAGATGATGATTGTGGAAAAGACAAAACTTATAAAGAACAAACACCAGTTATGGAAAGCTATGTGATTGATGTCAATGAAGATACCCGTAATAATTATTACTTGGAATGTATGGTATCCAAAGGCTGGACAAAAAAAGATAAGTATATGTGGGAATAGTATACAGGCCGCTAAATAGCCCAGTAGGTAGAGGTTACTTGGCTATTTAGCGTGATAACTTTTATTTTTGCCCAAGCCTTTTTGCTACTTTCTCTAATTTCATCATTAGTAATAATGTAATCGAAACTAATACAATCGTTAGTGCCGAACCATCAGCAATATTGCCTCTATCGGTTAAACTGAAAATGGAAACAGGTAATGTCGCCCAGCCCGGGGGATATAACATCATCGTGGCGCCAAGTTCCCCTAAAGACAGCGATAGGCTTAATGCTAATGCTGAAATCATCCATGGCATCAATAGTGGTAGGGTGACATGGCATAAACGATACCAAGGGGAAGCGCCTAAGCTAAAAGCAACATTTTCAATATCGGGAGAAATACGGGTTAACCCAGTGGAAACATTGCTAAACGTAAAAGCAGAAATCAACACAAAATGAGCACTAAATACAATCCAAAAAGTGCCGTTCATCTGTAAATAGCCTTGGCTGAATGCTACAAGGATCCCAAGCCCAATAGAAACAGAAGGAATAGCGCTGGGGAGATAAAATGCAATACTCAGCCACTTTTGTATTTTCCCACTGTGTCTTCTTAGTGCTAACGCAGCCCAAAGCCCACAAAACAGCGCAAATAGACTGGCACTAAAACCAACCACTAGGCTGGATAAAATGGCATCCCAAGCTGGCCCACTAAACGCATTCACAAAATGTTCAAAAGTAAAGCCTGAAGGCAAAATGCCATTCCATTGGCGGCTGAAACTCGACATTAAAATCATCACTAAAGGCAGTAAAAACAATAAACCGAATAAGCTGATGGCAATGATAGTGGCAGTGGCTCGCCCTTTTTTAGACCAAATCAACATAATTAATTCCTTACCCCAAGGCGAGTGGTCGCCATTCTGTATAGGAAAAATAACCCGAGTGAAAGCAAGATGTTAATTAAGGCAATCATGCATGCCACCGCATAATCTGACTCTAATATTGCCTTGCTGTATACCATCATCGGCAAGGTATTGACGCCTTTCGCCCCGATAAACAGTACGATGCCAAATTCATTGGTGGTTAACAGCAGGCACAGGCTACCCCCTGCTAATAAGGCGGGTAGCGCCGCAGGGAAAATAACTTGCGCGATAACCCGTGCAGGGTGTGCGCCTAAAATACTTGCCGCTTCTAACTGGCTCTTGTCGATTTGCCGCAGTGCCGCCATAAGGGGACGCATGACCAAAGGGGTAAAAACGGTAATTTCTGCCAAAATCACCCCATGGATAGAATAAAGAAACTCAACGGGGGGGAATTCTAAATCAAACAATGCCATCAAGGTGCCATTGAGTAGCCCTGCAGAACCATAAATGAAGGTAAAAGCGAGGGTAATCAAAAAGGTCGGTAGAGCAATAAAAGTATCAATCACTTGCGTGATAAAACGGCTTCCCGGAAAAGGAATAAACACTAAGATCAGTGACAATACACTACCTATCACAAGGCAACCTAAGGTGGCCAAAATGGCGATGTAGAGTGTATTCCATAACCCATTAATAAAGCGTTTTGACTCAATAAGTTGCCAAAATGCATCCAACCCCCATCTACCCGCCTCATTTTGTAGTGCTTGTTGGGCTATCAACAATAAGGGATAAAAAAACAACGTAACTAACACCAGTAATGGCGGCAATATCCAATAAATGGGCTTTATCGTTATTGATGAACCTTTTGGCACGCTAATATGTGACATGTTATTCCTCAATTAAAACGGTATCCGCAGGTGAAAACCATAAAGTGAGTTTGTCGCCTATTTTAGGCGGTGAGGCCAAATGGGTGATGGCAACACTCACGGTTTCACCAGCAACATCACAAATTAAATGCGTTAAATCCCCCTGCCAGCGAATAGACGTCAATGTGGCCTGTAATTGATTGGTGGCATTGGAATTTGGTACTAGCGTGATGTGCTGTGGGCGGATACACACCCATTTGTGAGTGCCTGCTCGCATGCCTAATGTATGAGCCTCCAACAATGTTCCACCACAACTGACATTCACTTTTCCAGGGCTTGTTGAAAAACCAAGCGCAGTAGCGGCTAGAATATTGGCTCGGCCTAAAAACTCAGCAGCAAAACGGTTGGGTGGGCGGTGATATAAGGCATTTTTCTCACCATGTGCGACTAAGTAGCCATCTTTCATAATGCCAATTTTATCACCAAGTGCGAGAGCTTCAGTTTGGTCATGAGTCACATAAAGAATAGTTAAATCGGGCAGTTCACGGTGTAAACGGGCAATTTCTTCAACCATATTATGACGAATTTGCGCATCTAGCGCGGAAAGCGGTTCGTCGAGTAACAGAACACGAGGCCTTACGGCTATCGCTCTAGCAATCGCAACTCGCTGTTGCTGCCCCCCTGAAAGTTGGTGAGGGTAGCGGGTTGCGTAATCCGTCATTCCGACGATTTTAAGGGCTTCAACGACTCGCTCGTTAATGAGTGCTTTAGGTTGTTTCTGAGCTCGTAAGCCAAATGCGACATTCTCTTCCACTTTCATATGGGGAAATAGCGCATAATTTTGTACAACCATACCGAGTCCGCGTTGGTATGGGGGAAGGTGGGTGATATCCATATCACCTAATAAGATGCGCCCGCTATCAGGTTGAGCAAACCCCGCAATGGCTCGTAATACCGTGGTTTTTCCTGAACCAGACGGGCCAATCAACACCAATATTTCCCCAGAGTCGATGGTTAAATCTAAAGGTTTTAGCACGACATTATTATGATATGAGACACGTAAAGACTCTAATGTGATCCCTGAGTGCTCGGTTTGCTGCATTGCAGTAGTGGCTTTTCGTTTCATCAACATCACAAGTTACTCACCATCAGTGACTTTTTGCCAACGGGAAATATCATCGGATAGGGAAACTTCAACTTCATCCCAATTAGGCTGCCAAGTTTTCACACCTTCTAACATTTGGACAGCGCTCTGGTATTGCTTATCAGATGGTGTGATATCTGAACGAACAGGCATACCCCATGAAAGCTCACTAACACGGCTTTGTGATGGTTTATCCAGCAGGAAATTAATGAGTTTTTTACCGTTTTCGGTTTCAGGGCCGTTGTTAACTAAGCCGACAACATAAGGTAAAACCAGTGTACTACGTTCCCCATTGGCATCTTTTGGCCAGAAAATTTGGACATTAGGGTTACGTACCATTTGGGATAAATTCATTTGTAAGTCGCCATTAGCGACATAGAGCTCCCCTTTATTCACGAGGGCGGTAAGCTTACCTGTCGAGGCGGATGGGCCAACGTTATTAGCCTGCAACTTACCGAGATAATCAAACCCTGCGTCTTTGCCATTAAAACTGTGGAAAACTTGTAACATCACTGCAGTACCATCCCCAGCTTGTCCCGGTGTTGAATATTGCAGTTTATTTTTAAAGCGAGAATCGAGTAGGGAGTCCCAATTTTCAGGAGGAGACTTAAGCAGCTTAGCATTATAGATAAAGGTCAGGTAATTATTGACCAACGGCGTGTAAAAGTGATTTGAATTAGGAATACTTGCTGCATTTTCTGGCGTAAATTCAGCTAATAACTGGTTTTTTGCAGCACGTTGGATAAAAGGCGGAACGGTAATAAGCACATCGGCTTGTGGATTGGTGCGTTCTTTAGCGAGCCTTTCAACTATCGCCCCTGAACCACTTTCGACATATTGTACTTTAATGCCTGTTTGTTTGGTAAATGCCTCGAACTGATTTTTATACCAACTGTTGTTGCCATCGTGCAGGCCATCAGCGGAGTAAACAGTCACAACATCAGCGGCAAAAACAGAGGTAGAGCAAAGGGTTGCCATTAATAGACCAGCTAAGTAGGTGCTTTTCATGGTTATCTCCTGTTAAGGTAAAATGTATTCTGGTATATACCAGATGTTTTTTACGCTAACGGGTTTATATGACAGAAAGATGAAATGCAGCTAAATAGCTAAAATTATTTTCTATAATTAGAAATAATCACAAAGTATCGACTTCGATGCGCAAGCTATCGTGGCGCCAGTATTCAACATCATAATCTAAAATTCGCCCATGTTGGTCATAGTTTAAGCGTTGCAACAATAAGGCTGGACGGCCAACCGTAACCCCCAGTGCTTGTGCTGCTTGGGCAGGCATTGCCGTTGGGTAGAAAGACAAATGCATACTGGTATAGATTAAATTGAAATGAGCTTCGTACACTTCCGTTAAACTGCCGTTGAGGTCGTGGCGTAGCAGTTCAGGAACGCGAGCAGGTAAACAATGGTTCTCACAGTAACAAACGGGCCTGTCATCAGCAAAACGTAGGCGGGTGAGTAAATAAATTTGTTCAAATGATTGAAGTTTTAACGGCTCCATAGCTTCGAGAGGAACGGTAATAACTTTTCCATCCAGTAAAACTGTCTTCGGTTGGCGACCTTGTTCGAGGCAAAGTTTATGGAAATTAGTATTTTGGGTTGGGTCTAACCAAAGGCGCTCAGGTG
Source organism: Providencia sp. CIM-Carb-044 (assembly GCF_033901115.1). Lineage (NCBI taxonomy): Bacteria > Pseudomonadati > Pseudomonadota > Gammaproteobacteria > Enterobacterales > Morganellaceae > Providencia > Providencia sp. CIM-Carb-044. The sequence goes on from NZ_JAXADV010000011.1 coordinate 95,406, forward strand.
TGACAAACCAACCACGACGTTCAGACCGGTAAATTGCCCCACTGGATTCTAGCTGTGCCAAACTTTCGCGAATAGTGACACGAGTGGTATTGAAAATGGCACAAAGTTCGCGTTCCGAGGGGAGTTTATCACCACATTTTAGCGAGCCATTTTGAATCTTTTCCTGTAATTGGGCTTTGATAAGCAGATATTGCGGGGCTTCATCCGCTGATAATTTCATGGTTATTTCCTGTCATTGTTTCAGTCATATTATACATAGTTATATGAATTTTTTGTTTCACGAGCACTTTTCCTTTGACCTTTTGAGCAGCCTACGACCATTATAATGGAAATCTGGTATAGACCAATAGGTAAATTGAATGACAAACAATAATTATTTGCTATTAACACCGGGGCCGCTTACGACGTCTAAAACGGTGAAAGAAGCCATGCTGTTTGATAGCTGTACATGGGATGATGATTATAATTTAGGCGTTGTACAAAATATTCGTCAACAATTAGTGGCACTGGCAACGGCCAAAGCAGGGTATTCTTCGGTCCTGCTTCAAGGAAGTGGAAGCTATGCGGTTGAAGCGGTTTTAGGTAGTGCAATCGGTGATAAAGAGAAAGTTTTGATTATCAGTAATGGCGCTTACGGTGCTCGAATGGCTGAAATGGCTCAGCGATTGGGTGTGGCTCATTGTGTTTATGATTGCGGTGAAGTGTCGTTGCCAGATGTGCAACAGATTGAACAGTTATTGCGACAAGATAGCCAAATCACTCATATTGCGATGGTGCACTGTGAAACTACGACAGGGATTTTAAACCCGATAGAAAAAGTCGCGAAATTAGCGAAGCAGTATCAAAAACGCTATATCGTGGATGCAATGAGCAGTTTTGGTGGGGTCCCTATGGATGTTGCTGAGCTTAACATTGATTTTTTAATTAGTTCTGCGAATAAATGTATTCAAGGGGTTCCGGGGTTTGCTTTTGTTATCGCCCGTACCGAGGCGCTTGAACGTTGTAAGGGGCGCTCTCGTTCATTATCGCTAGATTTATACGCACAGTGGCGCTGTATGGAAGATTTCCAAGGTAAATGGCGATTTACTTCTCCAACTCATACTGTATTAGCATTTGCCCAAGCACTCAAGGAGTTAGCTAAAGAAGGTGGCGTAGCCGCTCGCTTTCAACGTTATCAAGGGAATCAATACAAGTTGGTGTCCGGTATGCGTAAATTAGGTTTTACCACGTTGTTAGAAGATAGCCTTCATTCGCCAATTATCACCGCATTTTACTCACCAAATTCATCTGATTACCAATTTAAGCAATTTTATCAGAGTTTAAAATCTCAGGGTTTTGTTATTTATCCGGGCAAGGTCTCGCAAAGTGATTGTTTCCGTATTGGAAATATTGGTGAAGTTTATGAAAAAGACATTGATGCATTGTTGGTAGCAATAAAAAAAGCCATTTACTGGGAAAAATAAGGAAAAGAAATGGACCGTATTGAAGCCGTTATTCTTGACTGGGCGGGTACTACTGTAGATTTTGGCTCTTTTGCCCCTACTCAGATTTTCATCGAAGCATTTAAATCTGTGTTTGATATAAATATTACATTGGCTCAAGCGCGCATTCCTATGGGACTAGGAAAATGGCAACATATTGAAGCACTGGGTAAATTGCCTGAAGTAGACGCTTTATGGAACGCAAAGTTTGGCCGCTCAATGAGTAGTGAGGATATCGATAAAATCTACGCGGCCTTTATGCCATTGCAAATTGCTAAAGTTGTCGATTTTGCTGCGCCAATCACCGGAGTTGGCGACACAATCGCTACATTACGCAACCAAAATATTAAAATTGGCTCTTGTTCAGGTTACCCTCGTGCCGTGATGGAAAAGTTAGTTCCAGCAGCAAAGGCATTGGGCTACCAACCCGACTACTGGATAGCAAGTGATGATCTACTTGCTGGTGGGCGTCCGGGACCTTGGATGGCATTACAGAACGTCATTGAGCTAGGTGTTGGTTCCGTATCCGCTTGTATCAAAGTGGATGATGCCGTTCCCGGAATTGAAGAAGGGCGCAATGCGGGAATGTGGAGCGTTGGGTTAGCGGTTTCGGGTAATGAATTTGGTAAAACATGGGATGAATATCAAGGGATGCCAATTGATGAAGTTAACGCGTTGAAACAACAAGCCACAGAGAAACTATATGCTGCTGGCGCTCATTATGTGATTGATACTTTAGCTGATTTGCCATCAGTTATTGAAATAATTAATAGCCGATTGGCTAATGGTGAAAGATCCTAATTAGTATATATTATTTCTTTATTAATCACTTTTTTCTATCTGAATGGCCTACTTTTATTTGATATAAATTTTCAGCAAAGTAGGCCAAAATATTTTTGCAGGTGAGGTATGAGGAGCAGAGTATAACGGATAACAATATAGGGAGTCGCATGTGTCTTCGGAGTCTAATCTACATAAAACAGTCGATTTTTTACAGGAGTTTGTTGATGAAGCTCTCTTAGATTTACAAGTAAGTACGCTATCAGAAGATGACTTTGAGTCCTTAGTGAGAGATAAACGGTCTGTGTTAAATTGGCTTAGCAAATTTGGACATTTTCTCAGTGAAGACAGCTTTCATATGGGGTTCAGATTAGAGAAAGGTTCTGAAATTGATGGTGCAGTACTTGGTGTTTACGCGACTAAGCGTGGTGACTTACATATTTTTTTGATTGAGTCTTTTGTGCGAGACCTCCCTGAGCACCCTCTAAATGGGCGTTTAACTACTTTAGTTATTATTGCGGTAACTTTTTTCCTTACTCAATATCCAGATAGTAAAGCCGTTTATATTATTGAACCTGATGAAGGCTTGATCTCACATTATCAAAAGTTTGGTTTCAAATTATTAAGGGATGAAAATGTTATGTTTGCAACCAGTGACGCTTTGCAATTAATTCAGCTATCGTTACTTACGGAATTACTGTCGAATCAATAGTGCTATTAAAATAGTCTATTTTTCACCATGCTGTAAAATTATTGTGGAATTTGATACAATACAGCTTGTGAACATTAATGATACGGGGTGATTTATGGGGAATAATAAGGTTGAAAGATTATCGCCTCAAGAAATGCGCGATATTATGTTAGCGAATGCTAAAGTACTAATGTCTGACCGGTTTAGAACAACAGCCCCTGAAGTTACTGGTCAAAAAAAGAAAGTGATATCAACACTTCAAAAATAAAGATTTTTACAATGTAATTTTGTTGTAGCACCTGATCTATCCCTGATAGCCACTTCTAACTCGTCAAACTTTTCTGTAGACATCCTTTGCTTAAATTGATGTCTACAGAGCAGCATAATTAAAATATATTAGCAGGCAATTCTGGCGCTAATGTCGCCACCATCACCGCTTTGATAGTATGTAAACGGTTTTCTGCTTGGTCAAAGACAATGCTATAAGGCGATTCAAAGACTTCTTCCGTGACTTCTAAGCCACCAAACATATTGAATTCTTTAGCTAATTGCGCGCCCAATGTGGTGTCTTCATTATGAAAGGCAGGCAAACAATGTAGGAACTTCACATTTGGGTTGCCAGTGAGCTTAATCACATTCATATTCACTTGGTATGGTTTTAATAAATTAATGCGCTGTGCCCATACTTCTTTGGCTTCTCCCATCGATACCCACACATCGGTATAGATAAAATCAGCATCTTTAACGCCTTCGGCGACATCTTCCGTGAGCGTGATTTTCGCACCCGTTTTTTGAGCTAGTGCTTGGCAAGTGTTCACTAAGTCTTCCTCCGGCCAGCAACTTTTTGGCGCAACAAGGCGTAAATCTAAACCTGTGAGAGCAGCGGCTTCTAACATCGAGTTGCCCATGTTGTTACGCGCATCGCCTAAATAGGCAAATTTAATTTCTGAGAATGGCGTATTTGGTCGGTGCTCTTGAATGGTCAGCAGATCGGCTAATAACTGTGTGGGATGGAATTCGTTAGTTAATCCATTCCATACAGGCACTCCCGAATGCGCGGCTAAGAGTTCTACCGTGTTTTGGGCGAATCCACGGTACTGGATACCGTCATACATCCGACCCAACACTCTAGCGGTGTCTTTCATGGTTTCTTTATGGCCGATTTGGCTACCAGAAGGCCCTAAATAAGTGACTCTAGCACCTTGGTCAAATGCTCCAACTTCAAATGCACAGCGTGTCCGTGTTGAGTCTTTCTCAAAAATAAGGGCAAAGTTTTTCCCTGAAAGGAGGGGCTGCTCTGTGCCCGCTTTTTTTTCTGATTTTAACCAAGAAGAGAGTTTTAAAAGTGAATGAATTTCGCTAGAAGTAAAATCAAGTAACCTTAAAAAAGGTTTATTATATAGGGGATTCATAATTGGTAGCCTTTTTGATTTGAATTAATATTCAATTTATATTCATAAAAATTCAAAATCAACCCCCAATGTAAAAGAAATTATCTTTAAATATATGGTTTCACTGTCAACCGTGTGGGAGAATGGCGCAAAGAAAGATGAGCGACAAAGAAACAAAAGGGGTGTGGATATGGTAGATAAAGCTGAACTCGATGCGCAGTACGAAGAAACTCGCTTGATCATCGAGGAATTACTGGAAGATGGTAGCGATCCTGATGCATTGTATGCGATTGAGCATCACTTCTCTGCGGACAACTTTGCTCTGTTAGAGAAAGCAGCCGTTGAAGCTTTTAAACTAGGCTATGAAGTCACGGATGCAGAAGAGCTCGAAATTGAAACGGGTGAAACCCTGATGTGTTGCGATGTAATCAGTGAAAGTGCTTTAAATGCAGAGCTGATTGACGCACAGGTTGAGCAATTAATGAAGTTGGCTGAAAAAATGGGCATCAACTATGATGGTTGGGGCACGTATTTTGAAGACCCAGATGCAGAGTATGACGACGAAGATGGTGATGATATAGACCCTGAAGATCGCGTGCATTAATTATTAATCGCATCATATAATTACTTAAAAGGATAGCTAAAAACTATCCTTTTTTGTTTAGCGTAGAATTATAATGCCTTTAACATACGAATTTCACAGTCACTGTGGCCAGTATTACCCAGTGGCTCATCAATAAATTCAAACCCTAATTTTTCATATAACTTAATAGCTGCTTGAAGTTCTTTGGTCGTTTCTAAATAGCAACGGGTGTAGCCTTGCGCTTTAGCAAACTCTAGTGACATCAGTACGATTTGCTTTGCTAGGCCTTTGCCGCGTAACACGGAAGATAAATACATTTTCTGTAATTCTGCCGTATCGTTATCGCCTCCCGCGACTTGTGAAACACCGCCACCGCCAACAATTTCGCCATCCATTTCCACCACCCAGTAAGCACTGCGCGGTTTGCTATAAACCTCAAATAAGGTATCTAAAATAGGGTCAGCAACGGCAAAGCCTTTGTCTGCGGTTAAGCCATGCTCAGCAGAAACTTCGCGGATCACTGCGGCAATACCTGCGTTATCTTGTTGTTCGATAGGACGAATTTTGTAGTTTTGTGTTGTCATGTGAAACTCTTGATTATTATTGTGTACAACTCAGTGTAGAGAGAACCAGAAGGGAACTTCAATCTGAGAACTGCGAACGCAGTCATTTGATGATACTCGAATAAAAAGCCCTTATCAACGAATCGATAAGGGCTTAAAAATGATTAGCTAATTAATAATTATAAAGAGGCGATGGTCACTTTTTGTGCTTCAATTTTAGCTTTTGCTTCAATATTGGCAGTTAAGCGTTCACGCTCTTTTTCAACAACGGCAGCAGGCGCGCGGCTCACAAAACCTTCGTTAGCTAATTTGCTTTCAATGGTTTCGATTTCTTTCACCACTTTTTCCAGCTCTTTATCTAAACGAGCCAGTTCTGCGTCTTTATCGACTAAGCCAGCCATTGGGATCAGCAGCTCTGCACCGCCAACGAGTTTAGTGACGGAAACCGGTGCTTCTTCACCATCAGCCAGTACGCGGATGCTTTCTAAACGTGCCATTGATTTGATAAAGCTTTGGTTTTCTTCAACGCGACGTTTTGCATCAGCAGAAGCGCCACGCAGCATCACATCCAGTGGCTTACCTGGGGAGATGTTCATTTCTGCACGAATATTACGTACAGCAATAATGGCTTCTTTGATCCACTCAAGGTCGCTCAGCGCAAGTTCATCCACTTTAGCCGCATCGAACTCAGGGAACGCTTGCAACATAATGGTATCGGCATCAATACCTTTAACCACTTTGACGCGCTGCCAGATGGTTTCAGTGATAAATGGAATGATTGGGTGAGCAAGGCGCAGTAAGCCTTCTAATACCTCAATTAAGGTGAAGCGAGCCGCACGTACTTGTGCTTCGTTACCTTTATGAACAGCAGGTTTAGACAGCTCTAAGTACCAGTCACAGAATTCATTCCATGTGAAATCATACAAAATACCCGCTGCGATATCGTAACGGTGAGTATCTAACGCTTCACGGTAAGCTTTCACTGTTTGATTGAATTGCGCCATGATCCAGCGGTCAGCTAGTGAGAAGCTCATTTCGCCGCCGTTTTGACCACAATCTTGGCCTTCAGTATTCATCAGAACGAAACGGCTCGCATTCCATAATTTATTACAGAAGTTGCGATAGCCGGACAGGCGTTTCATATCCCAGTTGATATCACGGCCTGTTGAAGCCAGTGCTGCTAAAGTAAAGCGCAGGGCGTCAGTACCGTGTGCTTCGATCCCTTCTGGATATTCTTTACGAGTACGTTTAGCAATTTTTTCAGCCAATTGTGGCTGCATCATGTTGCCAGTACGTTTTTCAAGTAAATCTTCCAAAGAGATACCGTCAATCATATCTAATGGGTCGATAACGTTCCCTTTGGATTTCGACATTTTTTGGCCTTCTTCATCACGGATCAGGCCTGTCATATAAACGGTTTTGAATGGCACTTGTGGCTCGCCGTTTTCATCTTTGATGAAATGCATGGTCATCATGATCATACGGGCAATCCAGAAGAAAATAATATCGAAGCCACTGACTAATACATCTGTTGGATGGAATGTTTTCAGTGCGTCGGTATTTTCAGGCCAGCCGAGAGTAGAGAATGTCCACAGACCGGAAGAGAACCACGTATCCAGTACGTCGTCGTCTTGGCGCAGAGCAATATCCGCACCTAAATTATTTTCACGACGAACTTCGTCTTCATCGCGACCCACGTAGACATTGCCTTTTTCGTCATACCATGCAGGAATGCGGTGGCCCCACCACAGTTGGCGAGAAATACACCAGTCTTGAATATCACGCATCCAAGAGAAATACATGTTTTCGTACTGACGAGGAACGAACTGAATACGGCCATCTTCAACGGCTTTAATGGCATCACGAGCCAAAGGCTCGGTACGCACGTACCATTGGTCGGTTAGCATAGGCTCAATAACCACACCACCACGGTCACCGTAAGGCACCGTCAGGTCATGAGGTTTCACTTCAACCAGCAGGCCAAGTTGTTCGAATTCTGCGACGATAGCTTTACGCGCTGCAAAACGTTCCATTCCACGGTAAGCTTCTGGGATTTCGCAGCTATAAGCGGTAGATGGGTTACCGTTGGTATCGAAAATTTCCGCTTCGTTACGAACATTGCCGTCTAAGTCCATCATGTTAATCATTGTTAACTGATGGCGTTTACCGACTTCATAGTCATTAAAGTCATGAGCTGGAGTGATTTTCACACAGCCAGTACCTTTTTCCATGTCAGCGTGTTCATCACCAACAATTGGAATACGGCGGTTAACGATTGGCAGAATAATTTCTTTGCCAATTAAATCTTTATAACGTGGATCTTCAGGGTTAACGGCGACACCGGTATCCCCTAACATGGTCTCAGGACGGGTAGTCGCGACCACTAAATAGTCTTTGCCTTCAGCCGTTTTTGCGCCATCAGCCAATGGATAACGCAGGTGCCACATAGACCCTTTGATTTCACGGTTTTCAACTTCTAAGTCAGAAATTGCCGTGTGCAGTTTTGGGTCCCAGTTAACTAAGCGCTTACCACGATAAATCAAGTTTTCTTTATAAAGGCGAACGAACGCTTCTTTAACGGCTTTAGATAAGCCTTCATCCATAGTAAAACGCTCGCGATCCCAATCAACAGAATCGCCTAAACGGCGCATTTGCTGTGAAATTGTACCGCCGGATTCCGCTTTCCACTCCCAGATTTTGTCAATGAACGCATCGCGGCCGTAGTCGTGACGGTTTTTACCTTCTTCTGCTGCAATTTTACGCTCAACAACCATCTGAGTTGCGATACCTGCATGGTCAGTTCCCGTTTGCCATAAGGTATTTTTACCTTGCATACGTTGATAGCGGATCATCGTATCCATGATGGTTTGTTGGAAGGCGTGCCCCATGTGCAGGCTACCAGTGACATTCGGTGGTGGAATGACAACACAGAAGCTGTCTTGGGTGGTATCCCCATTAGGTTTAAAATAACCGCTTTTCTCCCAGTGAGCATATAGAGATTGCTCAATTTCTGCGGGGTTATACGTTTTATCGAGCGAAGGCTCATTCATTGGGCTATCTGGTTTCTTTTCCATTATCTTTTTGTATTCAGTAAGTTGGCGGCGCCGCCATAGTCAAATTGAAGCCGACGCTACGGTAAGTTTTATACCGCTCACGCGCCAACTGTTTTAAAGTTTCATCAATAGGTACGAAGTCTACCACTTCATGGAAAGCCGTGGCAAAATCTGCGAACTGATTTTGTAAATTAATCAGGACATCGCGTGGGGTATTTCCCCGTTTAGCAGGCCAACAAATTTCAATCGGTGCACCATAACGCGGCCCTTCACCCGCCAAATTATGCGGGACAAACTGGTGTGGATCGCGTTGCCACAAGGCCTCATCAATCTTTTCAGCTTGTTGCTGTGTTTCGCAAGCAACTAAAACACGCTTTCCACTGCGCCACATTTGTGCGGCAAGCTCACAAGCTAGCCATTCATGGGCTTCAAGTTCAGGATGTGGTGATGCCTGTTTTAGTTGGTAAAATGTACCTTTTTTCATATACCCGTCATACTTCAATTTGTAGGGGTGTTGGCTACGCACTTTCGCCTTAGTCACATACTTTTGTATGGGATGTGGGCTACGCGTTTTTGGTGACCAAGCGCAGAATTATGTCTATGTTGAATTATAACCTTTTTTATAGCTGCCTCAAAATGGCTTTCTTGGTGTATCAAAAAACCAAAAATAATATCCCGAGTCGCATAAATGCTCATCGGGATATTTTTACAAGTGATGTACAGCTAAAGCGCTAAATCGGGTTATTCATCACCATTAAGGCCTGCACGGTTCAACAAGAACTGCGCTAGCATGGAGACAGGGCGACCAGTAGCGCCTTTTGCTGCACCTGAACGCCAAGCAGTCCCTGCGATATCAAGGTGTGCCCAGTTATATTTCGTCGCAAAGCGAGACAAGAAACAACCCGCGGTGATAGCACCAGCAGGACGGCCACCCGTATTGGCTAAATCAGCAAAATTAGGCGTGATTTGGTCAAAATACTCATCAGCCAGTGGTAGACGCCATGCACGGTCACCCGCTTGCTCTGATGCGTTTAATAACTCATGAGCCAATGGGTTGTGGTTTGACATCAACCCAGTGTAGTGACTGCCTAATGCAATGACACAAGCCCCTGTTAAGGTAGCGATATCAATAACTAGCTCAGGTTCAAAACGCTCAACATAGGTGAGTGCATCACACAGAACTAAACGGCCTTCGGCATCCGTATTGAGGACTTCAACGGTTTGCCCAGACATGGTAGTAAGAATATCACCCGGACGATAAGCACGCCCACCAGGCATGTTTTCACAGCCTGCTAATACCCCAATGACATTAATTGGCAACTGCAATTCAGTGATAAAGCGCATTACACCGTAAACAGAAGCCGCGCCGCACATATCGTATTTCATTTCATCCATGCCTTCGGATGGTTTGATTGAAATACCGCCAGAGTCAAAGGTTAACCCTTTACCTACGAGTACGATAGGTTTGCAGTCGGGATCTTGATTGCCTTTATATTCCATGATGGACATCAGCGATTCATTTTGTGAACCTTGACCCACCGCGAGATAGGCGTTCATTCCTAACTCTTTCATTTGCTCTTCACCAATGACTCGAGTGGTGAGTTTGCTGTCTGAAATATCTGCTAATTGACGTGCTTGAGACGCTAAATAACCTGCGTTACAGATATTTGGTGGCATATTACTTAAATCTTTTGCTGCTTTAACACCTGAAGCAATCGCTAAACCATGGGAAATAGCACGTTCACCACTGGTCAATTCACGGCGAGTTGGCACGTTGAAAACCAGTTTACGCAGTGGACGACGATGTTCTGTTTTATTACTTTTCAGTTGATCAAACACATACAGTGATTCTTTGGCTGTTTCGACGGCTTGGCGCACTTTCCAGTAATTATTGCGGCCTTTAACGTGTAATTCAGTTAAGAAGCAGACGGCTTCCATTGAGCCAGTTTCATTCAACGTGCTGATTGTTTTCTGAATAATTTGTTTAAATTGGCGCTCATCTAATTCGCGTTCTTTACCGCAACCGATAAGTAGAATGCGTTCAGACAGAACGTTGGGTACATGATGGAGTAGCAGGGATTGCCCTACTTTACCCTCAAGTTCGCCGCGGCGCAGCAGGGCGCTGATATATCCGTCACTGATTTTGTCCAGCTGTTCAGCAATTGGGGACAGACGGCGTGGTTCAAAGACTCCGACAACAATACAAGCGCTGCGTTGTTTTTCCGGGCTACCACTTTTTACACTAAACTCCATGCGTTCTCCTGAATCTTAAAGACAAAGGCCGATGCTCCCGCTAAAATTAGCGTTTCGCATGATCTACCTCATAGAGAATGAACTCTTTATGTTAAACTAACCATCTATACGCGAAATAGCTCACGTTGTATGCTGTTAATTGCGATACACCATGAAGTATGGCGGGTATATCTGGTTTCTCGAATATTAAGCATGTTCTGATATTTCAACCAGTATAGAGAATGCTTTTATATCATTGTAGCCATACAATAAACTAGAGTATATGTTAGTAAATGGCAGACATCGAACGAACTTAGCCATTTTCTTCCCAAAAGACAAGTTTTCACAGGCGTAATAAGCGTGATCATTATTAGATATTTGGTACGGGAAACCCTGAAAAGTCAGTTAGCCATACTTTTTGTATTGATGCTAATCTTTTTTAGCCAGAAGTCGATAGATATTCTTGGCGCTGCGGTTCAGGGCAACATTCCCTCAAACTTAGTACTTCCTTTACTGGGGTTAGGTGTGCCTGAAATGGCGCAGCTTATCTTACCTTTGAGCCTATTCCTTGGGCTTTTGATGACCTACAGTAAACTTTACACTGAAAGTGAAATCACGGTAATGCATGCCTGCGGTTTAGGTAAAAGTGTTTTAGTAAAAGCCGCGTTAGTCCTAGCGGTCATTACCGCAATGGTTGCGGTGGCTAATATCACGTGGATGTTACCATGGTCATCGCAATATCAAGAACAAGTATTGGCTGATGCGAAAGCGAACCCTGGGCTAGCTGCGATGGTGGAAGGGCAATTTAAAACCACTAAAGATGGCAATTATGTTCTGTACATTGGTGATGTAAAAGGTAGTAATTTTAAGAACGTATTTCTTGCACAGCTACGCGCTGCAAATGAACAACGGCCTTCAGTTGTGGTGGCTGATAGCGGTTATATGAAAGAAGACCCCGATGGCCGACAAGTCGTTGTTTTAAACGAAGGTACTCGCTATGAAGGAACCGCGTTACTGCGAGATTTTCGAATAACTGACTTTGTTAATTACCAAGCTATTGTTGACCACCAAACCGCAGAAACGCGTAGTGACCGAGTCGAGCAAAAAAATATGCTACAACTGTGGTCTGAAAATACTCCTGAAGTGAACGCGGAGTTCCATTGGCGTTTAACGATTGTATTCTCCGTTGTCGTTATGGCCTTGATGGTCGTGCCATTAAGTGAGGTTAATCCACGTCAAGGACGGGTATTAAGTATGCTTCCAGCGATGCTGCTATACCTCATTTTCTTTTTATTACAAAGTACATTGCGTAATAGTGCCGATAAGGGTGACCTTGACCCAAGGTATACTATGTGGGCGGTGAATGTGGGGTATTTGATATTAGCGATAGTCCTAAATGCGTGGAATACCGTCCCAATGCGACGTATGCGTCTTAAATTGAGTAAAGGGGTTGCCTGATGTTTGGTGTTTTAGATAGGTATATCGGTCGGACCATTTTAAATTCGATTTTAGTGACGCTATTTCTGCTCGTTTCACTGGCAGGGATCATTAAATTTGTCGAGCAGCTTCGCAAAGTGGGTGATGGCGACTATACGGCATTGAGCGCAGGTGTATTCACTTTATTAACTGTCCCAAAAGATATTGATATCTTCTTTCCAATGGCAGCCTTGTTGGGAGCACTCATGGGGTTAGGGGCACTGGCTTCACGTAGTGAGCTAGTCGTCATGCAAGCTTCCGGTTTTACCCGCTTACAAATCGCATTATCGGTGATGAAAACAGCAGTTCCATTGGTCATTGTCGCAATGTTTATTGGTGAGTGGATCGCACCTGCGGGAGAACAGTGGGCAAGAAATTATCGCGCAGAAAAAATCGTGGGTAACTCATTAGTTGTGACAGATGAAGGTATGTGGGCAAAAGATGCCAATGATTTTATTCACATTCAGCGGATTAATAATGCGACATCGATTCAAGATGTGTCGATTTATCGTTTTGATGACCAACGTAAATTGAAGTCTGTGATGTTTGCTGCGAATGGTGAGTACGACTCGACAAATCAGCTTTGGGTGTTATCTCAAGTGGATGAGTCGATTCTAAGTAGCGAGAAAAAAATCACAGGTTCACAGCGATTGACGGTGGATTGGAAGACCAATTTGACGCCAGAGAAGCTTGGAATAGTTTCACTGAATGCTGATTCGCTATCAATCCGCGGCCTGTATCAGTATGTCTCGTATTTAAAAGAAAGTGGCCAAATTGCTGCTGTTTACGAGCTCAGTATGTGGAAAAAAATATTAGCGCCATTATCTGCAGCCGTCATGATGTTAATGGCAGTTTCATTTATTTTTGGCCCGTTACGTACCGTTCCTATGGGCGTTCGTGTTATTTCAGGTATTGTGGGGGGATTCCTCTTTTACGTACTTAACCAAGGGTTTGGTAACTGGAGTCTCGTATATTCGGTACCGCCTATTATTGCTGCGGTTTTACCGAGTTTACTGTTTTTGATTGTTAGTATCGTATTATTAGTCAAACGAAAATAGAGAAATAAGAGATAAAAAACGGTAGTGTATTGAAAAAACTACCGTTTTTTTATTATCCAAATAACGCATAACCTAATGCACTGATACAGGCTACTATCCTTGTTTGTGGTTGAAATAATTTCTTTCTGGAAAATGTGATATTGTCTTGGTTATCAATGGCTAAAATATTTTGGCGACTTCGGTTTGCTAATTGCTGAGCAAGCGAGAAAATCCCACCTTTCATACTATTTTGTTGATTAAATTTAAAAGCCGTTTGGCACTTTTCTCGATATATTCGTCTTTCTTCTTGTCGAGAAGCTTTGATAGCTTGTAATTCTGAACCATCGAAGTATTTGTAGGGATATTGGATAGTAACAGACCTACTCTTTACATACTCTGGCTTTCTAGTGCTATGACTTTTAATGCTATTTAAAATTTCTACCAATTCAAATTGGCTGATTTTAGGGGATTTTGTAGCCTGATAGTTTGGCGTTATCGAGTCATTTTTTGTGTTCATTTTAGCCCTGCATGTGTTAATTAAAGGCTAAAAGATTATCGGGAATATGAATGAATTGATTTTAAAAATGGGTAGTAAAATTATCAAAAACAGCCTGAATATCTCAGGCTGTTGTCGCAATTAATGTAATAACGCGGGTAAATCCACGTTTTAAGGTTGGGGTGTAACTCGCCATTGCTTGTAACGCTTCGGCGGTACTCCTTCAATGTTTCCCATACGCATGGTTAGCAGACAGTGAAGCGACCAGTTCGTTAACTCCAATTGTTAATTTACTGAATTTACTGTTATCTTTGCGGGTCATCACCACAAATACCCCAATATTTTGCTGTGGGATCATCGCCATATAGGTATTAAACCCACCGCCACCGCCGGTTTTTTGATAAATTCCCGGAGTGCCGTTTTTAGGCTTCACATACACCCACCCAAGGCCGAGTCCATCAGCATGGCCTGCAACATCCATCCCTTTAATTTCCAAAAGCTTTTCGCGTGGAAAATAGATACCTTGCTCACGGGCTGCGGTGACTTTTCTTAAGCTACTATCTGTCGATAAAAATTGCTGCATCCATTTTTGCATATCTGCAGGGGTAGAATACACGCCACCACTTCCTGCTGCCGCGAGTGTGTTATGGCAAGGGCTTGGTTTTGTTCCTTCCATTAACCGTGCGCACTGCGCATTGTTAGGGGTATAAGTGGTATTCGTCATTTTGGCGGGAGATGTCACATAGTGGTTAAATAATTGGGGATAAGAGACTCCCGAAGCTTTAACCATCGCATCAGCCAATAAGTCATATGCTAAGTTGGAATAAGAAGCTTCTGTGCCTGGTGTCGCATCTAACTTACCTGTTTTTAGCCATGCCCAGCGGTTATCTTGAGTTGGCCAAATAAAAACAGGGCGACCCCATTTTCCACCGGGTTGTTCACGAGGTAAGCCACTGGTATGGCTCGCTAAATGATATAAGCGAATAGGCTGCCCGCTGGCATTATCAGGCACATTAACGCCGTGGTAGGCATACTGCTGTAACGGATCAGTAATTAACAGCTTCTTATCCTGTTCGAGCTTAATTAATATTTCGCTTGTCATTAATTTGGTAATTGATGCAATGCGAATTAATGAATTTGGACCGGGTTTTTTACCATTGCCAGGTGCGGTTTCACCATAATAGCGTGATAACGCCTGATTATTATCGATAACAATGATTGCCATGCCCCGTGCATTGCTTTCATTAAAAATGCGGTTAGCATACAAATCGACAATCTTAGCGACGCGCTCGTAAGTCCTTCTATCTCCTTCAAAAACCTGCCAATCTGAGGATTCAATATCATTACTTTGCAGAAACTTTGGTGCTTTTTCTGTCTTACTTGAGCACGCCATTAACACCAAAGACAATGCAGATACAGACAGAATTTTTAGAAATGATTTCTTCATGTTGGAAGCCAGCCGATATGATTGTTTGCAAATGACCTTTCAGCCAATATTATTTTTTCTTCGCGAAAATCTTCATTACGACACCAATTAAGATGCCAATAAAGATACCTGTTGCTATCCACCCAACAAAACCCATGATTAAACCTTAAATATTGACATTAGATTGCAGATAAACTAACAAAAATAATGACCTGCCGCCAGTCACAGAGCCTTGCGATAAGAAAAATAATTTGGGAGAAGTTAACATACTCATTAATAGATATATAAACAAAAGAAGCTTTCCCAGTGATTTAATCAGATCTAAGGAATATGCTTTTTTTTTAATCGAACAAACTGTAACTTCACGAATAAGTGTTGCCAGTAGACACAAGGCAAGTATAATGGCAGCGTTTTCCAAGAAACACATCACTTCGTGCCGGAGTGGCGGAATTGGTAGACGCAGTTGATTCAAAATCAACCGCCTTCGGGTGTGCCGGTTCGAGTCCGGCCTTCGGCACCATAAGAACATCAAGAGACGTCAACCGACGTCTTTTTTTGTACCTGAAATCCCAGTTTTACAAGGCTTTTCCCCACTTTTCAGTCTTCCCAAGTATACTAAGGTCAACCCACATCAAGTACCTACTGTTGGTATATGTGTTGGTATCTCTCGATTCGATAATAGTTTGTACCAACAGAAGGAGATAAATCATGGCTCTTACTGATGCTAAAGTCAGGGCTGCCAAGCCTTTGGATAAATCGTATAAATTGACTGATGGTGATGGTATGCACTTGATGGTACATACCAACGGCTCAAAATATTGG
This sequence comes from Providencia sp. CIM-Carb-044, assembly GCF_033901115.1. Lineage (NCBI taxonomy): Bacteria > Pseudomonadati > Pseudomonadota > Gammaproteobacteria > Enterobacterales > Morganellaceae > Providencia > Providencia sp. CIM-Carb-044. Next base: position 111,437 of record NZ_JAXADV010000011.1, read on the forward strand.
CGTTTACAGTATCGCTTTGGCGGTAAGCAAAAAATGTTAGCTCTGGGTATCTATCCTGAAATCTCACTCGCAGAAGCCAGAGAGAAAAGAGATGCTGCCAGAAAGTTAATTGCTAATGGATTTGATCCCAGCGAAAAACGCAAAGAAGTGAAAGAAGAGCAACAAAAGGAATTTAATACCTTTGAGAAGGTTGCTCGTGATTGGCATGCAACAAATAAGAAGTGGTCAGAAGGGCATAGCCATCGAGTCCTCAAAAGCCTTGAGGACAATATCTTTGCTGCTATTGGTAAACGCAATATAGCCGAATTGAAAACTCGCGATCTACTCGAACCGATTAAAGCCGTAGAGATGTCTGGACGTCTTGAGGTTGCTGCACGTTTACAACAACGTGTGACAGCTATTATGCGTTATGCCGTACAGAGCGGTTTAATTGACTATAACCCTGCACAAGATATGGCTGGCGCAGTTGCGACAGGTAAACGGGTTCATAGAGCCGCATTAGAGCTTAAACGCCTTCCAGAGTTCTTACAACGAATTGATGATTATAAGGGGAGACCTTTAACTAAACTTGCAGTCAAACTTACCTTGTTAGTCTTCATTCGTTCCAGTGAACTGCGTTTCGCCCGTTGGGATGAAATCGATTTTGAGAATGCCATGTGGACGATCCCTGCTGAACGTGAAGCGATAGAAGGGGTTAAACACTCACATCGTGGATCAAAAATGCGTACTACTCATTTAGTCCCATTAAGCCGACAAGCTATTGAGATTTTAAAACAGATCTATCAATTCAGCGGCAACCACGAACTGATCTTTATCGGCGACCATAATCCAAGAAAACCCATGAGTGAAAATACGGTAAACAACGCATTACGAGTGATGGGTTATGACACTAAGACGGAAGTATGTGGGCATGGCTTTAGAACAATGGCGTGTAGCTCGTTGATTGAGTCAGGCCTATGGTCGAAGGATGCGGTAGAACGACAAATGAGCCACCAAGAACGTAATTCAGTAAGGGCCGCTTATATTCATAAAGCGGAACATATTGAGGAACGGCGATTGATGGTGCAATGGTGGGCAGATTATCTGGATGCGAATAGGGTGAGGGAGATTTCGCCCTTTAGTTTTGCGAAATAAAGCAATGAGATAGTGTGAGGCATGCAGATACAGTTTTACATACCTTGCTAAATGCTCATCAAAAGCTGGACAGTAAAGAAAGTGTAAATCAGGTTATTTAATTGCTTGAGTATGAGGGAGAGTTAACAGGACATGGTTTCCTCCACGAGATGGGGACTATTTTGCATGAGAAAGGTTTTAACTTAGCATGGGTTGAAACTCTGCTCACACATATCGATAAGAACGCGAACCGTGGCATGTATAACCATGTTCAGTATGTAGATGGGCACAGAGAAATGATGCAGCGGTATGCGGATTACATGGATGAGTTGGAGAGGGATCTGGATAATGTGGTTAGTGTGAATTTTTAGTGATAAATAGCCATCTTTATGGATTGACGTAAGGATGGTTATGGTTAGAAATGAATGAGTGGGCAGAAAAATAGTACTTATGCTGAGTTTTTAGGAGTTGAATACCTAGAATTGTGAAGGTGCTCTAATGAATATTCAGATTAAAAATGTAATCATAAAAACAATAAAAGATGAATAAGGCTATGGTAAGTGTAATGACACCTAATTAATTAGTGTTAATTATGCTTACGCCAAAGGATATGAAATGGGTAAAAAATCGCGAGAAAAGCGAGAGAGAAAATTAAAAAAGCAGGACGGTAATAATGCTTTGTTATTACATGAGATATCAGAGTTTCGTGAAATAATGACAAATACAATGGAAGCGGATAAAAATTTTGATAAGAGCTTGGAAGCAGTACAGAATCTAATAAGTCAATATAAAAGTCTTGATGTCGCGGTTGCTTTAAGTATCTCTGAATTGTGGTTAAATAATACTGGTAGCCCAATAAAGCATATTTTTGCTTGGTGTGTTCTTTTAGGTCTTCCGAATGAATTTAAGGAAGGAATATCCATCAATGATTATGCAGATTTTAAAGTATTTATTGAAAAATTGTATGCAGTATGGCCTGAATTTCCTATGCTGGAGGACTTTTCACCTGAAGCGGATTGGGGGAATATTAAAGTTCGTCTTTCCCAAGATTTTGTCCCAATGTTCTATGGTAGCTGCATTGAGAGGGTTCCCGACTTCATAGAAGCGTTTCGTATTACTTATGCACATATTCCAGAAGCACAAGCTCACATGGATCTTGCCATTGCTTTGCAAGCGAAGATCATCGAATCGATTCCTGAGTTGATGCATTCAGTCAATACTGAGGCCGTATGTGCTCATGTTGAACTAGCACCTGAAGACTACTGGTTAAATTGTAAGTCAATGCTTCAGCAACTTGGCAATGAGCTAGCGGACAGTCGAAAGAAAGCGGGGGATAAGCTCGATACTCGTGTTGGTGCTTTTAAGGCTCCACTGAAATCGGATGCGTTTGGAAATGCAGTGATGGAAGGTGTGGCTTTGCCTTTTCTTGCTGTCGAAATAGATGGTATATGGATACCGATGTCAGTACGTAGTGCTCCTGGTCTAATTATTGATCATTGGGCTAATAAAAATCTGACTGGGGTTAGTCCTTCTATATATAGAAAACTTGCAAAGTTTGTCGCGGAGCGATTCCAAAGGGTCCTTATAGGGCCTCTGACTTTATATGCTGATGGTACCGCCTGTGAAGGCCTACCTATCAGTTGTATTATCCCTGGTGACTCTGGTTTATACCTCATTTGTGTGTGTGATCATGTTTCAAACGGTCGCCTGTCAAATGCAGCTGAAAAATTATACGCCAATGTTAATAGTGGATCGCAGATTTTCTTTCGTTTTGAAGATGGGCGCTTTCTTTCTCTATCTAGAGATGGTGTAGAACCTCGCATCGACGAGCTTCATATCATTATCGTTGTTACATTAGCAGGTACCGCATTTAATTCCATCGACCTTCCCTCCAAACCAACCCGTTTATTGCCATTGGTCGATTTCATCACTATTTTCGATAGCCTCAATGATCTTGAAGAATTAGAACGTTATTGGAAATTTGTAGATACTCAAAAGGAAATGCTCGGCCCATTTCTAGGTGGAGCTACAGATCTGTTTGCATCATTCCAAGACATGCATGGTGTGCTTATTGAAGGAGCTATTTCTCCTACTTTTATTGGGTTAGATCCTCATTGGGGTACATCTTGGCGTTTTAGGGTTCTGTCAGAGTTTTGGTCATATGCGCCGAAAGTATTTCCAGACAGCTCTAGCGGATGGGAGTTAAGTCCTTCAACGGAAGGAGTTATTCGACTTAAGTCACGTCATCATAAAGCAATAGCATATTCAACATTGGTTGGTACTTGTACAGTTCAAACGATAATTGATATTTCCAAGGAAATAAGTCTTGAAAATGCTCGTTTGATAGAGCTTTTTACCCAAATTCTATCTGATTGTAGCTATCGCTGTAGTGAGATGATGTCTGATGTATTACTATTTAGGCAACCGCATGTCTTATTTACCTGTTTTTCAGATCCATCCAGTTTGATTGAATCTGAAGAGGCTCCTTCTTCTTTAGACGAATTTATGCATGTGGTGACTTCAGTCCATGTAGATCCCCATAACTCCAGTGTATTTCACGTTCAAGTTGATGCCCGTGCAGTGCTTGCCGGGCTAAATCTTGCCAAAGACGGATCTTTCGAAGTTCGTTGCTTATTAGAAACACTCGAAAAATGTCATGATGTATGTAGTTTTAATATGCCCAATGGCTTTCCACAACGACTTGCTGACAGAGCATCACAAGCTGCCCGTTATCATTTGAAAGTGATGACTAGATATATTGATGTCCCTGATTATGTAGACCCAATAATTCCTTCACCTACTAATTATAAACTTGCACGAAAGAGATTGGCTGCAGAAATTATGGGACTTGATTTTGTTCCTGGCCGATATGAGTTGTCAGATGCTAAGGCTAGGATTGATCCTGCCAGCACTCGTATGCGTATTCATATTGAGAATCTAATAACTGAATTGGATAAACATCAGCTTTTACAGGCATTAATTGAACAGCATGACGCTCTTCTGATTAATGAAAGAACGAGTACTCAGCGAGCCAGTCTTAGTCTTGCCCATGAAGTTGAGTACGATAGATTGGATGCGATTGAACAGGCTCGCAAAGAATTTGGGGGTAATGCTCGTCACTATAGATATCTTCTAGAAAAGACTATTAGCTTATCTTCGAACGGTGTAAAGGATGTTTCGGAGGATGTACTTCGAGAATTAGTAGCTCTGGTAGATTGGTTTATGGTACTGACTGGTGCTAGTGATACCCTTCACAATGGTATAGATGTAGGAGGGATTGAGATTGATGATTCATATATTCCTCAAGTTTTCTATTCGGAAAATTTTGATAGCCGTGAGGCTATCTTCGCCAGAGAATCCGCAAAGTCTAAGTTAGGACTTGGTTCAAATGACAATGATGCAGTGGAAGGTGAATCTGTAGATTTATTATCCTCTGAAAAACTCAAAAGTGCTTTTATAGCAGACTTAGGTTTTGAATTACAAAATATGCTCACTGCACTCGCTGTTTTATCACAAGCTCAACGACATGGGTTTGGTGAAAAACTCTCATTATCTTATTCTGTTAATCCGAAGCAACTCGCTCAAGGATTGGCTGAAAATATCGATAGACTTGATTATTCTGAGGCTCAAAAAATCGTTGATTTTCTGACTCTTTCAGAAACTGGGGTTCTTAGGCTTGTTGGTCGGGATATTGATGAAAGAGATATTCCATACTGGGAGCGAAATAAGCGAATAGATAGGTATACCATTCGACCACTAATCGTTGATGGTAAGAACCTACGTTGGGGAGCAGAATCAGCAAGTAGGGCAATGTACATTTGGATGTCGGCAGTAAGAGACGGTTATTTACCTGCTGAGTTTGATTGGCCACATGTTAATCCAGTGATTCGTGAGGTAAAAAAGGGTATCGAGAAAAGATTAGAATCTCGTGCTGAGGAAATCTTTCTCAGGCATACACCATATGTTCTACGGGGTATTGATTTTTTTAAAAAATTTAAGGCAGAGAAATTTGATGATGTTGGGGATTTCGATGTTTTTGCATACTGGCCCGAAAGTAATTTACTCGTGACGGTAGAGTGTAAATACAATCAGCCGCCGTATACGATGAAAGATAGTCGTCGCCTTCGTGATCGGATATTTGGTAAGACAGAGAATGACCGAGCAGGGCAGTTTAGTCGTATCTTAGGTCGTAGAAAATTTCTTGAAACTCACCGATCAAAGTTAATTGAATTGTTGCAGTGGCCTCAGCCAACAAACGTTCCTTTAAAAAATATAGAGCTTTATGTGAGTAGAGATGTGTACTACTGGATGGTTCATCCGCCATATCCTGTTCCAACCCAGTTTGTATCTGTAGACACCTTGGATACTTGGATTAGAAACGAGTTAAACATATCTTGATACTATGAGTGAATATATTAAGAAAACTGCCATTACAGCAGCTGGCTATATTTATCAAAATCGCCAAGGTCTTAAAGTCCTGTGTGATTGGCTTGATGCGCCAACACGTTATAGTCGTGTGAAATTTGAATGTGACAATGAGAACGAAGCTCCACAAGGACTAGATGATATTGTTATTGAACGAAGTGATGGTCGAATTGATCTTCAACAAATTAAGTTTACTCCAGATACGGATAAGCATTTTTTATCTTGGGATTGGATGCTGGAGAAAACGGGAAAAACCGCACGTTCTAGGTCAATGCTACGTAAATGGTTTGATGCATTCAAACAACTTAAACCAAACCAGATTGGTGAAATTTCATTAATAACAAATCGTAGACCAGATGCAAATATTGAAGTCTGTCTGGAACTAGATAAGATTAATCCATCCAAGATCCCTGAACCTCAACGTACCCAAGTAGAGGCTGAGCTTGGAGGTATTAAAGAATGCGAATTATTTTTTGAACAATTATGTATTCGGCATAGCGACAAGGGATATCTTGCATTAGAACATGAAGTTGATGCGCGTCTTCGTGTTTATGGTACATCTGAGGGGATTGCTGTCCTCAAAAATGTTGCTCTGAACTGGGCTATACAAAAGAACTATCCTGCCCCAGACGGTTGGATCTCACAAAAAGAGCTCAGAGATATTTTGAGGGCATCACCGCCTACACCGCTACCAGAGGACTTTGTTATACCCAAAGGGTATGAAGTTCCTGATGAAATATTTCATCAACAATTTGTTCAGAGCGTGATTAATGCTACAGAAAAGGTAATTGTGCTAACAGGTCCACCAGGACGAGGGAAAAGCACCTACTTGAGTGCGCTTTGCGACACTCTTACAGATCAAGGTATCCCAACGGTTCGTCATCATTATTTTCTGTCAACAACTGAACGTAGCCGAGACCGAGTTAATAGTTATATTGTTGAACAATCTATTCAGGCGCAGATCCAACAGTTTCACGAAGATGTGCCGAAGACTTCTGGGGGCTTATATAAGCAATTAGAGGCATGCGCTGAATTCTATAAAATGCAAGGAAAACCATTCATACTTATTCTTGATGGTTTGGACCATGTTTGGCGCATTAACTCTGAAGATAAACAGCCTCTGGATGACCTTTTCTCTCAGATAATCCCTTGCCCGGATAATATGATACTGCTCGTTGGTACTCAACCAGTAAATGATATCCAATTACCTACAGATTTACTTGCCGCTGCACCAAAGAGCGAATGGTATACGTTACCTGCAATGTCTGAGAGCGCAGTCCTTTCTTATCTACGTAAAGTACTCCAAGAGGGGAGGCTTACAACTAGTTTTGGGACTAATCTACAAATTGAAGAACAGCTACAAGATGCCGCTTTTGCTCTCCGTAAAAGAACGAATGGTCACCCGCTTTATATTATATATGCTACGGCGGAACTGGAGCATTCTGGCCTCAGTCTATCTGGTAGGGATATTGACCAACTAAAAGGTGATTTAAGCAAGGATGCAAAGTTCTACTATGCATCCTTGTGGGTGCATCTTCTTCCGAGCCAAAAAGATACTCTGAGGCTTATATGTGCTTTTCCATTTTTTTGGCCAAAGACTGCTTTTTTAGATATTGCTAGAAATATCAAGGCGACAGAACCAAACGTGGATAAAATAGAGCATTTGCTTCACTCATCGACAGCAGGTTTGAAAGTCTTTCATGAAAGTTTGGCTGTCTTTGTACGCTCAACTGATGGCTATGAGGAACGAATTAATCAATTGATGCCAGCAGTTGCAGACTGGCTTGAGCATCAAGGACCCTCTTCATTGTGTGTAAACTGGTTATGGACAGTTCAAGCGAAGATGGGTAATCCCAATAATCTCATCACTGGGCTTACTCGTGACTGGATCATGCGACGGTTAGAAGAGGGGTATCCTGTATCTTTATTTGACATGCTATTGTCAGATGCCCTGGTCATAGCGCTTGAAAGCGCAAAATTTGCAGATGCCTATCGTTTATCGCATTTAAAGAACCGAATGGTAGATGGTAGTAAATTTCAGGTGCAATATGATGATTTCGCAAGACTTGTTTCCTTTTCGTTGACGTTGGCAGAGGAAAGTGTGATACGTGAAGCGTTCGCATCTAGACATGAAGCAGATATCCTAGATGTTACTGCTCTTGGTTTAGCTCTACACTACAGGGGGGAGCATGTTTTAGCAGAAATTTGTGGTGAGGAAGCTTTGCATCGTTTCAAAGGAGTGAGCCAGTTTTCTCATCGGTATAATTCAAACTCGGGCTTTGATGAGTTTACCTTTCTAGCTAGTTCATTTGCTAAACTTGGTGTTGTAGGTGCTACTTCTGAGGAACTTACTTGGTTGGTTGATAAAAATGAATCTCCCGCATGGCTTCCTTGTGTTCAGATTCTGATTGATGACGGTAGATTAGATGATTTGATGGCTGTTGTAGCAGCACTACCTGCTAGCTATAAAAAGCATATCGTCAGTGATGCTTGTATTCGTGCAGCAGCAAATATAGGCGTATATATTACTGAGCGTGAAGATTTTAACACATTAGTTAGAACACCATTTGTGGCTGCAATAGAGGCTGCTCTTACAAAAAATTCAATTCCACTGAATGACCAAGTTCCTGTAAATTGGCTACATGGAAGCTATTACGAACGCAAGGATAATTTGGCTTTACTGGCTCACAATTGGCTATTTGGTGCCGTACATCTGAATCTTTGTATGATTGCAGAAGGACAAACAAACTTCGAGCATATTACAGCTCCTATTTACGAAGATAGAGAGAATATCACTGATTATCTTAATGTACTATCCGAAATTGGCTCTCAAATAGCCCAGCGATGGTGGTGCGGGGAATTTATTCACTTTCATGAATTGTACGAGTTACTAGAGCCTGTTGAATTGCAGCGATTTAGACAAAGTTATCATAGCAAATCAGCTGCATCAGATTTTCAAGCGGCGCTACACCGTATTGCTTGTGATGTGCATATCGGTAGTGTGCTGTTAGCAGGAACAGGTACTGTGACGCTTTCTCCTAGAACCATTGAGGCTGCTTTGCAATGTACTTGGTTTGATAGTGCGTCATTTCGCACTCAATACTCATCTGATTTATTGAGCAGAATGACCGATGAAGCTGCTGTAATATTCATTGGTGCTCAGCGTTTATTGCTCGATGCAGGCGTTCAAAATGAGACTAGTGTACATCTCCAGATACCATTACAACTATGCATGATAGCTATTTCCCACAGACTAAATTCGGAAGCTCGTGAACTTTGTACACAGACGTGGGAACTGACAATCGGATATGGGCATCGAAAAGATCCGACACTAAGTAATACAGTTGATGCTATCGCTTATTTAGCTGATGTAGAACCGAAGGAAGCTTGTCGATTACTAGCTAAAATCGCTCCACAGATCCATTGTATTTTAGATTATACTGATGGTAAGGGAACTAGACATGTTCTTTCTGAAGCAGATAGGTTGCTGGCAAAGCTTAAACCTTCCGCACTGGTGATCAAATTTGAAGAGCATACCAGTATGGGTGACTGGGCTCTGGCTGAGAGCAGTATACGAGCCTATATAAAACAGGGGGCCATCGAAGAGTGGCCTCTGGATGCTTTAATGCGCACAGGCCTGCATCCTGGAATTCTGGATGACCTACAACAACTTATAGAGAATGGTTGTACAACTGCTTCCGAGCGACTTCGCATACTTGAAGAGCACAATGGATGGGATATTGGTTGTATACGGGATCACGAAAATTCAGGCAGCGGTACTGATGACAAACTTTATAAAGGTGATGTGACGGTTTTTGGACCAGATAAATTAGAAGACTTGCTCAAAGATCTGGATCCATATTATAAAGAGCGCCCAAAACTTCTCCGTACTTGGTACCAATACTGGGAAAGCAGAAATCAGGGACGAAATTTACTGATTGAACTAGATAGGATTCTATTTACAGGAAACAACAAATGGATGAGGGAAGCCTTAGATCTTTCTGAGTTTGCTTTTCAAACAAAACGTAGAGCAAGTGGACTGAGTGCAGCCTGGAAGTATCTTATTCATGCACAAATTCGTAACGGAGGATGGATTGGTTACTTTGAGAACATGGATGTGACTCGCAACAGGCTGGACCTAATTGCCCAAAATTATCCACAACGTTGTGATGAATTTGTGACTGCAACAGCCTATAGCATGTTTGATGAGCCTGTATCGTCGCGTTTAGCCCCATCGGAAATCATGGTCTATTTCTATGTTAAGCAAAATCGTATAGATGAAGCTGTAAAGTTCACGGAGACGATGGTTAATTGTGTGATTGAAGATACGCGTACTTTGCCTTTGGAAAAACCTTGCTGGATGACAGAGCTAATCGAACCTATCTCCATGGAGGTTAAATGAACGACCTTCGAATTCTTATTGCTCGTCTTGGGTGGCCTTCTACGTCAGCTCGGTGGTGGACTATGCAGGAACTTGCCGCTCGGCTAGGAAAGCCAGAGACAAAAGCTGAAACCGAATCCTCGTTGCTTCACTTACTGCGTTTGCGCAAATTGGAAGCTGAAGTTGTAGAAGTGTTATGTATTTTTTGGATAGCAGTTAAAGAACTTAACTACTCCCCTCCTAATTTTTTGGCAGAGAATATTATTTCTCCCTCTCCACTTTCAGTATTGTTAATGAATGCTATTGGGTCATCGATTTACCTCAGTAATAATGACCTGACGTTAGTTTCAGAGGACTTTATCATTCCGGATGACTTCGATATTGTTCAAGGTGCAGATTTACCTAGGATATTCCATACAACCATTAGTAGGTTAGAAGCTTTTTCTCACCGTCCATTTGTGCGGCAAATGGCCTTCGAATGGACAAAAAACAGGATGGCCTATCCGGAGGCACCGTATCAAGGAGATGCAGGATACTTCATTCGGCCTCTAGGAGATGGTTTTGCTCCTCATTTTTCCACTCGTACTGCTCTTCGTGCAATTTCTGCTTATCTTCGTACGCTAGCTGTGGCCAGACACTTCTGGGAAATACCGGCGGAGTTGATTAATCAACAATCTCTCTTAGCGTTACCAATCCATCCAACGTTAGCTTTCCTTCGACCGAAACGGCCTGAGTGGCTGCCAACATTCACTGAACTCAACGGAGATAGTAAGGAGATCGAGGCTTCATTGCTCACTCTCCTTGCTCAAGTAGAGGTGGAAAACTCTGGAGATGAGCTAATTGCCTTTAGTTCTCCCATTTCAATGTCAATGGAACAATGCATAGAGGTGTCAATTGTTCGGTGGTTACAAATCGGTAATGGCGATATGGGAGAGACAGAGTTGGGATCTCACCTCGAATCGTTCTGGAGAGAAGGGTTGATGCTTTCCAGTCAAGCACAGGAGCCTCTCAGTTCAACTACATTGGTAGTTCCACACTGGGTGAACAAAGATTGTAAGGCTTGGCCATTAGCGGGAACGCTCGATCTTGGTCGGATAGGATACCTTCAACATGATCTGTATCCGTCTCGGCTATTTTTACCGACGATGGTAGGCTCTGAAAATGTAATTGAAATTACACCGTATAAAGATGAGCTACAAGCAAAGATAAAGGAACAGGTCATTGCAAAATTTCACTATTGGAACGCGGGCTGGGGACCAGCACAGCCCCGGCAGCTAAAGGGTAATTGTGGAACTGCGCTTATCTCACGGGGCACTGCATATCGCGAAGGCGCGGAAGTAAACAAGACACAGCGTACATTTTACTCTTGGCAAGTGCGTATATTGCATCGTAATGGTAGTTATGAGCAATTCGATGAAAAAATTACAAGAGGTGTAATATTTGTTTGATATTATTTCTAATTTTTCTGAGTGGTTACACCTATATCAACCAAACAATACATTATCCTCGTTAGTCCCCAGTTCTCCATTTGCCTGCCAATTATCCATTCGACTAGCTGCTCTTCAGTTTTCATCTTCAAGGCATTCAGCCAATCATTCAAAGGAAAACCTAACATCAAATCATACCAGCACAGCCACATTAGTTTATGGCGTAGATCAGAGTCATTGAACTGATTGAACAGGCTAATTAGCTTATTAGCAAATGAACGTTGCCCAAGGCGGACACACTCGCTGAGAAGAATCCCCTCTAACATGGGGGTGATAACGTACAGGCGGTTATCAATCAATCCATATCAGACTGTACTGATAACGGCTCAGGCAACGTTCTACCGTGGATTAAACGGTACAGGCATGCCAAGAACGACAGCGGGCGTGCTGTCGGTATCTGGAAAGCGTATATCAGCTACTATCAGCTGGTGGCTATGCTTGATTAAGGGATTGCACATTCCCCGATAAACGGCGATTTTGGTAAAGCTAGCCAGCTCAAGTAGTGACGTAGCTATGCCTCATGAGAGTCATGATACTTTTTCATTGTTGAATTTTCAGTGTGATTTAAATGTTAGTGTTACTAACGTAGAATAGGGGCTCGATGTGATGATTAAGCTCTGGATTCGGCAATACGTGCTTGTAACCAATGCTCAATCTCGCTCTTTAACCAACGAGAGCTACGCCCCAGTTTTATCGGCTTTGGAAATTCACCATCTTGGATCAATTTATAAAACCATTTATCCGTTAATCCGGTTAAACGGGTTATAAATTTCATATCAACGAATTGATCATCTAATAAGGGAATCGCTTGAGTGCTCATTATTGAACTCCTGTCTTTAAAGTTAAAAGGCAGAAGGGATATCGATGAATATTTAGGGATATCTCTCTTCCAAAAGATATCCCCCTCATGTTTTTTATTGCTAGATTAACGGCTGCATCCAAAAGAACGCTCGCCATCACCATAATATTTTGTATGCTCTTTGGCTAAGTAACTACAGCGCTGGTTTAATTCGAATATCGTACTTTCATTGTTGGTATTATTGTTATCTAGCCAAGTAACTGCATTGTCTGGGATATGAACTAAATAACGCTTGTCAGGGAAGTTAACATCTATAGCACTACACCATGCCTGCTGTATTAATGCATAGAGTGTTCCTTCAGTTTTGATGAAATCACCTAGGTTCCAATAAACATCTTTATTTAATAGCAAAAGTACATGGTAGTGTTTTTTGTTGTTTATCTCACCAAACTCTCTGGCCCATACATAAAACAAGGGGCATGAATGGTTACGCTTCCATATTTTATTTTTACGTTTTAGGTCAGCATTTATTTTGGCTTTTAACGATTCAAAAAATCGGGTGATGGCATTGGAGTCACTTAAGTGAAGTATATCCGATGAAGGAAAGCGCAAGTCCACTCGAATAGCAGTAACTCGATTATAGGTTAAGAGTGATTTACAAATAGTGTGGTTTATCTTCTGAATGTAATGCTCGTTGTGGGTGTTTCTAGACATGATTGATACCTTTGGTTAGTTTTATTTCATATCTAGAATGGATGTTGTTAAAAATAAGAATTCATCACTTTATAAAAATGATGAACATATGGATGAGTGAGTCAGTGACAGGGTAATGATTAATATTATAGGTGTGGTTATGGGATAGGTTTTCTTTATTAATATAATACTATACCAACACGGCCGGGCTCTTCTCTATCTCATCACCGATACCGTGATAGAGCGCTTTTGAATAAAGGTGAACTGATGCTTTTTCAAGTAGATCAACTCTGATATTAATTTATCTAAAGATTATCCTTCATTCTAACTATAATTTTACTATTATAGTGATATTTAGCACGTAAATCCTGTTTCTTACATGATACAAGGTAACTATAAATGCTACGTAAAATACTACGTTAATTGCTAGGTAAGGATAAAATCTCATGATAAAAATTGACGATGATTACTTAGGTTACAGGCAGATATATGCAATAGAGTTTTATTTGTTAAAAAATAAAATCGTAATAGATCAAAACTTTAATATTGGTCATTTCACTGATAATAGAAAAGGAAAGTCTAATCGTGATCTGTTAGATGAAATAAAATTGTATATGTCAGAAAGAAATACTTTTTTAAATTTTGAAAATTGTTTGTCTTGTTATAAAGAAAATTTAATTGAAATTGGAAAAATAAAATCTTTAAAGAATGAGCGAATTTTACTTATAGTAATGAACTACTTAATGATATTTTATAATGAAAAACTAAAAGAGAATGAAAATAATCACCAAATAATGACAATGAGTAGTTATTCTCCATTTGACCTTGATGAGATGATAGGGAGCGATTCTTTATTGAAATATGTAATTTGTTTTATTGACTATATTTGTATGATGGTGAGTAAAAGCAATTTTGAATTTTTGTTTTTGGATTTTTTAAATAAAAGTATGTCATATGTTGATAAATATAAAGATGTATTTTCATTTATTAATAAAACCGATGATTCATTAGATTGGTTGATTAAGAGAATGCTGAAAGAAGATGTGGAGGTTTCTCGCGATATAGCTCTTTTGATAAGGAATGAAAAATGGAAGGTAATTAACTCTTGCTTTGATTACTGGGCAATCACTTCAAATCCTAAACACGTGGATTATTTTCTTTCCAGAACAAGAAAAGCATGGAGTCAAAAGAAATTCCGTGATGGCGTTAAAGGTAAAGAGGTATTGAATACCTATATATCTAAAGAATCAAAGTTAAAATTAAAAAAAATAGCAAAGCTTCATAATAAAAATATTAATGAAATTATTGAAGCTATGATTGATCAAATTGACTTACCAGAGGAACCATTAAAAAAGCTAATATTGACAGCTAAAAAGGCAAATTAAAAACACTACAGATATATATTATTAACTTGAATAGCCACAATGATTTTTCAAGGATGTAATATGAACCTACAACCCGAATTAGGAAGGGTGATATCCGCCTTTCCTGCTTCATTTAAAAATCTGTTTTTCAACCAACTGAACCACCTAATCAACTACTCCCCCACCATCGGTCTGATGGGCAAAACAGGGGCTGGAAAATCTAGCTTAATCAATGCTCTATTCCAATCTAAACTGTCGCCTGTGAGTAATGTCTCTGGCTGCACACGCCAAGCCCAACGCTTCAGTATGACGATGAACAACCACACACTCACCTTCGTTGATTTGCCCGGTGTAGGGGAAAGTCTTGAGAGAGATAGAGAATACCACCAGCTATATCGTAACTTATTACCAGAACTGGATTTAATCATTTGGGTACTCAAGGCCGATGATAGGGCATGGTCCTCAGATGAACAGTGTTATCGCTTTCTCACTGAGCAATGCGGTTATCATCCAAGCCGCTTTCTATTTGTGCTAAACCAAGCCGACAAAATAGAGCCCTGTCGCCAGTGGGATGAACAGTACCACCAGCCATCCCCTGAGCAAGCGGCTAGCTTAGAATTGAAGCAACAAGGCGTGATAACCGCATTTAAGCCGCATCATCCTGTGATGGTTGTATCTGCAATCGAAAACTATCAACTCACTGAATTAACAGAGCAACTAATACTGGCGTTACCGGCGAAAGCCAGTAGCGGTGTCGCTAGACAACTGAACAACACTTACCGGACGCAATCCGTAGAGAACTCCGCACGTAACGATTTTGGGCAATGTGTCAGTGATATCGTCGATACGCTGATAAACATCCTTCCCCTACCTGTCTTGATAAAAAGCACGATTGGTACAGTCAAAAACAACATTGTTTCCGTCGCTAAATCCCTGTGGAGCCTATTCTTTTAACTTCCTACGTTAACTCATTATTCATCACTCTCAGCGCCAGTCCTTAACGGGATTGGCGCTTTTTTATTTCTTTTTATTGGAGTATCAACTTATGAATCATTCAACCGAATCCGCTATTGCAGTGACTCTCGTTCCTGATGAACAACGCCTTGATTTTTGGTTCAACCATTTTGGTGCAGTTAAAGGCTGGGCCACTTTTGAGATAGTGACCTTCACTACGATGGGGCAGTTTTGTGAGGCCTATAACGGTGGCTATTGGGAATATTGCACCCTCTCCAATGGTGGGGCGTTTATTTATCCGGATATATCAGAAGAGGCACTGACCTTATTCAACATGCATAACGGCAATGAAGCGCAGGTCAGTTGTGAAGCCGCAGGGATTGCGGTGTGCCTGATCCTGTACAGCATCTGGTCATTCCAAACAGAAAGCGAAGTGATGTGCGACCGCTTTTATCAGTTGCGTGACTACGCGTTACAACATCCCGAATCCGCTGCCATTTTCCACTTAATTGATTAATCCGGAGTTTTATCATGAGTTTATTAGCTTCGCGTTTTGGCTCTGCTAACAGTATTCGCCGTGAGCGTCCACTCACTATCGAAGAGTTATTCCGTACTGTACCGAGTGTATTTTCTGAAGAGAAGCACGATTCCCGCAGTGAACGCTATACCTACATCCCGACCATTACCTTGTTAGATAGCCTGCAAAAAGAAGGCTTCTATCCGTTCTTTGCCTGCCAAACTCGGGTGCGTGATATCAGCCGTCGAGAGCACACCAAGCATATGTTGAGGTTGCGTCGTCATGACCAAATCACGGGCGTACAAGTCCCTGAAATTATTTTGCTCAATAGCCATGATGGCTCAAGCAGTTATCAGATGTTGCCGGGGCTCTTTAGAGCCGTATGCTCCAACGGTTTGGTGTGCGGTGACGTATTAGGGGAAGTGCGTGTCCCCCATAAAGGGGATGTGGTGGGTAAAGTGATTGAAGGAGCCTATGAGGTACTCGATACGTTTGAGCAGGTCGCTGAAAAACGCGAAAGTATGCAGTCGTTATTGTTACCTCCACCCGCCCAGCACGCCTTTGCTGAAGCGGCTTTGACCTACCGATTTGGTGATGAATTTCAGCCCGTCACGCGAGAGCAAATTCTACAGCCTCGACGCTTTGAAGACAAAAAAGAAGACCTCTGGACGGTGTACCAACGTCTACAAGAAAACCTGATTAAAGGGGGATTATCAGGCAGAACTGCAAAAGGTAAACGCGCTCGTACTCGTTCGGTGAATGGTATTGATGGGGATATCAAACTCAATAAAGCCCTGTGGGTGATGGCAGATACCTTATTTAACCAACTTACCCCTCGCCAGCCCAACTAATTTTCCCGCCCTGACAGGTTGTGTCTCTATACTTCACTTTTACATTGTTTAAATAAAAAGCATAACCTTATTAATCAATAAATTACTTATAGTGATTTTTCACTAAAAAGCCCAATGAGAATTTTTCCCAACAGACATAACCTGTCAATCCCCTAAGTTAAACTCCCTTACCCCTATAATTTCTAACTGTCTGTTATTGAGAGCAATACGTTATGTTTCAGACCAACCGAAAATATGACCGCATGGCTGTGCGACTCGCTGCACTGATTGCCCGCTTAATGGCGGGCGAAAGCCTTGTGCTCTCGCATTTAGCCCAAGAGTTCAATGTTTCTGAACGCACGTTACAACGGGATTTACGTGAACGCTTGGCTTATCTGGGTGTAGAAGGTCGGCAAGGTTGTTATCGCTTGCCCATCAATACGCTAAAAGCTTACCGAGACAAAGATGTTCTTACCTTTGTGAAACAGATTGGGATGACTCGATTATTTCCGGGGCTAGACAGTCGCTTACTCGGATTACTATTAACCCAGCAGCCCCATGCGCCTTGTTTGATTTGGCATCATGCCCATAAGATTTCGGCTTTGCATGCCGACCATTTCTATCAATTGGTGTATGCCATTACCAGTAAGCAATCCATAAGCTTACTCACGCCTGAGCGTCGTTTTAATCCACTACAACCTTATCAACTCATTTACCGTGAAGGTCAGTGGTATTTATTGGCGGAATACCACCAGCAAGTACATGTCTTGTTGTTAGAGGATATCCAGCAAGTTCAATCACTCAATACCCCCTTCACACCGAAACACGCAGTGATGCAACTGTCACAACAAAACAGTTTTATCGCGGCATTACCGCATTTTAGATTGATATCACAAGTACTTACCTCTCTTCCATCACACAAAGAAAGGAGCCGACCATGACGTTATTAACCCCACTAGCATCGCATCCCACACATTGCCCTCACTGTTCTTCTGAGCAAGACATCATTGCATGGGGTTCGGGTTGGATGTGCCGCGATTGCGGTCACGAATGGGTCATGCCTATTCATAATCACCCTCACACAGTGAATTCATCATCACATAAGGAAGCTTAAAAATATGAACACCGTTTCACACTTACAACTGGGTTTAGAACGCATCGCTATCGTTATCAGTATCTTGTTATGCCTTTGGATCACAGGGGTATTGCTAACACATTTCCAGCTTATCGCCCTCATCATGAACCCATATGGGATCACATTGATGTACTTCGTTTTATATCTTTTGGCTTTGGTTATCCCACAACTCTTGGCGCAATTGGGCTTGTGGGTTTTAAGTGCCTTTAAGGGAATTGATTATAGAATCCATTTCAACCCCAAATTAATTGCCATTATCTCGTCCATCATTATCGGATTAGCCTTCTCTAGCCTACTGATTATCATGTCATCCGGTTGGTTATACGGTTTTACTGAAAATATCGCCACCACGATATTGCTGATTGATTTGCTTATCGCCAGTGGTATTGCCTTTTATCTTCATCAACGAATTCGTCACTGGGTTTCAGTGCAACTAAACCGTCAGTCATCACATTAACCATGATCAGCAATTTTTGTTGTGGATACCTTATTCACCATTCACCCGATAACCACCGAATACGCCATATCAGGGAAAACCAAGCACCCATTAGACGGTGTTCATCAAGCGTCAATCTGACGTTTCTATTTATGTTGATAGGAATTGATAATGAAAAAATATGTATTTGTGGCTGCATTAGCCTCACTGTGGTTGATGACATCATCAGCCTCCGCCACCAGCCAGCCCCCTAAAAATACCATTTGGGAGTATAAAGGTGATGGCGGTAAAACCTTATGGCAAGTGTGTGGAAGCCAAAACAGCGCCTGTAGGATTGTAGGCTCAACCAAGCATTATGTTGCTGTACTGAATCATAAATCCGCGTCAGGTTGTGCATTTGGTGATTTTTATATCGTGGCAAGAACTGACGGAAACTGGCAACAACGTGATACGGGCACTTGTAGCCCTAACGCCTATGTCCAAAAAGGAACCATTAATAATGGTCAGTACTCTTCGGTCGATATTGGTGTTGGCGGGACGATTGTAGCTCGTTACCCCATTGGGTATTGGAGTATGCAAAAAGAGTTCTCAGGCAAGAACCGACCACGCTGGAAAGAAAAAGACCGTACTAAAGGCGGATTGCAAACCAATCAACAATAAAAAACATTCTCGCTACCGTTACTTGTGGTAGCGAGGACGATACAAGATCACAAAAGGAAATGTAATGACTAAGATAAAAAGTGTATTTGCGATAGGATTATTGGCATTCAGTGCATTTAGCTTGGCTGAAGAACAACAGCGTTATGCAAGCATCACACATACTAGCTCAAATTTTATTAACCAAGGCTACTGTGGTTATTCATTTACCCTCGATAATGGCGGTAACCATATGGTTCTAGACCATGCGGAGTTTGGTGCGCTTGAGATAACCTTGAGAATGAAAGATAGGCAAGGAAAAGTATTAGGAGATACGGTACTGGAAGTGGAACCTTTTGGCGATTCTAGCGCCACTCGTGCGACTTTTGCTGGATTGGAAATTCCTTGTGAAGATGTTGCTGAGTTTGAAGTGGTTAAAGCCGTGGAAGATCAGAACGGACGTAAGGTTGAGTTACCACTATCCATTTTTCAGGCCAATAATCCAGAGCTGGCGAAAATGTCGGTGGCTGGGGAAAAATAATTATTTATAATAGCAACTAACCTATTAAAGATGCAGGTATATTTGCTTGCATCTATATTCTTCTTGGATGGCTTATGAGTTTTTTAGATAAGGTTGAAAGGTTCATTACCTATTTGGTTTTTATTCTATATATGGTTGCTAATCTAACCTTACTAGGTAAAGATTTTTCTTTCAAAAAAGAAATTATCATTTCTCTAGCTATCTTACTAATAATTATTAGCTTTTTTCTATGGGATTCTGTTAAGACCATATCAAGAGATTTTATTTATGTAGATAAGCAAAAAGCACAAAAAAAACCATCGGGTATAACAACATTAATATCATGCTTTATTTTTATGTTGATGATATTTTTTATGAACATCAATCAGATAGAGTGTGCTCGTTGGAGCCTGTTAGGTTTTGTAATTGCAGTTTTAATTAACTCTGCATTATTGTTTTATGATCTTGAAACTAATGGCTATGGTATTTTTAATAAAGCAAGAATAACATTTGGAATAATAACATCTATTATTTATTTTATTTCTAGTGCATTTGCATCTAGTGTTTTTCTAAATATAAGCAATATGGATTTGGCTAAAACTCCTATGGTTGAAATTAGCCTTGAAGTGATATTTTTTGCGTTTTTTGCATTTTTATTCCTTCAGCCTTTAACATATTTTTTCTTTTTACATTTATCAAATAAAATGAATGTTATCCAAACGATAGCAAGTTTACTTCTTATCGGTATTACTTCAATTGTATTAGCTTTAGCGCCAATATGGCTAGGTAATTTCATGGTTTTATCACTTGATTTTGCTACAAATTTTGAGTGGAAAACCTCAGCATATTGTGGACAGAGGAAAATAAGTAATCCTAAAGAAAGATATTTTGGTTTTCATGCTGATAAGTATACTGTCTATTATTCCGATAGAAATGGAAAATGGGGATTTGAAGAAATAAGATGTATAAAAAATCAAAATGGCGATGATTCTTTTATAAAGTTATCTATAGATGAAAACCCTATGCCTAAGTGGTTTAATGATTCCGAGAAAGAGTAAAGTAAAATACTTTACTTAAATAAGGTCTCTTACAGGGTACAATGCAATAATACCATGTTAAAGTTAGTGATGTTGGTCAGCTTACTAGAATCACAATTACTTGTATTAGATAACCATCAGAAAAAGTAAGAATTTCATCTGTTGGTACATGCGTTGGTATAAATAATTTTATACTTTTATATTTTAATTTAGATCATGAGGTTAAGTATTATGTGCGAGTCCGGCCTTCGCACTATCTTGACGTATGCTAACGTCTCAAATCATCCATAAAATAAAAAATATCTAAAAAAAATCAATGACAACTTTATCCAGTGGCATCTTATAACGTCTCTTGATGTCCATCTCCAAAAGGGGCCAAATAATGGGCACTTCAGTTCGATTGTTATAGGTGCCCCCTCAATGCCACTCAACGTTAAGCAAATAGAGGTTTTAAAGCCCAAACGCATGGCGATAGCGGAGAGCTTTATCTTAGGCTGCTTAACTGCTGTAGATGAGCCTTTAAGCTAGATTTTATGGCTTTCCCTACCTCCAGCAACGCGTACAGCCACAAAATGCCTCTGTTCTTAGATAATAACCCTGCCTGACTTATGCCAAGCCCTACAAAGGGCTGTAGGTTTTCACTCTTACCATTCTTGATTCAGCCTTTAAACGTGAATTAAATTGGTGTACTTAACCTAAATTCAGGTAATATGAACAATTAATAGTTAAAGGCCAACGATTACAGGAGAGAGTATGGCATATCCGACGTATTTAGTGTTAAAAGGTAAAAGCCAAGGTTTGATTTCGGCAGGGTGCTCATCTCAGGATTCAATCGGTAATCGCTATCAGATAGGCCATGAAGACGAAATTCAAGTAATAGGCCTAAATAGCGGTTCTTTTCGCGAGCAGAATGCTTCATATAAACCCGTCGTATTTACTAAGCCGATTGATAAATCATCTCCTTTACTTTCGGTGGCTTTGGATAGTAACGAAGTGCTAGAAGCAAAATTTATGTTTTACCGCACCAGTCAAGCGGGGCAACTTGAAAAATACTACGAAATTAAACTCACTGGCGTTTCCTTGATTGAGATTTCCGACATATTTCCTGATTCAATAAAAGATAATGAATCCATGCCATACCAACGCATTCAAATGAAATACGAATCTATATCAAGAAGTCATTTAATGGCGAACACATCAAGCTACAGTATTAATAGTGAGATGGTTAAGTAGTTTTTAGTATCAAAAGAGATGAATATTACTTACACATCTCTTTTGATATAACATATTCATTTGGTGCAAAAATAGATGATTTATAGCACGTGTAGTAGCCTTTCGATGCTAAATCAATGCTGACATAGGCGGAAAAGAAAAAGCTAAATATGATACCCACTACCCCGATTCCGGCAAACAAACTGGCTAATTTATTATTCATTTTTTTTGGTTTTTTTGTATATCCACATGTAAAAGATAGGTATGAAAAATAAATAATAAAAGGTGCTGCAAAACAAAGTAGACCAGTTTGAAATGAAAATAAAATTCTATCTTTCATCATGAAATAATTTTTATAATAAATGATAGAGTTATAGAAACAAAATAAAGCTAAAAATAAAAGAAACGCTGCAATTAAATACAATTTAAATGGGTTTATTTTAACCACGACTGAACCTCCCCCACTGTGAGAAAAATTGGTCTGGGTGATAAGGTGTTTCAGGTTTTCTTGGCCTGTGAGTTTTTAAGGCTTTAATAATACTCTCACTAATTTGGAATTCATCATCTAATTTATACAGAGCATAAGCGATTGCTGCTCCTAGTAAAAATATCCCCACGGATATGACAATAACGCTTCCTCCTGTAATTAATCCTGCGGTTGTTAAACCTCCTACAATGGCAGTACTTATCTGTGTGCTAATAGCTAATTTTGCCATATCCATGGTGATGTTCACAAAAAAATCCACTAGTGAATATTCACTTTTGAATATTAATTCTACTACTCTGTAAGCTGCTGAAAAAACGATTGCGAATCGAGTTGCACCAACGGATATGTTATTCATACCTTGGGTTCCTACACCCATGTATAGAATGCGAGGATTGTTGATTAAATACCGAGTCCCATTTAAGTAAGCTCTAACTCCAGCATGCCCAGATAGGCGAATATAAACATTACCGTTTGGGCCAACATATTCAGTTGCTTGGATATTAATATTTCTAAATTCATTGATAATTCTAGTAACACGATGAGCCTCATAGATATTTGATGAGTAATTAGAAATAAAATCACCAATACCAAATAAAGCCTCTTTAGGGTCTTTGAAAGGCGTCGGGGTGGACATATTCTTTAAAATATAATCTGCTTCTTCAATTGTAGCTACTGCGGCAACATTATCATCGTCTTTTTCATTATTCAGGATCCCCCTAATTTTTGTGAGATTTGCTTGGTAGTAAAGCTCATCATAGTTAGGTACCTCTTCGAAGCTAAATTTCGCGTCCGCATCAATGAGTGTTTTTGATACGGGATCATATTTATACGCCATGTTAATTCCCTTTCTAAAATTTAGCTTAGGTTAAGTTTATGAGAAGTGTTGATAGTATTCAATGAAAATATAAATGAGATTATGGATCCTAATAGATAACCCAGTCTGACACATGAAAAGCCCTGATTACACTACTGAGGTAATAGGGCTATAATCTATGATATTCAATAGGCTGCCTTCATTTTTCATTGGCTTATTGCAGAGGGATAGTTAATTTGATCGCCAAATCAGGGACGATATTAGGGAAATGTGAATTCCCCTAGTTTCCCTATAAACTAACAAAACCTAAATTGTCTAAATCCTTTTCACCTAAGATTTACTCTTCTTCACCCTCTTGTAATTAAGCCACTTTGTTTGAGTTGAATAGAAAGCTCTACAAGAGGCTGTCTTAAATCAACTTCTAATTTTGACGTGTTCTAAATTATCCATTGGTCAGAGAGAATAGATGGGTCGTTTAAAATCATTTTTTCCAGTAGTTGTTCGCTGGCAAGTTTGCTAGTCGTTAGCGGTTGGGGATTATCACCCACACGCCAGATAGCATGATTAATCGACATCGTTTGTTCCTTAGTTTAATGCTGCGTCGGTGAGTGCATCCGCTAGATGGAGCTGGGTTTGTTGCGCGGATTGTAGATGTGATTTCAAAGTGTCACAAATAATTGAAAGATCATTGAGTTTAGCTACAATTTTTTCTTTTTCTGTTTTAGGAGGAATTGCAATTAAACAACCTCTTAATTGAGTTTTATTGATTGAGGCAAGATTAGTCGTTTGTTTACTAGAGCCTGAAAAATATTCTCTAGCAAATGGCCCGTTTAAAAAATTTGAAAGCCAAGTAACACTTTGTTCCTGCAATAAAGTACGAGCTTTAAATACATGATTTTGATGTGCCATGTAGGGAATGTTATTTCCAATCCAAATTGCTGTACGACCAACTTTATCCCAATCTCCACCCTCAGTAATCAATAAATCATTGTTGCATACTTTGTATTTTTCCAATTCTTCAATTGGAATTTCAGTTTTTTTTATAATCCCAAGATCAATATATCCACGT
Source organism: Providencia sp. CIM-Carb-044 (assembly GCF_033901115.1). NCBI lineage: Bacteria > Pseudomonadati > Pseudomonadota > Gammaproteobacteria > Enterobacterales > Morganellaceae > Providencia > Providencia sp. CIM-Carb-044. Next base: position 135,346 of record NZ_JAXADV010000011.1, read on the forward strand.
TGGACGTTTACAACACTCAGATATGGAACTGAGGTTAATGTTCGACCATGCAGTTTACGGCCTTTAGTAATGCCACTTTGTATATCAACGATATCATCGAAACGACACCACTCCCACCCCTGCGGTAGCTCAAAAGGTTTTTCTTCATCACTAATCGGCGGCAATGGCTTCTGTTTTTTAATTTTTCCTTGTTTCACCAGTCGCGCTTTTTCTTGTTCAATACGTTTTAGCAGTTCAGATGCAGGTTCGTCATTAGGATCCTGAGGTACCAGCTTACCCATAACAGCCAGTTGCAGAATGGTTTGCTTTAGCGCATCGATGCTCGCTTCGGTGGTAAACAGCGTGTCGAAATGCTGATTGATTCGTGACCAGTTTTCAGAGAGTTCTTTTTCGTTTTGGCTATCAGTAAGCGTCGCTAACAGGGTATCAACTAGTTGCTGATGCGCTTCTAGACTCGTTAGTGATTGTTGTTCCAGTTGATCGCAGAGGGACATTAGTTCGTCAACTTTATTGACAATCCTTACTTGTTCTGCAATTGCTGTTAATTCAACAACTGCATTGATGGCTTTATCGGTTCCTAATCTTGGTAAGTTCATTCCATGGGTTGATTCATTTGCGTAAGCAATAAACCTTGGAGATTTAAGTAAAAGGCGAAGGTAACCAGGGAGAATATTGCCGTAGACTTTTATAGGAATAATTTCGGTTGTACATACACCACTATCATCAGCAACCAAAACTTTATCCAGATACGGTCGTAACTTCCCGTAGAGGACATCATTTTTATTAAATTTATTCTTTGAACTTTTAAATGGACGCTCAGAGAATTTAACTCGGTTTAAGAGTCTGGATGTACTCTTTTCAATATCTTCAAGTTCAACTATCCACGTATCTGCATCCGTATCTGTTGGTTCTGCCTTATCACACTCGCCATAGTTAGTAATAAAACCTAACCTTACCCACTCCCATCCCTCCGGCAATTCAAACGGCTTTTCATCTTCACTAATTTCTGGCAGCGGCTTCTGTTTTTTAATTTTGCCTTGCTTCACAAGCTCCGCTTTCTCAGCTGCAATGCGCTTTAGCAGCTCTGAGGCGGGTTCATCATTTGGGTCTTGCGGTACTAATTTACCACGTACTGCCAGTTCTAAGATCAGCTCACGCAGTTTCTTAATACCATAAAGATCAATTTTACCGCTGCTGCCACGTCCTGCGGTGGAGCGAGTTTGTAGCGCAGAAGACCAAATATCGATATGGTCGGTAATCAGTTTCTCAACGGTCATCAGTTTGTTTCCTTATTGCCAGTCAATGCGGTACCGAGGATATCGCGTAACTGATGACGCAGTTTACTGATTTCAGCTTGTTGTGCTTGGTACTGCGCCAGTAATTCGTTGGGATCGTGGCTGATCGTTTCACCTTGATACGGGTTTTTGATATCGAGGTTAAAATTACGGGCAATGATTTCATCAATGCTGACTTTCCACGCTTGATTGTTTTCTTCACGGCTGGCAAAGCCATCGGCTTCATTGCCCCACCAGTCGATTTCTGTTTGGAATTCTTCAAACTTCATCGGTTTGGTTTTGCTATAGTTTTTAACTCCCTCAGGGTAGGGGTGCTCGTAGAACCAGATTTCTTTGGTTGGCTGGCCTTTGGTGAAGAAGAGAATATTGGTTTTGATTCCGGTATATGGGTTAAATACACCATTTGGCAAACGAACAATGGTGTGTAAGTTGCACTCTTCGGTCAGCAGTTTTTTGATTTTGGTTTTGACGCCTTCACCAAACAGTGTGCCATCTGGCAGAACTACGGCTGCACGGCCTTTATCGGACAGCACTTCAATGATCAATTGCAGGAATAGGTCAGCGGTTTCGCGGGTCTGCATTTCTGCTGGGAAGTTTTTCTCGATCCCATTTTCTTCAGTGCCGCCAAATGGCGGGTTGGTAATAATGACGTCGAATTGCTCATCCCAAGCGGATAGAGGCTTGTTTAATGTATTATCATGACGAATTTGTACCGGAACTTCAATACCATGCAGTAGCATATTCGTGGTGCACAGCAAATGTGGGAGCTGTTTTTTTTCAACACCAAAGATCTGCTGTTGTAGCGTTTTATGATCTTCAGTTGTCTTAACATAATGTTCTTTCACATGGTCGAACGCACAGGCAAGGAAGCCGCCAGTACCACACGCTGGGTCCATAATCGATTCACCCAATCTCGGGTCAATACGGTTGACCATAAAGCGAGTGACCGCACGCGGGGTATAGAACTCACCTGCGTTACCTGCGCTTTGTAAGTCGCGTAGAATTTGTTCATAGATATCACCGAATAAGTGGCGTTCGGTGCTGTTGCTGAAGTCGATTTCATTCAGCTTATTGATGACTTGGCGTAAGAGCGTACCATTTTTCATGTAGTTATAGGCATCGCTAAACGCTTGTTTCACCACAAAGCCCCGTGGGTTTTTATCGATAGGCGCGGTCAGGTTTTTTAAAGCAGGGAATAAATCGTCATTAACGAATTCGAGCAGTTCATCCCCTGTGATTCCCTCGCTGTTTGCCGCCCAAGTACGCCACAAGTAACGCGAGTTAATAGGGAGTTGGTAGTCGTCTTGCTCGAGTTCAAGCTCTTCTTCCTGAGTATCAAATATTTTCAGAAATAATAGCCAAGACAGTTGCCCAAGGCGTTGAGCATCACCGTCTACACCTGCATCTTTGCGCATGATGTCTTGTAAGGATTTAATGACTGAGCTAATCGACATGTTTGTATTCCATTGGTAAAAATGAAGCCACCGGGAGCGGGTGGCTCACGGTGGTAAAATAATATGGGTTATTAGGCCTGGCGAGGTGGTAACTGATAAATTTGGTCTTCCAGCTCATTGACGGCTTGCTCGTATGCTTGTTTATTTCCAAAACTACTTTTGATGATTTCTAGCGGACGGCCTAGGCTGTCGAACGGTTTTAGTTTTAGCACCTGAATATCTTCGATTTCCTGCACACCTTCATCCGCGTATTTATCCAGCAAGGTATTGAGTACATGCTGTGCAGGTTCTGAATATTTGGTGAAGTAATTACGTTTACGCACGTTGTCAGCCCGTTCTTTACGCGTCAGGGGCGGTTGACCATAAACCACATGACAAAGGAGATCGAATGGGTCAAGGTCTTTACCCACTTCTTCTGCTAACACTTCCCAAAGCACACCAAGCTGCTGAAGTTCATCAATGATAACCTGTTTGCGCTCGGCAGAGTGCCATTTTCGAATGAAGTTATCAAGAGAGGCAAAGTCTTTATCTTTGAGTAGCGTTTTACGGGTGTAGTCCTGAAAGGATTCGGTGACTAATTTGCCATCGGCATCGTAATATTGGACGCGTTTTGCTAGCACCTTTACGGTGACGCCGTTGACATGATATTTGCGAATTCTGTTTTCTTCGCACTCTTCGAAAGCACCATTGGCACTTTCTGATGTGGCGCCATAGTGAGCGGATGATTCTTCTGCGCCCATAAATACGTCGTTATCTAACGTTTCGCTTTCTGACGTTTCACCTTCGAGTATTTCATTGAAATCCGATTCAGGATCGGAAATATCTTTAGGTGTTGTGCGGATCACTTTTTCAGGCACGCCATCAAAGCGCTCATCTGCAAACAGTTCGGTGGCTTTTTTGAAATCGAGAATGGTGAACCAGAGTTTATCAAACTTCTCGTTAATACGTGTTCCACGCCCGATGATCTGCTTAAATTTGGTCATGGATTGAATGTTTTGATCTAGCACGACCAGTTTGCAGGTCTGCGCATCCACACCCGTACTCATCAGTTCTGAGGTGGTTGCAATCACTGGGTAAGGCTTTTTCGGGTTGATGAAATTATCGAGTTGCGCCTTACCGATGTCGTCATCGCCAGTGATTTTCATCACGTATTTTTCATTTTTTCGTACTTGCTCTGGATTTAGGTTTACCAATGCACGGCGCATACGTTCAGCGTGGTCAACATCGTTACAAAAAACGATGGTTTTATCCATTGGATTGGTGCGTTTTAGGTAATCAGTGATTGTTTGTGCCACCAGCTTGGTACGCTCATCAATCACCATAGTGCGGTCAAAGTCTTTTTGGTTATAAATTCGGTCATCAATCAGTTGGCCTTGTTTATCAACTTGGCCTTTAGTGGGGCGCCAACCTTGTAAGTCGACATCGATATCGACTCGAACCACTTTATAAGGCGCCAGGAAGCCGTCTTCGATGCCTTCTTTAAGTGAATAAGTATAAACGGGGTCGCCAAAGTAATCAGTGCTGGAAACGTCATCGGTTTCTTTTGGTGTTGCGGTCAAGCCAATTTGAGTTGCACTGCTGAAGTATTCAAGAATTTCTCGCCATGCGCTGTTTTCCGATGCACTACCGCGGTGGCACTCGTCGATAACAATCAAATCAAAGAAATCGGGAGCAACTTGCTTAAAGGCTTTTTGGTGTTCTTCTGGGCCTGTAATTGCTTGGTAGAGTGCCAATTGAATTTCATAAGCTGGGTCAATTGTTCTACCTGTCACCTTTGCCATTGCGCTGCCAAAAGGTTGGAAGTCGTTATTTTTAGTTTGGTCGACAAGGATATTGCGGTCGGCAAGAAACAGAATGCGTTTTTTATTTTTAGCTTTCCATAAGCGCCAAATAATTTGAAATGCGGTATAGGTTTTGCCAGTACCCGTCGCCATTACGAGTAATACACGTTTTTGCCCAGCAGAAACGGCTTCTACAGTTTTATTAATGGCTTGTAGCTGGTAATAACGAGGGGATTTGCCGCTACTGTCATCGTAATAGTCTTGGCTGATGACAGGCAATTGTTCAGCGGTAAAACCTTTCCAAATACAGTATTTAGTCCAAAGCTGTTCAGGTGTTGGAAAATCGTCGAGTGTAATTTCGGATTCAAGCTGCGCAGGATTTGTTTTGTCGTGGAAGATAAAACCATCACCATTAGAAGCGAAGATAAAAGGAACGTCGAGTAGGCGCGCGTAATCTAGCCCTTGCTGCATCCCTTTTCCCATCTCGTGTTTATTCGCTTTAGCTTCTATGACTGCAAGTGGTAACCCCGGCTTATGGTAGAGCACTATGTCGGCTAATTTCACTGTCAACCGTGCTGCTAGCTTACCACGCACAACGACTTTACCATCGCGAAGTTTGACTTCTTGGCGGATCTGCGACATCAAGTTCCAACCCGCATCTTTAATTGCAGGGAGGATAAATTTAGTGATGATGTCTGTTTCAGTCAGATGAGTTTTATTCATACCAGCCATAGCAGCTCTCTCAACAAAATTGGGATTAGTGCTTAATTATACACAGAATATAGGGGTGAGTTAGGTTATAAAATGAATAGCATTATAATTATTAAAATCCATTAATATTTAAATTGTTTATATGCAAATCACTCTTCTATTTTAAGCCGATGTTCCTCTGTAACATTCTTCGCAGCAATACACAAAATCCCCTTTTGGCAGTTCGGGCAACATTTTTGATTGAGTGTGAAGTAGTCACGTCACTACACACAAAATCAATCAGTGACTTTTGAAATTGGGGATACCGAATGAAATTACTGACTAAGTTTATCTGATGGCAAACTCTTTTGAGGAGAATCGCCTATAAATAACCATTTGTTATGTCTTTCCATCTGTAGCTACTTTATCAATCGTATTATGGCGGATATTCAGGTAGTCAAATTTATTATTAAGTCGCTACAATTTAGAGCCAAACTATTGAGCTCTAACATAGATTATTTAAGGCTTTCTTCTTAGTATGTAAATTAAACACTTTTGTTGGATGACACCACACACCTTAAGAAAAGAGATAACTAAAATGCCAGCTGCTAAACGTCCTATTTTTAATTTAGAGCTTGATTTACTTCGCACTTTTATTGCGGTTGTTGATGGTGCAACTTTTGCCGCCGCCGCAGAATCTGTTTGCCGAACGCAATCAGCGGTGAGTCAACAAATGCAACGGCTGGAGTCACTCATTGGCAAGGAGTTATTTGTCCGGCAGGGCAGAAATAAAGCATTGACGGACTCTGGTACACAACTATTGAGCTATGCCCGCCGTATTTTACGTCTTAATGATGAGGCATGTTTATCACTAGTTTATGAAGAAATTGACGGAGTATTAAAAATTGGTTCGCCAGATGACACCGCGAATACAATATTGCCTGATTTATTAGCCAGATTTTCAGGAGCTTATCCAAATTTAATCATGGATATTATTGTCAAACGCAGCCCATTTCTTATGTCAATGTTAGAGGATAATGAACTCGATTTGGCGATCTCAACCGAGGAGCATGTTGGCTACCCTAAAATTGTCTTACGTGTTTCCCCTTCACTATGGTATTGCGGGAAACATTTTAGTTTTAACTTAGAGCAGCCGCTGCCATTAGTTGTGTTAGATGAGCCGAGTACTTATCGCGAGATGATGATCAATCACCTCGAACAACAGCAAATACCTTGGCGCATTGCTTATATGGCGACAACACTATCTGGAGCACGCGCTGCGGTTAGGGCGGGATTGGGTATTATGGCTCGCTCAATTGAGCTTTCAGGGGAGGACTTGCGCATACTCGGTGAGGATGAAGGGCTACCAGTACTTCCGGCAATTCGATATAACCTGTATCTCAACTCAAAAAGCCCAACCAAAGCCGCACAAATTCTTTTTAACTCATTAAAAAATGAACAAACAGCCGTTATCTCCCATAACAACTAAAATTAGGAATAATTATGACCCATTTTCACGGTATTTTTCCTTATCTTGTTTCACCAGTCGATCAAACTAAAGGTACTGTTCTTGAATCATCTCTTCGTCACCTAATTGAGCACCTCATTTCGAGCGGAGTTCACGGATTGAGCCCATTAGGGAGCACTGGTGAATACGCATATTTGTCACAGGAATTACGAAATGAGGTGGTTCGCATTACAGTTGATCAAGCTGCGGGGCGAGTACCTGTATTAGCGGGGGTTGCCAGTTTCTCAACGTCAGATGCATGTTTTCAAGCGGAACAGTATGCCAATTTAGGTGTGGATGGCATGGTGCTGATATCGCAAAAAATGTACCCTCTGAGTGATAAAGCCCAATTGGGTTATTTCCAAACAATAGCGGAGTCTTTTCCTGAAAAATCCATGACGGTCTATACCAACCCTGGTTTGCTGGGGGATGTACTGTCTATTTCTCTTTTGAATGAATTAAGCTATATCCCTAATATCGAATATGTTAAAGATGCATCGAGTAATACTGGAAGGTTATTAACGATGCTCAACACCTTCGGTGAGCGGGTTAAAATTTTTAGTGCTTCAGCACATATTCCTCTATTAGTTATTAAATTAGGTGGTGTAGGCTGGATGGCGGGTCCTGCCTGTGTGTTGCCAAAACAGTGTGTTGAACTGTATGAGTTGGCCACTAGAGGGGATTGGGATACAGCGTTAGCAAAACAGAAAGAAATGTGGCAAATCAACGAAGCTTTTACGCAATATGCATTAGCGTCATGTATTAAAGCATCTTTAAACATTCAAGGGTTTAATGTTGGTGACCCGATCCTTCCACAAGAACCTCTCAATGATGTTGCTATTGCTCATTTACAGCAAATTATTGCTCAGTTAAATGAATAATAAGAGGAAGGAAAAATAGAAGCCCATTCAGTGTGGGCTTCTATTCGTTAGTCGGTCTTATTAAAGACCAACACGCAATAGCTGTGTGATAGCCGATATAGTTTTCGCTTCAAAAGATAATACACTTTTAGCAAGCTGCGCAGCTTGTTCATTTTTCATTACCAGCCCTGCATTGTCATAGAATTTGCTCACAATATCCTCCAAAGACATTGGATTTTGTGGGTTACCGTATTGGATATCTAATCGTTCCGTTATTGTCTCACCATGGGTTAATGTGACAAAAATTAGGCCGGGAAAATAGGTTGGGAAAGGAATTTCATTTTCAGTGGGATAACGATAGCTGACTTTTTTCGCGAGGTTTTGGATATCTGCTCGCTGTAAATTTTCGGTAGAGAGCAAACTTAATGTTAATTTGTCTTCGATAAAACCAGCGGCAAACAACCACGGGAGGCTAAATTTCGCTGCATAGGCACTCTGAGGTGCCCATTTTTGTTCTGGTGGCTCACAAATTAAGGCCGCTGCAACGGGATCGACAACGCATTCTACTTTTGCAATTTGATCGAGGGTTATTCCTCGTTGTAATAATCGTCTCCCACAATCGACGGTGGCATGAGCAAAATGGCAAACAGGGTAGGGCTTAATGGAAACATTCATGAATTGCCAAACATTACCTAAGTCTTGGGCGACTTGCTCTGGATGTGCCTTTTCACGGAGACCATGTGTTTGGTACAGACTATAGCGTCCTTCAAAAATAGTTTCTGGCCCTGTCATTCCGCCTTTAGCTAAACATGCTGCAATAATGCCTGATTGCGCAGCCCATCCCGCATGAAAACATTTTGCTGACGAGCTATTGGTTAGGTATTCAGCAACACCACTGGCTTGGCTTCCTGTTAGGCCTAGAGCGTTAACTGTTTGTTCCCGAGTTAATTTGAGTAATGAAGCTGCACAAGCCGTCGCACCAAAAATACCCGCTATAGCTGTAGAGTGGAAGCCGCGTAGGTGAAACCCGCTATGACTTGCTAATCCCACTCTGGCTGCGACTTCCCAGCCAATAATCCATGCAGTAAGGATCTCTTTTGTTGTCGCCTGTAAATGTTCACCGAGTGCAAAGGCTATAGGAGTAAGTACGGCACTACCGTGAGTGATTGAGTCGGTGTGTGTATCATCAAAATCTAATACATGCGCAGAAATACCATTTGCTAAAGCGGCGGTGGTAGTTGAAACGGTTTGGTTACTTCCCCAAATTGGAATTTTTCCTTGATGATCAGGTAAATAAGCGACTCCCTTACGGCATTGTGTTGCGCTTTGTTGGAGGCTTCCGGCAAGTGCAACGCCTAATGTATCGAGTAAATGATATTTGGCGCGTTCAATAACTTGCGGTGGAATATCAGAAAATGATAGGGATGTGATAAATTGGCTTAGCTGTTGGCTTAATGTCATAGATACCTCTGGTGAATGAAAAAGCCAGCACTTGACTGGCTTTAAGAAAGTAGAGATTTAAACTTTGCTAAAATGCATTAGTCATTAAGCCAACCGGATGCTTTGGTTTGTTCTATTACTCGAGTGACTTGTTCAGGTGCATTCCCTACATAGGTCGTTGGGTCTAATAGGGCATCAAGTTCTTCTTGCGTTATATGGTCACGAATGCGTGTGTCACGGTTAATGGCCTCAATAAAGGTGATGCCTTCTTCTTGGCCAGACATAGAAGCTTCATAAACAATTTCATGGGCAGTTTGTTTACCCGCTTTGTCTGACAACGCAAACATGACGCGCTCAGCAAGCATAAATCCACCTAAAATATCTAAATTTTGGCGCATCTTATCGGTATGTACGTTTAATCCCCCTAATACAGTTTTCATGTTATCGAAGATCACCGAAAGCATCAGGCACATTTCTGGCATCACTTTCCATTCCATCTTCCAAATCGCACCATCTCTTTCGTGTTGGTGTTTCATCATGTCGGTAAGCACAGAAAGGTTAGCTTTCAATGTATTACTGACACAGGCCGCATTTTCGACAATGGCAGGGTTACGCTTGTGTGGCATCGTTGAGGAGCCAACTTGACCTTTACTAAAAGGCTCTGAAAGTTCATCAATTTCATTGTGGGCTAATAATAAAATTTCATTGGCAATTTTCCCTAATGTGCCACTAATTAAACCGATCAGCATGCCATATTCACTAAATCGGTCACGAGCCGGCTGCCAAGAAATCTCAGGGGTGCCTAAACCGAGTCGATTTAATACACGAACTTCAAGCTCATCTGCTTTGTCGCTCAATGAGGCCTTAGTTCCAACAGCGCCAACAACGCTACCAACGAATAAGCGAGGTTCGATTTCTTTTAACCGTTGATAATGGCGTGCTAATTCCGTTAACCAAATAGCAGTTTTGTGGCCAAAAGTAATCGGTAGGGCTTGTAAGGCTAAGGTTCGTCCAGGCATTGGTGTATTGCGATGTTTTTCGCTTAACGATAATAGAGAACGCCCTAATATTTTGATATCACGTAAAAAAATGTTATGAGCCTCTTTTAGTTGAAGCACTAAGCCTGTGTCCATAACATCTTGTGTCGTGGGCCCAAAATGGACATATTCACCAAAATGTTCAGGGCAAGCATGCTCTAAACCACGAATGGTTGGAACAAGTGGATGACGAGTTAAACGCACTTGCTCTAAGATGAAATCCATATCTAACTTTTCAAGTTTTGCCGTATCAGCAATGACCTCTGCGGCTTGCTTTGGAATTAAACCTAATTCAGCTTGTTCAATCGCTAATGCAGCTTCGTAATCAAGCCAATTTTGCATTCTGACCTTATCAGAAAAAATAGCGCGCATTTCTTCTGTAGACCATAAGTTTTTTAATAATACAGAATCAAAAACACTGGTACCCATAATATTCCCCTGTATAAGAATAATATTGAAAATTAAAAGGTGGTTATTTGTTAGAGAGTTGCTTTATTTATGCAATAAAAAATAAAAATAAACACCTTAATAAGATTAATGTTAATAAAAGACTTTCTTATGTATTTATTTTTCCATTTAAATCAATTTGTTATATTTTAATTTATTGTTTATTACATATCGATTTTAATTCTTAATTTTCTCTTAAGTTTTCATTAATTTAATTAATGCTCATTTATATGATGAAGATCATCTTTTTAAATAAGTCATGTTTTAAAAGGAAAGTAATTTGATATACATAATATGAAATCGAACTTTTAAAAATAAATAACCTTCCTTTTAATTACTAGGGAATCTATTTCTATATTTGGAGAAATAAACAATGACATTAAATAAATATACAAAATTAATACATAGTGGACGACAACCTATTACAACATCAGGACCAATTAATCCGCCAGTAATGAGAGCGAGTACTATTGTTTTTGATTCAATTAAAAGCTGGCGTGATGTTCGCGATCGCCGCGCAACGGAACGTGTTTTAAGTTACGGTGCGCGAGGTACAGAAACCGCATTTGCACTCGAAAGCCTGGTGACTGAATTAGAAGGGGGCTATAGAGCGCAATTATTTCCTACGGGTCTAGCCGCGATTGCAGTCACTATTATGGGCTATGCACACAGTGGTGGGCACGTATTGTTTGCAGATTCTGTTTATGAACCTGTACGTAAAATAGCCGATGCTTTTTTAAAACCAAATAACATCGCCTACAGCTTCTTTAAAACAGATGCTTCAGATTTTGAGCAAAAAATTCAAAGTAATACACAACTTATTTTTGTTGAATCCCCAGGTTCATTACTTTATGAAATGTTGGATTTACCCGAAATATGCCGTATTGCACATGAAAGAAATATCCCAGTGGGTGTTGACAACACTTGGGGTTCAGCATGGTTATATAACCCGTTGGAATTAGGCGCAGATGTCTCTGTGATTGCAGCGACAAAATACCTTTGTGGGCACTCTGATGTGATGATGGGAATTATGGTTGCGACAGAAAAAGCGTGGAAACAAATTGGCGCTTTGCCAGAAGCTTTAGGTCAAGCCAGTAGCCCCGATGATGCTGCCTTAGTTTTACGAGGGATGCGTACTTTAGGACAGCGATTAGCTGCGCATGGCAAAGCTGCACTAGCGATTTCGCAATGGCTGGAAACGCGTTCTGAAGTGGAAAAAGTCTGGTTCCCTGAATTGCCATCTCATCCACGCCATGATTTATGGAAGCGTGACTGCAAAGGTAGTAATGGCTTATTAACCATTGAATTCAAAAAACAATATACCGCGAAGCAAACAGAAAACTTTATTGATGCTCTAGCCCTGTTTGGTATCGGCGCATCGTGGGGTGGGTTCGAAAGCCTCGCACTACCCGCTAACGTAGTCGGCGCAAGAACAGCATCAGATTGGAGCGAAGGTCATGGGCCTTTTGTTCGTTTACATATTGGCTTGGAGTCTGTGGATGATTTGATAGCGGATATTACACAAGCATTTTCAACATTAAATCAATAACAATAAAGCTGCACCAATACTGGGGAATTCTTCTATGACAGGTTTAATCATTGCCGCGCTAGTTACAGCGCTGGTTGTTTACCTGCTGGCTCGGGGTTATAAACCTCAGCCAGTCTTGTTGCTAGGGGGCTTACTTTTGTTGCTCCTAACCGCATCTTTAGATCTTAATTCATTGTTACCAGAAAATAAAACCACGCATTTTAAGTACTTTGATATCTTCCAAATTTTTACTGATATCATGAGCTCTCGATTAGCTGGCTTAGGGTTAACATTAATGGCGATTGCTGGATTCTCCCGTTATATGGAGCATGTGGGAGCTAGTCGCGCATTATTTGCTATTTTTGAAAAGCCGCTAAAGACCATTAAATCACCTTATTTGCTATTAGTGATTTCATTTCTAGTGACGCAAGTTCTGGTGATTTTCATTCCAAGCCATGCAGGGTTGGGGATGTTATTAATGGTGACAATGTACCCTATATTAATTCGTTCGGGAATCAGCCCACTCTCTGCTTTAGCGGTTATCGGTTGTTGCCAGTTTATCGACCATGGACCCGGTTCTGGTAATGTCATTATGGCAGCGAAAACCGCGGATATTGAACCCGCTGTTTACTTTGTTCAACACCAATTACCCGTAACTATCCCTATTATTATTGCAGTGGCAATCACCCATTTCTTTGTTCAGCGTTGGTGGGATAAGCGTGAAGGGTTTGTTTTTGACTTGAGCAAAATTGATACTATTAAAGAAGATGGCGGTAATAAAGTCCCATTGTCTTATGCGTTGTTACCAGTTATTCCATTGATCCTAATTATCGGGTTTAGCCCATTATTACACCCATATATTAAGTTGGAAGTTACCACCGCGATGATTATCAGTACCGTCATTGCACTGATTTTTGAATACGTCCGTTTACGTGATGCGAAAGCCGTCATGGACAGCTTTATGTTGTTCTTTGAAGGAATGGGGAAACAGTTTGTTTTAGTCGTTTCTTTGATTGTTTCAGGGGAGTTTTTCGCAAATGGATTACTCAAAAGTGGGGCGGTGGATACGTTAATTAGCGCAGCTCAAGATGCCGGCTTTGGTATTGGTGCGATGATTATTGTTATGAGTGCCATCCTTGCACTCGCTGCTTTCCTGATGGGTTCAGGGAATGCAGCATTCTTCTCTTTTGCTGCATTGACACCGAAAATTGCTGCTTTCCTTAAAGTGGATGTGGTGACACTCATTTTACCGATGCAAATTATGACAAGCTTTGGGCGTACTGTGTCACCTATCACTGCAGCAATTGTTGCAATTGCAGGAATTGCAGGGGTTTCGCCGTTCCAAATAGTAAAACGAACGGCAATCCCAATGGCAGTTGCTGCAATCGTTAACCTTGTCGTAACTTTCTACTTTTTATACTTCTAATTAGACTCGCGCATTTATCCCTTAAACTTTTCGTTACTCTTCGGTTTAAGGGATTTTTTTATTGATAGGCGGGCTATTATTCATCCTTTTATCAAAAGCTACCTCAATGATAGAATGACATTTGATGGTAACTAATTGTTTTGTAATGGATTTTGTTTTATCTACTTTACCGGATAAAAATAAGTGAAAAATAACTGAATATCACCTTCATTTAATCCCATCAGAAATAACATTAGAAAACAAACGATTAGGCTAGTTTTCTATGCGAATGAATTAATCTAACGCGATAAAGTCATTTCAAACTCATAAACGGATGTAAATAAATATCTCAATAACTCGGTTTTTGATTATTTAAGATATATTTCACTGCCCAAATACTCTTGTAATGCGTTTATTTGTTTTTATGGGTTATGTTGGCGTTTAATGCTTATGGTGAGTTATTTTTTGGCTTAAAGATCTGCATTCAACGCCTTAACGCGGTGCTAGTGATAATGTTAATAAATATTTCGTTTTTTAT
>NZ_JAXADV010000012.1:0-118818 GCF_033901115.1 Providencia sp. CIM-Carb-044
TCTTCGTTTTTAGCGCAGACATGGATAGAAAACCAAAAAGGTGAAAAGCTGACTAACTCACTAGTGGCATTACCTTTTTTACAAAAAATTGGCCCTAAACAGAAAAAACAAATCAAAATTGCGTATATGGATGGGCAAAATACCTTACCCACGGACAGGGAGAGTCTGTTGTATTTCAATGTATTAGGTATTCCACCGCAAGGTAAAGAAGCGAATGCGGTTCAGTTTACTATCCAATCACGCTTAAAACTGTTTTATCGCCCAAAAGGTATTGACTACAAAGTCTCTGCCGAGAAAGATTTTCAGCGCGATTTAAAAGTCACAAAACAAGGTGGACAGATTACGTTGTCGAATCCAACCCCGTTTAATATTGTGATCACCAATATCAATGTTGACCAAAGTAAAGATAAAGATTTTCCTGAAGTGCTTGTCGCCCCGTTTAGTGATTCAACCGTGACATTGAAAAACCCGGCATGGAATAGTTTTGAAGTCGCTTATATTGATGACTTCGGTGGTCTGAAATTTAATAAATACCAGTGCGCCGCAGCACAGCCTTGCCAATTATTGCCACAGGCGAAAAACAAATGAAAAATAACAAAAAACAATCAATAAAAGCACTGCAAGGTATATTAGGGATAATGCTTCTAGCCTTTGGTCATGATGTCTATGCAGGCGCGGATTGTGTCCCTAACGGCGGACACAACTGGAACCCTTCACCGCTGATAAATATAGATATGAACACGACGCCTGGTTCAGTCCCTGCGGGTACGCTACTAGGAACGGCATCGACAGGTTTTTTTTCATGGAGATGTAATTTTAGTGGAAATACACAAGATAGAATGATTTATTTTGTTAATCAAACACCAGCAACAACAAAAGCGTATTTATTGTCAAACGGTGTTCGGCTCTATCAATATACGGACCCAAATAGACCCGTAGAAATTACCGCTACAAACACACCTAGGATAGAAGTGGGGTATTGGAGTCCAGGTCAGTATAATATTGCTTTCATATATATCTATGAGCTCAAAAGAGGTGTAGGGCCGTTAAAATCGTTTGATACAGGTTTATTTACTGTGGGCTATCATGTTGATGGAACAGGCCGAAATTTTGGCGATATATACCGCGCCCAGATTGTGGGAAAACTGGTGAACTATTGCCCAACACCGATTGTCCGCATGAGCGATAAAGTGGTTGATTTTAAAGAGCTCACTGCTGAGAATTTTGAAAATGGTCAAATAGTTAGAGAAAACTTTTCATTAGATTTAGTGCCCGATTCAACATGTGAAGCAGCATTAGAAGTTAGTGTTGCATTCCAAAGCAACAGCGGCGTGGTAAATAAAAAGTACATCGTCTTTGACAATGGCCTACAAGCTGCAATTACAGACAGAACCAATAACCAGCAGGTCGCATTTGATCAGTATTATTATAAAGGGAGTATCAGTAAACAGCAGCCTGGCTACTTCCCTTACAGTGTCGAATTATCCAAGAAAGATGCCGAAGCCATTAAATCAGGGCAATTCAGTAATACCGTGAATGTTTTATTTAGCTATCGTTAGTAAGTTTCAGGTTTGTATTAAGTCAATATCACTTCTATGCGGTGGTATTGGCTTAGCCTAAAATGGCGGAGAGATAATGAGGTTTTTCTGGTTTAAAATTACACAGGCATTTTGTGTTGTTTTTGATGGAATTATTTAATTTAGGGTAGTATTCAATAATTCCCTAATGACTATTTAGGGTCAGCAGTTTGAGATACTAAAGGCGTCTTTTTTATGTTTTAAATCAATATGTTATAAGAAATTTTCTACTTTTCCGTTAATACATTTCAATCCAACTCATCCTACATCAAGTATCTGTTATTGGTATCTCTTGATTCAATTAAAGCCGTAGAGAATCTGTACCCTTTTATGTTGTGGCTCGCTTACAACAACGTGTGATCGTTATTATACGCTATGTGCTACAGAGACGGTGTTCTTAGATAGAGTGGCTTTTATGTATCCAGGGTCACATTTTGTACATTTACTTGGTTAACTCTTGAAAATATCGCCAATAACGCGTGATTACTTGGTCATAATTTCAAGGCGATTTTGGATGAGATCAATAGAATAGGGATATAAGGGTATTTACGATAATCCCACGAACGATAAATAAACCATGGTCAGTTTTACGGGCGAGAAGTGTTTATTAGGAGATCTTTCATGAAATTATATAGCGAAGATTTTTTTATCACACCGCAGCAGCACATTACAGTTGAGCCAAGGGTACCTCAGCCTATTTTTCCTGAACATACACATGATTTTAGTGAGATCTTTTTGGTAACTCAGGGTATTGGCCTACATGTACTTAATGGGAGGCCTTATACATTATGTCCTGGGATGGTGTGCTATATAAAATCCTGTGATTATCACTTATTTGATAATGTTTCCAACCTCAATTTAACCAATGTACTTTATCGCTCAGACTCCAGTTTTACCTATTTAAATAATATCAGTCATTTTTTTCCGACAGATGCTGAAAAAAACATTTCACATTGGCTCTTAAATAAAGAGCATTACAATAAAGCACAACAAATTATTGATAAACTCAACGAAAGCGATGGCTCTGATCTTGCTTATACTGAAAGCCTTTTTTTGCAGTTAATTGTTAATTTACAAGATGGCCGTTATAACCATATTGGTGAAGGGAATAATGAACAACGTATTATCCAGATGTTACGCTGGCTAAATATGAACTTTACCGAAGATGTCGATTGGGGGCATTTAACCACTCAATTTTCAGTGTCATTACGGACCTTTCATCGTTATATGAAAAATAATTTAGGCATATCACCACAAAATTACTTAATAAAGTTGAGGCTATCAGAAGCTTATTACCAAATTCGTTTTTCAAATAAAACCATTACGGATATTGCATTGGAAAGTGGCTTTAATGATAGTGCATATTTTTCGACGTGTTTTAAAAGTGAGTATAATTTCACACCCCGTGACCTGCGTCATTGCAGTAATTAAAAAAGATCGTAATGATCATCCCTACACTTTTTTGAGGTGATCATGATACAACGCATTCTTTCGATCAACAGCAGTGATTATTTTATTAGGCCTGAAAATACCGTGACGATAGAAATGCGGGATTCTCAGGAAGATTTTATTGTTCATAGCCATAATTTTAATGAGTTTGTGATTGTTTTTTCAGGAAATGGTTTACACCATTGGAATGGTATTGATTATCCAATTACTTGTGGAGATCTGTTTTATATTAATGCGGAAGATTGTCATGGCTATCACTCAGTAAATAATTTAAAACTGGTTAATGTATTATATAAACCTAATGAGTTTCTCATTAAAAAATCTATTGAAAAGTATGTTCCATTAAGTTATCAGCCGATAACATCTAGGCACTGGAAATTGCCGCCTTCCAGCTTATCAACGTTGACGCCCATTATTGAGAAAATGGCATTAGAATGCCAAAAACCGGATATTCCATCTATTCATCTTTGCGAAGGCCTATTTTTACAGTTAGCTATTTATATTTATCGTTTACGTTATCAGCCAGATCAAGCTCCAATAAGTTTATTACACCAAATGGATCAGCTAATAAACTGTTTAAATTTAAGTATCAATACGCCATTTTCATTAGAAAAATTTGCTCAGGAGCATCAGATGTCTGCGCGTTCATTGCAGCGTTTATTTAAGTCGAAAACAGGAATGACGGTAATGGAATATCTGCAACAATTACGTTTGTGCCAAGCGGCGTTATTATTGCGTAGTACCTCGTTGTCGATTAGTGAAGTCGCTGGGCAATGTGGTTATGAAGACAGTAATTATTTTTCGAGTGTGTTCCATAAAAAAATGAAAATGACAGCAAGTGCATATCGCCGTTGTTTTTTACAAAAAGATAAATTGAGGTAAGTGCTAGCCAATAGACTAGCACTGCCTAGGGGGAGATTAGTCTAAATAAAATACCGACCTTAACTCATCACTGATTGGGCTATTGTCAGGGTTTGATGGCATAATATCCGACATATATTTCCACCATTTTTGGCACACTTCCGTTTGTGCAACGCTATCCCAGCGTTCCTGTGATTCAATTTCCACGTAGCCGAATAATAAATTTCGTTTGTTATCTAAGAAAATAGAATAGTGATGTGCGCCATGTTCTTTGAGTGTCAGCACTAATTCAGGCCAAATTTCATCATGTCGGCGCTGATATTCTTGGTGGGCGTCAGGAGCAATTTGCATCACAAATGCTTTTTTTATCATGATATCACCCTCTAATAAATCGCTTGATATAATTCAGTGATGTCTTCTAATGTGGTGTCACGTGGATTACCTCCAGTACACACATCATCAAAGGCGGCTTGAGCAAGGGATGGAATATCTTCCAGTTTCATGCCGATCTCACGCAGTTTTTCAGGAATACCAACGTCCTTGTTTAGCGCAAAAACAGCAGCAATGGCGGTATTTCTGGCTTCTTGAAGTGAAAAGGCATCGATATTTTTTACACCCATAGCACGAGCGATATCTCGATATTTTTCCCCAGTATAATCAGCGTTATACGACATAACATGAGGTAATAAAATGGCGTTAGCGACACCGTGTGGAGTATTGTAAAACGCTCCAAGGGGATGAGCCATACCATGAACTAACCCCAAGCCAACGTTAGAAAAGCCCATTCCTGCCATGTATTGTGCTAGTGCCATCGTTTCAACACCTTGCGGGTCGCCCTTAACGGATTGCCGTAACGAATTGCTGATCAACTCAATGGATTTAAGGTGTAGAGCATCGGTAAGTGCCCAAGCCCCTTTCGTGATATAGCCTTCAATAGCATGGGTGAGAGCATCAACGCCAGTTGCAGCCTTTAAGCTTGCAGGCATGGATGCCATCATTGATGGATCAATAATGGCAACAATCGGAATACTATGGGGGTCAACGCACACAAATTTACGGCACAGCTTGTTATCTGTGATGACATAGTTAATCGTGACTTCAGCTGCAGTTCCTGCGGTAGTTGGGATTGCGATAATAGGAACTGCTGGGTTTTGGGTTGGAGCGACACCTTCTAAGCTCACCACATTTTCGTATTGTGGGTTATTGATAATAATCCCAATCGCTTTAGCGGTGTCTTGTGGAGAACCTCCTCCGATAGCGATAAGACAATCTGCATTAGATTGTTTGAAGTGTTTTAGCCCTTGTTGGACGGTATCAATGGTTGGGTTAGGAATAACACCATCATAAATGGCGTAGTCCAACTTAGCGTCATCTAATAATTGGGTGACTTTACTGACTACATTATATTTAACCAGATCCGCATCCGTGACAATCAGTGCTTTGTTAAATTGGCGTTTTTGAATTTCCTCGACAAGGTGGTTAATTGCCCCTTCGCCAAAGTATGAGGTTTCATTAAGTATCATTCTATGGGTCATCGCTGACCTCCCAATCAATTAAAATAAAAAACTGTTACACTAGGCGGCCATTCCCAAGCCAACAATATTTGCCGCTAAGATAATCACTAAACAGCCTAAACATAAAATTCGAACGGGTTTTCTGCCGGTGCCTTTCCATTCTTTTAGCGCTAACCCCACGATACCGCCACACAGAACATAGAAACTCATATGTAGCATCCAGCTCATAAAGCCGTATTGTGATGGGATATTTGCATGTCCCCATGCGTAGAAGAAAAATTGGAAGTACCACATAGCGCCACCCAAAATGGCAAATAAAATATTGCTGACCAGTAGGGCTTTGGGGACAGAGATATCTGATTTGAAAGAGATATCTTTACGATAAATAAGTCTAATAAAACAATAGCCTAAATTGATTAATGCACCGCCACCCATGATGATGACGTAACTTGGTAATGCCACATAAAGAGAAGAAACGCCAAGGGCAGCGGACGCCTCGTGCATAGGGACGGCTGCACTCATTGCGAATGACATACCGGCTGAGAAAATGCCGCACATGACTGCCAGTAATAAGCCTTTTTTCAGGTTGAACTCTTCGGCTTGCACTCCGGTCGCTTTTTCTTTCAGTAACCCGGCATAGGAAACGATGGCAACCCCAAGAACAGCCACAAGGACGCCAAGAATTGTTAATTTTCCACCCGTAGAGGCAATCAATTCGCCAAATGTGCCTTGAATAATTGGGGTCATTAATGTACCAACAATGAGCGTAATACCAATGGCAATTCCGATGCCCATTGACATACCTAAATAGCGCATAGTCAGACCATAGCCAATATTACCCACCCCCCACATAGCACCAAATAAAAAAACGGGGATCAGAATATTTGCACTAAAAGAGCTGTAGTAGGCCCAAAAGTCAGGAAGTAAAATATAACTGATGGTCCAAGGTAAAATAATCCAAGAAAAAATCCCGGCAATGGACCACATAGTTTCCCATGACCAGTTTTTAACTTTTTTTAATGGTGCGTAGAAGCAAGCCGCCGAAGCTGCGCCGACAAAATGCCAAAAAATACCGAGTAAAATTCCACTGCCCATGAACTATTCCTCACTGTTTATTATCGTTTTAATTTCTCTGTGGAAGGGAAGGCCTATCCACAGAGAAACAGGCTTTATTTCAATGCATCAGACATTGGTGTGACATTGAATCGCTTGGCAAGCGCAATCAGATTCTCTGTTGAAATAGTTTGTTTTTTACCGCCCATCGAGAGAACTTTGACAAGTATCTCAGCGGATTTTTCTGCGGTATCAATTAAACCAAAAGCGTCATCTAAGGTTGGGCCGGAACCAAAAATTCCATGGAATGGCCAAAGTACTAAGCCATGTTGTTTCATTTGTTCCGCTGTTTCTAAGCCGATGCCATCTGTGCCAGGCACCATCCATGGCAGCACACCGATACCATCAGGGAAAACAACCAAACATTCGGTACTCATTTCCCATAAATGACGCGTGATGGATGCACTATCGAGCGGTAAAACATAGCTTAGCGCAATGATATTGGTTGCATGGCAGTGCATGATGACGCGGTTAGCGCCATTAGTGGCTTGCATACGTGTGATATGTGATTGAAAGTGAGCAGCAAATTCCGAGGTTGGTATTGCACCATTCACAAAGCCCCAAACAATATGGTAACCCTGACCTTCATTATCGATACGAACTAGACCCAAGTTATCTGCAGGGTCTAAGGCAACATTACGGAAAAATTTACCAGAACCTGTGACAATAAAATATTGGTTTGCTAGCTCTTTAACCGGTTCAGTTGTTTCGATATAACGCGGGTCAGCGTGAAAAGTGTGTTTAAATGGAGCAACATCGTCTTCAGTTAGTCGTAAGCTCACATTACCGCCATTACGTTCATCCCAGCCTTTGAGCCACATATCGCTGGTGGCTTTTATCATCCCTTGGACAAACCAAGATGTCAGAATATCTTGCATACAATTCACCTTAACGTGTTAATAATGTTGATTTTTCGTATTGTTTAACTTCATCTAACCATTTTTCGCCTACAGGAACATTGTTGCGTTCGCAGTATTCATCCCAAACAGCTTGCCATGGCAGGCATTTTTGTTCTTCCAATAGCGCGAGGCGAGCTGTGAAGTCCCCTTCTGCTTCGAGTTGACGCAGTCTTGCGGTTGGTTCAAGTAAGGCGCGTAGTAACGCTTTTTTCATATTGCGAGTCCCAATGACCCACGCAGCAATGCGGTTAATCGATGCGTCAAAGAAATCGAGACCAATGTGCACACGGTTTTTTAAGTTATGGCGAATGATTTCATTGGCAATCGCTTGAGTTTCATCATCAAGTAAAATGACGTGGTCACTGTCCCAACGCACAGGACGGCTGACGTGCAATAATAGGCGTTCAACATAAGGAATGACGGCTGAAATTTTGTCTGAAATAACCTCGGTTGGATGGAAGTGGCCGGCATCTAAACATAATGCGGTTTTACGTGTGATGGCATAGCCCAAATAAAACTCACTGGAGCCTGCGGTGTAAGATTCGGCACCAATACCGAATAACTTACTTTCGACGGCATCGATATGATATTTGATATCAATTTTTTCCCGGATAATTTCATCCAATGACTCGACTAACCGTTGGCGTGGCGCATAGCGGTCGACGGGGAGATCTTTCATGCCGTCAGGGATCCAAATATTCATTACGGAAGCACTATTTAATGACTCGCCAAAATACGCAGAAATACGGCGACAAGCTTGTCCATGGCCAATCCAATAGTCTCTAATTTCCTTATTACTGTGAGTTAGCGTCGCTTCGCTACTGAGTGGATGGGAAAAATAAGAAGGGTTAAAATCGAGCGCGATATGGTTTTTTTTCGCCCAATCAACCCAATTGGCAAAATGGCGAGGTTCAATTTCATTACGTTCGACGGCGGTATCAGCTTCGAGATAAAGAGCGTGCAGGTTAACGCGTTTAGGGCCAGGAATTAAGCTCATTGCTTTATCCATGTCTGCGCGTAATTCAATCGCATTGGTCGCTTTGCCGGGGTAATTACCTGTAGCTTGAATACCACCGCTTAAAGCGGTTGCAGATTTTTCAAAGCCAGCTACGTCATCTCCCTGCCAGCAATGCATCGATACAGGCAAGTCAGCCATGGCTTGCATCGCCAGTTCAGTATCGATACCAAGGTCAGCAAAACGTTGTTTGGCAATAAGATAACTTTCTTTGTAATTAGACATGAAATTTTCCTTATAACTTATCGATATACGGTTAATAACCTGAGTTAGGCCGTAATGGTTTTAAATCGTTTCCAAGGTTCATCCAGCGCGATGCTTTGAGGTTGAAACCAACAAAGCTCGGTATTTTCTGCAATAATGGTGCGCAGGGTTGGTACATCTGGAATGGTGTTTAGGGCAATCAACTGATATCCAATGTTTCCTAAGGTGGACGCTTCAATCGGGCCTGTGCTCACAGGGACTCCGCAAGTGTTGGCGCAGAGTTGGTTAAGTAGGGCATTTTGGCTACCACCACCGACGATATGCAGCTGTTGTAATGGGGCATGGTTTATTTGCTGTAATTCAAGAAACACTTGACGATAAAGCAGTGCTAAGCTGTCGAAAACACAGCGAGCTAGCTCAGCGATAGTATTTGGGACGGGTTGTTGGTTTTCCTGACAAGCCTCTTTAATGGCCTGGCTCATCGACTCAGGGTTTAAGAAGCGGTTATCATTGGGGTTAATAAGATAAGTGAAGGCAGGGATAGCTTCTGCTGATGCAATTAGGCTGCAAATATCTTGCACGTCATGTTCAAGACAAATGCGTTGGAATAACCATAGCCCCATAATATTCTTTAGGACACGGTAGTGGCCATTTACTCCACCTTCATTGGTAATATTGGCAGCAAATGCGTATTCACAAGTACAAGGAGTAGTACGTTCGAGGCCCATTAATGACCAAGTTCCTGAGCTTAAATAGGCACTATGGCTATCGGCTATCGGCGCCGCAATAACAGCGCTGGCCGTATCATGGCTTGCTACGGCAATCACCGGAATTTTTTTACCTTTGGGCGTTTGCCAGTGGCCAATGATATTACCTGGTTGCTTGATTTCACCTAATAAACGGCGTGGTATTTGTAGATACTCGACTAACTCATCATCCCAATCACTTGTTTCCAGGTTAACCATTTGGCTGGTGGAAATATTGGTATATTCATGGTTGATTTGCCCAGTCAAACGGTATGCGAAATAATCAGGGATCAATAATAAATGGTGTGCTTGTTCCAGCCATTGAGGGTGTGATTGTTGCAAGGACTTCAATTGATATAAGGTATTGAAAGGGAGAAATTGGATCCCTGTTTTTTGGTAGATATTTTGAACACCAAGGTCGGTTTGGACTTGCTCCATGACACCTTGGGTGCGGTTATCACGGTAAGAGAAATTGCGACCGACGGTGGCACCATCACGGTCAAGTAGAACATAATCAACGCCCCAAGTGTCGATGCCAATGCTGTCAATATGGATGCCAGATTGCTCTACATGGTGTAAGCCAATCCGTATTTGAGTCTCAAGATCATCCAGATCCCAATAACAATGATCACCTTCAGTGATCAAATGGTTTGTAAAACGATGAATTTCATCTAATGATAATTTTTTATTATGCACATCATAGCAAGCCAACATGACACGACCGCTAGATGCGCCTAAATCAATAGCAACAACATGGCGAATATTCATGACTTTTTAATCTCTATTACTTAACTTATAGTCATATACTAGAGATAGTGAATAGTGAGCGCGTTTAATAGAGCGTCACTAAAAAGGAAAAATGGCAATATATTTAAAGTCGTAGTGATCTTATTCACAGACTTGAAATCTCTCAGTGTTTTTACCAGAACCATTTAATCAGGAGCGAATAATGAAAGACCCTCACCAAATAGCCGAATGGGCTAAAGTTAGAGAAACCTCAATTGAAATTGCTCAAGCTATTTTTGAATTAGCGAATAATGATGAAGTATTAGCGGAACAAATTTGGGAAGAAGGTTCTGATGAAGTTTTACCTCTGGCCTTCTCGAAGACCACCGCGGATAGGCTATATTGGGGGGAAGAAACCATCGAAAGGAAAAATGTATAATTCGTTTTGTGTTCTTCTGAAGAGATAAAAACCTCGCGTTGGCGAGGTTTTTATTGGCGATCATAAGGTGTTAATTTATCTTACTTGCCATTAAAAGATGAGATATTTTGAGAAGGGCGTAAAAACAAAAGTAAGATAGCCATCACAAAATGACCATTCGCTTTGTGACTATTTGTATAGCAGTAACAGTTGGTTGGATTATTAGTAATAAGTACGATAAGTCAGGCACTGAGAGAAATATTAGTGCCTAGATATGAAGGTCAGCTGGAAATATCGTATTTTTTTAATCGGCGATACAGTGTCGCAATACTTAAACCTAATATTTGTGCCGCTTCTTTCTTTCCTCCCATGGAGTAACCCGTTTTTTCAAGTACGTGTTGTATGGTTTCTTTCTCATAATGGTGTACAGGCAGCGCAGCGATTTTTGTAATGGAATGTATTGATTCTGTTGATGAATTTGTTTCTGTAATATACTCAGGTAAATGGCTATGGTTCATTTCAGGCAGATCGCCTTGCATTACATAAATATACTCGATGACATTACGCAGTTCACGTATGTTACCCGGCCAATGATAGCCATATAAATAATTCATTACTGTATCAGGGATCTTTTGCTTTTCTCTATCATATTGCATTGAAAATTGGTCAGAAAAATATTTCGCTAAATCAGCAATATCCTCACGATGCTCCCGTAATGCAGGAACAGGGATCGGCACAACATTTAATCGGTAATATAGGTCTTCTCGAAACGTTTTGTGTTCGACCATCTCTAATAAATTTTTGTTTGTGGCTGCAATAATGCGGACATCGGTAGGTATTTGGTTATTTGAACCAACTCGGGTGATGGTTTTATCTTGTAAAACACGCAGTAGCTTAGCCTGTAATAACAAAGGCATATCACCAATTTCATCGAGAAATAGGCTACCTCCATGGGCTAATTCAAACTTACCTATACGCCCTTTAGGATCTGCTCCGGTGAATGCGCCTCTGATATAGCCAAAGAGCTCGCTTTCAAGGAGTTGCTCTGGTATTGCCGCACAGTTTATGGTGACAAAGGGCTGAGCATGTCGAGCACTTTGTGTATGTAGAGCATAAGCGACGACCTCTTTTCCTGAGCCACTTTCCCCCGTGATCAGTACATTTGCATGACTGACAGCGACCTTCTTGATGGTTTGTTTGAGGTTCATCATAGTCAATGAATTACCGATTAACTGTGAAGGGGCTTCGCTGATTTCAACGGATGATTGATTGACATGAGTAATATAATCACGGGCGTCCTGAAAAATGATCATGGTTAACGTATCATTTTCCAGTGAAGTAAAAGTAACATTACGGCAGAGTACATGATAGCGCTGGCCTTCTAATTCTAACCATGCTTCTTCATCGCCATATAAAATATCCCCTGTAAGTTCAAAGGACAGTGATAGGCCTATAATATCTTTATTAAAAAAGCGGGATGCAGAGCGGTTGGTATGCCAAATTTTTTGTTGGCTATCAATGGCTATTACGCCTCTATCCATAGCATCAATTAATCGTCGAAATGCATGTAAAGATTCTTGGGCTCTCAAGCGTTCAAGACACTCAAATACCTTACTCGATATCATTTCGGCTATTTGTTCGATGAATGTGATGAATTTATTGAGTTGCTGAAGTAATACGGCTCGCTGTTGTTTGGTCGAGCAAATAATGCCAATGACACCAATGACTTTACCATTTAAAAAAATCGGTGCGTTAAGGTCTAATTCTTCCGTACAGGTTTCTCTATTTTCACATAGATGGCAGAGGTTATTTTCCCCAGGATCTTTAATTAATACGGTTTCTTGTACTCGTAAAACATGACGATAAATATAGCCGTTACGTGAAACGTTTTGATTAAGCATGTGTTTGTAATAACCCGTTCCTGCAATACGGATCAGATATTCATCAATAATTTCGACATCTGTTCCGGTCACGCCAGAAATAGCTTCTGCGTAATGGCAAATTTCATTTTGGATAGTACTCAGAATGGATGTCATTTTTTCCCTTGTTATCAAAATTGATAAATATTAATAAATTTAATTGAGATGATAATTATAATTTTATTTTTAAATCAATATATTAAATTATTTATATATCGCCATCACACTATTTATCATATTTGATAATTTATCAATGAGGTAAATCAATGATATCGAATTTAGTAAAAGCAATTCTATATGGTTTATTTTAAATTTTGTTTTATATCAACTGGCTACATTATTTTCTCATTATAATTATACGTAAATGCCGATCTTGGCATGTGTATTGCTACCTAAGCTGTAAACCTATTTTTTATTAAGACTTAATTGTCTTGTTTATTAATAATAAGTTCATGAGGTTTTCCATGCAGGAGCAATTAAAGTACTACATTAATCACAGCCGTTTTAAGCAGAAACCTACGGCGAACCTTGCCTCTTTTTCGCAAGCTGAATTACATAAAGCGTGGCAATTTCACCGCTCAATTCCTGAGTATGCACCAACACCGCTCTATCATTTACCTGCACTCGCCAAGTCATTAAATGTCGGACAGATTTACTTAAAAGATGAGTCTCAACGCTTTGGCCTCAAGGCATTTAAGGCATTAGGTGGCGCCTATGCAATGGCCTGCCATATCGCCGAAGAGTTGGGGAGAGATATCTCTGAGCTTCCTTATAACGTAATGGTCAGCAATGAGGTTAGAGAACAATTAAATGGCATTACTTTTGCCACCACGACGGATGGCAATCATGGGCGAGGCGTGGCGTGGATGGCACGTCAACTTAAACAAAAATCAGTAGTTTATATGCCTAAAGGTTCTTCCCATGAACGCTTAGATGCCATCTTGAATGAAGGTGCGACCGCAGAAATTGTAGATATGAATTATGACGATGCGGTACGTATGACAGCCGAAATGGCAAGAAAATATGGCTGGGTGGTGGTGCAAGATACCGCTTGGGCTGGCTATGAAAAGATCCCGCAGTGGATTATGCAAGGTTACAGCACGTTAATGTTTGAAGCTTTGTCACAGTTACATGAAGTGAAACCGACTCACGTTTTTGTTCAAGCTGGTGTTGGCTCATTTGCTGGCATGGTGCAGGGGATGTTAACGGCGCTTTATGGAGAGGATAGACCGAAAGTGATTATTGCTGAAGCTCAAATTGCGGATTGCCTTTACCGTTCAGCGGTTGCTGAAAATGAAGAAGCGATCTCTGTTGGAGGCGATCTACAAACAGTTATGGCTGGGCTGGCATGTGGTGAAGCCAATATTGCAGGTTGGCAATTATTACGAGACTACGCCGATGCTTTCTTTTCTTGCCCTGATTTTGTCGCAACGCGAGGGATGCGGATATTAGGTAACCCATTACCGACTGACCCTCCGATTGTTTCGGGTGAATCTGGTGCTGTCACTACAGGGTTACTTTCTATTTTAATGCAGTCCCAAAATTATGCTGATGTGCGCAACAGGCTGGAACTGAATGAAAATTCACGCATTTTGCTTATCAGTACTGAGGGCGACACGGATATTCAACGTTATCGGGATATTGTTTGGGATGGTGAGTTCCCAAGCTTTGGCCAATTTTAATCGGGGTGAAAAATATGTTTTCAGAAAATCGTCTTAACGAAGTCATCAAGAATTGTCAGGCTTTAGTTCGTGAAAAAAGTTACTCCGGTGAAGAGGGCAATGTTGTCCGTGTTATTAAATCCATGATGGAAGATTATGAATTTGATGATATTCATGTTGATAGATACGGCAATATCATTGGTGGAATTGTAGGGAAATACCCTGGAAAAACGCTGGTTTTTGATGGACACATCGATACGGTTCCAGTCGATGAAAGCCAATGGACGCAAGACCCATTTGGCGGAGAAATTAATGACGGCAAAATTTATGGTCGTGGTACGACCGATATGAAAGGTGCAGTTGCTGCCATGATTTCAGCCATTGGTTTTTTCGGCCAAGACTATCTGCGTGAGTTTGCTGGGAAAATTTATGTTTCCTGCATCGTACATGAGGAATGTTTTGAAGGTGTAGCGGCACGCCTAGTCACTGAAAATTATCATCCTGATTATGTGGTTATCGGCGAGGCTTCTGAGCTTAACCTGAAAATTGGCCAACGTGGTCGCGCAGAGGTGGTGGTAGAAACATTTGGTAAGCCAGCCCACTCCGCAAACCCGCAAGCGGGTATTAACGCGGTTTATAAAATGGCGGCATTGGTTGAAAAAATTAGAACATTAACTCCGCCTGTTCACCCCGTTCTTGGTTTAGGGATCCTTGAATTAACGGATATTAAATCTTCACCATATCCCGGCGCATCGGTTGTCCCTGAATATTGCCGCGCGACTTATGACCGTAGGTTATTGGTTGGTGAAAGCAAAGATAGCGTAATTGAACCTATCCAAAAAGTGTTGAAAGAAATGATTCAGTTGGACCCCGAATTTAAAGCGCGGGTGTCTTATGCCTATGGTACGGAATCTTGCTATACCGGTAGTACCATTGAAGGAGAGCGTTTCTTTCCCGGTTGGGTGTTAGATGAATCGGATGAATTTGTGCAGTGTGTTTTATCGGGACTCAAAAAAGTCGGTATTAACCCAACCATTACCCAATATTCATTTTGTACCAACGGTAGCCACTATGCGGGGGAAGCCAATATTCCTACGATTGGCTTTGGGCCTTCCAGAGAAAATCTGGCTCACACCATTGATGAATATATCGAAATTGGACAATTAACAGGCTCAGTCAAAGGCTACTACAGCATAATTTCTAGTATTTACAATAATAACAAATAGTTATCTTTTGATGCCTTAGTGACTACTAAGGCATTGATAAAGGAAGAGAACAATGAAAACACTATTTAAAAATGCCACCATCATTGACGGTACAGGAGAAAGTCAGTATCACAGCGACTTACTTGTTAATGAAGGTAAAATTATTCAAATCGGCGATATTAGCGCCAACACTCAGGACCAGGTTATTGATGCAACCGGTAAAATCATTTGTCCCGGTTTTATTGATACGCACACTCACTCTGATTTATCGGTGTTATTAAACCCCGTAGTTTCCGCAAAAATTCGCCAAGGGATCACGACTGAGTTGTTGGGGCAAGACGGCGTTGCATTGGCACCTTTGCCTGAACAATATATTTCCGCGTGGCGTAAAAATATTGCTGGCCTCGATGGTGACTCTGATGAGATTGACTGGCACTTCAAAAATACAGCGGGATATCTCAACATGTTAGAGGCGCGAGGAAGCGCTACGAACCTCGCTTATCTTGTTCCCCACGGTAATATCCGTATGGAAGCCATGGGATTAGATGGTAAGGCATCGACGCAGGAAGATGTCGCCAAAATGTGCCAGATTCTTGAGCGAGAGTTACAAGCAGGGGCCTATGGGCTATCTACAGGCCTTATCTATATGCCTTGTGCTTTTGGCGATACCGCTGAGATCACCGAACTTTGCAAAGTGACAGCCAAATATAATGGGATTTTTGTGGTTCATCAGCGCAGTGAAGCGGATGACATCATTCAGTCGACTCAAGAACTTATTGATATTGCTCATGCATCCGGAGTTTGGCTACATATTTCTCATATGAAGGTCTGTGGTAAGAAAAACTGGTCACTGATCGATGAAATGCTATCGATGCTTGAACAAGCACAGCAAGAAGGAATACGCATCTCTTTCGACCAATATCCTTATGTTGCTGGTAGCACCATGTTAGGGGTGATTTTACCGCCGTGGGTGCATGCAGGTGGTACGGAAAAGCTACTCGAACGCCTGAAATCTTCTGAATTACGCCAACGTATGATTGACGATATCGAAAAAGGGATCCCTGGGTGGGATAACTTCATTGATTTCGCTGGGTTAGATCAAATCTTCATTACCAGTGTGAAGCAACAGAAAAACCAAGATGCAGTAGGTTTAAACTTAGTTCAACTTGGAGAGTTACGTGGTAAAGACCCTTATAACGCCACTTTTGACCTGTTATATGAGGAAGATAACGCTGTTGGAATGGTGGATTTTTATGGGACAGAAGAGCATGTGATTAAATTTTTGTGCCGCCCAGAGCAGAATGTTTGTACGGATGGCTTAATGGGGGCAGGTAAGCCTCATCCCCGTGTTTTTGGAGCATTTCCTCGAGTACTTGGGAAGTATGTACGCGAAGAAGCTTGTTTAACTTGGGAAGCAGCGATTCGCAAAATGACCGGCAAACCAGCAGAGGTTTTGGGATTAACCAATAGGGGATTACTTAAAGAGGGTTACCAAGCCGATATCGTAATGTTAGACCCACAGACCATTACAGACAAAGGTACTTTTGTTGAACCAAATCAATACCCTGAAGGTATCGAGCTTGTGATGGTTAATGGTCGAATTGCGCTGTTTAATCACATTGAAAGTTATGCCTGCAGTGGACAAGTTTTACGGAAAGGAACGCTGAGTTGATCAATCAATAATAGCTGCAACACAGTCTCTTTTTCGCTGTGTTGTGACATAAAAATCGTTGGAGATAGTTATGTTTGACACAATTATTAGAAATGGGCATTTAGTTCTTGAAGAGGGTACGGTTCGCGCCGATTTGGCAATTAAAAAAGGCAAAATTGCTGCTTTACTTGGCCCTGATGAGCCCGCTGAATGCCAAAAAGAAATTGATGCGCAAGGCCGATTAGTTCTACCGGGTTTAATTGATGCGCATATGCACACACAGGCTCCATTTCAAGGGATTTCCCCGCAACTTACCTTTTATCAGCAAAGTATTTGCGCCGCATTTGCGGGTGTCACAACCTATATGGATTTTACCAATACTTGGAAAGGCTCAAGTGTTCTTCAGGCGCTAGATGACCGTATTGAGGAAATGACTGAGTCTGCGATTGATTTTAGTGTACATGGCAAATTTGTTGAAGCTAACGAGCAGCTATTAGATGAAATTCCACTTCTTGCGGCAAAAGGGTGCCCAACATTTAAATTATTTATGACTTACCGTAAAGAAGGTGTGATGGCAGATGATATGACTCTGATGCAGGTCTTTAAACGTGCAAAAGAAAATAACTGTATGCCATTGATCCATGCGGAAAGTAATGCGATAGCAGAAACCGCGGTGGATGAGTGCATCAAAAATAACACCCTAACTTGGCGTGACTTTGCCAATAGTAAGCCCGTTATTTGTGAAACAGAAGCCTTTGGCCGCGTGGCTAAACTCGCTGAATCAGTTGGTGTTCCTCTTCTGATTGTTCATACCACAAATGGTCCTTGTCTAAACATTGCACAACAAGCACAAGAGCGAGGCCAAAAACTGTATATCGAAACGGGCCCTCACTATTTAACGCTGTTCGATGAACTCTATGATGATATTGAAAATGGGCATCTGGCCATTTGTTCGCCTCCACTGCGCACTCGTAAAGAGCGGGATGAACTTTGGGATGGCATTAAGAACGGTACGATCACCTTGATTGGTTCCGATGATTGCACTTTCACTCGTGAGGAAAAGGAAAAGGCTTTACAGCGCGATGCCAATGGCAAAATTATCCCCGATTTTACTAAGGTGGTGAATGGGTTATCTGGCCTCGAAATCCGTTTTAATTTGATGGTAACCGAAGGTGTAGAGAGCGGAAAAATCACTATGAACCAAGCGGTTGCACTATGTAGCACTAACATTGCGAAAACCATGGGATGTTATCCACAAAAAGGGACGCTATTACCTGGAGCTGATGCTGACATTGTCATTTTTGATCCGAATGAGGAATGGGTTATTTCAGCCAATAACTTACACAGTGGTGCTGGCTATAGCCTACATGAAGGATATAAAGCGAAAGGAAAAGTTAAAACAACCCTTTTACGTGGCGAAATCATTATGGATAACAACACCTTTATGGGAAGTAAAGGCCAAGGGAAATTTATTAAACGTACTTTGAAATTAAACTAAAACGACAATAAATATGAGGCTAGACTCATGAATAATGGACAAAATATTTCACAGGAATTGCTTGCTAAAGCCAATCAGGAATTGCTACCTACACAGGAAAAAGACAGAACGTTAAAGACGCGCGACTTGCTGGTGCTTTGTTCATCGATGGTGATCAACGTTGTGGGGTTGGTGATCCCCGCTCAAGTACTTTTAAGAGGAGGATATTCCCCTATTGAAGTGTTAATTGCTTGTTTTTTCGGTTTTTTATTAGTCACCGTGTTAATTACGTTAACTGGTGATATCGGTACACGTTACGGTGTTCCTTTCACCATTTTTATTCGCGACTGCTTAGGAAAACAAGGGGCGAAAATTGGTGCGATATGTCGAGCCATCGTCTGTTTAACATGGTGCGGTGTGATTTTATTTTTAGGGACACAGGCGATTAATGCGATTATCGAAATTGTCACTGGGGTTTCCATGTTTTGGGTGATATTCATCACTTATGCATCCTTACAGCTATTCAATGCAAGCCGTAACGTAGACAGTATGAGTAAGTTTGGCACATTGGCAGTCCCCATTTTGGCATGCGGATTGGTGTCATTGGTTGCTTGGTTATTACAAGAACACCAAATTTCTTTACCCGATATTGTGACGGCTTCTCCATTAGAAGGAACCGGGTTCAGCTTTATTACTGTTATTGCTATATTTAGTGGAGGATGGTTATCTGAAGCTCTAAATGGCAGTGACTTAACCAGAAAGCTAAAATTACCTGAAAACAGTGCATCAAGTAGCTTCTTTGCTCGTAATAAACGCACTATCTTTTGTTTTGGGCTTGGGTTTGTTGGTACAGGCTTATTGCTCACTCTTGCAGGGTTGATTAGTGCTTATCTGACGAAAAGCGATAACCCTATTGGGATGCTACAAATTGCTTTTGCTGATAACGCAACCATATTAATTATTAGCTGTATTATCATTGTATTTGCACAATGGACCGTCAATACCTGTGCGAATATTTTTCCCGCAACATTAATTATGCTTAATTTCTTCCCTAAATTAACTTTCGCAAAAGCGACATGGCTAGTTGGGTTGATTAGTATTTTAATGATGCCATGGTTATTATTAAGCTACCTTGATTATGTGCAAATGATTTTCTCTGCAATACTCGCTCCCATATTGGCGATTATGCTAGTACATTATTACCTTATTCGTAAATGTCATCTTAATTTAGAAAACCTGTACAGCGATGATATTCCTAACTGGCGAAAACCGGGTATTACTGCGCTAGTGATTGGGTTGGTATCAGGTATGATAGGTTATAATTTTGCATTCTTTATTGCATTTCCGATTACAGCAATTATTTATTATCTACTAGCAAAGAAAGCCAATATTTAAAAATAGTAATAAAATAAAGCCAAATTTTAATTATTCAAATATTAGCCATTTAACTAAGTGGGGCACTAACGCTATCTGAATATTGATTATCTATATAATAAATTTAAACTTGTTTTTATAATTTATTTATTATCCTAGAAATAAGTATGATGAATGCTAAAAAGGCGTCTATATTTTAGACGCCTTTAACAATGAAGATATTTAATTAACGTTGGCTATCAAAGTAATTCGATATTTGTTTAAGATTGGCACCAGTTGCAAGGGCGAGTTGTAAGAGAATGCGAGACTTTTGTGGGTTTAAAAAGCCAGACCCGATAGCAAATGATTTACTACTCACATAGCCAGAGCCTGTTCGGGTTGCCATCACAACAGGAATACCTTTGTCACTGAGCTGCTTAATTGCCTCCTCCATGTTACTTGAGACATTTCCATTACCACTGCCCGCAACAATAATCCCTTTGGCTCCGTTATTGATAGCGGCATGAAGCATAGCTGGGGTCTGGTCTTGGTAGGCATAAATAATTTCGACATTAGGGAGTTTATCTACCTTACTAACATCGAAAAAAGTACGGTCAACAGGCTGTGCAGGGGTATAGTAGAATTTGGGTTTTCCACTGACAAAGACTCCAAGATAGCCAGGTTCATAAGATTTAAATGCATCAGGAGTGGTTGAGTTTGCTTTGGTGGTATAAAAAGCAGAACCAATGCGGTCGTTTAAAACTACCATGACTCCGCGATTTTCAGCTTTCTTATCCGCAGCAAGTACGACGCTTTCAAGCAGATTCATTGGGCCATCTGCACTGATAGCGGTTGCTGGTCTCATGGCTCCGACAATAACGATAGGCTGTTTATTTTGGGTGGTTAACTCTAAGAAGAACGCTGTTTCTTCAATTGTATCCGTCCCATGGGTGATAACGACGCCTTGTTGTTTTCCTTCATTCAGTAAATGATTAACACGTTTACTGAGATTTAATAGGATCTCGCTGCTAATATTGCCGCTGATGGTGTTAGAAATCTGTTCTCCTTTGACGATAGCAACATCGTTGATTTCTGGCACGGCATTGATTAACACATTAATACCCAGTGAGCCCGCTTTATAGTCGGTGGTATCAAGGTTGGATTTGGAGCTTCCTGCGATGGTCCCCCCAGTGGCTAAAATAGTTACGTTGGGTTTAATGGCATCAGCTGCGAGTGAAACAGAGGTATATAAGATCAGGCTAGAAAGTAGTGTATTTAATAATGTCTTTTTCATCATATTTCCTTAAAAAAACCTTATAACATCATCAGCTATAAGGTTTCATAATTGGCTTATATTGATTTGCTGTTTTTATACGGATAAACGTTGTAGTAACCCTGTAAAGATTGAAAAACCAGTGAATAGCTGTTCTTCATCGATATCAAATTTGGCTTGATGGTGGCCAGCTTTGATATCAGATCCAATCACAAAATAAGCGGCCTTTCCGCCATGAGCTTGTACGCGTTTAATCAACAGTGTGGCATCATCACTGCCATTAAAATTCATGGTGCGCTGTACTTTTTTTACGGCTGGAATAGTTTGGGCTACTTCGGTGATATAGTCAGTCATTTCATCGTCAGGAATGAAATCAACGGCTTCCCCCATGACCTCAGTTTCGAGTTCAACATCAAAGCTGAGTGCTACACCACGTGCACGCCTTAAGGCTTCTTCGGTCATGTAATTGTTAATTTTTTCATTTTCGCCACGTACTTCAATTTGCATTTGTGCGTATGAAGGGATCACATTACGGCCTTCTCCTGCATTTAATACCCCGACATTAGCGCGGGTCATTCCTTCACCATGGGTAGGTAGGCTTAAAATCTGGATAGTCGCGTTACAAGCGGCGAGTAATGCATTTTTTCCGGCATGTGGCTCCATACCTGCGTGCGCGGCTTTACCTTTAAAACGTAGATCCATTTTTAATGTCGAAAGGTAACGTTCCGGTGCGGCTACAATCACTCCACTTGGGATATCACAGCCAAGATGCCCGCAAGCAAAGTAATCAACATCATCTAGAATGCCACTTTCGGCGATAGGTTTTGCTCCGCGTACACCTTCTTCAGCTGGCTGGAAAATGAGTTTAATAACACCTTTTAGTGAACTATTTTTATTTTCCATCAACCATTTTGCGACACCGAGGCCGATAGCCATGTGCCCATCATGGCCACAAGCATGCATATAGCCTTGATTAGTAGAGTTAAATCCTTCTTGATTTGGAATGTGCTCTGCCGTATCGGTTTCTTGTACATTGACACAATCAATATCAAAACGAAATGCGATAGTGGGCCCCGGCCGTCCGGTATCAAAGATTGCTGCACATCCTGTGTAGTCGCCGATCCTTTCGAGTAGCGCATCATCGACTCCACGTTCTTTGGCTGCGTGCTTGGCTTTTTCAACAATGGATGGATTGCGCCCACGAATAAAATCAGGATTGATGATCTGCTCCCCTGTTAATACGTGGTGCCCCATTTCTTCAAGTATTTTAATTAAGGTCGCCGTGGTATAAAACTCCCCCCAACCCGTTTCTGGGTAACGGTGGAATTGACGTCGCCACGTAACTAATGAGGCATTATCTATTGTAGTCATTTTTATTTTCCTTTTAATAACCCATTCTACGCATACAGAAAATATGCATAAATTAACGTTGCTATCGTGCCTACCGCTAAAGGTACAGAGGTTCTTTTCACTACTTCAACAGGACTCACTTTGATAACCGATGCGACAATAATGACGACAGCTGAGACTGGAGAGATTGCTCGAACTAAGTTAGACGTAAATTGCATTGGAAGAGCAACCATAATTGGATCAACATGGGCTTGATTCGCTATAGATGGAATTAATTCAATGAAAGAATAAAATACCGCATTACCACTACCGCTAATAAAGGTGATTAATGCTGTTAAGCCGGAGAAAATAAACATTAATCCAACGCCTGCATTATTCACGTTTTTGACCACGCCCGAAATCATATCGATGATGCCAATAGCATTAAGGCCAGCAACAAGCGTACCTGCGGCAACAATCAGAACAACAACTTGAGAAAAGCCTTCACCCATGCCTTTAAAAAAGAGTCCAGCTTGAACCATTTGTTCTTTTGGATTGCCTTTACGGATAAGTTCAGTGGCAAATGCAAGAATAAAAGAGAAGAGTGTGATTTCAACAAGCCCCACTTTAATTTCTCGAAAACAGAGTCCTAAAACGATAATTAGAATAAGTGGAACGAGCGGAAATAAGGCGTAGTAGGCAGGGGGTAGTTCTTTATTACCTTCGAGTTTACTTTCATCAACTTCAGTAAATGCGGATGCACCTTGGCGCTTATCCATATACTTTTGCCAAAAATAGTGTGCAAATCCCATTAATAATAAAACAGGAAGTGAGACAACAGCATGGTGTAACGTGACGTAGTCGACAACATGTTCAAAACCCAGTAATCGAGCCGCAACAACATTATCACCCCCTAGTGGTGTTGGCATAATTGTCGCCGTAGTTGCAATAATACCTGCCGCTGTCATTGATGACATTTTGGCAGCTCTTAATATTGGATATAAGGTCGCCATTAAAATAACGGCTAATGAAGCTGCGCTGGGGATCACTAATGATAGTAAGTTTCCTAACCAAAAAACGATTGGGACTAGGATATAAGGAGAACGAATTTTTGAAATAGGTTTTGCGACTAAATGAACGGCTGCATCGTTTGCACCAATGCGTGACATATAAGAAGAAAAACCAAATAGGACCATGATTATGATCCCTGCGCCACCAAACTGTTTTATAAACCCTAGCTGTATTTGTTTTAGTGGATCAAGCCAAATATTCCCTGTACTTTGTTTTATATCTAAAATGGGCATCCCTAACATTGCTGCGCTGAGCATCAGCGCAATACCAGCAGTGAACAATACAATCTTTGCTTCGTAGTTCTTCGCAATTGCATAACCCGCCAGTATCAACACTATTACACTGATAAATATAACAGTCATAGCTGCCTCTCATTATTATTTCTTTATTGGAAGTATCTTCACAAGAAGATATATCAATATTAGTAATTCGCTTTTTAATATCAATCAAAAAACGTACTATAATTGATTTTTATCATGAACAATTACTTTTCTTTCACCTTGAATCTAATCCAACTTGTATCTTCTTGTGAAGTATCTTAGTGTGAAGATATATTTTTATTGAAATGGTGGTAAAAGTTCAATGACGATGAGAAAAGTATCTTTAGTGGGTATCACACTAGCGCTAAGTGCCGCTTTTTTATGGGGTACTGCGGGGACGGCTCAAAGCTTTGTACAGGGTGCAACAGCACCTTACTGGATTGGTGCATTTAGATTACTTGTTGCGTGTTTATTCTTCCATTTGTTGTTTTTTTATCGTAGTGCAAGCCGCCAATCACTAAAAATAAATGAGCGACAGCAAAGCGAAAATTCTTCGAATAGGTCAAGGAGATATTGGCGATATATTACTATCGCAGGTATTTGTATGGGGTTATATAACTTAACGTTTTTTGCAGGTATAAAGGCGACAGGGATTGCTATTGGTACAGCAACAACTATTGGTAGCGCACCTATTTGGGCTGGCTTAATGCAGGCGATTCTTCTCAAGAAATCCCCATCTTTACTTTGGTGGCTTGGAACTTTTTGTGCGACGGCTGGAGGGACATGGATGGTTCTTTCTCAAAGTAGCAGTTGGCAAATCAATACGGGGGGCTTACTTATTTGTTTAAGTGCTGGCTTTTGCTATGCACTTTATACGTTGATGAGTAAGAAATTGGTTAGCATTGATTCTCCATTAACCATTACTAAGCATACATTCAGTATTGCTATATTTATCGCGGTTCCAATTGCTTGGATACTAGCGGGAACGCCAACTGTCAGTTGGGTGAGCATTGCAGTCATATTTTATCTTGGATTATTAACAACTGGAGTGGCTTATCTTTTATATACTCAAGCTTTGAAACATATTAGTGCTCCAACAGGAGTGGCATTGGGTTTAATTGAACCAATTGTGGCATTTTTCCTGGCGATCGTTGTTGCCCATGAAAATGTTAATATGTTTGCTATAGTAGGGCTATGTTTGATTTTGGCTGGGTTATGGTTAGTTTTAAAGTCTGAGGGACGGGTCAGTAAAAAACCTAACTAAAGTGATTAAGGCAAAATGAAGACAGCTCAATGTGAGCTGCACCCTGAGGTTTATTCCAACTTTGGGGTTTTTTATTAAGCCCCATTTTTTTCGTTGAGCTCAGATTTTTGTGATTGAATAAGTTTTTTCAGTAGCATTGCGAGTTGATCTTTATTTTCGTCATCTAATCCTTGAACTAATGATTTTTCAATCGCGACGTGAGTTTCCACAGCTTCAAGGGTTAGCTTTCGTCCCTCTGGTGTTATTTTTACAATCACACCACGTCTATCCGCAGGATCTGGAATTCTAACAATAAATTTCTTTTCTTCTAATCGATTAATTCGGTTAGATAACCCACCGGAGGAAATAAGGATTTTTTTTTGAAGTTCTTTTGGTGAAAGCTGACGATCAGGATTCCTAGCAAGTGCTGCTAGTACCTCAAACTCACCCACATTTAGATTATAACGAGCGAGATTGGCATCAATAAATTGAGAAATATAATGGCTCATGCGTACTATGCGGGCGATAATAGGTAAACCACTCAAGTCTAATGTAGGGACGGTTTCCAGCCACTCTTGTATTAGTGTATCAACAAAGTCTTTATCTGACATTTTTTTGATTTCTTTCATGACTAAAATCCAGTATTGAGCTTATTTGTATACTAAGTCTGAATCAACCTAACTCTTTATATTTTCAATATAAGTTTATCATGAAAAAGGAGCTTTTCACACACTTACCCCTATTCAGAGTATTGAACTAATCGGAGTGTCAGCAGAAACTCAATTTTTACATTTGACTTAATATAAGATTTTTCGATTGCATGTTCTTTTTATAATTTAGCATTGGTAGCTATGTATTGTCACATTTGAATCGGTAATACATAGCTATGATTGGCTTTTTATTACATTAGGGGGTACCGTCCGGTTCAGGCGAGTTTATATCGTTAGAACTTTTAATTCTAAACTCAAATTATATCATGTGGTTGCTGGTTTTTTCGCTAAATTTGCCAAATAGTTTAGCTTGCAGATATACCTTTGGTGAAGTGAGAGTGCCACATCGAGTACCAGCAATGCACTGGTTATTTACTTTGCGGTGCTAGTGGGTTTCAAGTTTTCTATCGGGTTAGAAATATTATTGAAATGAAAAGGTTACAGCTTATTAATATTCATAAAAGCAGCGTATTCTATTTAAAAATACGCTGCTAAACTACCAAGTTAGTGAATTGGGTTCGAAGGCTTTGATTAACTAATTAAATGCAATAATGACGACTGCATTTCCTGTGTAATATCCAGGCGTTACCGTTCCTGATGCATGCAATTCAGAAGTGAATGTAAATGAATTCGCCGCATTGTTTCCAGAAATATTCATGTTCGCGCCATTCCAGCCATTTTGATTATTAATTAATGGATTTGAATAAAAGTTAGAAGTCGAATTTAAATATACATAACGCTCACCCGTGGTTGAGCGAGCAAATAAGTTGATATTTGTCGCCTGTGTACAAGTGATATTGCCAGAAACTGAGTTTGTTTTACCATTTAAACTCGTGTTACTGAGCGCCCCGTGATTAACAAAAGAAGGCAAAGAAATACTACATGTTTGATTTGTAGGTGGAATTTTACCACAAACGCTACCTGGCCATTGGATTGCATTCCTAACTCCCGGGGTTGGTTTATGGTTGACATAAAATAACCCAATACAAGTTGCATTTGGGCTATCAATGACAAACGATGCACGATAAGGAATTCCTTTTGCACTACGAAAAGCCGCTGCGACTTCTTCCGCTGTTCGATACTGGTTAATTCGAATGCAGTTACCATAATCTAAGCAAGAGCCACTCAACGACGGCGCACCAGATGCATACAGAACATCAGGGCCTACCCAGCATTCTGTTGACCCATAACAAGGGTTAGTGACACCACTTGCTTCACTCCAAGAAAGAATGTCCATCTCAACACGAGGCCAGGCTCCAGAGGTCATACTCACAGGCATTACATACGCAATCGCATTGGCTGGGCGAGAAGGAAATAGAGACGCTAATGCGATGATTAATAATAAAATACTCAAAAGGCTTGTATTTAACATTCCGTATATTTTTGCTTTTTTCGCATACATAATGATTTACTCATAATCTAATTTGAACGTGGCACTCGCAGCCCATGAACCGAGCACAATTGATTTATTTTGCAATGCAACTGGCTCAGCTCTCACATACGCTTGAAATCTTAGGTCATTATTATTTCCGGTATATAACCCTTGGGTATAACTGCCACTATTAATTTTGATTGCCGCACCGGAAATACTTTCAATACCAACAGCCACGCCAGTTGCTTGGCTTCCTGCATCTAATGCCAATAAACCAGGTAAAGCTGAACTTTCTGCGCCAATAAATGTGACTTTCACTTCATGGCCTAATGCTAAATCGCAATTGATTAAGCGAATGGTAAAAGGTTGGCTATTTGTTTGAGTATTTAGATACAGGTATTTATCCACTATCGTACCGAAATCTAATTCAATCGATTCGTCGCCCGGATAAACGTCACAAGCATCTTCAATTAGCGTGCCATCAAACTCCACATCTGCAGAAAAAGCCGCAGTGGCACCCAAAAACCATAAGCTAAAGGCAAAGCTCATATTACGTTTAATATTCATAGTTATGACTGCCGCCTCCTATTCAAAAATAATGGTTAACGTGCCTGATGCAGTAAAATTATCCCCTACAAGTTCGCTTCCTGAACGCATGACAGGAACGGCTGAAAGGGATGGTAATGAAGCCGCATTAATCAAAAAGGCTTCATTCAATGGTTGAGGTTGGCCATTTTTTTGAATTTGAATTCCTAATTTGCCATTATTCAACGGTGTCACTGTTCTTAATGTCGCATTATCAAATCCACTTCCTGCAGGTGTTCCTCCGAATATCAAGCTGATATCCCACGGTTGTGTCATATCGCCAACACAATTTAATTGAAAAGGAATAGATTGCTTGAAGGCGGTACCGTTGATTTTTCGTACACCCACTTTACCGAATGAAACTTTTATTGGGTCGTCATGGCTTAATTGGCAAACAGGAGGAATAATTAGCGTGCCATCAAATGCCCAATTTGCTTGCGCTGAAGATATGGACATCACCATTATAAATCCTGCCATCCAATGCTTAATTTGATTGTTATTCCACATAATCATTCTCACTGATACTCAATTTTCAGTGTTGCCAGTGCTGTAAAAAATCCGCCATCGGTATTCGTAAAATTGGCATTACTGTTTTTTACTGGGGCAACCTCTAAGGTTGGCAGCGCTGTATATAACACATTGAAAGGCTGGTTAATAACTTGCTTAGCATTGTTCACATAAAAGGAAAGACCGAGTTTTGGGTTACTCGTTTTCAATGCGCCATTGCTATTAAATGATGTTCCATCGCCGACAAGCGTGAGCTTTATAGCGTTTTTCGCTAGATTTGTGCAGCTGAGTCTCATCGGTACAGTACGCTTGTATTGAACTCCATCAATGCGTGGAAGCAATATATCGCCAAAATGTATAGTTTCTTGTTGGTTATTATTCAAAATACACTCGGGCGGTGTCACCAATAATCGACCTTTTAGCTGGATACCAAGTGTTGATGCTTGGCTTTGGCTAAACAGGCTAAGCATCATGCAGACCGAGAGAAGATAACGGAATAATTTCATTGATATCATCCTATTGGTAATCCAATACCATCGTGAGATTGCCCGTAAAATCCCCACCTGATGTTAAGTTTACCCCTGTAGGTTTAACGGGGACGGCATACAAAGCAGGCGAATTCCCATAATTAAAATTGAGTGTCGCGCCATTGCTGAGTCGGGTTCCATCACGGTAAATGGCAATACCTAAATTCGGGAGATTGGTCGTCACGGATGACTCACCATTAATTTGCCTATCAGTCCATCTCAGCGTCATCTTTAATGTATTCTTATATAAGCCATTACATATCAAGTTGTAATTGATAGGTGAGCGCCCATAAGCACCGTCAATCTTTGCCTGATGTATATCGCCAAAATCTACAGAAGTCGTTGTTGCACCGCCAAGGGTACATTCCGGCTCACCGTATACCGTCACACGAATTTGGATATTAGTGCTGAGATTTGCAGCGATAGCTTTGTAAGAAAAGCTGAGTGAAATCAGAGCACCAAAGAGAATTACCCCAACTAGGACAAGTGCTTTAAAGCATATCGTAAGAAAATAAGCTCCTCTCATCTCCATGCCCCTATTCATAACTTACCTGGAATCTAATTAACGCCTGATAAGCTCCAGCATTTAGTTGAGCAGAGGTACGTACTGGCGTTACATAGTAAGTTAATTGGTTTTGCCCAGGTGAAACCAATTGTGGTGTACTGTACTCACCTAAGTTAATTGGTGAACGCGCTGCATCACTTAATTGCAGGCCAATCCCCTGAACACCGATAACAGCTGCCAAGCGCGGGTCTTGGGTATCTATAGGAGCCAAAAAGCGGATCTTCATTGACGGCATTTGTTGGCTCCACAAAAGATTCCCCTGTGCAGTGCGGCTGCGACTTTCACCACTTAGACAATCTTCTAAACGCAGTTCAATCGCAACAGGGTTACCAGTTTGCCCAACATGCTGAAGCTGTCCTGTACCCACAGTACCTAAATTAATAGTTTGATATGCTGATGACATTGCTAAACGACAAGCACTTTCCGTCAAAGCTCCATGGACATATAGCGTGCCATGTGAACCATCTACATCCCAGCTATCAACTTTATTTAGGGCTGTTCCCATCGCCATGCTACTGAATAAATTC
Organism: Providencia sp. CIM-Carb-044; assembly: GCF_033901115.1. Taxonomy (NCBI): domain Bacteria; kingdom Pseudomonadati; phylum Pseudomonadota; class Gammaproteobacteria; order Enterobacterales; family Morganellaceae; genus Providencia; species Providencia sp. CIM-Carb-044. Next base: position 29,758 of record NZ_JAXADV010000012.1, read on the forward strand.
AGCGCTAAACTTCCTAAGCCCACATAACGGAGCATCCTGCTTGTGTTTGCCATGATATTCTCCTGCTATCTCATCGCGCATTTCAGATCAGTCTATTTTTTTTCAGGTACCACATGGCAGCTATTTCCCTGACATGTAAACGACAGTGTTGGGCGACCACCATAATCATTGATATAGGTCAGCACAGGTTTATTACCTAATGCGTCTGCACTGACGTTCAGTGCTTTGCTGCTTTTGGGGGCAACCATTACGGGCTCAAACCCTGCGACTGTCTGTCCATTTTTGTTGGGGACTGCATCGACAAAAGAAACGTAATAGGCAGTTGGGTTATTAATCGTATACTGGTTACCCTGACGCGTAAGAGTCACTTTTTCCTGCCATGGGTTATCCATTTGTTCACGTGTTGGAATGATTGATTTTGGTCGATAAAACAATTTAATACGTGTCTGTAATGCCAGTTGCAGCGTATTGGGTTTATCACTTTTCGGTGGAATCTCACGCAAATTAAAGTAATACACGGATTCTCTGTCTTGCGGCAGAGAAGCGGCACTTGGCAGAGCTTGGATTTTGATTTGGCTTTTTGCCCCCGGCTCAACACGCTGTACCGGTGGCAATACCGTAAATGGGTCGCTTATTTTTTCACCTTTCTCATTTTCCACCCAACCTTGAGCGAGATAAGGTAATTGTTTGTTTTCGTTGCTGATGTTTAAACTGATCGATTTTTCGTCTCCCGTAATAATCGCTCGAGTTCTGTCTAAGGCAACTGCCGCTTGAGCAGAAGATAGCGTTGTTGAAATCAACACAACACCAGCCAATGCGAATACTGCTTTATGGGCGTTTTTTTTGTTCATCAATTTGTTTTTCATCATGTTATTCATCATATTGTTATCTTCTATGGTTAAGGAGCACTCATCGCTCTTTGCGTACCACTCATTTTTATTATTTTTGTAACCAGCGGCTTGACTCCTTTGGCGCTGTTCTTTCAACAACAGGCACAACGAGTTCTGATGCTCTCGGCATTGCTTCTAATGCACGACTCGCTGATTGTGTCTTTATGGTCGCTGGCGATGTGGCTTTTGCTCCCGGTTTGTGGCACGGTAATAACCAGCTTGCCTGTAAGTATTCATCTTCTGGCAAGGTATCAGGGAGTGTGATTTCACACTGCACTTGGTCATCCCAACGAACTTGCAAGGTATCTTTTGCGTTTAAACCAGTGAGATAGGTATTTCCATCATCACCCACCATACCAACTTGCTGACCACGACCATTTAAGACAATTGCCCCGAAAGGTGGTGTGCTATTGTCCGACAGCCTTAACAACGCCATCGCACTGTTTCCTGCGACAACATCAAATTGACGGTAGCCAATTGCCCCTTCCGTTAAAGTGCCTTGCTTTATAGATTGAGACACTTGCGCTTCATCTGGTAATGCATTCAAATCAACGCTAATTTGGTTACGGTAATAGCTATTCACGTCACTAATAACGGCTTGTCCAAAGCGGTTAGTGCGCACAATCGAGCCGTAACCACGTAATGGGATATTAGGTACTCCATCGGTATCAACAAATATGCGAGTACCACCAATTTGGCTACCACGATGCAGTACGGCACCTTTCTCCGTTGCGGTGAAACCACCTTGTAAAGAGAACCCCGCAGATCGATAACGGTCTTGTTGGTACGTTGCGTTCGCGTTGAGCTGTGCTAAGTCTCCCTGATGAGTGTAATAGCCGCTCACAAGTGCACCTGAACGTGCCCATCCGGTACTTAACTGATAGTTATTTCTTTCATCGATGGTGCTGTAGTAACTCACGCGCTGTGAGTTATCATTTTTATCCCAGCTACTGTTATAACTAATGGAACTTTTTTCACCCCAAGGCACTGTGAGTGACGCGTATACGCCATCATCATTGTTTTCACGATAACGATTTCGATATGCCGTCAAGTTGAGGCTAAGATTCTTCCATTTCCCAATATCAAAATAGCGAGCTAACGAAATACTATAGCGGTCGTTATCCGGTTGATCCCAATAGGTTTGATGGTAATAATTGATGAATGCACTTAGCCCTAACTCTGAAAATTGTTGGTTATAAGAGATGGTATACATTTCTTTGCTGTTGTATTGGCGTGCACCCGTTTCCTGCGCATCCAAATACTCAGACATACTCATAAAACCTTGCTCAGAGAATCGATATCCTGCAAATGTCACTTGGCTGTTATAGGTATCAAAACGTTTAGAGTAACTTAAACGATACGAGCTTCCGCGATACGTTTTATTGCCAATATCACCTAAGTTGGTTAAATGCGCCCGAGCATGAGTAATATCGAATGACAATGCGCCGAATACCATTAAGTCACGACCAATCCCTATAGCCGCGGATGCATAGTTTTCTGCACCAATTCCACCACCATATAGTGACCAGCCGTTGTTAACCCCCCAAGAGAATTCGCCACTTGCAAAGGTATCGCCACTAACATGATGGCGCCAATTTGTTGGGCGCCCTGCGGCTAATTTGTAACGCAGTTGCCCCGGGCGTGTTAAATATGGAACACTTGCAGTATTTACAGTGAAAGTCTGTGTTGAGCCGTCTTGTTCTTTAACTTCAACATCGATTTGCCCAGCTAATGCATCATTTAGGTCTTGGATACGGAATGGGCCCGCAGCGACTTGAGTTTGATAGATAATGCGTCCTTGTTGGCTCACGATGACGGTTGCATTACTTTTTGCTACCCCAGTAATTTCTGGTGCGTATCCACGTAGATTAGGTGGTAGCATATTGGTATCGGTAATCAGGCTAAGCCCTGTAAATCTGAAACTATCAAAAATATCAGAGGTTAAATAATCTTCACCTAAGGTGAGTTTTGCGCCTAAGGATTTGATTGCTCGGTAGACATAATAACGAGTCCAATCTAGTGATGTGGTCGTGCTTTGCCCTTGCTGCTTATCAATACGCATTTGCCAGTCAGCACGAACACGCCAAGCACCCAAGTTAACGCCAGCAACCCCATTACCGCTGGTACTGTAGTTGGTTTGTTGTCCTGAGCGGGTTTGTTGGCCCACTTGTGCATTTAAGTTGTAATCAAACAATGCGCCGGGTAACCCTTCTTCCCAGCGTGCAGGAGGATCCCAATTCTCAGCGGTATATTCGAGGTAGGCTTGCGGCAAACTAATATACATAGCCGAAGTTGCAAGGTCGGCTTTAACTTCAGTTCCGGGTAAACTTTCAAGCGATAAACATTGTCCTTCGTGCCACCACTTTAACGTCGACATCAATTCAGGTTTGATACCGAATTTTTCAACTAAAGCAGGGCTCAGGCAAGGGAGGCTTTCATTCGACTCACCTTCAGGTGCATAGTAAAAGACAGTTTCTTCCGGCATGCTTTGCTTGTTTAAGAAAACCGTAAAACTGTATTCACCAGGCATGAGATAGCCTGGACGCGCAAATTGGCTTAGATCAATGTTGTTACGATCATTGACGTCTAGCATATCCATATTAAATTTAATATCGGATGCGTGACCACCAAAGCTAATAGCCAACGCGACTAAAAGCCCTAATCTGCAAGGCCGAGTTATCTGTAACACAGGCGTGTGAATGAAATTCAGGGTCATCATCTCGACCTTCTTTTGCGTTCTTTTATCCGTAATGTCATTTCGCTCACGAAGCTCATCCTACAAAGGGGAGTTTCATTTATAAGAGGAACCGACTATTCATAATCCAGTTTGAAACGTAATTGACTGTAGTATTGGCCTGATGCCAATGGGCGGTTATTCGCCACCAACCGTAGCCGATAGGTGAGATCTTTTGTTCCTGCTGTTAGGGAGCTCACTGACATTCCTTGGCCAGGTATGGCAATTTCACCATCTCCCTCACGTTGAATTTGTAATCCAACACCTTGAGCTTGTCCGTTCACACCAAATAACCCCCTGTCATGGGAGCCATCGAATGTTACGCGAAAGTATTGCCAATTCGGTTTGTCGGGATTTTGGCGTTCAAGAACACAATTCACTAATCGGATAACAAAAGGGCGAGCAGGTCCTTGCCCATCACGGCGAATTTGAGTCAGCGCAATACTTCCCATATCAATAGTTTGATCACGGCTGCCGACATCAATTGCACATGCTGTTTCAATAATGCTTCCATTCATACTCACTGAGCCTTGAGCATATGCAGTTGATACCGCAGTCAACGTGCCTATACTTAAGATCAATGAAAACACTCCACTGGTTATCGAATTATTCATTGCTCCCTCTCTTACACCCAATTCAGTCGGAATGAGCCAACAAATTAATTTGTTGGCTCAAGATGAATTACTCGTAAGACAGAGTGAAATCCGCTACTGAGCTAAAGTCACCGGCAGTGATAGTGTCGATATCGCCACCATTACCTTTTAAGTAAGCAGCGAAATTCAGTGTGTTGTTACCATTTTGAATTTGTTGGAATGGTGCTGCTGTTCCTAAAGTCACCACATTGCCGCTACCATTAGTGATCTGAACACCAGCGCCTGCGCCAGTACCAACAATACCCAGTGTTTTATTGGTATTGTCGAAAGATGCAGCAGCACCACTGAAGGTTAATTGAACACCTTTAGTCAGTTTAGTGATATCACAGTTCTCTAAAGTGATTTCGAATGGACGTGGAGTTGATTTACCGCCATCAACTAATGCCATGTTAGAAATTTGACCTAATTCAACTGTTTGGTCGATTGAGCTAGGAGAGATTGAGCATGGAGCATCGATAATAGCGCCTTTGAACGTTACTTTACCGTGGCCTTGATCTGCTGCGTTTGCTGCAGAAGCTAATCCCAGAGCCATAAAAGTTGCCATTGCAATAGATTTCATTTTCATGAATATAAAGTCCTATGTTTATTGTTAAGTAAAGAATGAGTGTCAGTTTTCATTGCTCATTGCAGACACTCTATTTGCAATGAACTGGAAAAAAGCAAAGCACTAGTATTTGATTTAAAAATCAAATACTAAAAATGAAATTGAATTGTTAATAATTAAAAAATATATTTAGTCTTCTATTAAAAAAACTTGAATTGGTACTTTAAATAACTCAGATAATTGAGATAAAAAATCAATGTTAATATGGTTAACTCCTGATTCATAACGGGAAATTTGCTGTTGGCTTACGCCAATATATCTCCCTAGTTCCTCAGCAGTTAATTTCATTTCTTTTCTGTGTTTTTTTATTTTTTTTCCTACAATAATATTAAATGTTGGTTTTATTATATTTTCTGACATAAGGTTAAACCTATTTCATAAATTGACTAGATCCAGAAAACCATCCTTCAGCTTTAAAATAACATTCCATATTATGGATATAATTTACTGAGTTATTTTGAAATCCAACACCATCTAATAAACAATTAATATCAATATCAAGCGAGTTCGCAATTTGCTTAATCTGCTCTAGGTGTAGTCGAATAACTCCGCGCTCAATACGTGAAACATGTTGCTGAGAGCATAAAAGTAAATCAGCTAACTCAGAGCCACTTAATCCTTTTGCTCGGCGGGCTTTATATATATTACCCCCGACAATTTCTTTAGGAGATAAGTTAGATTGCATAAAATCTTCCTCACGAAACTGAATGATTTACTAATTTAACTGTTGTCAAAATGCACCAAATTGACAATAGTTGTATATTGTTAGTTAAATATTTCATTAATGAATGAATAATTTTAATTTTGTATTTTATTTTTAAAATTATTAGTTAATTATTCCAAATAAAGCATTTCAGAATATTACAATGTGTAAGTTTGAAGTGGCATGGAGAGTTTGAATGTGTGAAAAAATTAATAAATTCAATGATCTTTTAATAATGGAATGTACTTATTTTTAGTAATGTATACATAGCGTTATTTACACGCTACGTATTTGACGTGTATTTTCATTTAACTTAAGATGCACCTAATTCATTACGTTTGTCAATTTGGTGCATTTTGACAACTCTTTTAGCGCCTTTATCCCACCATATAGCACCTTTCTTACCACACTCCCCGAAATCTTGCAGGGTTACTTGCTGTGTATCGTACGGTATGTTGTATATTCGTATGCCCCAAATAATCCTGAATTAAACGCGTATCGGCACCTCTATCCGCTAATGCATAACCACATGCATGTCGTAACATGTGGGGATGAATACCTAGGGTCAGCTCAGCTAGCTCGCCAAGTCGTGAAAAAAGTTGATAAAAGCGCTGGCGAGTCATGGCAGTCCCTCTTTCAGATAAGAATAACCACTGGCTTTCTTTCCCTTTCCATGTATTTCTAATTTTTAGCCAAGCTTTAATGAGTGGGATCTCTTCATCAATCAGTGGGTGATTAACTGAAAAACCATTCTTTAAACGGTGTACATAAAGTTCATTACTTTCTAAGTTAAGATCAGATAATTTTAGCGATAGGGCTTCGCTTGCCCTTAGACCATGTATAAAGCACATATAAATTAAGCAAGAATTACGTTCGGGATGTCGCGACAAATGACAAGCAGCTAAAAGTCGAGATATTTCCTGTTGAGTTAAATACTTACGAGTGGACATGAACGTTTCCCTATTTAGTCAAAAAAGGTCAATCATATCTAAATTAATCGACCTAACACATTAATTTTTTTAGATAAATATAATGCCTTTATTCTATGAGTGAAATAAAAAATTATTTATTATCCGCCAAGTCGGTAATTGAAGACTAATTAACTAAAGTTTTATATTTGGTTAATCAATTTTTATTCTGTGTTATAAATGCGAGGGAAAAGGGATTATTTGCCTACGAAACAATACTTACTCGTCGATGAAAGCAGCTAATTTCCATTTTTCGTGTCGGCCCACTCACCATTCTACGAGTTGCTTTTAATGGCCCCATGTTGTTTTTTCCCGCTGTCTTTCTCCGAGTATTTTATGGTTAAATTCCTACCCGTTTCTTTAAAGGGAAAATTTCTTTAAGATGAAATGGAGTTAAGTCAAATAAAGTCACTATTAGGTTCCCATGAGAATACTATTAATTGAAGATCACCTAAAAACCCAAGTGTGGGTCAAAAATGGGTTAGAAGAAGCGGGTTTTCTCGTTGATGTGACTAATGATGGTCGCGATGGTCTCTATTTTGCCTTAGAAAACAGTTATCAATTGGTGATCCTCGATATCATGCTGCCTGGTATGAATGGCTGGGAAATTTTAAAAATCTTACGCACAGCTAAAAACATACCGGTGATTTGCCTCACTGCGCGGGATGCCGTTGATGACAGAATTAAAGGTTTAGAGCTTGGTGCCAATGACTATCTCGTGAAGCCGTTTTCGTTTTCTGAATTATTAGCTAGGGTTAAAAACCAATTAAAAATTAACCAGCCAGCCTCAACCACCATAACTATTGCGGATTTAAAAATCGACTTAACTCGCCACGATGTTGAGCGGGCTGGAAAGAAAATCACCTTAACTCGGCAAGAGTTTTCCTTATTGCTGTTCTTCGTTCTACATTGCGATGAAATTTTACCTAGAACCTTAATTGCTAGCGAAGTTTGGGGCATCGATTTTGAAAGTGACACGAATATTATTGATGTGGCTATCCGTCGATTGAGAAAAAAAATCGATGATGAATTTGACGTTAAACTCATCGAAACCATTCGAGGGATGGGATACCGTTTAAATAGGCCAATAGAATGAAAAAGAAATCACTTCGATTCAAACTTATTTCTCTGTTTATCATTCTTATGGTTACTAATGCTGGAGTGGTGACATGGATTTTGTATCATTCACTCAAAAATGAACTATCTCAACAAGATAATAATTTACTGGTTAACCGTGCGGAGCAGCTTGCCAAACTCATCGCTGGTGGCATTGATATCAAAACACTTCCCATGTATTTCCAAAGCATGATGGACATGCGCCAAGACTTGATCCAAATCTCTGATGCAGCAGGGCAAATATTGGTCACAACCAATCGCGAGTTATTGGGCTCCCAACCTCTTCAGTTAGTCAATCTTGAGCAGCTAAATATCAATGCCATTAACCATTGGCAAACTGCTCAAGGCATCCCTATTTCTGCGGTCTATTTTTCGATGAATTCTCCAATAGGGCCGCTCCATGTGGTACTTGGTAAAGTTTCTGTCGACCGTAGTGGCGTGTTGGCTCAATATCTCACCCAAAGCGTGGTGATTTCTGTCCTCTCAATTTTGCTGATGGGGCTACTTAGCTTATGGCTGTTGAAAAAAGGGTTATCCGACATTCAAGCATTGAGCCAGATAACGGTCAAAACAGACGTTCATGCATTAAATGATCCAATCGATATTGATCAGCTACCACAAGAGCTAAAAGAGCTGGGCGAATCAATGAATACGATGCGCCAGCGGTTAAAGCATGATTTTGTCAAACTTACTCAATTTGCTGATGACTTGGCGCATGAGTTGAGAACCCCAATTAATGCGATTCGGGTACAAAATGAAATTACACTTCAGCGCTCGCGCAGTGTTAGCGAATATGAAGGGATGATAGTCAGTAATATTGAAGAGCTCGATAAACTGTCACAAATGATCCAAAGTACTTTGTTTATTGCCCGTGCGGAAAATAAAAATATTACCTTAAATCGAGATAAACTTTCTTTATATACGTTAGTTAACGATGTTTACGAACTCTTTTCTGCCTATGCAGAAGAAAAACAGATTGAGCTGTATTGTGAGCCCTCATCCCTGACTCTGGATGCTGACCCAGTATTACTCAGCCGAGTTTTAGTGAATATTGTCTCCAACGCGATTAAATATTCTCACTCAGGCACTCGCGTCGTTACCCAAATTATTGCGCTGCCGCAACAGCGAGAAATTAAAATTACTAACCAAGGTGAACCTCTACAAAATAGTGATGAAATTTTCACCCGTTTTTGGCGCGGGGATAATGCTCGAACGACAGAGGGAACAGGACTCGGGTTAGCGATTGTGAAAGCGATAGTCGGATTACATGGCGGATCAGCGAGTTTTGAACACCATGCAGGAACCAGTACCATTACCCTGAAATTTCCTACAATTAAGTAAGATGACAAATTTGTCATCTTACTGTCAGCCACTTTTGTCGTACTTTCGGTATAACTAATTTCATATCCTTTTTGCTATGGAGCGCATGATGAAAAAGTTACCTAAAATTCCCGCATCTCAAATCACGGATGAAACCCTCTTTTTTATGAAACGCCGTCAGCTACTTAAGGCTTTAGGCATTGGAGCTGCAGGTTTAACCGTTGCGACGACGGCTAATGCAGGGCTGTTTTCTTGGTTCAATGACGATACGCCAACACCTCCGATGACGCCAAGAAAACCTCTGACATTTATTCAACCTGAAGAGTTTCAGCCATCTTTAACCCTCACCCCTGAAGATAAAGTGATTGGTTATAATAATTTTTATGAATTTGGGCTCGGTAAATCCGATCCTGCCGAGAATGCCCATACTTTAGTCACGGATGAGTGGACGGTGACAATAGATGGCGAAGTGAATCGTCCCCTGACGCTTAATTTAGATGACATAAACACTAAGTTTCCCTTAGAGGAGCGCATCTATCGCATGCGCTGTGTTGAGGCTTGGTCGATGGTCATTCCATGGGTTGGCTTTCCTTTAGCGAAATTATTGGCTTTAGTCGAACCCACTAGCAAAGCTAAATATGTGGCTTTTGAAACACGCTACGCACCAGAACAAATGCCAGGACAAAAAAGTCGTTATATTGGTGGTGGTTTATCGTACCCCTATGTTGAAGGGCTACGCTTAGACGAAGCTATGAATCCACTGACTTTGCTGGCGACCGGCGTTTATGGAAAAACATTACCCAACCAAAACGGAGCACCGATCCGGTTGGTCGTACCATGGAAATATGGCTTTAAAGGGATTAAATCTATCGTCAAAATTCGCCTTACTGAGCAAATGCCTGACACGACATGGAACTTATCAGCGCCGAGCGAATATGGCTTTTTTGCCAATGTGAATCCAGATGTAAGCCATCCTCGTTGGTCACAAGCCACCGAACGTTTTATTGGTGCTGGGGGCTTAGGCCAAGTGACCCGCCAGCCAACATTGTTGTTTAATGGATATGGCGAACAAGTGGCAAGTTTGTATCAAGGAATGGATTTGCGGAGATATTATTGATGCCCCAAGACAATAAGTTCATTGTTGGATTAACCAAAGGGAGCTTTCATCTTATTGCTTTGCTCCCTTTGGTATGGCTGATTTTTTTAGTCGATACCCAACGGCTTGGAGCCGACCCTGCCAAAGATATCCAACATTTTACAGGAATAGCGGCTTTACGTTTGCTCGTTATTATTGTACTGATCCCACTGGTTGCGAAATTATTGCGATTTACTGCCTTGTTTCAGACGCGAAAATTACTGGGGTTATGGTGTTTTTTCTGGGCTGTGCTGCATTTAAGTAGCTATCTATTACTTGAAATTGGCGTAAATAATTTGGCGCTATTTTTCGAAGAGATTTTTTCGCGGCTCTATTTAGTGATTGGCGCGATAGCTTGGTTGTGTTTATTGTTGATGGCAGTCAGTTCATTCAACCGTATACGCCTTTATTTGGGCGTATGGTGGAAAAGAATTCATATGCTGCTTTACCCTACGCTCATATTGGCGCTTTGCCACTATACTTTGTCATTAAAAACCTTAACACCTGAACCATTTATCTATTTAGCCATCGTGGGAAGTGCGTTTACTTATCGCATGCGGAGCCAGCAAACACAACGAATAAAATCTTAATAAAGGTTGACGTGCTTTAATTGTATTCCTACCTGATATTATCAAATGCCGGTACTGAAGTTTCTCAGTATTAGGCATTCACTTTATCAAAGCACAAAATTACATGTGTGAAATATAATCTCTTAATACTCATTATTAGTGTAATAAATCCCCTGATTTTTAGACTGTGTTGGAATTTATTGGGTGCTAGTGATGATTTCTGTGGTATATAATTTCGATTATAAATTTTACGGTAATTTATAATTAATTTGTTGGTGTTTGTAAATAACAAGGTTAAGATAAATCTTAAAAAAATCTCATATAATTTACAAACACAAAATCTGAGTAAAGCTACTTTTTTAAGTTGTATTTCGTGGTCGAAATTTAACCATAAAATACATCTCATTAGTAAAAAATATGTTTTAATATTTTTAAGTGTATCAAAATGTAATTTTTTGGGTGGTAAGCTTTGATTTTTAATCTATAACATATTGTTATTTATATTATTAATTTAAGTGTGATTTTTTTTTGTTACATTTCTCCTATATTAATAGAGCGATAAATGTTTTTAATAGTAATCAATTTGCTCTATCGATTATACAAAATAAATAATCAGACATATAATAATCAAAAATTTTAGGACGGTATCTATGGTTCAGATTGGTGCCTATAATTAATTTTTAATATAAAGGTTAAATTAAATGACTTATTTTTCTAATGAGATAAATAAAGAAATAGGGCAGTATCTGAGAGGAATTAGAAAAGAGCGAAACTTAACAGGGGAAGAGTTGGCAAAAAGATTGAATATTAGTCAACAGCAGATATCTCGATATGAAACGGGAAAAACAAAACTGACATTTGAAATGATGGACACAATCCTTTTGATATTCAATAAGTCATGGAGAGACCTTTTTAATCATGTAATAGATAGATACGATAATGAAAGATTACAATGTATTATAAAAAATGAAAATAATTATTTTGCTATCTTAGATAAAGACACTAAAAAAATGTGGCGTTAATTCAGTCAATAAAAATCTAACCTATTTTACAAAGTGTAATCAGTAAATATAACTTGTATATATGATAACTTTATTAAAAATAATCATTAATTTAATTAAAAATAATGATTATTTTTATCTAAAGTTGTTATTAACAACTATTTGGCGAAACATACATTATACGAGTATTATACAGGATTAAATAATCATGAAATTGAATAAATTTGTAATGGGTGCTGTATTTGCATCAGGCTTTGCTTCGTTCGCAGCAATGGCTGCTTATACTGGTACACCTACTAACGGTACTATCGAATTTTCAGGTGAATTAGTGAATTCTGCTTGTGGTTTAAGTGAAGAATCAAGTCCTGTAAAAGTAAACTTTTATCAGATCCCTGTTTCTAATTTAAAAAATGGTGAGCGTGCAGGTAATATCAAGAAAGATATCGTTCTGCAAGGGTGTGATACTACCGTTGCACAAACTGCAACTGTAACTTATACACCATCAACTATTAACCCTAATGATAATACATTAGCGGCGTTCACTTCAGGTACTGCAAGTGGTGCTGGTATCGGTTTAAGAGACAATGGAAATAAAGATGTTGTTTGGGGACAAGCTTCTACAGCAGTTAATTTAACTGATGGTAAAACTGCAATTCCATTCGTTGCTTATTTAAAATCTGATAATGCATCTAATGCAGTAACTCCAGGTAGCTTTGATTCAACCATCAATTTTAAAATTGATTACCAATAATTTGTAATTGATTTTATACCAAGATGCGGAGTGTTAAATACTCCGCATTAATAAAATCTACCAATAACTAAATGGTATTATCCATGACTATTCGGGTTGCAAAAATAGCACTAGGCTCTAGTTTGCTATGGCCTCTATTAAGTTGGGGAATGACCGCCAATAACACCCCCGGTGATATTGTAATGCAAGGTGAATTAATAGAAGCCTCATGTACGATTGATCCTGAAAGCCGAGAACTTTGGGTTAATTTTGGTGAAATCAGTGCCCGAGAGATCACTCCTGAAGTCAATATGCTGGTGAGTAAGAATTTTGCTATAAAGCTCGTTGGATGTACGTTGCCTTCTAATGATAAAGGTAGTGCATCACGCGCGCAAATAACCATGATGGGAACATCTGTTAATGATGATCAACTTTTACAAGTAAGCGGCGATTCAGAGGGGTTTGGAATTCAGTTTAGAGACTCTCACGGCGAAATACTTAAACTTAATAGAAAAATGCCGGATTACACATTATTAGAAGGGCGCAATAGATTAGATTTTACTGCAATTTTAGTTGCTTATCAAAAGCATATTAAGGCAGGTGATTTCGCTGGAGTTCTAAGGTTTAGAATGGATTATTTCTAAAGCTAATAATAATTACATATAAAAGAGAATTGAGCTAAATCTCTAGCCTAATGAGTGAATACTGAGTAACTAAAATGATTATTTTAAATGGAAATATAAATAATATAAAAAAACTATTTGCAATATATATTGCAGTACTTTGCTATTCACCAAATATGTCTGCAAATGATCTTGTTGAGTTTAATGTTGACGTATTAGATGTTGGTGACCGTAACAATATTGATTTAACTCGATTCTCTAAAGATAATTTCGTATTTCCTGGGACATATTTATTAGATCTCTATATTAATGGACAATCATTGTCTCAGCAGAAGGTCACTTATATTACCGATCCTCACGATAGTGAAAAATCATTAGTTTGTTTTACCCCTAAGCAAATTGAAATGTTAGCGCTCAAAGAAGATGCGTTAAAAAAAATCCAAGCCATATCCCCTGAATGTTCAAATATTTTACCTATTTCAGGCGTTAAAATTAATAATCATGAAGGCAAACTGGATATCACTATTCCACAGGCATGGATGAAATATTCCGATCCTAGTTGGGTGCCGCCTGAGCGTTGGGATTCTGGGGTTTCAGGCCTTATATTTGATTATAACCTGACCGGGTCAGTTTCTCGTTCTTTGACGACACATACAAATAAACACTCATTATCAGCATATGGCCAAACGGGATTTAATTTGGGCGCATGGCGTTTTAGAGCTGATTATCAAGCTAATTATAATGAGCGTGGCGATAGAAAATTCGATTGGAACCAGTTTTATGCATATCGTCCTCTGATCCACATGGCGGCTAAGCTGACACTGGGTGAAATTTATCTAAGTTCTCAGGTTTTTGACACGATTCGCTTTACTGGTTTTAACCTTGCCAGTGATGAACGTATGTTACCGCCGAATCTACGAGGATATGCACCACAGATTAATGGTATTGCGAAAAGCAATTCAAAAATTGTTGTGACTCAGGCTGGGCGTGTCGTTTATGAAACGACGGTACCTGCGGGGCCATTCAGTATTCAAGATTTGCAAAGCTCAATCCGTGGAACCTTGGATGTCAAAGTTGAAGGTGATGACGGCGAGGTATCGACTTTTCAAGTTGATACGGCAAATATCCCTTATTTAACTCGCCCGGGTTATGTGCGTTACAACGCTTCGGTCGGTAAGCCATCTCGATTTAATCACAAGCCTGAGGGGCCAATGTTTGCCACGGGAGATTTCTCTTGGGGGCTGAGCAATAACTGGTCACTCATTGGAGGCCTACTTTTTGCGGGTAGGGATTACACCGCAATATCTGCTGGGTTAGGGCGCGATTTATCTATATTTGGTGCACTTTCTGCAGATATCACACAATCCATTAGCCGAATGCCGGGTGATAACACACAAACGGGTTCTTCTTATCGTCTGAGTTATTCAAAGTCATTTGATGAACTTAACAGTACGATTACTTTTGCGGGTTACCGCTTCTCGCAGGATAAGTTTAGAACGCTGTCGCAATATTTAGATGAGCGTGAAAACAAATATCTGGGTATTGGCCGTCAAAAAGAGATGTATACCGTTACAGGGAATAAAACTTTTTGGGCGGATGATCCTGATTGGAGAACGACAGTATTCTTAACTTATACCCATCAGACCTTTTGGGACCAAACATCTCAAGATAGATATGGCTTATCCGTGGGGCGAACATTTCGTCTAATGGGCATCAATGGTGTCTCAACCAATATTGCGGCTTACCGTTCTGACTATCGAGGTCGACGTGACGATAGCATTTCACTTTCGGTTTCAGTGCCTGTTGGTGATAGCCGTTGGGCTGGATACGACTTGCAAAATAGTGGTAGTAAGACCAGCCATATGCTGTCTTACAGTGATAACAGGGATACGAATAATTTATGGCGAGTTAGAGCCGGCCGAAGCAGCGATGATCGCGTCCGGTTTGATGGATATTATCAAAAACGGACGCAACTTGCTGAAGTTAATACCAATGTGAGCTATCAAGAAAGACAAACGGCATCGATCAACGGGACATTGCGCGGTGGCTTCACTGCTACTAAGCATGGTGCTGCATTGCATAACAGCACCGGTACAACGGATACAGCAAGAATTATGGTCGATACCAACGGTGTTGGTGGCGTGCCGTTTAACCATGAAAAAACGCGAACTAACTGGGCTGGTATCTCTGTTGTGCCTGATATTGTCAGCTATTACAGCTTCGACACACGTATTGATGTCGATAAGTTAAAAAATAACGTTGATACCAATAAGGCGATCGCAACCTCGACATTAACAGAAGGGGCAATCGGTTATCAGCGATTTGATGTTGCACAAGGTGAAAAGCTCATTGCCACCATTCGTTATAACGATACAGTACCTCCGTTTGGTGCTGATGTGACAAACGCGGATGGCATTAACATTGCCATGTTAATGGAAAATGGGTTGGCGTACTTGATGGCAGTAAATCCTAAAGAAACGTTAACAGTATCTTGGGGTGGAAAAGCGCAATGTAAAATTCAACTGCCTGAAAAAATAAATTCGGGCATGTCAGTTTTGCTGCCTTGCCAATAATGTAATGACAGTTTGAAAAAGTATTCTATAAGGTAGAGAAAATGGCGATTCGTATAAATAAATGGGTAGGTGGTTTGCTAGTTATGATGGTTGGCGTAGGGCAATCATATGCAGGTATTTCACTGGATAGAACGCGACTGATTATTACAGGCGATGAAAATTCTGCGAGTGCTAATTTATCAAACACCAGCTCAAGTATTCCTTTTCTTGCTCAGTCATGGGTTGAAGATGCCAATGGAAAAAAAATTACATCGCCATTAGTTGTATTGCCACCATTACAGCGCATTAATGGGGGGCAAAAAGGGGTTGCTCGTGTTTCAAAAACAGCCGAGATAGATAAGTTACCTCAAGATCGTGAAAGTCTATTTTATTTAAATGTGCGCGAAGTTCCGCCAAAACCCGATAAACCGAATGTTTTACAGTTAGCGATGCAATCGCGTATTAAATTATTTTATCGGCCGACAGCCATTATTCCTAAATCTAGAAGTGCGGTTTGGCAAGACCAAGTCATATTTTATAAACAGGGAAATAACTGGCGTGCTGAAAACCCAACACCTTATTTTGTAACCATTATTAGCCTTAATAATAAACCAGTGGCAGAAGGTGGAAAAAAACTAACCGATTTCCCAGGGGTGATGATTGCCCCTAAATCGCATCTCGATATTAAGGTCAATAGTTCAGGCGAGAGTTTCACCATGATGTATGTGAATGATTATGGTGGTCATCCAGAACTTAAATACAGTTGTAGCGGAAATACGTGTAAAGCGTTACCACCAGAGCAACAGATTCGCTAGGAGTATTGATATGAACATTAGGTGCTTAGGGATCGTGTTATTGGGATTAGGAAGTTTCTCCGCAGTTGCAGAAATTGCGGATGAAAAGCTGTCTCGCCAAACATTGCTAGACGTACATAGTACTGTGCATTTGACAGGGAGCGTTTATGCATCACCTTGTGTTCTTGAATTAGAAACACAAGAGCAGTATGTCGATTTAGGTGACATCAATGCCAGAGAATTTCACCGCATTGGCGATAGAAGTACTCCTGTTGCATTTAATATTCGGCTCAAAGATTGCCAACGCGGGGCATCCAAGTCATTTGTGAATGCTGCTGGAGAGGCAACTCAAAATGCTCAGCGTTATTACTTGACGGGAGAAAGCGCAGTTTCATTGAGTATTGCGGGAGATACGGATTTTTTTAACCCTGAACTTGTGCGAGTTACAGGCGATGTTCGAGGCGCAGGATTACGTATTTCCAGTAAAGATCATCAAAACTTAATGGTCAATCAGCCAACAAGTTCATGGGTGATCAAACCTGGTGATAACAACATTACACTTAATGCCTCATTGGAATCTACAGCACAGTCTGTTTCAGCGGGAACTTTTAGCGGATTAGTTAGGCTAAAACTGGAGTATTTATAACCATGTTTGTATCCAACAACAAAAAACTAAAAGATATGACTATTGTGGCCGGTCTACTCACAATAGGGTTAATGCCGTTATCTGCTTTAGGCTTTCCTCACGGCTCCGCTATACCTGATGGGGGGACTTACACATTCGAAGCGACAATGAATAATCAGCTACTGGTCAATGAGAAAGATGCTGAAACAGTATTCAATTTTGATGTGGGTAACTGGCCTTTTTTCGATATTTACTGCCAAAGTTATATGAAGCCAGGAGGTCCTGGAAATTCAGATCCTGATTCAGGAATGACATTTGATTTAATGTCAACCATTCCTACATCAATGCAAAACCCAGGGTACCTGAACCTTAATGAATATTTTGATGTAAAAGTTGAAATTCAAATAGGGGGAAGGGTTGGTCAGAAAGTTACTGTCCCAGTGAAGGATATGTGGAATGGGGGATCTGACCCAATAGAGTGTACACCACCGAGTGTTAATAGCCGTGATTATGGTGTCGAGCTACGGACAGGGTCGAGTGGAACAATCACGTTTAGGCTGAAAAAACCGATTATTAATGGCATTACCATCAACCAAGCTGAGCTGGTACAGGTTTTTGCCAAAAAAGGCAGCCCAGCGAATGGCAGTACAGCTTATGCGCCAATCCCTTCAACTCGGGTTGTTTTAGGAGCAGGGATTATCACAGTTGCTGATGAGTGTACGATTAATGAAGGTAACCCAATTAATATTGATTTTCTTGATGTAGCAAATACGAGTGAACAGTTAAATGGAATTAATTATGCTCAGCCCTTTAAGATCCCAGTTAAATGTACCGGTGGAAGTTTTACGACAGGTGATTTAAATATCAAGCTGTCACTCTTACCGGGGGCGTCAGGCAGTGCGGATTTTAACCCTGATTATTTCGGTACGTTAAAAAACGGCGTGAAACGCACAAATCTTGGCATTGTGGTGACTGATAATGTGGCGGGTACATTGGTAAAACCAAATCAAGCATACCAAGTGCCTGACTTTATTAATAACCAAGGTACCTGGAACCTAACGGCTGCGCCAATAGCTGCGCCTGGTAGTAGTGTGGAAGAAGGTGAATTTACAAGTACCGGGACAATCCTTGCTGAATTCCAATGAGGCCGATCATGCGAAATAATAATCAGATAAAGCGTACAAAATATTTATTGTCGATTGGCTTATATTTATTAGTCTCGGGGCCGATGAGTGCGAGTGTGATCCCAACTAATATGGGAAGCTATTCATTCAGAGGCATGGTTATTGCTACGCCATGTCAGATAGCGCCTGGAAGTGAGAAGGTCCCTGTTGATTTTCAACAAATCTCGGTCAAAGATCTTTATAAAGAAGGCAAATCGAAACCTTTAAATTTCTCAATTCATTTAACGAATTGTAATACGACTATATTTAAATCGGTGACAGTGACTTTTAATGGAATTGAAAATAAGAATCTTCCTGACCATCTTGCGATTAGTGACCAAAGTGAAGCTAGCGGAATCGGTATTGGGTTATTAAACTTAAATGAAACACCCATAGAATTGAATACGCCATCATTAGCACAAAATCTGGCAACAAATAATACGGAAATTCAATTTAAGGCTTATGTCGAGGCTGAGCCTGAAGCGAGAATTAACCAAACGATTACCTATGGGAATTTTTATAGTACTGCGTACTATACATTAAATTATCAATAACGAATGAAAACATGATGTTTGCAATCAAAATTAAAGATAATAAAAAAGAACGTTATCCATGGGTTCTTTTAAGTTTTGTCGTTATATTTTTTGGCATTATATTGCATATTTATCTGCCGAATATGGGCGGAACAGGTTTGTCATTACCATTCAATATAATTAGTGGTTTTTTTATTGCTTTTTTTATTGTAGTGGTTAGTATTACACAAATTAAAAATTCAAGCTTATATTACTCTAAGTCGAGTAATTATATTACGATTGGATTGGTCTTATTATTAGGCTTGTGTTTTTTTGCGCCTAAAGATTACCAGTTTAATGCATACTTGACAGCATATTGGTTATTGGGCGCGTTATTTTTTTATCAAGCTTTACTGCAAATAAATATTTCAGAAACTGTATTGAAAATAATTGTTTGCAGTATATTATTTTCTGCTATTGTTGAGAGCCTATTTTCAATAGCACAAATTTTTAATTTTTTTCCGATATCAGGGGATAGGCCATATGGCGTATTCCAACAAGTTAATGTTCTCTCTAGTTTTATTTGTGTTGGCATTGCCAGTGCAATAGGTATGTTTATTTTAATGAGAACTGTCACATGGTATGCGTCAGCCATTATCATTGTGAGTCTCGTTTTAATGAGCGTGGTATTGCCATTGTCTCAATCATTAACTGGATATTTAAATTTATTATTAATTGTTATTGTTTTTTATTTTTTTGCAAAGTATCATCGTAAATATATTTTTTATTCTTTAATGTCGATTGTTATCGGTCTTATTATTGGCTATGGAATAAAAATTGGTTTTAATATTTCTGACTTTTCTGAAAGTAAATTACAGACATCGCACATTAGATGGGTGTTATGGCAGCATAGTTTATATTTATTTAGTGAAAATATTTTATTTGGTACGGGTGTTGGTAGTTTTGAATCTGTATTTTTAGAGCGCTTTGGTGGTGGGTTACTTGGAACCAGTGAAAGGGTCATATCACATCCACATAATGAGATATTACGTTGGATGGTTGAAGGTGGGGTAGTTGGCATTGCTGCGATATTGTTAGTTATTATTGGTAGTGGGTATCTACTTTATTCTTCATTAAAAAATAAAAATAATAATTATGTTTTTTTAGTTATTGCGTTACCAATTGTTTTTCATATGATGACAGAGTTTCCATTGTGGCTATCAATACCTCATGGGGTGGTATTGATACTACTAATACGTTGTGCCGATATTCCAACTAAAAAATATCATTTAAATAAAATTGTAGGGTATTGTTCGAAAACAATTATTGCGTTAGGTGGTTTGTTATCCATGGGGTTGCTGTATTTTACTTTGCAAACGCA
The DNA here is from genome assembly GCF_033901115.1 of Providencia sp. CIM-Carb-044. NCBI lineage: Bacteria > Pseudomonadati > Pseudomonadota > Gammaproteobacteria > Enterobacterales > Morganellaceae > Providencia > Providencia sp. CIM-Carb-044. The sequence goes on from NZ_JAXADV010000012.1 coordinate 49,831, forward strand.
GCAATATTTAACGTATATCGAAAAAACAGGGCAACAGTTTCTTCTTTCTATGAATGAGCCCGATTATAGCGAGTGGAAATATTACTTAATCAATGATCGTTATAAATTGGATCTCAACATGGGGTATTTGTTACGCTATAACGAGACACAGAACCCCTATTACTTGAATTTATTTTCGTCTTGGGCAGAAAGCTATTCTCGTTCTTGCCCAGATATTAATGTTTATTTTTCTTGGATCCTTGTTTTAAATGAATTAGGTGAGAAAGAGAAAGCAAAAAGCGTCAAAGGAAAAGCGATTTTTTTATTTGATAATAATGAGAAATTAGAAGGATTGAATTTTTAATTATTCACGTGGTAATTCGTGTGTTAATTAAAAATCTAAAGGATTTATTGGTGTTAATTATCAATAAATAGGGCGTTTTATTAATTAAAATCTATATTAAAGGAAATAACATGAAAAAGTTAAATGCTATCGAAGCTGCTGCTGTAGTTGGTGGAACAAAACAAGTTTGTACTGATTCTTACGAGAGCATCACTGTTGGTGGTGTTAAATCTTGCCAATTAGTAACGACTTGTACTGATAAGCACGGTAACAAAACATACAAAGCGAAAGCTGTTGGTGCATCAAACTGTGATGTAACAGCTCCATAGTATTAAATTTAATTTTTATTAATTGATACATGGGGAGTTATCCCCATGTATTTTTCGTACCTGAATGGAATTAACTGTTATGAATACTCGTTTTAAACCAATAACTATCACACTTTATACTCTATTTGTTATTATTGCTTCTTCACTCATGACGGTTTTGTTCTATCATATTTTTGTTTTTAATACTTTCTCAAATGATGATGCACAAGGCTCTTCTTTTATTGAATTTAATAGTGAACAAGTTCTGTTGAGTCCAATAAAAGAAAATAATAGCATCATAGAAGTCCTTTCTTATGGTTGCCATTATTGTGCAGTAAATCATGACAATGTCAGCCAATTCGAAAAAACACTCCCTGAGAATGTCAACTTTAAAGTCGTTCATTTAGCCATGGATAATAATATGGGGCTGGCTGCCTATGCGCCTATTTTTGCGACATTGGAAGAGATGGGGGTGGAATCTCAATTACGTCAGGATCTTTATACTGCCGTTATCAACGATAAGCTTGATTTAGCTAATAAAGATGTCTTAAACCAATGGTTAAAACGGCATAATATTGATTCAACCCAATACCTAAAAACCAGTGAAAGCCAAGCCGTTCAAGAACGTCTAAAAAATATGCTTGAAATTAGCAAATTTTATCAAATTACTGGAACACCTGCCTTTATTATCAATAAACGCTATGTTGTTTACCAAGACCGTGATTTTGCAGACTTTACTGCCTATATGCTTGAGTTATTAGATAAAAGTAATAAGGAGTTACGGTGATCCGGTTTTTCATTGTCTGGACGGTATTTACAGCGAAAAACTGTTTGATGCCGTTTAAAAAAGGATATCAAAAACTCAATCATAGTGGACTTGCCTTTTTACGGTTGTTATTGCGCCGAGGCTATATCACATCGGTATTATTTGTTTCTAATTTATTATGTCGTGTAGGTTTATTAGGTCGTCAATATCGTAATCGGAATAAAGTCGCCACGGAAAACTTTCGTAGTTTAATGGAAACGAAAGGGCATATTAATATGGGCTGGATAGCCGTTCGACGCTTCATTTTGGAAGAGGCAGCCACATGGGGACAAAACCAAAAAATCATGGCGCAAGTTCGAGTTTGTACACTTGAACTTGATAGCGTCGTTGCGCCCTTACACCAACAAAATAAACCCGTTGTACTTGCTCCGTTGCATATGGTTTCTGATGTTTTAGCCACCATGGTTGGGGCGGGGGTGACTCCTGGGAATGCGACGGTGGTGGTTTCGTCGAGCGCAGAGCAGCAAAAGTATAACGCTTCGGCACGTGAGTTAGGCCAGGTGAATTTATCTTATTGTTCTATTCATCAGGGAAATAAAGTATTAGCTAGCCAATTAATGACTGCGATGACAGAAACGGCGGCAGGGCAAAAAAATATGATTGTTTTCCCTGATATTACCCCTGATTACACGGTTCAAACAGAGGAAGGGGCGTCGAGCAAATTATCGTGCCATTTATTTAACCGTGCAGCAAAGCTACACAATGGTGTCGTGCGTTTGTCTAGTGCGATTTCGGCACAGGTAGTTTTTTATCATCTGTACTACCAAAACGGTTTACAAATCAAAGTTTATCCGCCTGTTGCAGCAAAAGACGTTGCAACTCAAATGCCAGCCATCATTGAAAATGCGGTTCGTCATTATCCCAATGATTGGCTTTTATGGCATAGCCATTCACTTTATTTTATTAGCCATTAAATAATAATGAAAAATATTATTCCAAATTTTGTTTCTCAAGAAGAAACCAATGAATGTGGCTTAGCATGTATTGCGATGTTAGCACAAACCCAAGGTCTCAACGTTTCTCTTGAAACTCTGCGAGAGGTCTATCCAGCATCGGATCATGGAACTTCTTTGATTGACCTTTCGTCCATTTTAGCCAATTACGGTATTGCGACGACACCGGTGTTATTTGAGCACCAAGAGCTCAATAGTTTACCACTTCCCGCTATTTTACATTACGGAGCAAGCCATTTTGTGCTGCTTGCTTATCGCAAGGGAAATAACGTGTGTGTGATGAACCCTGCAATTGGGCAGCAGTGGCTACCTTTCTCTGCATTAAAAGCGGAAATCAGCGGTTATGCATTAATTTTAGAACCGGATACCGCGCTGGAAAAAATTGAATCATTAGCACCGGAAGACAAAAATGATGGGGCAGGGAAAAAAGCCCCTCATGCAATGAGCCTGAAAGAAACCTCAGAGATTCGCGGTGTTTATTGGTTGATGATATTCGCTTTTTTGGTTTCTTTAACGCTATTTTTAATGCCAGCCATGGTGAGCAATGCAATCAACCAAGCCTTTTCCGACGCCAAAAATGCCATTTTCCCTTATGGCTGGTTTATTGTTGCCTTTGTGGTTGCAACACTATTAGCCCTTGGTGTGAGAATGCTGAGTGAGAGATTCGTAAAACACTTTGTGTTGATTAAAAGTGGGGTTGGTTTCTCTCGTTTATTGAGTAATCCATTGCGATTTTTTGAAAAACGCGCACCCGGGGATGTTTTTAGCCGTTTTGTCGCTTGTCAGGGGGCATTAACCGAAAAAATTGAGCTGGATAACGGGCTACGAACGGATTGGGTTATTTGTGCGATAGCATTAGGTACCATGTTTTGGATTGCTCCCGTATTAGCGGCTATTTCAGCTGTGGGTGTTACCGTGATGGGCTTAATTAGTGTATGGGCGATTATTCGTGATCGGTGGTATACCCAGCAGTTACAGCTAAAATCGGCAGAATTAAATGACTTTTTTATGGAGACGCTGCAAGGCATTCTGACCATAAAAACAGCAGGGATAGAAAATCAGCGTAAGGCGCAATTTGCATGGCTAAGCCGTGAATTGTTTACCTGTATACAACGCAGAAATGTGTATCAACAAATTAAAGATGGCATCTATCAATTAACTGGTAGTTTGGAGATGGTCATTTTTATGTTGGTGGTTTTACCCATGGTGGCCAATGAGTTAATTTCGTTGGGGGATTTCTTTGCTTATAGTTTCTTGCGTCAAATCTTTACCAATTATGTGACGCGTATTTTTTATGCGATTATACATAAGTCGCAACTGCATATTATTGATACACGCGCCCATTCTTTATTCCCTAAGAAAAGCGAGCAGGACACCGCACCATTCCACGAAAAACAAACCTCAGTACAAGGAAAAGCACCACACTTATCTTTCAAGGGGATCCATTTCAGTTATGACCCTGCAAAACCGATTTTAAATAATGTGTCATTAGACTTACCTTCAGGCACGCAGGTTGCCATTGTTGGGGAGTCAGGGGCAGGAAAAAGCACGTTATTACGTACCATTGCGGGTTTATTCAGCCCACAGCAAGGAGTATGCGAATCCAATGGTGAAGCCGTCAGTGTGCAGCAGCTTACGCAATTGGTTTGCTTGCAAAGCCAAGAAGATATTTTATTTAATGCGACCGTCTTAGATAACATTACGCTATTTGACCCTAACTTCCGCGAAAAAGATAAAAAAAGAGTCGAAGTGCTGCTTGATAAATTGGCACTCGGCGCAGTGATTACTCAATTACCTGGTGGGGTTAATGCGTTAATAAGAGAAAGCCATGCGGCGCTGTCACTTGGGCAACGTCAACGTTTGTTATTGGCTCGTTCGTTGTACAGTGCCCGCCCTATTTTGTTATTGGATGAGCCCACCGCCAATTTGGATGAAGAAACGGCGAAAATAGTCATGGCAACCATTCAGTCACATTGCCAGAAAACAGGTAAAACATTGATTGTTGTCACTCACAGTGAAGAGTTGGCGGCTAATTTCGATGCACTTTACCGAATCGTGGATGGGGAATTAAGTCTTGAGAACAGCACCAATAAAGCCCCTTGTGTCACAGCAGGCACGCCTCAATCTGAACCTTCTTTGTTAGCGGCAATGGAAGGAACTTCCTTATGACCTCCCGCCATGTAGCACCAAAATTGGGTTTAACGACCCAACGATTACGCACTTTAGGTGGGTTAGTGGCATTGCTTGTGCTGGTCGTGGTGATCGGTCGTTTTGTGTGGCAATCACCCGCCCCAGCATTGCATGAAAACGTAATTTTATCGGTGGAACGTGGCGATATTGAAAAAGTCGTCATGGTAACGGGGACATTAAAGCCCTCAATGCAAGTTAACGTAGGTGCTCAGGTTAACGGGCAAATCAGAAAATTATATGTAAAACAAGGCGACAAAGTGGTTAAAGGGGAGTTATTAGCAGAAATCGACCCAACTATCCAGCAGTCTGAGCTCAAAAATGCAACCGCCCGGTTATCCAGTGCTCAGGCGCAAAAACGGGCTGCGGAAGCAACTTTAATACAGTACATCAAAGCCTATCGGCGTCAGGTAGTGATGCAGCGAGATGGTTCTGGTATTCGCAGTGAATATGAACAAGCGCAAGCACAATATGAGGCGCAATTACAGCAGGTTAATGTCAATGAGGCGTTAATCACACAATCAGAAATGGATGTACAAACTGCACAAGCTAACCTCAATTTTACACGAATCATCGCGCCGATTAGTGGCGAAGTACTGGGTATTGTGGCGAACGAAGGGCAAACCATCGTTTCTTCACAGACGGCACCGACCATTTTAGTGTTGGCGAACCTAGATAAAATGCAGGTTCAGACACGAATCTCGGAAGCAGATATTCAAAAAATCCACCCAGGCCAACCCCTCACATTCTATGTGATTGCGGACCCTGAAACGCACTACGAAAGTACGATGGGATATGTTCAACCCATTCCCCCCGAAGCACTTGATGAAAGTAATAATAATTCTGGGGGGCAACAGAACAGTGCAATTTATTACAACGGAACGTTCGAGGTTGATAACGCCGATCGTGCATTAAAGACATCAATGACAGCGCAAGTATTTATTCGTGTTGCACAAGCGAAAGATGCTTTACGACTCCCCGTTAGTGCTCTGGGGCGAGCTGTAGGTGCAAACCAATATGAAGTGACCGTGATCAACAATGAAAAACCGGAAACTCGCACCATCAAAGTGGGGATTAATGATCGCCATTTCGTCGAAGTACTTGAGGGCATTAGCGAGGGCGAACAAGTTGTTATTCAATCAGATAATGTGGCGAGTTAATGATGGCGACGACACGAAATGTATCTTTTACCCGTCCTCTGATTGAACTTCATCATGTTTACCGTGAGTTTTCAGCCGGTACGCAAACTATTCCTGTTTTGAATGATATTTCGCTATCAATTAACCAAGGGGAAATGGTCGCTATCATTGGCGCATCAGGTTCAGGTAAATCGACTCTGATGAACATCATTGGTTGTTTAGATAAGCCTTCTCAAGGAGAAGTGTTGATCAATGGGATTGCGGTTCATGAGGTGAATAGCGATCAGTTGGCAGAATTACGTAGCCAATATCTTGGGTTTATTTTTCAGCGTTATCACCTAATGCCTTACCTGACTGCAGAAGAAAATATTGCGATCCCAGCTTTATATACGGCGATGCCAGAAGATGAGCGGAGCGCTCGAGTTGCTTTATTAGCAGAAAAGTTAGGGTTACAAACGCGCTTGGATCACAAACCTTATCAATTATCTGGTGGGCAACAGCAGCGTGTCAGTGTCTGCCGCGCCTTGGTTAATGGTGCGCAAATCATTCTTGCGGATGAACCTACAGGGGCATTAGATAGCGCTAGTGGCCACGCATTGATGGATATTTTACATCAACTTCATCTCGATGGTCACACTGTTGTGATTGTGACCCACGATAAAAATATCGCTCAGCAAACTCAGCGAATTATTGAAATTAGTGATGGAAAAATTGTTTCTGATAAGCAGAACCAAGCTCAGACAGACACAAAACAACGGAACCAGCTTCCTTCTGTTGAAGATAATGGCCGTGCATCGGTGTGGCGCAATATTATTGAGTCTATTCGTATGGCATGGCGGGCCTTACTCGGTCATCGCATGCGTGCATTTTTGTCGATGTTGGGAATTATCATCGGTATTTCTTCTGTGGTGTCATCAATGGCCGTGGGGGAAGGGGCAAGACGCTCCATCATGGATGAAATTGGGAAGCTTGGCAGCACGACTCTGGAAATTCGCCCTGGTACTGGGTGGGGGGCTAAGCGGCCTGATATGGAGCGTGCATTATCGTTAAATGATGTTAAAAGTCTAAAGCAGTTGCCATGGATTGAGTCTGTTTCCCCCGTCGCGAGCAGCATGACGATGGTCGTTAATAAAGGCTTGGATAACTCCATCATGCTTAATGGCGTTTCAGAAGAGTATTTTGCGGCACAAGGGTTTCAGCTTTTACATGGCAGTTTCTTCAGTACGCTCGATATGGCAGACAGCGAACCCGTTATTGTGTTGGATGAAGGAAGCCGAGAGGTACTTTTTCAGCCAGAAGAAGAGCCGTTAGGGCAAATTGTGCAGATTGGTCATTCACCATGGCGAATTATTGGTATTGCCCGTAAACCGGGGCCCAAAATGTCGAGCGGCTTTGTTATGGGGTGGGTACCTTACTCATCGTTACAGCAACGTGTGGTCGGGGACAAACCCATTGAATTTATTTCGTTGCGCTTCCCTGAAAACTTAACTTCTCAACAAGCTGAATTACAGGTTGAGCGTTTGTTATTACGCGAACATGGTAAAAAGGACTTTTTTATTGAGTCGGATGACCAGCTCGCAAATGCATTACAAAAAACATCCGACTCAATGTCATTACTGATCACTTCGATTGCCGCTATTTCCTTATTGGTTGGGGGCGTTGGGGTGATGAATATCATGTTGGTTTCTGTGACGGAACGAACTCATGAAATCGGGATCCGCCTTTCCGTCGGAGCGCGTCCTCAAGATATTATGAACCAATTTTTGATAGAAGCCGTGATGATTTGTTCGCTTGGCGGGTTAATTGGTATTGTCGGTGCATGGTTAGCGGGGTGGGTTTTCTCTTATTTCACCACTGAATTTACGATGGTATTTACCCTGTTCCCCGTTTTATTAGCGTGCGGTTTCTCCGCTCTAATTGGTTTGGTTTTTGGTTATTTTCCTGCTCGTCGGGCTGCCAAACTCAACCCAACGGAGGCATTGGCACGCGAATGAATATCAAATCACTTTATATTATTTCTGCTTTATTTTTGCTAAATGGTTGCGGCAGTTTTACGCGTACGGAATACCAACGCCCTGAGCTCACTTTGCCACAGCAGTGGGATGATAAAATACGCCAATCCGGTGCAAATGACGTGATGACATCAGCTCAGGCATTGAACCTAACTGAAAATTGGTGGGATAACTTTAAAGATCCTCAGCTATCCCAACTGATCAATCAGGTATTAGAAAATAATAATGATTTAGCCACAGCGGCAATTAAATTAAAGCTGGCGCGAAGTACGGCCGGGTTAGCAAATACCAATATAACCCCAGATTTCTCCCTTGGGGGCTCAGCAAGTAATACAAAATCTATACGTCATGGAACCTCCCCCCAAGAGAGTTATAGCTCAAATCTAACCTTAAATTATGAAATCGATTTATGGGGAAAACTGGCACGTATTCGTGAAAAGAATGAGTGGGAAGCAATAGCAACCGAACAGGATTATCATGCAACAGCATTAGTGGTTATTAATACGACTGCACAATTATATTGGAATATTGCACTGTTAAATCAACAGATTGATAACCTGATAGCGAGCCAAAAGATTGCAGAAAAAAGTCAGCAGCAAATTAAGTCATGGTATTTGGCAGGAAAAGTTAGTCAGCTGGATTTCTTACAATCACAGCAAACGGTGATTAGTCGAAAAAATGAATTACGACGGCTCATTAAAGAACGTGATAGTTCCCGTAATGCATTAGCGCTATTGTTAAACCGCCCTGCAGAGCAACATGTGCGTGAGCTCACCGCACTTAATCGAAATCAACGGATTGAAATTCTTAACGCGACACCGTTGGCCGTATTAGCACAGCGGCCGGATATTCAAGCTGCCGAGTCACGTTTACGTTCCGCGCTTGCTGATTCTGACGCTGCTAAATTGAGCTTCTACCCGACACTGTCTTTGCAAGGTGCGCTTAATGCGGGTAGCCAGCTGTTTTCTCAATGGTTTAGTGACCCGACACGTGTTGTTGGGGGTTCGATTTCTTTGCCATTTATTCAGTGGAATACGGTGAAATTGACCATTGAACAATCCGACTTACAAGTGCAACAAGCTGCAGTGGCATTTCGTAGTGCGGCTTATACCGCCTTGTCAGAAGTCGATAATGCGATGGAAGCCCGTTTTGCTGCGGATGAAATTCGTCAGCAATTACAACAGTCATTATCACTTAGCCAGCAGCGGCTAAAGCTAACCAGCAGCCGTTACCGAGCAGGTGCCGTGGATTATCAAACACTGCTTAATGCGCAAGATGACCTTTTAACTATTGAAAATTCATTAGCTCAAAATCAATACGATTATCTTTATGCAACGCTACAGCTTTGGTTAGCACAAGGTGGCGGTAGCGCCCAACAGGAGGACAACCCATTATGAACCAAAAATCTCACTTTAAGCGCGTTGTTGTCACAGGTTATGGGGCTGTCACTCCTTTGGGGGATACGGCTTCAGCATGTTGGCAAGCGATTATGGATAAAAAGCTCGGTTATCGTTACGTTGATAAAACTGCACAAAATATCCACAGCCATTTTTTAGGGCTTATTGATAATGAACCCAGCTTAAAAGGGGTTCCTGCGGCTATTCGTCGTCGTTTACCACGCCATACGCGTTTAGCCTTGGGGGCAGCGCGAGAAGCCATGGATATGGCCTTCGCAGGCACGCCATTAACTGATTTTTATGACCCACTGATGTGCGGTGTCATTATGGGAACAGGATGGGCAGGGCTTGATGAAAGTTATATGTCAGTCAGTGAATTCGAAGCGACAGGGATGACCTCGCCTTTCAACTGTTTTTATGCAATGCCAAATGTGACAACGGCGGCTTGCAGCCAGTTTTGGAACCTGCGTGGATATCAAAACACGACCATCGCGGCTTGTGCGACAGGCACTATTGCGATTGGTGATGCTTTTGAAGCGATTCGTCATGGACGAGCCGATATGATGCTCGCTGGTGCAGGGGAGTCCTTGCGGACAGATTGTGCTGTATGGAATATCGATGTTCTTGGAGCTTTAACACGTGAAGAGGAAGACTCGACTCGTGCCAGTTGCCCATTTAGCGCAGATCGTAGTGGTTTTGTCCTTTCTGAAGGTGCGGCCGTGTTGTGTTTAGAAGAGCGTGAGAGCGCTATTTCTCGTGGGGCCACAATTTTGGGCGAGATTACGGGGTATGCAAATTTTTCTGATGCTTTTGATTTTACATCACCAGCAGAAGATTGTGTTGCTCGGGTGAAAACTATTGAAATGGCTTTACAACAAGCGGGAGCCGCTCCTGAATCTCTCGATTATATCAATGCCCATGGGACCTCAACAGCTCTTAATGACTTAAATGAAACAGAATCATTGAAAAAGGCATTAGGTGCGGCAGCTTACCAAGTCCCAATATCCAGTACGAAATCCTATACCGGACATTTAATCGCCGCTGCTGGTAGCTTTGAAACCATTATTTGCTTGCAAGCGATGGCGCATGGCGTGATGCCCGCAACCGCTAACTTACATCACCCGGACCCGCAATGTGACCTCGATTATATTCCTAACGAACACCGTATTGGTGAAGTTAAGCGTGCACTAAACCTGAGTTTTGGCTTCGGTGGGGCAAACGCGGCGCTGATTTTAGAGAAAGCGTTATGAGAACGTTACGTTATACCCTTGAGGATGCAAAACAGTGGGCATCATTTTCTGGTGATGATAACCCGATTCATTTCGACCTTGAATGGGTCAAAGCGAAGGGCGGAGATCAACTGAGTGTGCATGGCATGCGTGCACTACTCGATGTGAAACAATTCGCGAGTGAGTCATTAAATCACCCATTATTGGCTTCACAAGAGGTTATCGACTCTGAGTTTATCAAATGTGTCGTGCGGTTACGCAATCCGCTATGGAACGATAAAGATTATCAATTAGTTGCACGAAATAAAGCGGGATCGGTGGCTTTACTCTCTTCTGATGAGCAACAAAACTGCTTAACTTGCCAATTGTCACTCACCCCTCCACCGGTATTACATGAAATCGCGAATGAAATAATGATTTCGACCGCAGAGATGGTGAAATTGCAGTCAATATTTTCTCAGTTTTCCAACGAAATGTATGAATGGCAGTTTATTGACGCAGTTTTGTTCTGGTACTTAATTCATGATAGCTCGTTATTTGAACAACAAGAGATCGCACAATGGTTGCCGGTCGGCTCAACATTGAAAGATATTTTTTGCCGTTATCCTATCGTACAAACCCACCAAGAGGTGGTGTTTGACCGTGAACTTCTAACGAAATGGGCTCCTATCACCTCTCCTGAGCCTATTTACCTACGTATTTTGCCGGCCTTAGTGATCGCGGATAGTGAGAGTGGTCGATTAGTGAGTATTAGTATCGCCGCCCGCTACAGAGAAAAAATAATAAATAATTCAATAACATTGAAAGTTAATTCAATAACTCAATAAGAATGCAAGGATAAAACAAATGAGCCAATATCAAGAAATTTATATCAAAATTAGTGACATGATCTGTGATGCAAAAGATTTAGAAGCAGAAGAGTTGAATGCGGAGATGACTTTAGTCCAGTTAGAGTTCGATAGCTTAGATTATGTTGAACTTATGGTGCTTGTTAAACGTGACTTTAATGTTGCTTTAGATGCGGAATTTTTCCTAGAACATCCAGAAATTTCGATGAAAGCGCTGTGTGAACATATTGATAAGGAGTCGAAATCTTAAAATGGCAAATAATCAATGGATACTCGTGACGGGAGGAAGCCGGGGAATTGGGCTCGCACTAGTTAGTGAATTGCGACGCCACTGGAATGTGGTTTTTACTGGGCGTAGCGTTGATGGCGTTAATGAAACACAAGCGAATCTTGAAAACCCCAATTTAGATACATGGGTGAAAGGATCCCCGTGTGATGGTAAGAATGAAGCACAAGTTGACGCGCTTTCTAGCTCGTTATTGGAACAATTTGGGGCTCCTACGGCTATTATTCATAATGCGGGTATCACTAGGGACGCCTTACATATTCATCAAGATGCTGAAATCTGGCGAGATGTGCTAGAGAATAACGTCATTTCCGTGATGAATTGGCACCGTAAATTATTACCTGCAATGTTGATGGCGGGGAGCGGCTCAATCGTATTGATGTCATCAATTACTGGGTTAAAAGGCAATATTGGCCAAACAGCTTATGCGGCGAGTAAATCAGCGATGATGGGGTTGACGCGTTCATTGGCTCATGAAGTCGGGCGTTTTGGGTTACGTGTGAATTGTATTGCTCCGGGGCTTATTGATAGTGATATGACCCGTGCAATGCCTGAAGCTAAATTAAAAGCTATGTGCCAAAACATCCCGTTACGCCGCTTAGGGCAACCCCAAGAAGTGGCAGAGCTAGTTGAATTTTTGATTGGCAATAGCAGCCAGTACCTAACAGGTCAAACATTGGTCTTAGATGGTGGATTAACGGCGTAATTGCCCGTTTTAAGTGCTGTTAGCAGAACAAATATTCACTCGATAATTTATATTTTATATTTCCCCTTAAACGTCTTAGTCGATTTTCGTTTAAGGGGATTTTTATGAATTGAGACTCGGAAATAAATGAAAAACAGTAAACTCAAGTTAAAGAAGAATGGAATTATATTTATTTCAATTTAATTCATTATTAAACATTAAAAATAATTATATTAATTTTAATCTGGCTTGAATGACTCGATATAACGCATTAAAACCACACAATTTATATTGGATTATTGATCGTGCACAATACCTCACGGTGCCTCGGTTATAGAATGGTAATTGGAAGTCGATAAATAAATTAAAGATAAAAATAAATTTCAAAAAAGCCATTTTAAAACTTTGAAGCAATGTTAAGTGAGGCAGATATGAGTAAAGCATTATCTGAGGGAGTACTCCAATCGGAGATCAGCCGCAGGAAGCTAATGCAAACCAGTACCGTCGGGGGACTCGCACTTGCAAGTGGAGCGCTAAGTTTACCTTTTAATAGTATTGCTGATACCAGTGAAATCACACCCAAAACAGCCATACCTGAAGAAAAAATAGTTTGGAGCGCATGTACCGTTAACTGTGGGAGTCGCTGCCCACTGCGTATGCATATTGTTGATGGTGAAATAAAATATGTCGAAACCGACAACACCGGCGATGATGTTTACGGAAATAAGCACCAAGTTAAGGCCTGTCTACGTGGGCGCTCAATGCGCCGTCGTGTCTATAACCCTGACCGCTTGAAATACCCGATGTTGCGCGTTGGGGCACGTGGTGAAGGTAAATTCAAACAAATTAGTTGGGATGAAGCCTACGATTTAATCAGCGATAATCTAAAACGGATTATTGCCGATTATGGCAATGAAGCTGTGTATTTGAACTATGGAACTGGCACATTAGGTGGCACAGTCGCACGTTCATGGCCGCCAGCGAATTCACCTATCGCCCGTTTGATGAACTGCATGGGCGGCTATTTAAACCATTACGGTACCTATAGTACAGCACAAATCAGCTGTGCGATGCCTTATACCTATGGTAGCGGGGCGGGTAATAGTGTTTCCGATATCGAAAACTCCAAGTTGGTGGTTCTGTTCGGAAACAATCCTGCCGAAACCCGTATGAGCGGTGGTGGGATCACTTATCAATTAGAGCAAGCGCGTGAGCGTTCTAATGCAAGAATGATAGTGATCGACCCGCGTTATACCGATACTGCTGCTGGACGAGAAGATGAGTGGATCCCGATCCGCCCCGGAACAGATGCTGCATTAGTGGCAGGGATCGCCCATGTGTTGATCACTGAAGATATGGTTGATCAACCCTTCTTAGACCAATATTGCGTGGGTTATGATGAGAAAACGCTACCCGCAGATGTTCCGAAAAATAGCCACTACAAGGCATATATTTTAGGGCAAGGGGATGACGGTGTAGAAAAAACACCACAATGGGCTGCGCAAATCACCGGTATTCCTGCTGATAAAATCATCAAATTAGCACGTGAAATCGGTTCCGCAAAACCTGCTTATATTAGCCAAGGTTGGGGGCCACAACGCCATTCGAACGGCGAGCAAACCGCACGTGCGATTGCGATGTTACCGATTTTAACCGGTAATGTTGGTATAAGTGGGGGAAATACGGGGGCTCGTGAAGGGAACTATGATATTCCATTTGAGCGGATGCCAACATTAGAAAATCCAGTCAAAGCAAGTATTTCCGTATTTTTATGGACTGATGCGATAGAGCGCGGCCCTGAAATGACTGCAACTCATGATGGGGTAAGAGGTAAAGATAAACTGGATGTTCCGATTAAGTTTATTTGGAACTACGCCAGCAACAGTTTAATCAATCAACACTCTGATATTAATAAAACGCATGACATTCTTCAGGATGATAAAAAATGCGAAATGATAGTAGTGATTGATAACCATATGACGGCTTCAGCGAAATATGCGGATTTAGTCCTGCCAGATTGTACCGCGTCTGAACAAATGGATTTTTGCTTGGATGGTGCCGCTAGTAATATGGGCTATGTGATTTTCGCCAGCCAAGCCATTGAACCACGTTTTGAGAGCAAAACGGTGTATGAAATGTGTACACAAATCGCACGCCGTATGGGGGTTGAAGAGAAATTTACCGAAGGGCGAACCCAAGAAGAGTGGCTACGCCATTTGTATGAAATTTCACGACAAAAGTTACCTGAGCTACCTGATTTTGAGACATTCCAGCAGCAAGGGATTTACAAAAAAATGAACCCACAAGGGCATGTCGTGGCACACAAAGCTTTCCGCGAAGACCCAATTGCGAACCCATTAAATACCCCGTCAGGAAAGATTGAGATCTATTCATCACAATTAGCGGATATCGCGAAAACATGGACGCTAGCGGAAGGTGATTTGATATCAGCACTCCCAATGTATTCCCCAGGCTTTGAAAGCCATGATGATAAGCTCACCGAAAAATATCCACTGCAATTGAGTGGCTTCCACTATAAATCGCGCGTTCACTCCACTTACGGCAACATTGATGTGCTTAAGGCTGCTTGTTTACAAGAGATGTGGATCAACCCTATTGATGCAAAACGTCGCAATATTAAAGATGGTGACATAGTGCGTATTTACAACGATAGAGGGGAAGTGCAGATCGCTGCCAAAGTGACTCCACGCATCATCCCAGGGGTTGTTGCAATGGGGGAAGGGGCTTGGTACGCGCCTGATGAAAACAAGGTGGACCATGGTGGTAGCCTAAACGTCCTGACGACTCAACGCCCGTCACCGTTAGCGAAAGGTAATCCGCAACACAGTAATTTGGTTGAAGTGGCAAGGGTATAGGGGGATAAATCATGACAACACAATATGGTTTTTATATTGATTCTGCACGGTGCACGGGATGTAAAACTTGTGAATTAGCGTGTAAGGACTACAAAAATTTATCTCCTGCGGTGAATTTTAGGCGCATTTATGAATATGCGGGGGGAGATTGGCAAGAAGATAACGGTGTGTGGCATCAAAACGTATTTAGTTATTATTTGTCGATTTCATGTAACCACTGTGAAGACCCTGCTTGTGTGAAAGTGTGCCCAAGTGGCGCGATGCATAAACGTGAAGATGGCTTTGTCGTTGTGGATGAAAGTGTGTGTATCGGCTGCCGCTATTGCCATATGGCCTGCCCATACGGTGCGCCGCAATTTGATAGCGAAAAAGGGCATATGACCAAGTGCGATGGTTGCTATGAACGTGTTGCCGTCGGTAAAAAACCGATTTGTGCCGAGTCTTGTCCACTGCGTGCATTAGACTTTGGTCCTATTGATGAGTTACGTGAGAAACATGGCAATTTGGCAGAGATTGCGCCACTACCAGAAGCGCACTATACCAAGCCCAATATTGTCATTAAACCCAATGCCAATAGTCGCCCTGTCAATGATACGACAGGCCATTTAGCCAATCCTCGGGAGGTATAACATGGGCAATGGATTACACGAATGGCCGCTGATTTTATTTACGGTATTAGGCCAAAGTATTGCAGGTGGCGTGATTGTGACAGGGCTTGCATGGTTATCGACAGATGATAAGCCACAAAAACAGCGCATTGTGAACGCAATGTTTGCGTTATGGGTATTGATGGGCTTAGGATTTTTGGCATCGATGATGCATATGGGCTCACCGATGCGTGCATTTAACTCGATGAACAGAGTATTTGCGTCATCATTAAGTAACGAAGTGTTGTTTGGCTCCATTTTCTTTGCTTTGGGCGGCTTATGGTGGCTGTTATCTGCAATGAAAAAGATGCCAACAGGGTTAGATAAAGTGTGGTTAATCATCACCATGTTGATGGGGCTGTTATTTGTTTGGGCAATGACACGAGTTTATATGATAAGCACGGTGCCAACATGGAACACACCACATACCACTATCGGCTTCTTTATGACCCTGTTTGTTGTCGGACCAATTTTAGGCACTTTGCTATTACGAGTGGCTAAATTTCCGTTTAATAGTGGTAAATTAGCGGCGATTAGTATCGTGGCTTATATTGTGACTATCGCGTCGGTACTACTGCAAAGCGGAGAAATTGCGCTAATTGCCACTTCTGTACAAAAAGCAGTGGATTTAGTCCCTGATTTTGGTGTTTTACAAGTGATACGTTTAGTGGTGACCAGTTTCGGGTTGCTGCTATGGATTTTGCCTGTTGTGCGACAAAATCAGCCTTCGGTATTGAGTTTACTTCTTGGTACCGTGCTGGTACTGATTGGTGAATTTATCGGTCGTGGGCTATTCTATGGTTTACACATGACAGTCGGCATGGCTGTGGCTTAATTGGTAAACCTTTCAGCGCAGGAGATGGTTTCCCTGCGCTGATAACTTCAGAGACAATCAAATATGCAAGAAGCACGCTTTCTTGAACACGTCGCAGTGACAGGGCGAGTTCTGGGGTCCTTATTTTATTTCTCACCAGAAAATGAAAATAACGCAGAGATTATCACGATTCTTCAGGAGCCGACTTGGCATGAAGAATGGCCATTTGCCTTACCTTCTTTAGCGAAAATTAGCCAGCTTTTGCAACCCAGTGCTCAGGAGAATAAACCCCTCAGTGAAGCATGGCAGCGCTTGTTTATCGGGCCTTATGCTTTACCCGCGCCTCCTTGGGGCTCAGTCTGGCTAGACAAAGAAAGAATTGTTTTTGGTGATTCAACCGTTGAGCTGCGCCAATGGATGCGAGCCAAAGGTGTTGAACCCGTAACGACACAAAAAGAGCCAGAAGACCACTTTGGGCTGATCTTGATGTTAGCGGCTTGGCTCGCTGAGCAAAATCGCAGAGCTGATTTAGAAGAGTTACTCGCTTGGCATCTATTACCTTGGTCGGCACATTTTCTCGAAGTATTGATAGATTCGGCTAACAGCGATTTTTACCGTGCATTAGCAATATTGGCAAAAGAAACATTGGATGGATATCAACAACAGTTAACTTTACCTATATTAGAGAAAGTGGTGTTTTACAAAGATACATTATAAATAAAAATAGCACCCCCAAGTAGGGTGGTGCTATTGGTTTTTTATATCAATCAGCTATTGATATTTACTGTTGTGACTCACTTTGTTGCACATAGGGTGTATATACCCCTGTTAAACTCTTAAGGAAGGCAACAATATCATCGACATCTTTTTGTGGCAGTTCTTTACCCACTTGATAACGCAGCATCAGTTTCACTGCTTCATCTAAGGTTGCTACATCGCCGCGGTGGAAATACGGTGCGGTTAGCTCGACATTACGTAGTGTTGGGACTTTTTGGCGTAACTTATCGCGCTCATCAGAGGTGACATTCATACGACCAATATCTTGAGCAGTGATTTCACCGAACTCATAGTCTTTTTTCAGGCCCAGAGGTTCGAAGGAACGACCACCTAAGATCACGCCACCATGGCAGGTTGCACATTTGTTCTCTTTAAATAACTGATAACCATGGAGCTGCTGTGCGGTTAATGCAGTTTTGTCACCTCTTAACCAATTATCAAACGGAGAGTCTGGAGTGATTAAGGTTTTTTCGAACTCTGCAATCGCATCGGTGATGGTGTCACCCGTAAAACCTTCTGGGTAAACCGCATTAAAATCTTGTTTTAAGACAGGGTCTTTATCCAATTTTTCAATGATTTCATCCCATGACTTTGATGCCATTTCGATAGGATTTAATGGTGGACCACCAGCTTGGGCTTGTAAATCAGGTGCTCTACCATCCCAAAATTGCTCGACATTAAATACAGAGTTAAATACCGTTGGCGCATTGATTGGGCCTACTGCGCCACCAACACCAATTGATGTTTTACGGCCATCAACACCACCTGCATTGAGTGCGTGGCAGTGCGCACAAGAAATCGTGCTATCCCCTGACAGGCGCGCATCATGATACAAGCGGAAACCTAATGCGACTTTTGCATCATCAACATCCAGTGATTTTGGAATTGGTTGAATTGGTTCGTTGCGATGTTCAGCGGCGGTATCTTGGCTGGCATAGTGCTCTTCCCGCTGTTTAGCTATCCAATTCAATAGGTTATTACGTTCTTCATCACTGACACTACTGGCCCAATGAAGTGCAACATAACGTGTTGGAGGCATGGTGTGGTTCTGCATAACCCACTCAATTTTATTTAATTCACTTTGTGGTACAGGTTCTCCTGCGATGAGTGCAGCGCGAGCTGCCTCAAGGTTGAATGACTTATAACCTAGCTGAATATCGTATTCCATCAGTTGCTTAGCAATGGGGAATGATGCATAGGCAGGTAAATCAGTTGACGGTGTGTGACAGTAATCGCATCCCTTTTCGGCAAAGAATTGGAGGACTTGATTATTTTCTGCAATTTTAGATGTCTGAATGTCATTATTTTCTCTTCGTTGATTATCGTGATACCACACATATCCAGATAATCCAAAATAACCGAGTAAAAGCAAAAATATGACAGCGACCGTAATGCGAGTAAGTTTTTTCATTACACTATCCTTGAAAGATTGCGGTCAAATATATTTAAATATTTTTTAATTAATATAATTCTACAGCCGGACTATGATGGATAAATAAGTCCGAGAAGTTCTTGATTTTTATCAATGATGGCCATCGGTTTAAGCGATTGTTTAAATAAGATTTACCTATCAATGAAATAATAGTTAAAAAACAAGCTGATGATTAAATTTTATTAGATTGAATTTAAAGGATATTGTTTCAAATTAATCTTACTGCAATAGATTTTTAGTTCAATTTAATTGGTGGATATTTATAAATGATAACTTCTTAATTATTAAAATAAATTGAGTGAAACTAATCGAAAAGTTTAGTTTTTACCTTTTTAATTGTTGTGGACTAAATGCATATTACAAAATAAGTAAAATATAAATTATTTAAGAAAACAATATTCCTGAAAATTATTGATTTTAGATAACCATAATATTGGCAAATAAAAAGTAATGATCTACATCATCATTTTTGTGCTTTCACCATTTTGTCATAAAATAAACATATTGTTGTTATGAATCTGACTTAAGTTCGTCGTAACTCAGTTAGGAGATAGCATTATGTTTAGTGTCGATACCCTGCTGCACGATATTTTTCCTCATCAAACACCAGGCAAATGGAAACGTCGCTTATTAAAAAAGCTTTTGTTTGAACAGGAATTTCACCAATTTGCTCAAGATTATCCGCACTTAAAGGGCTTGGATCTTATTGAACAAATCATGGAGTTCTTTGATATTTCTTGTGAAATGGTTGAGGGTGACTTAGAAAATATTCCGACTCAAGGACCTGTTGTCTTAGTTGCTAACCATCCGATAGGTTCACTCGATGGCCTTGCATTATTACGTGTGGTTGCTGCCGTTCGTCCTGATGTAAAAATAGTGGCAAATCAGTTTCTCAATTATATAGAACCACTAAAAAGCTTATTTATTTCAGTGGATAATATGAATAACCGAACCAGTCGACAACAAGTTGAAGCCATGCAACAGCATTTGGATAAACAAGGGGCATTAATTGTGTTTCCTGCGGGGGAAGTTTCTCGATTTGGTCGCAAAGGGGTTCGTGATGGCCACTGGCGTACAGGTTTTTTGCGTTTAGCCGCAAAGGCTAGAGCCTCTATCGTTCCCATCCATATTCAAGGGCGTAATAGCCATTTATTTTACTTAACTTCGCTGGTTTACAAGCCATTATCTACTTTAATGTTAGTCAGGGAAATGTTTAAGCAGCGAGGAAAAAGATTAAAAATTCGTATTGGTGGCAGTATCCCATTTATTCATTGGCATGATGGTCATACGGCGGCTCATGAGTTAGCAGGGCGCTTTCGCCGCCATGTCTATTTGTTGGGTAAAGGTAAGGAAGGGCTATTTATCAGTGAATCGCCAATTGCTTTACCAGAAGATAGAATTGAATTAAAAAAAGCGTTAGTGGCCTGTGAGCGGCTAGGAACTTCTCCTGATGGGAAAGCGATTTACCTTTATCACCGAAACCAAGAGGTAAGGTCACCGATCTTACGAGAAATTGGCCGATTACGCGAAATTGCATTTCGTGCTGTAGGGGAAGGTTCAGGTAAGCGCCGTGATTTAGACAGCTATGATGACGATTATTATCATCTGGTTTTATGGGATGAAAGCGAACTTGATATTGTTGGCGCTTATCGGTTTATACCGACTAAAAAGCAAATTGAGACCAAAGGCCTTGAGGGTATTTATAGCTCTAGCTTATTTCACTATGACCAAGCCATGATGCCAATATTAGCGCAAGGTATTGAGCTTGGTCGGAGTTTTATTCAGCCCAAATATTGGGGAAAACGGGGTTTAGATTACTTATGGTTAGGTATTGGCGCGTATTTGGCAAAATATCCACACTATCGTTATCTTTTTGGTCCTGTATCTATTTCTGGCTCAATGCCGATTGCGGCGCGTGACTTACTGATTACTTTTTATCGGCTCTATTTTTCAGCACCACACAGCATTGCACAGTCACATCAGCCGTACCCGGCTTCTTTGCCACAGGTATTAGCCCAATTTTCAGGGGACAATTACCATGAAGATTTGGTTAAATTGAAAAGCTTACTCAATAACATTGGCTGTTCGATTCCAACGCTTTATAAGCAATATACCGAATTATGCGAACCCGGCGGCGTACAGTTTATGGATTTCGGTACAGACCCCGCGTTTAACGATTGCATCGACGGCTTGGTGCTGGTGGATTTAACTAAATTAAAGCCAGCACGTTATCAGCGATATATAAGGGTACATTTGGTTTCACAAGAAGAGTATAAAGGGCAAGTGTAAGAGGGGGGACTAGCCCTCTTACACTATTGGGGCATTACGGTATAGGAACTGCTCCGCTTTTATAGGTAACTATCAGTTAATAAAGTTATTATTAGCGATTCTTACTGTACTTTATTTATTTAACATTCATATTAGTAATGTGTTTGCTAATTGAAAGAAAACAAAATAACTGCATTAGCGTTAAACTTGCCTGCTGATGTGAACTTACCTGCTGTGGCTGCCTTAAAATTAAGTGACGCCATTTGCCCTCGAGCAACCAGTTTATTATTACTATCTAGAGTAGTTTGGTTTACTGAAATATCAACCGGAAGATTACTTAAATAGGGAGTAGCTAGTAAACTAGCCCTTACATCAACAATATCAGTGCAGGTAAAAGCGCCTGTAGCCTCTCCAGACCAAGAGCCATTTTGGCCACTGACAGAGGAACCCAGATCAATACTAGTAGGGAAGCTAAAATTACAAGAAGTGTTTGATGGAGGTACTACCCCACAGCCTGCATTAGGTAATAAAGTGCCATAAGATGTCCCCCAGGTTGATATTTGAAAAACTTGGAATCCATAACAAACTGAAGCGAAATCTGTATTTGGATAATTTCCCCACATTGTAGCAAGAGTTTGTGTATTAGCCGTTCCATATTGTAGCCTCCAAGCATTAAAAGCATCAATTGCTGTCCCATTATTGCGGATGATGACTTTTTGCTGCATGCCATAGGGTAGATTTATACCACCAAACGTTTTTGAGTCTGCACTAGAACCTCGATAATCATAGGGACCAACCGTTACAATACAACCGGAGGGATTATAACAAATGATACTATTGCTATCTTCATTCTGCCATCCCCACTGAATAGTGACATCATTACCATTTCTTTGGATAAATGACCCCCAACTTATAGAATATGCATTCATGTTGTAAATGAAGGTTAATATAGTAATAAAAAATACCTTTATTACTATGGCGTTATAATTGCTACTTAATACTAAAATTTTCATTTTCGAATACCTATAATTCAATGCAGATTTTATATATTCAGTTGTATTCTAGAAAGAATGTTAACGTTGATATAAAGGTTCCATATGAAATTGTTTTATTTGTCAATGCAGAAGGCTCTCCTTGAATAAAGGCTTTAAGTCTTATTTCGTTATTACCAGCTGACAATTTCTGTGTGTGATCTTTTGTGTTTATATCGATTTTTTTTCCGGTATCTGTTTCTAAACCAATTGCAATACCATTAGCGTGGCTTACTGGGTCTAATGCAAGATAACCAGATAAAAACGAGTTTTCATTTCCATTAAATGAAGCATTAATTTCGCGACCTAAAGATAAATCGCAATTAATTAATCGAATACTAAATGATTCACTTAAAGTACGGCTATTCAAATAAAGATATTTATCTGCAATTGTCCCAAAGTCTAATGTAATTAGTTCATCTCCGGGGTATAAATCGCAAGCATCTTCGACAAAGATACCATCAAAATTAATTGTTTCGGCTATCGATGGTAACGAATGACATATAAACACAGTTAAAAATAACAAGATATAAAATTTTATTATCGAGAACATTATTATTCCTATTGAAATGAAACGGTTAATGTCGCAATAGCATTGAATGTATCTCCAACCAGTTTAGTTCCTGCTTTTTTGACAATAACAGCGGATAAAGTGGGTAATGTCTCTTGATCAATTACAAATGCTTTATTTAAAGCGATAGGTTGCCCATCTTTTTGAATCTGGATGCCTACATTATTTCCATTTTGATCAGATTTAACTTGCAGTGTTGCATCATCAAAGCCTGTCCCTGCGGTTGCGCCAGATAATGTTAAAGATATATTCCAAGGTTGTGTTAGATCGCCATCGCAAATAAGTTCATAAGGAATTTTTTTCTTATAGTGTATTCCATCAACCTTATTAACACCGACTTTACCAAATGAAACTTTGATAGGATCGCTGTGACTTAATCGGCATTTTGGCGGTATAATTAACGAACCATCAAATCCCCAATTAGCATAAGCTATATTTGCTAAGAATATCAAAAGAAAACAACATATCTGATACTGAACTTTATTATTGGTTGAGTTTTTTTTCATTATTGATAATCCACATTAAGTGTTGCAAGTGCAGTGAAATCTCCACCATCAGTATCATCAAAACTTGAGTTTGTATTTTTTACTGGAGAAACTTCTAATGATGGTAACTCTAAATAGTTAAAATTTATTTTTTTATTAATATCTTGTTTTATGCCATTAATATAGAAGCTTAATCCTAGCTTTGGATTACTGGTCTTAAGAATGCCATTATTAAAGTTACTAGGATCACCTTGAATACTTAACGCTAGGTTATTCATGGCTAAATTAGTACAAGTTAACTCAAAAGTTAATGTATGCTTATAATTTACTCCATCAATCCTGCTTAATAAAATATCGCCAAAATGAACCATTGACTTTTGACTGTTATTTAAAATACACTCAGGAGGTGTGAAAATTAGATTCCCATTAAACCCTACAGTTAGTGAGGCGGAATAAGAAAAAGTACTAAAAACTAGTAATGTATATAAAAATTTAATTTTCATATTGGCTCTTAATTTATTGATATTCAATTTTCATAATCATTTCGGCACTGAAATTCCCTGCATCGCTCAACATTGAACCATTAGGTTTTATGGGGACGGCATAAATAGATGGCATGGCACCATATATAAAATGAATATTTGAATTGTTGGATACTATATTATTATCTTGATAAATGGCGATACCAAGGTTATCTCTATTCGTTTTTATTGCATCAACACCATTAACTCTAAAGTTATTCCAACTCAATTTCATTTTTAATAAATTAGTAGATAAATTTGTGCATTGTAAATTGTAGTTAATATTCGTTTTTTTATATGATGACCCATCGATTAAATCTTGCTGGACATCACCAAAATCAATATTTAATGTACTTCCTTCTACAAAACTACAATTAGGGGGTTCTATGACCGTAATCGTTAGGCCAATAGAAGCCATTGAAGCACTGGCTGTATTAAAACATATTAATATGGAAATAATGCTAATAAAAACCTGCGATTTAAATAATAAGTATTGATATGATGGTTTCATATTTTAATCCTAGTCATAGACTAATTGGAATCTTATATTTGCTTGATAGCTACCCGCATTAAAATGACTATTGATTCTCACCGGAGTAATGTAATAGGTTAATTTATTACTGCCCATTGATAATAGTTTTGATCTCGTAAAAAAACCCGGTTTAATTTTTTTAAAATTTTCATCATTTAACTCAAGAGCAATGCCTTCAGCACCATTTACTTTTATTAATTTGCTATCCGTATTATCTGATACAGCAAGAAAACGAATTCTTACGGCAGGCATGTCAGAGCTCCAAGTTATGTTACCTTGTTGATCGTGATTGCGGCTTTCACTCCTTAAACAATCTTCTAATTGAATATTGAAAGGAATAGGAGTGCCTTTATGCCCTAGAAATTTAAATGCTGAAGAACTATTTGTGCCCAAATCTACTGTTTGGAATGCAGATTGCATGGCTAACCTACATGCACTTTCGGTAAGCATCCCCTTAACCTGTAAAACACCATTGGCACCATCAACATCCCAATTATCAAATTTGCCAATATCAGTAGCTAATGTCTGAAAGGCAAGTGTACTGAAAATAATCCCTATTAAAGGAGCTCTATAACTCACTTTTTTACTCATACCTTCCTCTATTACTATTTAATAAATAGATTATTTATTACTTGGAGATACCTTGCATTCATTTGCTTGGCAGTTAAAACTAAGATTAGGGCGGCCACCATAGTCATTGATATATGTTAGTACTGGGGTATTGCCTAATGTAGCAACATCGACACCTAATGGCTGGCTATTTTTAGGAGCGATCATAATCGGCTCGAAGCCTTTTACCGTATCCCCTTTAATTTTTGTTGCCGCATCAATAATGGTTATATAATAAGGCGTTGGATTAAATGCAATATATTTACCCCCTTGCTGTTTTAAAACTAATTTTTCTTGCCATGGATTATCGATATCATTCTTAGTTGGAATGATAGATGTTGGTCTATAAAAAAGCTTTATTCGCGTTTGTAATGCAAGTTGTAAAGTATTTGCTTTATCACTTCTCGGTGGAATCTCACGTAAATTAAAATAATATACTGATTCAATATCTTGTGGTAATTTTGCTACGTTAGCTAATGGTTGAATTCTTATTTGGCTTTTATCACCAGGTTCAACACGTTGAACCGGAGGTAATACGGTGAATGGCTCATTAATTTTTTCACCCTGTACATTTTCAATCCAGCCTTGAGCAAGATAAGGTAATGTTTTATTTTCATTACTAATATTTAAGCTAATAGATTTATCATTGCCATTAATGATTGCTCGAGTACGATCTAATGAAATAGCTGCATTTGCTGTTGACATATTCATTAAAAAAACTGTTGCTAATATAATTTTAGAACTATTAACCAATTTTGGGGTAGGATAGGTATCCTTTTTACTTACATTTAACTTATTCATAAACGATATAATCTCTTTAAGTTTAACTTGATGATGTTCATCATTTTTTTTGATTTAAATAATTAATATTAATAATTTTTTAAAAATATTAGTAAAGTGTTATTTCACACATGGTAGCAGTAATGTGTTTGCTAGATTTATTTCTGATGAAACGCTATCTGGCAATGTTATATTGCACTGTATTTCATCATCCCAAAAAACACTCAATTTTTCTTTAGGATTTAAGCCTGACAAATAAACACTGCCTTCATCACTAATTATTCCAACTTGCTGTTTACGTGTATTTAATACAATGGCACCAAATGGAGGTGCATTATTATCCGATAAGCGGATATTTGCCATTGCACTACTACCCGCTATAACATCAAATTGGCGATAACCAATAGCACCCTCTGTTAATGTTCCTTGCTTTACAGAATGGGTAACCTCTGCGTTACTAGGCAAAAGATTCAAATCCACATTGATATTACTACGGTAATAACTATTAACATCAGCAACAACAGCCTTACCAAAATAATTTGACCGTGTCACAATTCCATTACCACGCAAAGGAATATTCGCTACACCATTGGTATCAACAAAAACGCGCGAAGCGCCGAGTTGGTTACTTCTATGGAGTACAACCCCATGTTGCGTTGCCGTCAATCCACCTTGCAATGATAGTCCGGCAGAACGGTAACGATTCTGTTGGTATGTTGCATTTGCATTAAACTGAGCCATATCGCCTTGATGTGTATAGTACCCACCAAGAATTGCTCCCGACTGTGTGATCCCAGTATTAATTTGGTAGTTGCTACGCTCATTAATACGGTCATAATAATTTACATTCTGTGTTGTATTACTTTTATCCCAGTTACTGTTAAAGCTCACTGTAGAGGTTTCACCCCAAGGCATAGATAACGCAATATAAACCCCATCATCATTTATATTTCGATAGTTATTACGGAATGCGGTTAAGTTAACACTTAAGTTTTTAAATTTTCCGAGATCTAAATACTTTGCTAATGATAAACTATAGCGATTATTGTCAGGTTGATTCCAATATGTCTGATGGTAAAAATTTAAATATGTGCTTAGTCCACTGCCGCTAAACTGCTGGTTATAAGAAATGGTATACATTTCTTTGCTATTATATTGTCGAACGCCACTTATTTTGGCATCGAGATATTCAGACATACTCATAAAATCTTTTTCTGAAAAACGATAGCCAGCAAAGGTAATTTGGCTATTATAATCTTCAAAACGTTTTGAATAGCTCAATCTATAAGAATTACCTTTATAATTAGTTTCATTATTTGAAGTGATTTCTTTAATTTTTGCATGTGTTCTTGTCACATCAAATGAAAGAGCCCCAAATCGCATTAGATCGCGACCAATTCCCAAAGTCGTTGAGAGATATTTTTGTGAAGCAATCATACCGCCATATAGGGACCAACCATTATTAATCCCCCATGAATATTCACCACTAGCGAAACTATCACCATTAACACGATGATTGGAATCACTAGGCCGTCCTGCTGCAAATTTATAACGAACTTGCCCTGGGCGAGTAAGATAGGGAATACTTGAGGTGTTCACTGTAAAAGTTTGCGTTTTACCATTTTGTTCCTCTACCCTTACATCTAATTCACCCGATAAAGCATCATTAAGGTCTTGAATGCGAAAAGGGCCAGCAGCGATTTGAGTTTGGTAAATAGTACGACCTTGCTGACTAATAATGACGGTTGCATTACTATTTGCCACCCCAGTTACTTCAGGTGCATATCCCCTCAAATTGGGTGGTAACATATTAATATCAGTAATTAAACTGAGTCCTGTGAATCTAAAGCTATCGAAAATATCGGAGGCTAAGTAAGATTCACCGAATGTTAGTTTGGCACCTAATGATTTAATATCTCGAAAAATGTAAAAACGATTCCAATCAAAAGAATGGGTTGACTCAGAAGATGGGTGCTTCTCAAATCGTGATTGCCAATCAGCTCTGAATCTCCATGCACCTAAATTCATTCCTACCACACCGTTACCATTGGTGGTATAGCTCGTACTTTGGTGGCTACGTATTTGTTGATTTACTTGCGCGTTCAGATTGTAGTCAAATAGAGCACCCGATATACCATCTTCCCAACGAGTAGGCGGATCCCAATTATCTGCCGTATATTCTAAATAGGCTTGAGGAATATTAATATAGAGTGTTGATGTCGATAAATCGGCTTTTGTAGTTGCTCCAGATAAGCTGTTTAAATCTAAACAGGAGTCATTATGCCACCAGACCAGCGATGATATTATTTTGGGCTTTAGTCCAAATTTCTCAACTAAGCTTGGATCTAAACATACTTTACTGTCATCAATATCTTCATCTGAGTTATAATAAAAAACACTTTGTTCAGATAATATATTTTTGTTTACATGAATGCTAAAAGTGTATTCCCCTGGCATGAAATAACCAGTTTTAGAGAAACGGCTTAGATCAATATTAGCGCGATCATTTATATCTAAAATATCCGTATTAAATTCTATGTTAGCAGCGGCAAATCCGGTATTACAGATAATAGTTATCATGCTAGCTAATATATATAATCGACTAACTGATGATAATTTAATATGGATTTTATGATGCGCCATAATACTTGACCTTATTCAAACTCATTTATAATAAGAGAAAGTATCTCCTATTTAGAAAAATGTTCATGTGGATAGAGTTGTTTTTTATATCACTCATAATCTAATTTGTATTTTATTAGACCAAAATAATTGCCTGATTTTAAAGATTTATTATTTCTTTTTATTCGTAGTTTGTAATTTAAATTACGAGTGCCATCAGTTAATTCTTGTGATGACATTGCCTTTCCTGGATATACTACTTCACCACTAGTACTGCTAATTTCAATACCAATCCCTTCAGCTTGCCCATTGGTAGTAAACAAACTACCATTATGAACTCCATCAAATGTTATTGTAAAATATTGCCAGTTTGGTTTTTTTGATTCAGGTCTCTCAAGTACGCAGTTAATTAATTTAATTGAAAAAGTTCTTGCATTGCTTTGACCATCTCGAGTAATTTGAGATATAGATAAGCTTCCCATTTCAATGGTTTGATCTTTGCTGTTTATATCAATAGAACAGGCAGTTTCAATAATACTTCCATTCATTGTGATTAATGATTCAGCCGAACAATATGATGACAAACTAGTTTCTAATAATAGAATGAATGTCAACCATGAAAATTTATATAGCATATATTCGCTCTATTATTATATTTAATGAACCTAAAAACCTATCCGTGTGTTTTTAGGTTGAAATTAGAAGGTTGCTAATTTTACTCGTATGATAAAGTGAAATCTGCTACAGAACTGAATTCACCCGCAGTGATAGTTGAAACATCACCACCATTACCTTTTAAATATGCAGAGAATTGTAATGTATTGCTACCATCTTGAATTTGTTGGAATGGTGTAGCTGTGTTAATAGTAACAATTTCGCCATTACCACTAGTAATTTGAACTCCAGCACCACTACCTGTACCAACGATACCTAAGGTTTTACTATCTTCATCAAATGATGCGGATGCACCAGTAAAGGTTAATTGAACACCTTTAGTTAAGCTGCTAACGTTACAGTTTTGCAGTGCGATATCAAATGTTTTAGGTGATGATTTTCCGCCATCGGCTAAAGCCATATTAGAGATTTGGCCTAATTCAATCGTTTGGTCAATACTTTCTGGTGCAATTGAACATGGTGCTTCAATAATAGCACCTTTAAACGTGACTTTACCGTGGCCTTGGTCAGCGGCATTCGCAGCAGAAGCACCACCTAAAACTAATAAAGTTGCCATTGCAATACTTTTAATTTTCATCAATCTTTTCCTTTACGGTTAAATATATAAATATGATTATTGTTAATCTCATTATGTTAATTTCATAGTGAGATTAATTAATAACAATCAGAGTTAATTGTTATTAATTAATAACAGTGTTATCTGCCATTAAAGATTAAAATAATTCTCTTGAGTCATTGATATATAAACTTCTTTTTTTTCAATTTCTGATTTTAATTTAGATAAATCCAGATCAAGATAAATTGTTAATTCGATTAATTTTTCAAAACTTAGTTTTGTTGCTCCTCGTTCATATCTTGATACTTGTTGTTGACTTACATTTAGTTTTTTTGCTAATTCAGCTCCACTAATTCCTTTTTTCTTTCTTAATTTTTTTATTAAATAGCCTAATTTTATATTTACATTTTCTTCATCATTCATTCGCACTACCTTAATATGAGAGATAAAAATATAATGAGTTAATCTTTTTTAAAGAAATAACAAACATCTACTTTAAAATATACGGATATCAACATGATTTTAGATGTTGATATGTCACTAAGACCATTTTCGTAACGTGATAATTGTTGTTGAGATATACCTATAATTCTGGCTAAATCAGACCCACTTAAGCGATATTCTGATCTTAGCAGTTTAATTTTTTTACCAATGTTCTTGGCAACTATGTTTGTAATGTTTTTTTTGTTTTCTAAAACAGTTAAGCAAGTAAAAATAGAGTCCTTCATTTATTAGGATACCGATTTAAGTTTCAATTTTTGGATAGCTGTTTAATTTGTGAGTATAGGCTACACTTGATAGGGGTATTTTCTAAATATAAATAATCAGTATGTTAAATCGATAAAATCGATTAATTACAATATATGTATCTAATTACAAGCTAAATAAGTAGTACTCTAATAATGACTTGTTTAATGGCTTGAATCTTAAATAAAAATAAGAAACATTATTAATTGAATGGTTATTTTTATAACATATTGTTAATATAATTTTATTTGAAATAAAATATCAATATAAGATTATTCTCACTAAAGTAGTCGCGAAATTTGTATTTATTAAGATATTTTTGTCCATTTTGGAATGTTTATTTTGGTGGTGTACTAATAGAATTAGTGCTAATTGTATAAATAAGACGGTCTAAATATGATTTTTTACTTTTGTATTTAGATATTTTAATTTTAATGGGGATATTTTATTTAAGCAGTTGTGACCTTAACCAAGGATGTTTGATTTTAGGGGAATACTGAGACTTAAAACCGATCAATCTCAGTATTAATAAAGGTAATAAACTTATGACTTAACTTATATCACTCGCATCGTGGCGTTCGCGTACTTGCTGTGCGGGGTCACCTTGTAGGCGATTAACACGGCGGCCGCGCTGTACCGCTGGGCGTGCATAGATTTCATCAGCCCAACGAATAACATTTTTATATTCATGGACAGATAAAAATTCTGCAGCATCATAAAGCCAACCTTTCACTAAAGCGCCATACCATGGCCAGATAGCGATATCTGCAATACTATAGTTCTCGCCTGCGACATATTTGTGTTCTGCTAAACGCTTGTCTAATACATCTAATTGACGTTTAGTTTCCATCGCAAAGCGGTTAATAGGGTATTCAAATTTTTCAGGGGCGTAGGCATAAAAATGCCCAAAACCGCCACCTGCAAAAGGTGCTGAACCCATTTGCCAGAATAGCCATGATAAGGTTTCAGCGCGTTCTGGTTGAGTTGTGGGTAAAAAAGCAGAAAATTTTTCAGCTAAATAGGTCAGAATAGAACCCGATTCAAATACTCGGATAGGCTCCTTACTGCTTCTATCGACTAAAGCAGGTATTTTTGAGTTAGGGTTAATTTCAACAAAACCCGAACTAAATTGGTCGCCTTCACCAATATTAATTAACCAAGCGTCGTATTCAGCCTCTTTAATGCCAAGGGCTAATAGCTCCTCTAACATGATAGTGACTTTTTGTCCGTTGGGAGTTCCTAATGAATATACCTGTAGTGGGTGCTTACCTATAGGTAAAGATTTTTCGTGAGTTGCACCAGAAATTGGGCGATTAATATTGGCGAACTTTCCGCCATTACCTTGCTCCCATTGCCAGACTCTCGGGGGAATATAGGGGGTGTTTGCCATGAGTTATCTCCTTAACCATTTTCAAAGGTGGCGATTATTTTCTCATCAATTCTTTAATTATAAAGGCCCCCCACTGTAGCAATCTGTCGTGAATTCTCCACTGTTTTTATCATATTTGCTTTGGTGGGTAGGATAAATAGCACAGAGTGCAAGAACACATAGGGGATAAACGAAAGAGTTAATTATTAGTTCTAAACTATTTTTGGGTTTATGAGTAATTGTATATACGCACAATGATGACCGAGCTATTCATAGGAATTTATATGTTTTTTGGGATGGCTTGATAATAACAAAAGGTAAATATGTTCATTTGCAATAAAAACCAGAGCTTAAAATGAGACTTAAGTTAAAAATTTGTTAACAAACGAATTGTGCAGATCACTAATTCAAATAAAAAAAGGGTGTGAATAATTTGTGAAGATTGGCACTAATTTATCGGAGTGTATTTTATACATTGATAGCATATCAGTCATATTCAGGTGTATCGGAGTGTGTCCATGCTTGCGCCAAATTCAAACATCTACCAAAGCTTATTACAGAGAGCAAAAGTGCAGCCAGACGCTGTTGCGATTGTATTTGAAGAGCAAAGTTGGAGTTATCACCAATTACTTGAAAAAGTAAATAAAACAATGTATTGGCTAACTACTGTAGTACAGCTGAAAAAAGGTGACCGGATTGTACTTGGCTGGGGGAATACGATTGAGTTTTGCCAATTATTTTATGCCGCGGTAGGTCTGGGTATTCAGGTAATTCCTTTGAGTACCAAAATGAAAGAGTTTGAAGGTAAAGAGCATTTGTCTTGTATTAATGCAGATGCTGTTTTTTGGGATGATACATATCAACCATGGTTAGCACAGCTCAGTGCAAAAGGGATGAGTCTTTCTCAGTGGCGTAATGTAATATTCACTGATGAAATTAATTTTATTAACCAAGTTAATGAAGAAGACCCTGCTGTTATAATATTTACCTCGGGTACAACAGGGGTGCCAAAAGGTGCGGTGATCACGCATAAAAATATATTGTCTGCAGTATATGCCTATCAGGAAACATTAAAGTTATCTGAACACGATAAAACAATTTTAGCAGTACCGATTTATCATATTACGGGGCTCTCTGCTATTTTGGCGTTATTTATCCATATTGGTGGGACGATTTATCTTCATAAAAAATTCAATGCAAAAGATATTATTTCAACAATTGCAAAAGAAAAAATAACATTTTTACATGGTTCTCCAACAGTATTTATATTGTTAATTCAGAAAATAAAAGAAAATAAAAGCATTAACCTAGAAAGATTTAATTCATTAAAAA
This sequence comes from Providencia sp. CIM-Carb-044, assembly GCF_033901115.1. NCBI lineage: Bacteria > Pseudomonadati > Pseudomonadota > Gammaproteobacteria > Enterobacterales > Morganellaceae > Providencia > Providencia sp. CIM-Carb-044. Next base: position 82,667 of record NZ_JAXADV010000012.1, read on the forward strand.
TGATTGCTTGTGGTGCAGGGCATTTAAATGAAGGTACGATTAAAGAGCTTTCTTATATATTTGCTAAAACATCCATTCATTCTATTTATGGTTTAACTGAAACCTCTTCACCAGCAACTGTATTTCGTGAAGATATTCGTTATAGCGATAAGAAGTCTAGCTCTGGTACACCAGTCCCTGGGTTACAGGTGACCATACGTAATGATAAAGGTGAAAATCTTCCCGCGAACTGCACAGGTAATATTTGGGTTAAGGGGGATGTTGTTATCCAACGTTATTGGCCGGATAGTCCTGCGAATACCACATCATTTAATGATGGTTGGTTTTTCACAGGGGATATTGGCTATATGGATAATGATGGTTTTCTTTATATTCAAGATAGAATTAAAGATATGATTAACCGTGGTGGTGAAAAAATATATTCTATTGAAGTCGAGGATTTAATTTCTAATTATCCAGGAGTTAATGAGGTCGCTGTTATTCCAATTGAAAGCACAATTTATGGTGAAGAACCCATTGCATTTATTATTCCTGAGAATCAAGTGTGTTTAACCAGTAAAGAAATTATTGAGTGGTTAAAAGATAGGGTGCCAACGTATAAAGTTCCAGTAAGAATTATGTTTACGCGTAATTTCCCTAGAACTTGGAATGGAAAAATAAGCAAGAAAGATTTGAAATTACGATATTACTCTTTAAATAACTAAAATATAAATTAGTTTTTAATTAATCAAAAAGGGGCTATGAAATATTAGCCTTCAGGTAGGTTTTATCATGAATAATAAATTTATTTCTAAACAAGATGCCGCTAAATTAATTAATAATGGCGATACGATTTGTACTGTGGGAATGACATTAACCAGTGCTGCTGAATCTATTTTATCAGCAATTGAGCAACGCTTTTTATCCGAGGGTACACCAAATCAATTAACACTGGTTCATGCAGCTGGGCAATGTAACCGTATTCGAGGGAATCAACACTTTGCCCATGAAGGGATGGTGAAGCGGATCATTGGTTCCCATTGGGGGTTAGCACCTCGATGGATGCAAATGATTAACGATAACCAAGTTGAAGCATATTGCCTCCCTCAAGGGCAAATGGTGCATTTATATGGTGCAATGGCCGCAGGCTTACCGGGGCGCTTATCCAAAGTAGGGTTAGGAACATTTATCGACCCTGACCTTGAAGGCGGTAGGATGAACGCTAAAACGTTGGTACTTCCCCCTTTGGTTGAAAAAGTGAATTTCAAAGGGGAAGAATGGTTATGGTACCCAGAAATTCCCTTAGATGTGGTGGTGATCAGAGGAACTCACGCTGATAGTAAAGGCAACCTCACCACCGATGAAGAAGCCATGGCCCTAGAGGTCTTGCATGCGGTACTGGCGGCTAAACGCTTTGGTGCCAAAGTGATTGCACAAGTGAAATATTGCGTTGAAGAAGGGACTTTACATCCCAAGCGTGTCACTGTTCCTGCGAGCTTTATTGATCATATTGTCGTGTGTGATAACCCTGAAGAAGACCATCGCCAGTCTTCGAGCTGGTTTTTTGACCCAACGCTATGCGGTGATATTCGCACGCCTATCCAACGAACTACGCCATTACCTTTAGATATTCGCAAATTGATTGGGCGAATTGCATGTCGTTATCTATACGAAAACTGCGTGATTAACTTAGGAACCGGTATTCCAAACGATGTTATTGGCTCAATTATTCAGGAAGAAAATGCAACCAAGCGCGTCGATATCACCGTGGAGTCAGGGATTTGGGGGGGCGTCCAAGCAGGCGGTATTGATTTTGGCATAGGCCGTAACCTGTCAGCGATGATTAGTCACCAAGACCAAATGTTGTACTACAACGGTGCAGGCGTTGATATCACGTATATGGGCGCAGGGGAAATGGATGCCAGTGGCCATGTCAATGCGACGTTGTTAGGCAATATTTGCCCTGGTGCAGGTGGGTTTATTGATATTACCCAAAATGCTCGACACGTGGTGTTTTGCTCAACGTTCACAGCAAAAGGGTTAGATATTCGTTGTGAAAATGGGCAATTAAATATTGTGCGGGAAGGGGATATTAGAAAGTTAGTTAACCAAGTACGGCAAATTTCATGGAATGCGGATGTCGCGCGAAATATTAACCAAACCATGCATTTTGTCACGGAACGTGCGGTGTTCACTTTAGGGGGAAAAAACCCGGTACTGGTTGAAATTGCCCCCGGTATTGACCTAGAGCGTGACATTCTTGCCCATATGGACTTCGTACCTGAAATTTCTCCTGATTTGAAAGTGATGTCTTCTTCACTATTTGAAGAAGCGCCTTTTGGACTGGTTTCGTATTTGTAGTTTCAATATTAAAGAGGAATTTATCCATGTTAGTACAAGATAAAGTCGCCATTGTGACGGGTTCTGCAAGAGGTATTGGTTTTGCGATTGCTCAGGTGCTTGCGGAAGAAGGGGCAAAAGTCGTTATTTCTGACTTAGCCATGTCATCAGGTGAAGAAAGTGCAAAACAGCTACAAGAGCAAGGCCATCAAGCCATTTTCATTCCTTGTGACATTGCCAAACGTGAAGAGGTAAATGCCTTATTTTCTAACGCATTAGCGCATTTTGGGGCGATTGATGTACTGGTAAATAATGCGGGGATCAACCGAGATGGCATGCTGCATAAATTAACGGAAGATGATTGGGACAAAGTGATTGATATCAATCTGAAAGGGACATTTAACTGCATGCAAGAGGCGTCAAAGTTAATGCGTGAGCAAGAAAGCGGCCGAATTGTCAATATTTCCTCGGCAAGTTGGCTTGGGAATGTTGGGCAAGCCAACTATGCCGCATCCAAAGCTGGGGTTATTGGCCTGACTAAAACGGCTTGTCGTGAACTCGCCCGTAAAGGGGTCACAGTCAATGCGATTTGCCCAGGGTTTATTGATACGGATATGACCCGTGGTGTGCCTGAAAAAGTGTGGGACATCATGATCAGCAAGATACCTGCGGGTTTTGCAGGAGATCCGCGCGATGTTGGCCAATGTGTTGCATTTTTAGCCTCTGATAAAGCGCGTTATATCAATGGCGAAGTAATCAATGTTGGCGGCGGAATGGTGTTATAGGGGGAAATAATGAAACAAGCGAATGATATTGTCATTGTGAGTGGTGTGAGAACGGCAATTGGCACGATGGGGCGAAGTTTTGCAAATACGCATCAACATGACCTCGGGGCGGTGGTTATCCGTGAAGCCGTGAAAAGAGCTGGAATTGCTCCCGAAGATGTTGATGAAGTCATTGTGGGTAATGTTGGGCAAATCGCAGAAAGTGGTTTTATCGCTCGTATTTGCCAACTGCGAGCAGGGTTACCAAAAGAAACCACCGCTTATTCTGTTAACCGCCAATGTGGTTCAGGGCTACAAGCGTTAGCCGATGGCATGATGTTGTTGCAGACCGGCCAATCAGATGTTGTGGTGGCGTGTGGTACTGAAAATATGACAATGCTGCCGTACTACTTACGCAAAGCGCGCTATGGCTACCGCATGGGAAATGATGTACTGGAAGATGGGTTAACGTCCATCCTAACTTGGCCAGAAGGCCCTTACCACAACGGAATGACGGCAGAAAATGTTGCAGAGCAGTTCAATATTACCCGTGAAGAAATGGATGATTTTGCATGGGATAGCCAGCAAAAAGCGTTAAAAGCGATTCAAGCCGGTTATTTTGCTGACCAAATATTGCCAGTAGAAATACCTGAAGGCCGTAAAGGTACACGTATTTTTGATACCGATGAACATCCGCGTGATACACCACGTGAAAAATTAGCAAAATTGCGCCCTGCATTTAAAGCTGATGGTGTGATTACGGCAGCAAACTCTTCAGGTATCAATGATGGTGCTGCGGCATTAGTGATGATGCGTCGTGAAGAAGCGGAAAAACGTGGTCTGAAGCCAAGAATGAAAGTGGTCGATTGGGCTGTAGCAGGTTGTGAAGCGGCCATTATGGGCTTTGGACCCGCGCCAGCAACCCGTCGATTAATGGAAAAGCTCAAAATGGATGTAAAAGACATTGATTTAATTGAGTTAAATGAAGCATTTGCTGCACAAGCCATTGCAGTTATGAATGATTTGTCTCTTGATAGCACTAAAGTGAATGTGAATGGTGGGGCAATTGCTCTGGGTCATCCAGTGGGTGCCAGTGGGGCTATTTTACCTGTGAAGTTAATGTATGAAATGGAACGCCGTCAGGTTACTACCGGGTTAGTGACTATGTGTATCGGTGGTGGTCAAGGGATATCAATGTTGTTCGAAAGAGAATAAGAAAAGCTGCAAGCAGAAAGCCCGACGTGGGGCGTCGGGCTGTTGCTGAAGTAAAACAACAGGTATGTCACTTATTGCCAAGAGCCGTACCTGTTTCACTACAACATGAGGATCTTATCTATGTTTTCTACAAATGCAAAGTTAGATTATGTGGCTCAGGGGAAAAAAACCAACGCAAAGATATACCGTAACCTGATGCCGTTGTTGATTTTAGCGTACATTATTAGCTTTATTGACCGAACAAATATTGGCATGGCAAAAAATGCGATGTCGATTGATTTAGGATTATCTGCAACCGCGTTTGGTATTGGTGCGGGGCTTTTTTTCTTAACCTACTCGATTCTTGAGATCCCAAGTAATTTGATAATGGAGAAAGTAGGCGCGCGTTTTTGGATCACGCGGATCATGATCACTTGGGGGTTATTATCTGCGGCGATGGCGTTTGTGACAGGGCCGACTTCTTTTTATATCTTGCGGTTATTACTGGGAGCGGCTGAAGCGGGCTTATATCCTGGGGTTATTCTATATATGACATATTGGTTTAGCCAAGAAGAACGGGCTAAAGCAACAGGGTTATTTTTACTCGGGGTTTGTCTTGCAAATATTATTGGGGCGCCGCTGAGTGGTTTATTGCTGAGTATGGATGGCTTATTAGGCTTCCATGGTTGGCAATGGATGTTTGTTATTGAAGGCTTGCCAGCAGTTATCCTAGCATTTGTTGTGTGGTTCGTGTTGCCGAATAAACCAGAAGATGCAAAATGGTTAGATGAAGATGATCGGAATTATATTAAATATAAACATGATCAAGACAAAAACAGTATTAGTGTGAGTAACAGTAAATTCTCACTCAAGGCGGCATTTAAGAATAAAGCCTTTATGATGATTGTTGCTATCTATTTTACTCACCAGTTCTCGGTCTATGGTTTAAGTTATTTTTTACCGACTATTATCGGTGAATATGGCAAATTAACACCTATTCAAATCGGCTTATTAACAGCGATTCCATGGATTTCAGCCGCAATTGGTGGCATTTTTGTCGCGAGAAAAGCTAATACACCGCGTCGTTCATCACGTATTTTAATTTCAGGTTATGCAGTAATGGCCGTAGGGTTAGTGATTGGTGCACTGGGTGGCCCAGTTGTCGGTTTAATTGGCTTTTGCTTAACGGCATTTATGTTTTTTGTGGTTCAATCGATTATTTTCTCGCTTCCTCCGACTTATATGAGTGGCAGCATGTTAGCGGGAAGTTTGGCACTATTGAACTGCTTAGGGCTGTTTGGCGGCTTCCTTGGCCCGTTCATTCTTGGCTTTTTTGAAGATTATACAGGAACAGCCACTTCTGGATTATGGTTTGGTGTCGGTTTGCTAGTTATCGGAACGATTATTGCGTCACGAGTGAATACTAACGGTATGAGCGAAGCTGAGCCATTACAAGTATCGACTTCAGTGGAAAGCAAATAATTCAACATCGCCATTTACAATAGGAAAGTCTGCATGAAAATTGTTATCGCACTTGATTCCTTTAAAGGAAGTTGTTCTGCAAGGTTAGCATGCCAAGCCGTTGCTGAGGGTTTCAAGCGTGTATCCTCTGAGTTAGATATGACGTTATTACCCATATCTGATGGCGGAGAAGGTTTGTTGGAGTCACTAGAGAATAGCCCCGCGCTTTCTGGTGTAACACCTTACATTTTTAGCTGTACTGGGCCTTATGGTAGTAAGGTTGATGCAGGGTTATTAGTATTGGAGGGAAAAACCGCTTTTATCGAAATGGCGCAATGTTGTGGGCTGGAACTCGTTCAACGTGAGCATCGTCGAGTTGAAAATGCCTCAACTTATGGCTTGGGTGAAATGGTCAAGCATGCACTCGATATGGGTTGTTCTCGTATTGTTATCGGGATAGGAGGAAGTGCAACTAATGATGGTGGTGCAGGGTTTGCTCAAGCATTGGGTGCTCAGTTTTACGATAAAAATTCTCAGCTTATTGAGACGCCAATTTGCGGAAAAGACCTCATTAATATTGCAAAGATTGATTTTGATAAATTTGACTCGCGAGCCGCTAAGGTTGAATTTAATGTCTCTTGCGATGTTGAAAACCCTTTATTAGGCAAAAATGGTGCGACTTATGTTTATGGTCCCCAAAAGGGGGCCGACCAAGCCACACTTGACCAGCTTGAAATTGGGATGGCTCACTATGCGAAATTAATGTCAGCAATAACGGGAAAAGATGTTTCACTGGAGGCTGGCAGTGGTGCAGCGGGTGGATTAGGTGCGGGGCTTCGTTGGTTTGTTTCGGCAAAGCTCGAAAAAGGAATCGATCTCGTTTTGGGGCTCCTTGGCGCAAAATCTTATATTCAACAAGCGGATTTAGTCATTGTAGGAGAGGGGCGGCTTGACAGTCAAAGTGCGAATGGTAAGGCTCCTGTGGGAGTGGCTCGTATGGCCAGTCATTATGGTGTGCCTGTCATTGCGCTTTGTGGGGGGTATAGTGAAGATAGCCGTATCCTATACCAACATGGCATTACCGCAATGTGGTCGCTTTGTCCGGGGCCAGTTTCCCTTGAGCAAGCCATGACAAATGGTGAACGTTATTTGGCAGATACAGCAGAAAATTTGCTGCGTACCGTACTCGCAAATCCGAATATGCAAATAAAACCCTAAAGTGAGGCGGTAATATGCTACTGACTGAAAAACTAGCCAATGATATTGTCACGCGTGCAATGGGAATTATCCATCACAACGTCAATGTGATTAATAGTCAGGGCGTGATTATCGCTTCAGGTGAAAAAAAGCGTATTGGTGAAACCCATGAAGCCGCAGTGGAAGTGATCCGCTGCGGCAAACGGATCACCATCTACAATGAAAATGAAGCACGAGCTTATTCGAATGTGGCACCGGGGATAAACCATCCGATTGTTGTGGCTGATAAAGTGGAATTAGTGATTGGCGTGAGTGGTGACCCTGTTGTGATCCAGCGTTATGCCGAGCTCGCTATACTGACGGCTGAGCTGCTAATTCAACAAGAAATTGAGCGGCGTAGTATTAACTGGCAGCATCGTTTGCGTGACATGCTATTTGTCCAGTTTATAGAAAGCACAACGCCAGCACAGGGGCGCAGTGCATTACTAAAATTGCATAATTCCGGTTTTGCGTTCACTTTACCGACTATTCCTGTGATTATTAATATTGAAGCTATTCAGTACCGCCCTGAAATACTCGATACGATCATTACTGAATTATCAGCTATGGAAAAAAGTGATGTGTTATTACTCAATAGCCGCGAAATTTTGATGCTATTCCCATCAACGCATTATCAAAATGAATCGTTTATTTCTAATCTTCATTTCATTCTAGATAGCCAACTTAGCCAATATTATATTGGAGTTGGTGTTCAGGCAGATACGCAAGAACATGTGAGGGATGCAGTACATTTTGCACGTTCAGTTATTGAAGTTGGACGGCTAACGGTTCCCGATAAACAAGTCTTTTTATTTAAAGAAATGGCATCTTTATGCCTCTTTAATGAATTGGAAAATAGCTATCTATTTAATTTCTTTTTAGATATTTGCCATAAAATATTGTTGCATGATTCGGGCGATATTTTGCTTGAAACCCTTGAGCTGTTTTTATCGCAAAATGGCGAAATAGGTAGCACCGCGCAGCAATTAGGCATTCACAGAAATACATTAAGTTATCGGTTACAACAAATTAAAAAGCAAACCAGTTTGGACCCGACAAGGTTTACGGATCTCATTCAGTTATCTGTTGCGATGCATGGCTACCGTCGACGTTACCCAAAACAACAGCCATGGCTCGATGCATTAAGTTAAGGAGCCGTATCATTACTTTTGTTGTAAAACCCAAATAGCGGCTTCAACGCGCGATTTTAAATTAAGTTTCTTTAGTAAGTGTTTGACATGGACTTTGACGGTGCTCTCTGTGATTTGTAATTTATTCGCAATCATCTTATTTGATAGCCCCTGTGAGATTAAATCTAAGATATGGGTTTCTCTTGGGGTTAGTGCTGATAGATTATGCTCTGTAGGGGCTCGGTTATCTCTTAAAGATTCAGCTAAAATGGAAGCGAGCGTTGGGCTAATGACCATTTTACCACTTGCGGCTTCTTTTAATGCAATAATTAATTTTTCAGGCTCCATGTCTTTGAGTAAATAGCCATCAGCACCTCGTTTTAACGCATTAATTAAGTCTTCGCCATAATTGGACACCGTAAATAAGATAATACGGCCTGAAAGTTCGCGGTTACGTAAATTATCGAGTACTTCAAAGCCATTCATACTAGGCATATTGAGATCTAATAGGATTAAATCTGGGTCTTGTTCTTCCGCAATTTTAATACCCGTTATTCCATCGTCTGCTTCACCAATTACCTTTAATGTGGGTTCTAAACTAATTAATTGTTTAACACCATTACGTAGCATCGGGTGGTCATCAATCAGTAAAATGGTAGATTGCCCAGTCAGTTTATTTTCATTTTTCATTAATGAGTTACTCCAATTTAATTAAGCCAAAGTCAGTGGAAATACGACATTAACAATAGTGCCACCCTGAACTCTTGGCGAAATTTGATATTTCCCATTTAGGCTTAGCGCTCTTTCTCTCATAATAATCAATCCATAATGGTTATTTTTTGTTGTCTGAGGCTGAATACCTTCCCCATTATCTTCTATTGTCATGGTGATTAATCCGTTATTTTCGATTAATGAGACTTGTGACCAGTTCGCATTAGCATGTTTGAGAATATTGCTTAAAGCTTCTCGGATTATCTGGATAATATGAATAGATTGATGTGGAGAGAGGCTTTTGGCTGGAATTTGGTAATTTAATCCAATTTGAAAACCAAGGCGCTGACTGAATTCTTGGATTGTGCTTTCTAAGGCAGGGAATAGGCCTGGTTCAGTTAATTTTAGTCTGAAGGTTGTTAAAAGCTCACGTAATTGACTATAAGCGGAATTTATTTCATTGCGCATTTCGTTTAATAGTTCTTGGTGCTTAGTTGGCAATGTTTTAGGTTGCATTTGTAGATAACTAATTTGCATTTTGAGGCAAGATAATGATTGTGCGATGGAATCATGCAATTCTCTCGCAATCGCCGATCGTTCATCCATAATCAGTAACTGCTGTTGTTGCTCTAATTGGTGCTCCATCGCTAGCATTCCAGCGATTTGTTTAACTAGCATCAGCACTAAATTATTTTGTTCTTCAGATAATGGCTGGTTTATATCCATTTCAGCTAAAATCATGCCATAACGCTGTAAATTATCAGAAATCTCCCATGATATTACTTTAAGGTGTTCAGCCATCTTGGGTGAATTGAGATATTGATCCTTGTTTTCAGGACAATGAATTTCATGAAAGCAGGCATCATTGTTTTCTTCATATAGCCTCAATCTAATATTTTGCAGTGGGATTAAGCTTTTAAGCTCAAATAACACTTTTTCTAACCTGATTGATAGTGGCCCAATGGCATGTAGGGTTCGATTAGATTGGTATAAATAGAGTAATACTTTATTTTTCTTTTGCAGATCGGCGGTTTTTTCGATAACTCGAGATTCTAATTGATGGTAACTCTGTGCGAGCTCATCCGACATTTGATTTAACGTATGGCCCAGTGAATTTAGCTCATCTTGTTTTTTGCCTACAGGAAAGCGCTGACTAAAGTCTTGGTGACTAATCGCGTTCACCATATGAAGTAACTTAAGCCAAGGTGTATAAATTTTCTTTCTAAAATGGCAGATAGCAAAAATAAGTAGCAATGAAACGAGGCCAATAAATACCATTTGAGTGATTGCTACATAGGTTATTTTTCGTTCTGTTTTTTCATCAATATTACGAACTAATGCATCGAGTTTATTAACAAAGGTAACGACCGCGAGACGTGCATCATTAGGAGAAAATGCATGGTTAAGAGCAGGTTTTAATTCTGTAACCCAATATTGATAAAGCTCAGCAAATTGCGGATTTAAATCTTCTATATCGACAACTTGTGTTAGTTCATTGCTTAATAAATTTTTTTCAAGCTCACTAACATATACGTCAGAATATTGGTTGAGTGGCACTAATGAAAGTAAATGATAACTTTGCATCCGCAATGAGCCTGATTTATTTATTGCATGTGCATTTCCTTGCACACTAATAATCATACTATTTGAAATTGTCATGCCAATAATACCGAGTACGGCAATCAATAGCATTAAACCAATAACTTGGTTAATGATTGAAAATCGGTGATAAGCAATAGACATAAATGATCCTTTCTACTCTATACGTTTATTTATTATTTTTGATAACGTAGATATTGTTTCTCTATTATATAAAATTGAATATGCCACTTCGGTATTACTCCTTAATATCCCATTGAATTATTCGCTTTAAATTTCAACAAATAAAATTACCTGGCAATGAATTTTTTTGTTTTAATTCAATCAATTATTGTTTTGTACTCCTAATACTCCTCTGGTGGTTAGCGAGAAAAATCACGCATATTTCATTTAAATCTCTCTTGATTTAGATCAGCTTCACGGTGGTCTATTCGCCACACACTGCGAGCAGAAATTGTATTTATCGGGGTGATTTATGTCTCAACGAGATAATGTTAATAGTGTAGCTGCACAGTCAAATAATGGTGTTATACAGGATTGGCGTCCTGAAGATACTCGGTTTTGGCAGCAAACAGGGCAGCGTATTGCCAATCGTAATTTATGGATTTCTATTCCATGTTTATTGCTCGCATTTTGCGTATGGATGTTATTTAGTGCAGTTGCGGTTAATTTAAATAAAGTGGGTTTTAATTTTACGACAGACCAATTATTTTTATTAACCGCATTACCTTCCGTTTCAGGTGCTTTATTAAGAGTCCCTTATTCATTCGTTATTCCTATTTTTGGTGGGCGCCGTTGGACTGCTATTAGTACGCTGTTTTTAGTGATCCCATGTATTTGGCTAGGTTATGCGATTCAAAACCCTGCCACGCCTTATCAAGTCTTTGTCATTATTTCCCTACTTTGTGGTTTTGCCGGCGCTAACTTTGCATCCAGCATGGCCAATATCAGCTTCTTTTTCCCTAAAGCTCGCCAAGGCGGTGCACTTGGCCTGAATGGTGGGCTAGGAAATTTAGGGGTCAGTGTCATGCAATTGGTGGCGCCTTTTATCGTTGGTGTTGGTGTATTTACTTTCGTTGGTGGGACTGGAGCGGCTCAGCCTGATGGCTCAACGTTGTGGTTAGAAAATGCCGCTTGGATTTGGGTGCCATTTCTACTGCTTTTTACGGTGATGGCTTGGTTTGGCATGAATGACTTAGCGGCTAATAAGGCATCTCTTAAAGCACAATTACCTGTTTTGAAACGTGGCCATCTATGGGTATTAAGCCTGTTATATCTGGCGACATTCGGCTCGTTTATCGGTTTTTCTGCTGGTTTCGCGATGTTATCGAAAACCCAGTTTCCAGACGTCATTATCTTGAAGTTTGCCTTTTTTGGCCCTTTCCTCGGTGCGTTAGCTCGCCCAGTCGGTGGCATGTTATCTGACCGTTTTGGTGGTGTGAAAGTCACATTACTGAACTTTGTGGTCATGGCTGTTTTCTCCGGCTTGCTGTTTTTTACGTTACCAGAAAACGGTCAAGGAGGCTCTTTCGGGGCGTTTTATGGCGTATTTATGGTGCTGTTTTTAACGGCAGGGCTAGGCAGTGGCTCAACCTTCCAAATGATTGCTGTTGTTTTTCGTAAATTAACCATGGACAAAGCCATCTTAAGAGGAGCTTCAGAGCAAGAAGCCCAAAAAGAGGCGGTAACAGAAAGTGCTGCAGCTTTAGGGTTTATCTCTGCTATTGGTGCAATAGGTGGCTTCTTTATTCCAAAAGCGTTCGGTACATCATTAACACTGACGGGTTCACCGGCAGATGCAATGAAAGTGTTTTTTATATTTTATCTTTCCTGTGTGTTTATCACGTGGCTAGTATATGGCCGTAAACACAAATAATAACAAGTCATAAAAATCAATTTTAGCAATGTACGGCGCCGGTCGCCGTCTCTTTGGAGGCAATCCGATGAGCAAGTTTTTAGATAGATTTCGGTATTTTAAGCAGTTGGGCGAAACCTTTTCAGGTGATCACGGGCAAGAGTTAAATGTAAACCGTGATTGGGAAGATGGTTATCGTAGCCGCTGGCAGCATGACAAAGTCGTGCGTTCCACCCATGGTGTCAATTGTACGGGCTCTTGTAGCTGGAAGATTTATGTCAAAAATGGGTTAGTGACTTGGGAAACTCAACAGACGGATTACCCACGAACTCGCCCAGATTTACCTGATCATGAGCCGAGAGGATGCCCTCGTGGTGCGAGTTACTCTTGGTATTTATATAGCGCAAACCGTGTTAAATACCCAATGATGCGTAAGCGCTTACTTAAACTATGGCGTGAAGCAAAAGCGGAGCAGCAAGACCCTGTTGCAGCGTGGCTATCTATTATCAATGACCCACAGAAGGCACAAAGCTATAAACAAGCTCGTGGTCGTGGCGGTTTTGTTCGCTCAAGCTGGCAGGAGGTGAATGAACTGATTGCGGCAGCGAACGTCGCGACGATTAAAGAATTTGGTCCTGACCGCATTGTTGGCTTTTCACCAATTCCCGCGATGTCGATGGTTTCCTACGCCTCGGGTGCTCGCTATTTATCGTTAATTGGTGGCTCATGCTTAAGTTTTTATGACTGGTATTGTGACTTGCCACCTGCGTCACCCATGACGTGGGGCGAACAAACTGACGTACCTGAATCAGCGGATTGGTACAACTCGTCTTATATTATTGCTTGGGGTTCTAACGTACCGCAAACGCGTACGCCAGACGCACACTTTTTTGCAGAAGTGCGTTATAAAGGGACGAAAACGGTCGCGGTGACGCCAGACTACGCGGAAATTGCCAAATTATGTGACCATTGGTTGAACCCGAAACAAGGAACGGATAGCGCCATGGCAATGGCGATGGGGCATGTGATCCTCAATGAATTCCATGTAAAACGTGAAGCGGAATACTTCCGTGAATATGTGCGCACTTATACCGATATGCCGATGCTTGTCATGCTAGATAAGCGTGAAGATGGTTCTTATGCCGCAGGCCGCATGCTACGGGCATCTGATTTACATAATTCATTAGGCGAAGAAAAAAATGCCGAATGGAAAACTATTGCGATTGATGAAGAGACAGGCGAATTATGTGCTCCACAAGGTTCAATGGGATTCCGTTGGGATGGCGGCCAAAAATGGAATTTAGAACCGCGTGCTGGACAAGATGCACATAACATTAAAATGAAACTCAGCTTGGCAGATAGCCATGATGAATTTGTCGATGTTGGTTTTCCTTACTTTGGTGGCTTAGAAAGTGAGCACTTCCAGCATGTTGAACTTAAAGATGTTTTATTACATAAACTGCCCGCTAAACGTATTCAGTTAGCTGATGGTAGCGAATCATTGGTTACTAGTGTTTATGATTTAATGCTAGCGAACTACGGTATTGACCGTGGTTTTGGTGATGAAAACTGTGCGGTTGATTACGATGATATGAAAGCGTATTCACCTGCGTGGGCGGAAAAAGTCACTGGGGTTAGCCGCCAAAATATTATTCGCATAGCGCGTGAGTTTGCCGATACCGCAGAGAAAACCCATGGCCGTTCTATGGTGATTGTTGGCGCAGGGATTAACCACTGGTATCACATGGATATGACCTATCGTGCGATTATCAATATGTTGATTTTCTGTGGTTGCGTTGGGCAAAGCGGCGGCGGCTGGTCTCATTATGTTGGGCAAGAGAAATTACGGCCACAAACGGGTTGGTTACCTTTAGCCTTTGGTTTGGACTGGCAGCGCCCACCTCGCCATATGAATAGCACATCTTTCTTTTATAACCATTCAAGCCAATGGCGTTATGAAACAGTCGCAACAGAAGAGTTGTTATCGCCTCTAGCCGATAAGCAAGCCTTTAGCGGCAGTTTGGTTGATATGAATGTACGTGCAGAACGCATGGGGTGGCTGCCGTCAGCACCACAATTAAATGTCAACCCATTAAATATTGCGAAGAATGCTCAAAGTGAAGGGATGTCACCCACTGACTATACTGTTAAGCAGTTGAAAGAAGGGAATATTCGCTTTGCTTCAGAGCAACCTGATGACCCTCAAAATTTCCCACGAAATCTGTTTATTTGGCGTTCAAATTTATTGGGTTCCGCAGGGAAAGGCCATGAATACTTACTGAAATACTTATTAGGAACTGAAAATGGTATTCAAGGCAAAGACTTAGGTCAACAAGGCGGCGTCAAACCAGAAGAAGTGGAATGGCAAGATAAAGCGGCAGAAGGGAAAGTTGACTTAGTGGTGACTCTCGACTTCAGAATGTCGAGCACCTGCCTGTTCTCGGACGTTATTTTACCGACTGCTACTTGGTATGAAAAAGACGATATGAATACCTCGGATATGCATCCATTTATTCACCCATTATCAGCTGCAGTTGACCCAGCTTGGGAATCCAAAAGCGATTGGGAAATTTATAAGGGGATTGCCAAAGCATTTTCTGAGGTCAGCGTTGGGCACTTAGGCAAAGAAACGGATGTGGTGACGCTGCCGATTCAACATGATAGTGCAGCCGAGATGGCACAGCCTTTTGATGTTAGAGATTGGAAAAAAGGGCAATGCGAGCTTATTCCAGGGAAAACAGCGCCGCATATTATCTGTGTTGAGCGTGACTACCCAAATACTTATGCACGTTTTACCTCTCTTGGCCCATTGATGGATAAATTGGGTAATGGTGGTAAAGGGATCAATTGGAATACACAAGATGAAATTGATTTCTTGAAAAAACTCAATAAAACCCAGCCTGACGGTACCAATGCTGGGCGGCCAAAAATTGAAACGGCAATTGATGCCGCGGAAGTCATTTTAACACTTGCACCTGAAACCAATGGGCAAGTGGCAGTAAAAGCATGGGATGCGTTAAGCAAAGTAACGGGCCGCGACCATACTCATCTTGCTCGTTATAAAGAAGACGAAAAAATCCGTTTTCGTGATATTGTTGCGCAGCCGCGTAAAATTATCTCAAGCCCTACATGGTCAGGGTTGGAAGATGAACATGTTTCCTACAATGCCTGTTACACCAACGTGCATGAAATGATCCCATGGCGGACGCTCAGTGGTCGTCAGCAATTGTATCAAGATCACGAATGGATGCGCGCCTTTGGGGAAAGCCTTGTGGTATATCGCCCACCGATTGACACTCGAGCGGCTCAGCCTCTTATGGGGAAAAAATCGAATGGATTTCCTGAAAAAGCACTGAACTTTTTAACACCGCACCAAAAATGGGGGATCCACTCTACTTACAGCGACAACTTATTAATGTTGACGTTAGGCCGCGGTGGTCCAGTTGTTTGGCTTAGCGAAGAAGATGCCCGCGAACTGGGTGTTGAAGATAACGATTGGGTTGAAGCTTTTAACAGTAATGGTGCATTAACCGCTAAAGCGATCGTTAGCCAACGTATTCCTGATGGCATGATCATGATGTACCACGCCCAAGAACGACTGATCAACTTACCAGGCTCTGAAGTTACGGCTCAACGTGGCGGAATTCATAATTCGGTCACGCGTGTTTGCCCGAAACCTACGCATATGATCGGTGGCTATGCGCACCTTGCCTATAGCTTCAATTATTACGGAACCGTAGGTTCTAATCGTGATGAATTTGTGGTTGTTCGCAAAATGAAACAGGTTGACTGGCTGGATGGTGAAGGTGATGCCTACCAGCAGACCTTGAGCGGAAAGGAGAAAGCATAATGAAAATTCGTTCTCAAGTCGGCATGGTGCTAAACCTTGATAAATGTATTGGTTGTCACACTTGCTCAGTGACCTGTAAAAACGTGTGGACTAGCCGCGAAGGGGTAGAATACGCATGGTTTAATAACGTCGAAACCAAACCAGGTATTGGTTACCCCCATAATTGGGAAGACCAAGAAAAATGGAAAGGAGGCTGGATCCGCACCATTAAGGGTAAATTGGTTCCACGTATGGGGAACAAAGTTGGCGTTTTATCAAAAATCTTCGCTAACCCAGATGTACCTGCTTTGGATGATTATTATGAGCCGTTTAATTATGACTACGGCCATTTAAAAAATGCTAAAGAAGGTAAGCACGTACCGACAGCACGCCCTCGTTCATTAATTACTGGTGAGCGAATGAGTAACGTGAAAATGGGACCAAACTGGGAAGATGATTTAGGCGGTGAATTCGCCAAACGAGCCCAAGATAAAAACTTTGAACATATTCAAAAAGAGATGTATGGGCAGTTTGAAAATACGTTCATGATGTATTTGCCACGCCTGTGTGAACATTGTTTAAACCCAGCTTGCGTCGCGACCTGCCCAAGTGGTGCAATTTATAAGCGCTCAGAAGACGGTATTGTTTTGATTGACCAAGACAAATGCCGTGGCTGGCGTATGTGCTTAACTGGTTGCCCGTATAAAAAAATCTATTTCAATTGGAAAAGCGGTAAATCAGAAAAATGTATTTTCTGTTACCCACGTATTGAGTCAGGCATGCCAACGGTTTGCTCTGAAACCTGTGTTGGTCGTATCCGCTATTTAGGGGTATTGCTGTATGACGCCGATAAAATTGAGTCAGCTGCCAGTGTCGAAAAGGAAACCGACCTTTACCAAAGCCAACTAGATGTTTTCCTTGATCCCCATGATCCAAAAGTGATTGAAGAAGCGCAAAAACAAGGGATCCCATTAAGTGTGATCGATGCGGCACAGAAATCTCCAGTGTACAAAATGGCGATGGAATGGCGCTTAGCTCTGCCATTACACCCTGAATACCGCACGTTACCAATGGTGTGGTATGTACCACCTTTGTCACCGATCCAGTCAGTGGCGGATTCAGGGCTATTAGCTAATAAAGGTGTATTGCCGGATGTCGAAAGTTTACGCATTCCAGTGCAATACCTTGCGAATTTGTTAACCGCAGGGGATACCGAACCGGTGTTATTGGCGTTAAAACGTATGTTAGCGATGCGCCATTTCAAACGGGCAGAAACCGTGGAAAACCAATGTGATACCAGTGCATTAGAGCAAGTCGGCTTAACACAAGCTCAGGCACAAGAAATGTACCGCTATTTAGCCATTGCTAACTATGAAGACCGTTTTGTCATTCCATCCAGTCATCGAGAATTGGCGCGTGAAGCATTCCCTGAAGCGAAAGCTTGTGGCTTTAGTTTTGGTGATGGTTGCCATGGCAGCGATAGCAAAGCGAATTTATTTAATAGCAGGCGCATTGACGCCATTGATATCACACCAAAAAATAATCAGGAGAAAGCACTATGATGACACTAAAAGTGATTTCTCGGTTATTGGAATACCCTTCGGAAGCGCTTTGGTTACATCGTGATGAGCTCATTGAAGCGCTAGAACAGGCTGATGAGCTGCCTGTCACACGGGCTGTTCAACTGATGGTGTTTGTGCGTGAGTATCTCAACGAAGACTTACTTGATATGCAGGCGCAATATTGTGAACTGTTTGATAGAGGGCGCGCGACATCATTATTGCTATTTGAGCATGTACATGGCGAATCCCGAGACCGAGGGCAAGCGATGGTTGATTTAATGGCTCAATATCAGCAACAGGGTTTGCAAATTGATTGCCGTGAATTACCCGATCATTTGCCCATTTATTTGGAATACCTCACGGCATTACCGACCGATGAAACTATCGAGGGGCTACAGGATATTGCGCCAATTTTAGCGCTGTTAGGGGAAAGGTTGAAACAGCGAGAAAGCCGTTTCTCTGTTTTATTTGATTTTTTACTTGAGCTTTCCCATAGCGACATTGCTGCGGAGCAATTAAGCAAACAAGTAGCAACCGAAGTACGGGATGATACCCCAGAGGCGCTAGATGCAGTTTGGGAAGAGGAGCAAGTGAAATTTTTTGCCGATGAAAAAACATGTGGTAGCGAAGTTGCAGCGCATCAACATCGCTTCGCCAATGCGGTGGTACCACAGTATTTGGATCTCAGTGTGGGCAGCCATGTAGGAGTTCAAAAATGAATTTTATCAATCAATTTTTCTTCGATATTTACCCCTATATCGCTGGGACGGTATTTATTGTCGGTAGTTGGTTACGTTACGATTACGGGCAATACACGTGGCGAGCGGGTTCCAGCCAAATGTTGGATAAAAAGAACATGCGTTTGGCATCAAACTTATTCCATTTGGGGATTATTGGGATTTTTGTCGGGCACTTTTTAGGTATGTTAACGCCTCATTGGATGTATGAATCTTTTCTGCCAATGCACATTAAGCAGTTAATGGCGATGATAGGTGGGGGATCAGCAGGTGTGATGATGTTAATTGGTGGCGCGATGCTATTGAAGCGCCGCCTGACAAACCCACGAGTGAGAGCAACTTCATCCTTTGGTGACATCATGATCTTAACCTTGCTGGTGGTGCAAGTTTGCTTAGGATTACTCACCATTCCCTTCTCAGCACAACATATGGATGGTAGCGAAATGTTGAAATTAGTGGGATGGGCACAGTCTATTGTGACATTCCATTGGGGGGCATCCAATTACCTTGAAGGGGTTGGCATTGTTTTTAAACTGCATATTGTGTTGGGGATGACGATATTTTTACTCTTCCCATTCTGCCGTTTAGTGCACATTTGGAGTGCACCTATCGAATACCTGACTCGTCGGTATCAATTGGTGAGAAATCGCCATTAGGTTTGGGTTCCACAAGGAGGTGGGCCAATACATTGCTTTTGTACAACTTGTTCTTGTGTAAACAACAAATATTGCTATTTTGGCGCCCCATCTCATAGGAGATGGGGTTTTTTGTTTTATTTAGTGTTGGTTGGCTCAATATAGCCAAGGCGGCGGGAAATCAGTAAGCAAACGTGGGCAAGTTCTTCATTAACACGGTCTATTTTGGAAACCATTCTGTGAGTCGGCCCAGCGACACTAATCGCGCCGATAATATTACCGGTATAATTAAATATCGGCCTTGCCACACAGGTGAGCCCTTCTTCATTTTCTTCATCATCTAAAGAAAAGCCTTTTAAACGAATATCAGCCAAAACTTCATACAGTTTCATGCGATCGATAACTGTTTTTTCAGTGTATTTGGTTAATGGTTTATCTAGTACAGCATCAATTTCTTCTAACGGCTGGAAGGCTAATAAAGCTTTCCCTATACCAGTACAATAAGCGGGTAGTCGAGCACCCAGTTTTGCGGAGGTTTGAATGGATAGCGTTCCTTCACTTTTATAGAGGTAGACCACATGGCCACTGTTATAAACCCCTAAAAAGCAAGTTTCAAACGTTGAACTCGACAACGTTTTTAAATAAGGGATTGAAACTTCAACTAAATTAACATTCATTAAGCCTTTAATGCCTAATTCGAGGCTTTTTAAGTCAAGGTTATAGCGTTCTGTAAGATGGTCTAAGCTGACATATTGACGCTCTTTTAGTGTTTCTAATACACGAAAAGCCGTGGTTTTTGGAATCTCCGTATTTTTGACCAATTCGGCCAAAGAAATTCCGTCAGAATGGTTACTAATCTCTTCAAGTATGGTCAGTACTCTGTCGATATTCGACGAGTTTGCTTGACTTTCTTTCGTCATCGTAGGTTCCTCACTCACGCTAAGCCCTCTCATTGTACTCATTTTTTAAACGTCGTTCCATTTTTACCTCGATGTTACCTTTTTCTCTGAAAAAACATGCAGTACGTAATGTATTGATCTTCATTGAGTTTGACTTTTTGATTGTGATCGCTGTCGTTATTCTTACAAAATCGGAACGACATTCCTAATTTTTGATGTATGTTATTAAAAGAGGAACGATGTTCCGTTACTTTAAAGGGATAAACATGTTGATAGTGACCATTGATACAGGGACAACGAATACCCGAGTTAGAGCATGGAAAAATAACACGGTTGTTCGTGAACAAAGTGTTGAAGTTGGTATTAGGGATTGTGCAAAAAATGGCGATAAAACGCTGTTAATTCAATCGATAAAAACAGTACTAGATAAGCTGTTGTCAGGGGTGAGTGCCGAAGAAAGAGAAAATTATCAGCTCGTTGCATCAGGTATGATTACATCCGAAATTGGGCTGTGTCACTTACCTCACCAAGTGACTCCTGTTTCAATGCAGCAACTTGCTAAGGCCACAATGCCTTGTGTTATCAAAGAGATCAGTGAAAAGCCGATTATTTTTATACCAGGCGTTAAAAATAACGTGACAAATATGACGTTTGATTCAATTGAAAGTATAGATGTAATGCGCGGTGAAGAAGTTGAAGTTTTTGGCATTTTAACACAGCAACCGGATCTTGGCCCAGCCTTAGTCATTTTGCCCGGGTCACATTCTAAGTTTGTACGTCTTGATGAAAATAATAATGTGGTTGCATTGGCAACAACGATGGCAGGGGAAATTTTCGATACATTAACGCACCAGACTATCTTAGCCAGTTCTTTAGAACACCAGTTTGTTCAATATTTAGATAAAGAATATTTACGCAGAGGTGCTGAACTTAGTCTACAAGTGGGGATTGCGAGAAGTTGTTTTTCGGTGAGGCTACTAGACCTTTTTACGGAAGCGACACTTGACCAACGCTCAAGTTTTTTATTGGGAGCTATTTTGGCGTCAGATTTACTCGCAATAAAACATAGCCAAGCTCTTAATATTACTAGCGATATAAAAATCGTTATTAGTGGAAAACCTATTTTAGCAGATGCACTTAAAGAATTAATTAAAAATGATAGTTATTTCACTGGGGAAATACGCCTATTAGACGATAAAAAGGAACAACCTTTTTCTGGATTGGGTGCAATTTCAATATTAAAAGAAATGCAATACAAATAAATACTATTAATGGTTTTTTATTAGGTGATTGTTATGAATTCTAAAAATGAAATACCACTTATTGCAATATTACGGGGAATAAAACCTGACGAAGTTTTAGAACATATCACTATCCTTGCAGATGAAGGTTTTAATTATATAGAAATTCCTCTTAACTCTCCCGAGTGGGAAAAAAGTATTCCATTAGCGATTGAAAACTATGGAGATAAATTGAAAATTGGTGCCGGTACTGTACTCAATAAAAGTAATGTTGAAAAGTTGGCAATAATGAACGCTAAAATTATTGTCACTCCCAATATTAACGTTTCTGTGATCACTACTGCTCTTGAAAATAAGATGGAAATATTTCCAGGTTGTGCAACAGCAACAGAAGCTTTTACCGCGATTGACGCCGGTGCTGTTAATTTAAAAATTTTCCCTACAGCGCCTTTTGGGGTTAATTATGTGAAATCGCTGATGTCAGTGCTCCCAAAAAATATTGCTATTTATGCGGTAGGAGGCATCACTCCGAATAATCTGCATGAATACCTAGGTATTGGCTGCCATGGTGCAGGACTGGGAAATGATCTTTACCAAATAGGCCAAACACCAGAGAAAACCAGAGAAAAAGCGAAAGCATTTATATCTGCATATATCGCATTTAAAAATCAAACTAATTAATCCTAAAGAGATATTAAAATGAAATACGATTATGTTTTTAAAAATGCCACTGTAATAGATGGTAGTGGTAAAAGCGAGTTTGTCAGTGATATTGCAGTTAAAGATGAACGGATTATTAAAATATCAAAAAATATAAGTGAAGATACTGAAAAAATAATTGACTGCTCAGGCTTGATTTTATCACCTGGATTTATTGATGTGCATACTCATGACGATTTAATTGTGATTGATAAGCCTGAATATATTGAAAAAACATCACAAGGTGTAACGACAATTATTGTTGGTAATTGTGGTATCAGTGCAGCGTGTGCAACATTAAAGGATGAAGTTCCTGACCCAATTAATTTATTAGGTGAGTTAAACGAATTTCAATTTTCTGATTTATCCAGTTATAAACAAAAAATTAATAATGTGATGCCAACCGTTAATGTTGCGACGTTAATAGGGCATACAACCTTAAGAAATAATTGTGTGACAGACTTATTAAAACCCGCGACACAAGACAATATCGCTCATATGAAGCAAGTATTGGCCTGTGCGTTAGATGAAGGGGCTTTAGGATTAAGCACTGGTTTATCTTACGGTAACGCAATTAATTCTTCGACTGAAGAAATTTGTGAGTTGGCTGAATTATTAGCAGAGCATCAGGGAATTTATACCACTCATATGCGAACTGAATATGACGGTATCATTGATGCGATGCATGAAGCCTTCCATATCGGCCGTCATGCAAAAGTTCCTGTGCAAATTTCCCACCATAAGTGCGCTGGTGCAAAAAACTGGGGACGTACAAAAGAAACGCTTGCCCTCATTGAAAAATACCAAGCCATGCAGGATATCAATTGTGATTGTTACCCATATCGTGCGGGTTCATCAAACTTAGATATCACACAAGTTACTGAAGACTATGACATCCTAATAACTTGGTCGACACCATTCCCTGACGTTGCGGGTAAGACATTAAAAGAAATAGCCGCTATGTGGAGTAGCGATGTTTTCCAAGTTGCTGAAAAAATTGTTCCTGCGGGAGCGATTTATTTCCAAATGCACGAAGATGATGTTCGTCGTGTGTTACAGCATCCAAGCAGTATGGTGGGTTCTGATGGCTTACCACGTGACCCTAATCCACATCCACGCCTTTGGGGAACTTTCCCACGAGTTATTAGCCACTATAGCCGTGATGAGCAGCTTTTCCCAATGACCACCGCGATTTACAAAATGACAGGCATGTCAGCACAACGTTTTTCTTTAAAGGATAGAGGCCTTATCCAAGAAAATTATTTTGCAGATATCGTTGTATTTGACCCTAAAAAAATTAATGAAACAGCCACGTTCCAAGACCCAAAACAAAAAGCGGATGGTATTGAATATGTGTTTGTTAATGGTGTTCTGACCTATACCAAAAAAGAAATGACAGGGAATAGAGCAGGTAAATTCTTAGAAAGAAATAAATAAAAGAGAGATAAAAATGATTAAAAGATTCGGAATTGAAGGCTCAAAAGGTACTGGCGGGCAATCTTTGCCTTTTGCTAAGGCCGTGTTAGCTGACGGATGGCTGTATGTTTCAGGGCAAACACCCATGATTGACGGGGAAGTGATTGATGGCGGAATTATCGCTCAATCTAAATTGGCTATCGAGAATTGTTTAAACATTATGAAAGATGCGGGATTTGCGACGCAAGATATTGTGCATATGAAAGTGGTATTAAGTGATGCGCGCTATTTCCAATCTTTTAATAAAGTATTTCAGCAATTCTTTGCAGATAATCCACCTGCACGGGTGTGCTTTGTCGCTGACCTTGTCGTCGATTGTATGGTTGAAGTGGATATTACCTGCTTCAACAGCAAATTCAAATCTTAATTGCTAAGGCGATGAGAGGCTACTATGGAACATAATAATTTCTTAATGTGGTTTTTGTTATATGCATTTGTGATGATGTTTGTGGGTTGGTATGTCACAAGGCATCAAAAAACGGGTGAAGATTTCATTCTTGGTGGAAGAAAGCTCCCGATGCTACTCACTCTCGGTTCAACCGTCGGGACGATGGTGGGAACGGGCTCGAGTATCGGTGCAGTCAGTTTTGGCTATTCCAATGGCTGGGCGGGAATGTTGTATGGGATTGGTGGAGCGACGGGGATCTTACTAACGGCTTGGCTATTTGCACCAGTAAGAAATTATCGCTTTATGACCATGAGTGAAGAGATCTGCTATTACACAGGCGGCAGCCGTTTAGTGAAAAACTTGGTTGCGCTATTAATATTCTTGGCATCGATAGGCTGGCTCGGCGCTCATATTCTTGGAGGCGGCTTATATCTAGCATGGGCGGCAGATATTGATATTACTGTTGCGAAGATCATTATCGCGGTTGGCTTTGTTTTTTACGTGGGGATTGGTGGCTATAAAGCGGTTTCATGGATTGATACACTGCAATCAATTGTTTTATTCCTCGGATTTATCATTCTAGCGGTTGCTTCGGTAAGTTATGTCGGTGGTTGGGATGTTGTTGTTAAGAGTACAGACCCTGACGCCTTTACTTTATTTGGTATTGGTAAATTAGGCATTTTACCTGCGATATCATTGGCTGTGGTAATTGGTATTGGTGTGTTAGCGACACCGTCATATCGCCAACGTATTTATTCAGCGGCATCCACTAAAGCTATCCGTCAGTCCTTTATTATTACAGGTTTACTGTATATGGGCTTTTCGTTCCTACCAGCGATTATCGGCATGGCAACTCATGTGATGGAACCGAATTTAGAAAACAGCAGCTTTGCTTTCTTATATGCAACTAACGCTTTACCGCACGTATTAGCAATGGTGGTATTGATTGCAGGTATGTCTGCCAATATGTCATCAGGTAGCTCAGATGCTATCGCGGGTGTTTCTATTATCCTACGTGATATCTATACGATGGTAACTGGTAAGATGCCACCACCTGAGAAAGCGATCAATTTATCTCGTATCTTCTTACTTGGCGTCATCTTGTTAGCACTTGTCTTTGCATTAACTTCAAATGACATTATCGGCTACATTACAAAAATGATTTCAATGATTATGTCAGGCCTGTGTGTGACCGTGTTATTGGGTAAATTTTGGCATCGTTTTAACTGGCAAGGTTGTATTGCTGCATTGGTTGCGGGAAGTTCAACATCATTAGCGATTATTTTGACGCCAGAATGGTCTGCAAAATTAGGCAACCCAGTAATCCCTGCATTAGTCATCAGTTTGGTCTGTGCGGTTGTTGTGACATTGATAACACCAAAGAATAAACTCAGTCGTGAAGAAGTACTAGAAAACATTACTCACGAAAGAGAAAACACAGCCAAAAGTCAGTAACCAGCAAGTTGAGGGAAGATAATGACGAAACTGAATGCATTGGCGGGCGTAGTTCATAAGTCAGCCATATTAAATCAGGATGGTATTTCGGTGAATGTCCTACATGAGGATGTGTGTTTACCAGCGGTGGTAGTAAAGCGTAATGAATTGGAGAATAACATTGCATGGATGCAGCATTATTCGAATGTGGCGAATGTTTCGTTGTCTCCACACGGTAAGACCACCATGACGCCTGCCATTTTTAAACGACAAATTGCTCAAGGTGCATGGGGGCTAAGTGTAGGAACAGCTTATCAAGCCAAGGTGGCAGTGGAGTCAGGTGTTAAGAATATCATTATTGCTAATCAAGTCGTGGGTAAAACCAATATTCGATTACTTGCGGAACTAGTGCAATTAAATCAAGCCAATATTTATTGTTGTGTTGATAATGTGATTCATGCAAAACAGCTGGCTGCCATTTTTTCATCGTTAGATTTAACCATAAATGTTCTGATTGAGTTAGGGGTTAATGGTGGACGCTGTGGATGTCGAAGTGAAGAAGAAGCCATCACATTGGCAAATGAGTTAACCAAACTTCCTTCTTTAATGATTGCTGGCATTGAATTCTACGAAGGCGTTATTCATAGCGATGATGCCCAAAAGGATATTGAAGAGATACAGCAATTTTTACAGCGAGTGTTAACCACCAGTCAAAAACTGGATAACTTAGGTGTATTTGCACGCTATTCAGGGGAGTTATTAATAACTGGGGCAGGTTCAGTTTGGTATGATCTGGTCAGTAAAAAGATGGCAGAGTTTCATCTTTCTAAACCTATTCGGTTTGTGATCCGCCCTGGATGCTATATTACACATGACCACGGTATTTATGATGAAGCCCAGAACGCATTGAAAATGCGGGACAGTGTGGCCTGCCAGTTAGATGGCGATTTAATGCCAGCGATGGAAATCGTGGCATTAATTCAGTCTGTGCCTGAGAAAGGACGAGCGATTGTTAATTTTGGTAAAAGGGATGTCGCCTTTGATGCAGGTTTGCCTCAGCCTTTAATGCAATATCGAGAGGATAAGCCAGTCTGTTTTCAAACTAATAGTGCAAAAACAGTCGGTTTAATGGACCAACATGCCATTTTATCTTTTGATGAAAATTGTGATTTCCAAGTTGGCGATATACTAATATTTGGGACATCTCATCCCTGTATTACATTTGATAAATGGAAAGTGATTTATCTTGTTGATGATAAATATGATGTTATAGAGGAAATGCCGACCTTTTTCTAATGTTGTATTATTAACTCACTTTATTTTATATCGGTCACTTGTTTTAAGTGGCCGATTTTTTTATTCATCACATTCTTGTGATCGAATTCATAACAAATTGTGCATTTGCACAATTATATTCAATTTTTCACGTTAAAAACTAGTCATTTTTACAATGCCTTCCTGATAAGCGAATTATATAATTTTATTAAATAAAAAAGTCTAATTGACATTCATTTTGTTGATTAATTGGGTGGTAATAAAAATGACAGTTAAAATCGTGTTTCTCGATCATGACACTTTCCCTGAAGGAATAAATATTAAGAAAATAAATAAAGAATATAGTTTAGAACTATATGGAAAAACATCGGAAGATGAAATTATTGAGCGAGTGAAAAATGCAAACATTATTATTACCAATAAAGTAAAAATCACTAAAAAAATTATTGAATCTGCAAAGCAACTCAAATTCATTTCTGTCGCTGCAACAGGAACGGATGTGATTGATATTGGTGCTTGTAATGAGCGTAATATATTAGTTTCTAACATCAGAAATTATGCAATAAATACAGTGCCTGAGCATACGTTTACCTTGATTTTAGCCTTACGTCGTAGCTTATTAGCCTATGCACAATCAGTACGAAATGGTCGTTGGCAAGAATCAGGCCAGTTTTGTTATTTTGATTATAAAATTAATAATTTAGCTGGGTCGACGCTTGGTATTATTGGTGATGGTGTCTTAGGTAAGGCAGTTGCTGATATCGCAAAAGCTTTTGGTATGAAGGTGTTATTTTCCACATACAAAGGCACGAATAATATGGGCCCACTATATACACCATTTGAGGATGTTATTGCGAAAAGTGATATTATTTCTATTCATTGTCCATTACTCAAATCCACCAAGGATTTAATTAGCTTTTCAGAATTCGAACAGATGAAACCGTCTTGTATTTTAATTAATACAGCACGAGGTGGGATCGTTAATGAAGAAGCATTATATGGCGCTCTAATAAATAATAAAATATTAGGTGCAGGGTTTGATGTTTGTATTTCAGAACCACCCGAAAAAGAAAGCTATATGATGAAATTAACTCAGTTATCAAATTTTATTCTTACCCCTCATATTTCATGGGCTAGTTTTGAAGCCATACAAACCTTATCAGACATGATGATGGACAATATCGAAGCCTTTTTATCTGGCCATCCTCAAAATTTAGTTAATTAATTCACTCATTGATTTAAAGAGGTCATTAATATGTTTTTAGGAAAAGAAATTCGTTTAAAAAGATTATTAAATAAAAAATCTGGCCGCCTTCTTGCGATTACTATGGATCATCCGATTACACGTGGTGTATTACCGGGAATTGGTGATATTAAATCTGTCATGAAACAGGTTGTTGCGGGTGCACCTGATGCCATTACGATGCATAAAGGTATTATTGAAAAGGTTTATCCTCCGTATGTTGCTTCCGATGTTTCTATCATCATGAAAGCGACAAGTTATTCCATACCTTACCATGAAGCTTATGACACACCCGTTGCTGACGTTGAAGAAGCGATTCGTTTAGGAGCAGATGCAATTTCAGTCGGTTGTATTATGGGCGGACCTGAACAAGCACAGCAATTGACATTTTTAGGTCAAGTATCAAAAGCCGCTGCTTCCGCGGGACTGCCTTTAGTCGCGCATATTTATCCAAAAGGTCCAATGATTGAAGATAGTTTTGATGCGAAAAATCTCGCTTACTGTGTTCGCGCAGGCGCTGAGCTAGGTGTCGATATCATCAAAACACTTTGGTCAGGTTCCCCTGAGACATTTAAATCAGTCGTTGATAGCTGCCCAGCAATGGTTGCTTTAGCTGGCGGTGATATGGGGAGTGATCTTGTTAGCTTCCTAACAAATACACGTAAAGCATTAGATATTGGTGTTGGTGGTGTGACATACGGGCGCTTTGTATGGCAGCACGAAAACCCAACAGCAGTCATTAAGGCTCTGAATGCATTAATTAATGATGATTGTTCGGTTGACCAAGCTATCGCGGAATATAAGCAAGCTGGTGGCAAATAACTAACGTTCATAGCTGTTATGCATGGGGGAGGAAAAAATGAAAGCAGCGGTATTGTATGCGCCTAATGAACTTAGAGTGGCAGACGTTAAATATCCACAAGTTGGTAAAGGCGATGTGGTTATTAAAGTCAAAGCAGCCGCGATTTGTGGAACTGACGGACGGATTATTTCCGGTAAAAAAACTAAAGGTGTGCGTTACCCTTCTGTAATAGGACATGAATTTTCAGGGGAAATTGTCGAAGTCGGTGAAAATGTGACTGACCTAAAAGTCGGTGACGCAATCGCTGTTGATCCTGTAGTACCATGCCGTTCTTGCGTTTATTGCCGAATTGGTAAAGAAAATGTCTGTTTAAATCGCCAAGCTATCGGATATGAGTTTGACGGTGCTTTTGCGGAATATGTTCGAATACCAGAGGTTGCTTTGTCATCGGGTAACGTCTTTAAGATACCGCAAGGGATGTCTTTTGAAGCCGCAGCATTAGCTGAGCCGTTAGCTTGCTGTATCAATGGACAAAAAAATGTGGGTATTGAGCTTGGTGATACGGTGGTCATTATTGGTGCGGGGCCTATCGGGTTAATGCACGTGCAACTTGCGCGTTTCTCAGGTGCGACAAATATTATTGTGAGTGAACTCAATGAACAGCGCCAACAGGCTGCGTTAAATTGCGGTGCAACACGCGTCGTTAATAGCCAGCAAGAAAACTTACTGGATGTCGTAAAAGGCTTGACGGAAGGTGTGGGGGCAGATGTTGTGATTATTGCCATTGGCATCCCTGGATTAGTTAATCCTGCGTTGGAACTCGCTAGAAAAGGCGGGCGTGTTAACTTGTTCGCTGGTTTTTCAAAAGATGATATGGCGCAAATTGATGTCAATATTATTCACTACAACGAGCTTATTCTTACGGGAGCCAGTGCGTTAAGCCGGGAAGGATACCAACAAGCTTTGACACTGATTTCTTCTGGCTTAATTGATATTGAGAAATTAGTGACTCACCGATTTGTTTTAGATGAGATCAACGAGGCCATGGCAACCGCTCAAAAAGGTGACGCGATTAAAATTATTATACATAACAATTAAAAGCAGGCGTTGGAGGCAGCATGATGGACAGTGTCTATTTGGGAATTGATGCAGGTAGCAGTAGTGTGAAAGTTTGTGCGTTTAATTTCCATGGAGAATTATTGGCAAAGGCTTCACGTGATACCAATATTATTTCCAAATCTCCCAAAAATCATGAAATTGACTTAAATGATTTTTGGAGAAAGACCGCAGATGCAGTTAAAGAAGTGACTTCTCAAGTAAAGAATATCGTATCTGTGAGTTTCTCTGTTGCTTGCCCAACGCTGGTTTTATTGGATAAACATAATAAACCTGTCGCAAATGGGATTACTTACCTCGATGGGCGTTCCGAAGGCTTCATACAGCAAACACTTGGGGAAAATATAACGCATGTTCGGGCGCTTTCTTGTAATAGCCCAAGTCCGTCTGCATGTTGGGTAGGAACGTTAGGATGGCTACAAGAACAACAGCCGGAATTAATGCAAAAAGTTCATAAAGTCGTGCTACTTAATAGTTTTTTATCTTTAAAGTTAGGGAGCCAAAAAGCCGCCATTGACCCGACCCAAGCCGCGTATTCTGGCGCAGTGGTTTTGGCGAAAGCTCCTAAGTGGTCAAAAGAATTATTAAGGTATTGGAAGTTTAATCACGATATTTTGCCGCCGATTTACCAATGCACCTCTGTGGTTGGTAAAGTG
The DNA here is from genome assembly GCF_033901115.1 of Providencia sp. CIM-Carb-044. NCBI lineage: Bacteria > Pseudomonadati > Pseudomonadota > Gammaproteobacteria > Enterobacterales > Morganellaceae > Providencia > Providencia sp. CIM-Carb-044. The sequence continues at coordinate 112,928 of NZ_JAXADV010000012.1, forward strand.
AGTAAAGAAGCCGCTCAAGAAACGGGATTAAAAGAAAATACGCCAATTATTTTAGGGTCGGCAGATACCGCCGCTGCAGCATTCGCGGTTGGGTTACTTGACCCTGAAACGGCTTTTGAATCAACAGGAACATCGGGAGTCATTACGTTTTGCTTAGAAGAGCCAAATTTTGATCCTCGTTTTATGAACCGGTACCACATCGTCCCCAATCAATGGTTGGCCCATGGTGCGATGTCGACAACAGGGGGAACATTCAGTTGGTTAAATCAGGCTATTTGGCCGGAAGTTAATGACCATGAACAGTTGGAAATATTTTCAAAATCATCAGTACCTGGTGCCAATGGCTTAATTTATCTGCCTTATTTAGCTGGAGAACGTAGCCCTATTTGGGATGTTAATGCATCGGGAGCATGGATAGGCTTACGTCTAAATCATACTCGCGATGATATGGTCAGGGCGGCATTTGAAGGTACAGCATATGGTCTAAAACAGATCTTGAATATTGCTAATGAAAAATGGGGAGTGATATTAGATGAATTACTCAGCGTAGGAGGTGGATCACGTAATACATTATGGACTCAAATTAAAGCGGATATTCTTCAGGTTGAATATAATATTGCCCAAACAGCAGACGCAGCGGCTTTTGGCGCCGCAATGGTTGGTGCGACAGGAGCTGGTTTTTTCTGTGGCATTAATGACCCTGATTTACCGATTATAAAAACAGAAGATATCACATTCACACCAAATCAAGATAAAAAAACGCAAGATACTTATGACAAGCAGTTTAATATTTACAATGGGCTGTATCCTTTATTAAAAGAAACAATGCATAGCTTGTCGAGTAAATAAAATTATTTGAAGTAAGTTTAAATTAAATAACGTTCCTAAATGTTAATTTTAATGAATTAGCAGGGATCGTTTCATTCTTAAAAAAGCAGGTAATAAAACGTGTATTAAATAATAAACTGCTCTGGAGCGAAAATAATGATAAATTCAAATCCGATTAAGCCAAAGACGAATTATCGTTGGGTGCTATTAGCCCTGATTTTTATCGTCTATGCTGTAAATTATGCAGACAGAAGTAATATTGGTGCAGTTCTACCTTTTATTACTGATGAGTTTAAATTAACTAATTTAGAAGCGGGATCTCTCGCGAGTATGTTTTTCCTCGGTTATGCTTTATGCCAAATACCCGCGGGCTTTTGGATGGCAAAACGTGGGATCAGAGGAATGGTGTCATTATCCATTCTCGGTTTCTCCGCCATGACTTGGTTTATTGGCTTAGCCCAATCTGCCTTTGCAATTAAGTGGTTGCGTCTTGGCCTAGGTATGGCAGAAGCGCCAACTCCTGTCGGGCTAACGTCGACAATTAATAATTGGTTTCCAGCAAAAGAAAAAGCAACTGCCACTGGGGTTTATATTGCTTCAACGATGTTTGCTCCGATTATTGTTCCACCATTAGTCGTTTGGATTGCATTAACTTATGGATGGCGCTGGGTCTTTATTCTGTTCGCTATTCCCGGTATTTTTCTCGCTATTATTTGGTATTTATTTGTTAGAACAAAACCAGAGGAAAGTCGCTTTGTTTCACAAAGTGAATTAGATTATATTCGTGCCGATAATTCAGAAATTGCAGAAAAGAAAATAGAAGGCAATATTGTTCTGAGTCCTAAATTTAATACGCTAGATAAATTTATTCGTGTTAAATCAGTCACGCCATTAAGTTCAGCTTCCCAAATATTTAAATCTAAAAATATTTGGTGTAATACCATTTCTTATTTCATGATGGTCAGTATTTTATATGGAATATTAACCTGGATACCTTCTTATCTGGTGAATGAAAAAGGCTTTTCATTTATGAAGATGGGCTTTGTTGCATCAATGCCATTTGTTGGTGGGTTTATCGGTTCGATTTTTGGTGGCTGGATTTCTGATAAAGTTTTTGGTCGTCGTCGTAAACCTACGATGCTATTTACCGCGGTAGCGACGATTGCCATGATGTTAGTGATGTTGAATGTTCCTGAAAGTACGACTGCAGTTGCGCTTGCCCTTTTCTCGGTTGGTTTATTCTTGAATATTGGCTGGCCTGCATTTACTGCTTATCCAATGGGAGTTGCTGATAATAATAACTACCCAATTGCGATATCTGTTGTGAATAGTGGAGGAAACTTAGGTGGCTTCGTTTCACCTATGATGGCAGGGCTATTGTTAGATATGACTGGTAAGTTTGATGCTGTTTTCTCTTACTTTGGTATCTGTGCGGTGATTGGCTTAATTATGATCCTGTTACTTGATGAACCGAAATAATAAAAAGTCGTATCAGGTGGGGCAATACCCACCTGAATTTTTAACTTATTGATAATAAAAATTTCTAAAGGATTATTTTTATGAAAATAGTCATTGCACCTGACTCATTTAAAGAGAGTTTATCTGCATTGAAAGTCGCAACGGTTATTGAGAACGGGTTCAAAGAGGTATTTCCACATGCAACTTATGTAAAGTGTCCTATTGCGGATGGAGGTGAAGGCACTGTTGTGACGATGGTTGAGGCTACCCATGGCGAAATCTATCACCTTGATGTTATTGGTCCTTTAGGCACGAGTGTTCAAGCATTCTATGGTTTATCTCAAAATAAGCAGCAAGCATTTATAGAAATGGCTGCGGCAAGTGGGCTAGAGCTAGTCCCTGTTGAATTAAGAAACCCGTTACTTACGACATCATATGGAACAGGAGAATTGATAAAAGCCTGCCTAGATACTGGGGTAAAGCAGATTATTATTGGTATAGGCGGGAGTGCAACTAATGATGGCGGAGCAGGAATGTTGCAAGCACTTGGGGCCAAATTATTAGATTCACATGGGCAACAAATTAAATTAGGAGGACAAGCACTTGCCGACTTAGCGTGTATTGATGTCAGTACAATAGACCCTAGGATAAAAGCTTGTCAATTTAGTATTGCTTGCGATGTTTCGAACCCATTGATTGGTAAAAATGGTGCATCTGTAATATTTGGCCCCCAAAAGGGTGCGACAAATGAACATATTGAAATGTTAGACAAAAATTTAGAACATTTCGCAGATATCATTAAGCGAGATTTGCATGTTGAGGTTCATTATATTGCAGGAGCCGGTGCAGCAGGAGGGATGGGAGCAGCTTTACTTGCTTTCCTAAAAGCGGAACTTAAGCCTGGCTTTGATATTATTGCACAAACCTTGAACCTTGAATCACATATGGTAGGGGCGAGTTTAGTCATTACAGGGGAAGGGCGATTAGATAGCCAAAGTTTGAATGGCAAAGTGCCTTTCGGCGTCGCTCAGTTAGCTAGAAAACATAAAATACCCGTTATTGCCATTGTTGGAAGCCTTGGTGATGACCTCAGTCATTTACAACAATATGGTATTGATTCAGCGTTTAGTATTTTGCATAAAATCAGTTCACTAAAAGAAGCACTGAATAACGCTGAAAGTAATTTATTTAATTGTACTAAAAATATAGCGAATACGTTGAATATTAAAATTGACAACAAGAATTGAAGTAATAATTTGAAAATTTAGCTTTGTTTGCTTTATTTTGAATTGAATTTATTTTTCTTGATTTTTTCAATGAATATTGAATACTGGAACCAATTAAATTAATAATAAACATTATTAAAACTTATAGTTTAAAATCTTGTTTCTATTTTACAGCACCAGTAAAAGAGGTTGAAATATGTATGATTATTGTCTTACCTCCAAATTAGCGCAAGAAATCGTTGATAGAACCATGAAGATTATTGATTGCAATATTAATGTTATGGATGAAACTGGATGTATTATAGGAAGTGGAGATAGTAATAGATTAGGAGAATTTCATGAAGGCGCTTTGCTTGCAATAAAGCAAAAGCGAACGGTTGTTATTGATGACGCCACTGCAAATCATTTACATGGGGTTAAACCAGGTGTTAATTTACCTCTTTATTTGAATAGTAAAATTATAGGTGTAATAGGATTAACAGGAGAACCAACCCAAATTAAACAATTTGGGGAGTTGGTTTCAATGACAGCCGTAATGATGCTAGAGCAGGCAGAGATTTATAACCATTTGAATTTAAACGATCGTTTTAAAGAAGAAATTATTCTAACTTATATCGAAAATGGAAAAATTCCCGATAATATAACTGAATGGTCTAAAAAGCTTAATATTAATTTTTCTATTCCACGAGTTGCTATAATTATTGAATTAGATAGTGGCCAATTAGGTGTGAATAGTGCATTTAGTGAATTGCAAGAAATTAAAAAGCTAATTGAATATAAGAATCCTGATAACTTAGTCGCTATTCAATCTTTGACGGAAATTGTTTGTTTAACTCCTGCGCTAAATAAGTTCAATCGATGGGATATTGATAATGCAAAAAAGAAAATTATAAAATTAGAATCAGACATTCAGAAGTTATTTAAATTACAAGTGAAAATATCATTAGGTAATTTTTTTTTAGAGCCCGCAGAGGAATCGATTAAAAAATCATATGAGACGGCTAAAATTACCATGCAAGTAGGGAAAGCTAAGAAACCTCAGTTAAAAATTTACTGTTACCAAGATATTATGCTACCGGTTTTATTATACGGTTTAAATTTTAAATGGTCTTCAGAAGAACTATTAAAACCATTGAATACATTATTACATGAAGATTCTAATGGTGTGCTAATTAAAACATTAACAGTCTGGTTTAAAAATAATTTATTATCTCGTGAAACAGCTAACGAGTTGTTTATTCATAGAAATACATTAGATTATCGTTTAAAAAGGATATCTGAGATAACAAAATTAGATCTATTAACGATTGAAAGTAAGGTATTGTTGTATGTTGCTTTACAGCTGAAAAACTAATCCAATAACACTATTGAGGAGCAGTTCTCATAGCGTAATCGAAGAAATGTCATCCTTGTTGGGAATCGCCTCAAACTCTGATGCGACGAAATGGCAGTAAATTTTTAACTTCTTATCTCACATCCTGATTAGTTAGCGGTTATTTGCCGATTCGCAAGTGCTTCGAGCATGATAAGGCTTTTTACCTACATCACATGACCACCCAATGAGTAGCCTATCAGGAAAACAAAAACGTATTAACATCAAACTAAGCTAGCACAGATTGTTTTTAATCTGCTAGAGATCAATCTATCTTCTATTTTGCTCAATAACGTCTAATTTAATCATATTTTAATTCCAATATTTTTTATTGGTATTTTTACTTAAATGTATAGCCTCTATATTTTAACTATCACCATTAGGTCAGTGATGTAATTATCGAGAATAACTTAAGGTGTTCTGTTTATTCATGGTGGGTTTTCTAGAAACTGACTTTATCCAACGTATATTAATTTAGTTAGTTAATCTTAAAAAATAACCTGATTGTGATTATAGAAGCTAATTTTTTGGTTTTTTGAGGCTTAAAGATAAGATTTATATAATTATAGATTTATTGAAAATTACTTTTTATTACCATTTGAAATATTTTGCAATGAAATTTTTTTCTAGTAGATACTTATTTAATTCGTTTGTTCTTAATTGTTTCTATTTTCATTTCAATTTAAAAAAATGTTTTATTATATTATTGTTTTCTAGGTGTCATTCATATAAAAAACACAAAAATTTAATGTATCTATATGATATTTATTGTTTTATTTTTATTTTTCTTTTTGGCTTAAATGTAACAATCAGTGAATTGAGAAACATTATGAAAATATTTAATTGTTTTTTTTGAGATGTTTCTGATTAATTATTTTTCAGTAAACTTTTCGTTTTAATGATTTTATCTAATTTTAGTTTTATTATTATCGGCGTTTTTCAAGGTAGTTGTCACCTCTGACCGTTTTAAGCGGCCTGTTTTTCTATTGGTTTAGTCTGCTCTCTTT
>NZ_JAXADV010000013.1:0-104874 GCF_033901115.1 Providencia sp. CIM-Carb-044
TGTAACTCGGCACATTCAAGCCTTAACCCCCAACTGGTTAAATTTTAGGGGGGTGACAACTATCCTGCCAGAGGGGGTTATCTTCCACCTCATTTTTTTTCACTAATAAGAACCCGTTTTATGAGTATAAAAAACTTTATTAGTAATGATTGGGTTTATTTTGTGGTTTTTTATTAAAAAAAGGTCGATTTAATTAGATGTACATCACTCGTTTATCCAGTAATGGAGTATTTAAAATAGAGTATTCTCTGGATTATATATATATATCACTAACTTACAATGTGAGTAGTTAATTAATCTTCAGATTTGACATAACTAGAATGAGATATAATAATGGCACCGCATTGATGCATTGTTTAATTATTTTATTTATTAATGGAGTTTGATAAATAGGAATAGTTATTAGTGTCAATCCTTAATATTTACTAATCGAATATATTTTAAGAAAAAATTAAAATAATCAGATTGATAATAACTCATTATTTTAATTTGTGTCGTCTTTTTTATCTAATGGAAATGTATAAAATGAAATTAAATAAACTTGCTTTAGTATTAGGTTTAGGTCTGGCAGTAGTTGCTGGTTCTGCTTCTGCAAACCAAGGTGGCGGTCAAGTCACTTTCAAAGGTTCAATTATTGATGCTCCTTGCTCAATTCCACCAGGTTCTCAAGCATTTGAAGTACAAATGGGTGCTATCGCGACGTCTGCATTAAACGGTGGCGGTAAAAGTATTGCTCGTGACTTCAATATCCAATTAGAGCAGTGTGACATCACAACTCTGAAAACTGTTCAAACTACATTTACTGGTATTCCAAGTACTTCGGTAACTGATGGTTTAGCTATTGCTGGTACTGCGAAAAACGCGGGTATCGTGATCACTGATTACAACGGAACTAAAATTGCTTTAGGTGCTAAATCACCATCTCAAACTTTATTAACTGGTGCGAACACATTGCGTTTCCAAGCTTATTTGCAAGGCGATGATGATGCAGCAAACAAACCAGCTGTACCAGGTGAATTTGATGCAATTGCAACATTTGCTCTGAGCTACCAGTAATTGGTATAGCCCGTACAAGGATGTATGGGCACTAATTTTAATGCATTGAAATTGGTTATTAAGTTGAAATGGAGTCGCTATGAATCACTTTGGCATCATTGTCATGGTGCTTTCAGGAATGATATTTGCCCCGATAGTTAGTGCGCAAAATCAAAATTCTCGGGCACAAAGTCAGTTCAAAGGAACTGTTACCATGGGCGGTTCAATCATTGAGAGCCCTTGTGCAATAGATGCAGATAGCCGAGATCAATCAGTTAACATAACGACTGTACCGGTTAGCCAGATAATTCACGACAGAGAAAGTCCTACAAGTGATTTCTCTATACGCCTTATCAATTGTGTTTTAACACCGGTAACTCCTGGAACTCCTAATTGGCAAACTTTCAATATTACATTCGATGGTCCAACAGATGGCCGTAACTTCGATGTTTTTGGGCATGCAAATGGATTGTCAGTAAAAATTTCTGATACAGCTGGAAATGTAGCTATACCTGGTAGAGCAATGCCTGATTTACCCATTAGCGCAGGCAATACAACTCTGCATTATAAGGTGCGGGTAGTATCTAATAATAAACGTTTAAAACCAGGGAATTATCAGACAACTATCCGTTTTAAAATGGATTATTACTGAGTTATTACTAAGGGACTATTATGGCTCTGCAATTAAAAAGTAAAAATAAAGTATTTAATAACTCAGTAAGTTATTTTTTAACGCCTGTTGCTACCATGGTGTTTCTTGCTATTGCTCATATAAATTTAGCTAATGCAAATAATGATAGTATTGAGTTTAATACAGATGTTTTAGATCTTCAGGATAAAAAAAATATTTCCTTAAACGAGTTCTCTCGTGCGGGCTATGTTATGCCAGGGAAATATCCATTTAAAATTAATTTAAATAATCGCGACTTAGCTGACATTTTTGATATTGAATATATCGAGGATCCTAATGATCCAAGTATGACGGAGCCTTGTTTAACGCCAGATGTTGTTGAACATATTGCTTTGCGCGATGAATGGAAGAAAAAGGTTGAGTTTGCTAAAAATGGCCAATGTTTAATTCCAGAAACGATCCCTGGAATGACAGTAAGCGGTTCTTTAGCCAAAGAAACAGTCACAATTACTGTACCTCAGGCTTATATCGAATTTACTTCTGATAACTGGGATCCGCCATCTCGTTGGGATGAAGGTGTACCCGCCCTAATTTTTGACTATAACTTGAATGCTAACTTAACAAGGCCTGCGGATTCAGCCAATACCCAGTCAGTTACTGGTAACGGTACAACTGGCTTTAACCTTGGTGCGTGGCGTTTTAGGGCAGATTGGCAAGCAAGTTATAATCGCACTAATGGGCAATCGACCGACCGTAAATGGGATTGGAGCCAATATTATGCCTATAGAGCAGTAAAAGAGCTAAATGCAAAGCTCACGATGGGTGAGCAATTTTTACGTTCAGGACTATTTGACTCGTTCCGTTATATGGGGGCCAGCCTGATCTCTGATGAAAGAATGCTACCACCAAACCTACGTGGCTATGCACCGGAGGTGACTGGCGTTGCAAGAACCAATGCAAAAGTGATCGTGACTCAGCAAGGACGTGTTATTTATGAAACACAAGTTGCTCCGGGGCCTTTCCGTATTCAAGATTTAAGTGATGCGGTTAGCGGTAAATTAGATGTACGCGTCGAAGAGCAAGATGGCTCTGTACAAGAATTCCAAATGAATACCGCCTCTATTCCTTATTTAACTCGTCCAGGCTCAGTTCTGTTTAAGATTGCAGGTGGACGACCGAATAATATGGAACATGAAACAGAAGGGCAAGGGTTTGTTACGGGGGAATTTAGCTGGGGGATCTCCAACGGTTGGTCATTATTCGGCGGTGCAATAGCAGCAGGTGACTATAACGCGTTATCACTCGGTGTTGGTCGAGATTTACTCGCCTTTGGTGCAATTTCATTCGATGTCACCGAGTCACGCGCGAAACTGAAAACAGATAACAAAATCTATACGGGGGCATCGTATCGCTTAAGTTATTCAAAACGTTTTGAAGACTATGATAGCCAAGTCACTTTCGCAGGATACCGATTCTCTGAACGTGACTTTATGAGTATGAACCAGTACCTCGATCGTCGTTATAGAGGTGTGGAATTCGATAATAGTAAAGAGCTGTATACGATTACATTTAATAAGTATTTCACCAGTGCAGATCTGACAGCGTATCTGAACTATAACCACGAAACCTATTGGAATAAGCCAGCGGCAAAACGTTATAACCTTTCTATTGCGAAATATTTTGATATTGGTCGTTTTAAAAATATCAACTTAAGTTTAACGGCATTCCGTAACAAATTTGATAATAGAAATAATGACGACGGGCTATATATGAATCTTTCTTTGCCTTGGGCAGATAGAGCGTCAATTAGCTACAACAATATGGTGACAAGAGATGGTAACTCACACACCGTCAGTTATTTTGATTCCATTGATGATAAGACGAACTATCGTGTGGGTACTGGGGTGAGTAACCGAGGCCGTGGAACTATTGATGGTTTCTATACACGTTACGCTGATTTAGCAACACTTACTGCAAGTACCAGCTATATCAATGGCGATACTACCTCAGCTGCATTTTCTTTACAAGGTGGTGCAACAGTCACTGGGCATGGTGCTGCATTGCACCGCATTAATACCCCAGGTGGAAGCCGTGTGATGGTGGGAACTGAGGGGGTGAAAAATGTGCCTGTTCAAGGTTTTGGGCCGACCACTGAAACCAATATTTTTGGTAAAGCGGTAGTTGCTGATATCAGTGATTACTATCGTACCAGTACATCCATTGATGTGACTCAATTGCCTGACAACGTAGAAGCCATCCGGACATCTCAGCCAATTACGCTGACAGAAGGGGCTGTAGGTTATCGCGAGTTTGAAGTGTTATCGGGTATTAAAACCATGGTGAGATTGGCATTGGCAGATGGAAGTTATCCGCCATTCGGTGCCACCGTGAGAAATGAGAAGAATAGAGAGCTCGGTATCGTAACTGATAATGGGTCTGTGTATATCTCAGGTATCAACCCAAATGAAGTTTTAGATGTGTATTGGGATGGAAGTGTGCAATGCAAAATTCAGGTTCCAGAAAATATTACCACGGCTGAATTTAACTCACTGTTATTACCGTGTACAAACAGCCCAAGTGTTAAACCTGGGTATATGCCAGCAAAAGCCGTTCCTGTTGGGCAGTCAGCTCCAGTTTACAAGCCTGCGCCGATTAAACAGGGCGTAGCGCCGAGTCAGCGTTGGTTATTAAAACCACCGGATATTGCTTACAGCACAGATTATACAGAGTAACCCAAGTTGCTTGATTTTATAAATAGTTGGTACTTATGAATATTAAAAAAATTGTATTTTTCACTACAACAATCACGTTATCTGCGGTGCTATGCGGGCAGGCTCTGGCTGCTATTGCACTTGATAGAACACGCGTCATTTATAATGGGACTGAAAAAACCATTAGCTTGAATATTAAGAATGAAAACACAGAATTACCTTATCTTGCGCAGGGTTGGATTGAAGACGCTAATGGTAACAAAATTGAAAGCCCACTCACGGTTTTACCACCAGTTCAACGTGTAGAACCAGGTGAAGGTAGCCAGGTTAAAATTCAATCTCTTCCTGATATCGCTACATTACCTCAAGACAGAGAAAGTGTTTATTACTTTAACTTACGTGAGATTCCACCACGTAGTAAAGAAGCTAACGTTTTACAGATTGCATTACAGACGCGTATTAAATTGTTTTATCGACCAAAAGCGTTATACGCCACTCGTACGGATTTAGAAAATCCATGGCAGGAAAAAATTACGTTAACGCGTAAAGGAGATGCCTACGAAATCACAAATCCAACTGCTTACTTTGTCACGATTGTGGATGCAAGTTCAAGAGTGGGAGGAGATACGGTGAAGCAATTTGAGCCTGTGATGATCTCACCAAAAAGTAACGGAATGCTTAAGGGTAGCGCAAGTGCCATGGGGGCAAAACCAGTTCTAACTTATATCAATGATTATGGTGGAAGGCCTAAATTGACGTTTGGTTGCGCCGGTACAACTTGCAAAGTTGAATCTTCGACGGACAGATAACGGAGAATAATGTATGAAAAGGACTCTCCAGTTCAGCACTATCTTATTTGGCTTAGTTCCAGTATTTACCTTTGGAATAAGTAGCTGGGATATTGATGGATTACACGGAACATTGACAGTAAATGGCATGATGACCGAGGCACCTTGTACGATGGATGTGACCAATTCAAAGCGCCAAGAAGTGTCTCTAGGGGAGATCCCTTCTTATTCACTCCGTAAACCTGGTGATAGAGCTGAGCCAGTGTCATTCGAATTAGAATTTAGGCACTGCATTCGTACGGAAAGTCGAATGAAAGACACTCGAACGGGTCGTGCACTTTGGGATGCAATGCAACCGGTGATAACGGTTTCTTTTGTTGCCGTATCGGATAAGCATTTTCCAGAAATGTTAAGTGTAAAAGGTGTCTCTGGCGTGGCGTTAGAAGTGACGGATGCACAACGAGAAGATATCAGGCTAGGAAGTCGTGGTCGTCCACAATTTCTCGATGCACCGCAAGGCACACTTCAATATTTTGTAACGCCAGTGAGAACTCCCGAAAAACTGACGGAAGGAAGTTTCAGCGCCGTAATGGACTTTAAGGTGGATTATGAGTGATTTAAATAAGCAGCGGTACCTGCTGGCATCATGTCTCGCTGGAATATTTTTTACATCGGTTTCCTATGCAGGATTACCTGATTCGCGTATTAGCCCATCAGGAAGTACAAGGGCGACAATTACGCCAGGTATGATAACCGTACCGATTAAAGGGGTTGTTTTGGCACCACCACCTTGCAAAATTAATGGCGGAAATATAATCAAAGTTAATTTTGACGAAATCATGAGTACACGGATTGACGGTAACGCCTATGCAAAATCGATAAATTACAATATTGATTGTGAAAAAAGACCGACATCACAAATGAAAATGACGTTGGTTGGTATTCCTGCCTCCTTTGATAGTGGTGCGATTGAAACAGACATTCAAGGTTTAGGGATCGCTTTTCGTTATAACGGAAGCAAACTTCGATTAAACCAAGAAATTAAGTTTGTGTATCCAAATGCCCCTCAATTTGAAGCCATACCTGTTCGTGATTTATCCACAACATTAACAAAGGGTGGGGTTTTTCATGCGGGCGTCACTATCAAACTTGATTATCAGTGAGGGGAAAATAATGAAAAAAATAATGAAAAGACTTCCTCTGATAATGAGTTTGTTAGTTATACCTGTTAGCGCTGCGATGGCAAACGATGTGGAATTTACTGGAACCTTGTTACTTCCACCGCCTTGCACTGTTTTTGAAGATAAAGTTCACGTCATCGAATACAAAGACATTGGTTTACATAAGGTTGATGGCGTTAACTTTGCGAAACCGATTAATTACGCATTGAAGTGTGAAGAAAACTTAAAAGGTTGGGACTTAATGCTAACTATCAAAGGGACAGCAACAGATTTTGATAAGTCGGCACTGGAAACTAATGTTCGAGATCTTGGCATGCGTATTACCCAAAATGGCCTCGGTTTTGAAATTAATAAACCGTTAAAGATTAGCTATGGGCAACCACCTGTTTTAGAGGTTGTTCCTGTAAAGAGATTGGGAGTTACGTTGCCTGAAGGAGGCTTTGCCGCAACAGGGACATTGCTAGCGGAGTACCAATAATGAACAAACTAATTCAATGTGCAGTAGCTAGTGCCTTACTTATCAACGTTAGCACTGCTTTCGCTGTGCCTGATAATTTAAGGATTATCGGTAATTTAGTGGAGGAACCCTGCACTATTTTACCGGGTGATGAAAACATCCTGATGGAGTTTTTTGATACACCAGAAAAAAACTTTTACGCCTATGGTGAAACGCCTCCTAAAGAGTTTGCGATTAAACTGGCCGACTGTGACACAACGATAGGCAAATTTGTGGAAGTGACGTTTTCAGGAACACCTAATCTTGCACTTCCTGGTTTTATTGCATTATCAACAGGTAGTGTTGCATCTGGTTTCGCAGTGGGGTTACAAAACTCAGATAAAACACCACTGGCTATTGACCAGAAAGGCTCGAAGTTAACGTTACAAGATGGTGCTAACCAATTGAGGTTCTATGCCTATTTAAAAGGTGAACCGGATGCTATTGCAAATAAGACAATAAAAGTAGGCCCTTACAGTGCTGTAGCAACATTTAAATTAGATTATGAATAATAAGGCTGTGAACTAATATGAAAGTATTTTTATCGCTATTAATTGGTGCAGTCATGTTTTCATCTACTGCATCAGCCTCTGTTTTTTCCTATATCACTGAATCAAAGCCCGGTAATAACCCAAATAATGGGGATGCAAACTATAAGTACGTCATTGCTCGCTGGGACCCTGAATTGCCAACTACGCGTAATCCTTGCTTTAGATGGTCGAAATGCTATCTCACCATAAGCCATAAGCATACAGCTGCTGGAACACCAGGGGCGGCAACCGTCGAGTTGGCCGAAATTTCTAAGTATGAATACATGCGTGACGTTCAGAATATACCCGGTGTTTTGGCAAAGGCGACAGCTCCAGCAACACAGTGGGCTGTTCATACTGGGGTTAGGCTACAGAATAATCAGGAATGTGTGGGGCTGTTTTACCAAGATCGTACTGGGGTTACGAGTAACGGTGGGTTAATTCCCGGCTCATTATGTGGTATTGCGCCTCCACCGATTGGGGCTTGTAAGATTAACAATACGATCCCTGATATTAACTTTGGTTCGATTAGTGAAGCTGAACTTGATGGTCAATCAAAACAAGTAAACATTAGTGTGACCTGTAACTTAGCGATGGATGTGCTAGTGATTGCCACAGGTGTTAACGTGACAAATGGCCGTGTTAATTTACGACCAGATAACAGTTTATACGCGAATTTGTATCTAGGTGGAAACGATACGCCAGGAGAAGCTGGTTACAGAATTCATGTGCCTGCTGGTGGAACAAATTCGGTAACCATGAAAGCTGTATTAGGTACTAATGGCCGAGTTCAAGCCGGTCAGTTTGAAGGTGCCGCAGCCCTTATTTTAACTGTGCCTTAATAAATGGTGAAAATATGTATTCAGAAAATGGCAGTGAAAAAATCCATTATATGGTAGGTCAGAGGATCTTAGAAAAGCGTAGAGAACTGGGGTATACAGGGTTTCAGTTAGCTCAGTTATTAGGTGTTAGTCAACAACAGATTTCACGCTATGAAAGAGGCAAAATCAAGATTGATTTGTTTCACTTGTTTAAACTTGCATTTTTGATGGGAACACCAATTGATTGGTTCCTTGAAGATATCAGCTCTCAGCTCAGTGAAAATGGGCGACTGGATGATACGCAATAATAAGTCTTTAAATGGTTGTTAATGATAAATAGGTTGAGATGACGATTTTATGTCGCCTAACTGTAATAAAAGTCGCTAAGCAAACACGTACAGTAGAAAACTCAACCTATTTATTTGTCGTAACAAACTGCCAACCCTTTCTTTTATAGAGTTCTCCTCGTTTTTTATCTCTCTCTTGCCTTTTAACACTTTAAAATTCATAGATTCAACAAATTAAATTGATGTTTTTGTGCGTTGCAACAACTTTTTAGTGAATGCAAATGCAAACTAATATCATTTGCGCTTATTTGCGTGTAATATACGCTACATTGTGGATCACCAAATTTTATCATCAGTACTTTTATCGATGGACGGAGGAAATTAGATGTTTGCAAAATCATTAGTTTCGGGTATTGCGTTGTTATCTGCGTTAGTGTTAGCTGGTTGTGATAACGCAAAAGACACGACAGAAACAGCTCAAGTCGCAGAACAACAAACTATCACAATAGAACATGCCCAAGGCAAAACTGAAATTCCTCGTCATCCGCAAAAAGTCATGGTGATGAACATGGAAACATTGGACATCATGGATGCACTCGGGGCTCCAGTTGCCGGTGTTCCACAAACCAACGTTCACTTCCCTGAATTCTTAACTAAATACAGTGGTTCTGAATACATCAATGGCGGGACATTATTTGAACCTGCTTATGAAGCCTTAAGTAATGCTAAGCCTGACCTGATTTTAGGTGGTAGCCGTGCTCGTGATGCCTATGACAAACTCAGCGGTGTTGCACCAACTATTTCATTAGATATTGATAACAAAAACTTTATTGGTAGCTTAACTGAACGTACTAATGAACTTGGCGCGCTATTCGGTAAAGAAGAACAAGCCAAAAAACTGATTTCTGACTTCAATACTAAAATTGAAGGTATCAAAGCTAAAGCGCCGACTGCGGGTAAAGCGATGGTAATCTTAGTTAGTGGCGGTAAAATTTCTGCGTATGGACCAGGTTCTCGTTTCGGTTTTATCTTTGATGTATTAGGTTTTGAACCTGCTTATGTGTTTGAAGAAAACACGGGTCGCCACGGTAATATCGTTAATGCAGAATTACTGGTGAAATTAAACCCAGACTGGTTATTTGTTATCGACCGTGACAGCGCAATTGGCAAAACGGATGCACAGCCTGCTGCGGAAGTATTAGATAACGCATTAGTTAGAAAAACCGCTGCATGGGAAAAAGGCCAAATTACTTACCTTGACCCAACAGCAGTATATATTGCCGGTGGGATCCAAACTTATTCTCAGTTAATGGACGATATCAATACAGCATTAGAGAAGAGCCAAGCAAAATAACCGATGAAAACGCTTTATCTTTTTTGTGGAATTGTCGCGTTAT
Organism: Providencia sp. CIM-Carb-044; assembly: GCF_033901115.1. Lineage (NCBI taxonomy): Bacteria > Pseudomonadati > Pseudomonadota > Gammaproteobacteria > Enterobacterales > Morganellaceae > Providencia > Providencia sp. CIM-Carb-044. The sequence continues at coordinate 9,878 of NZ_JAXADV010000013.1, forward strand.
TGGTTTTAGCGGTATTAAGCTTGTTTATTGGAGCGGGTGACGTGTCACCCGTTTCGCTTTTCACCGACCCAGAGATGCAAGACATCTTTTTTATTAGCCGAATTCCCCGAACCGTCTCCTTGATTTTAGCTGGTAGCGCCATGAGTGTTGCTGGGCTAATCATGCAATTATTAACACAAAACCGTTTTGTTGAACCTTCCCTCGCAGGAACAACCCAGTCAGCCAGTTTAGGCTTATTGGTCGTCATGGTGCTTTTCCCAGCAGCAAGTATTATGACTAAAATGGTGGTGGCCAGCGGTTTTGCACTTCTTGGCACCATGTTGTTTATGGTGCTATTACGTCGTGTGATTTTAAAATCTGCCCTGATAGTTCCACTGGTGGGGATTATGTTAGGGGCAGTTATTAGCGCATTAACCATTTTTACCGCTTATTACTTCGACTTACTACAATCTCTTGGTGCATGGATGAGCGGTGACTTTTCTAGCATCATTCAAGGCCGATATGAACTTTTGTGGTTAGTGGGAATATTAACATTAATTGCTTGCTGGATTGCCGATAGCTTTACGGTGGCTGGTATGGGACGTGAGTTTTCAATTAATGTTGGCCTAAATTATCGCAAAGTGATGACCATTGGTTTATCGATTATCGCTTTAATCAGTGGCGTCGTGGTCGTGGTGGTCGGGGCATTACCTTTCCTAGGCTTAATTATTCCAAATCTCGTGAGCTTAGTGATGGGCGATAACATACGTAAAACCATCCCATGGATTTGTATTGCTGGTGGTGGCTTAGTTTTACTGTGTGACATTATTGGGCGCTTAATTCGCTATCCATTTGAAATCCCAGCAAGTGTGATTTTAGGTGTCGTTGGCGCGGTGATTTTTTTATATTTATTGTTGAAGCAACAACGTTATGCAAAAAGTTAATTCATCAATAGCGTTACCTAAAAAAGGGGTAACGCCGTTGCAAAGAATATGGATACTACTGGCACTATCGCTGCTATCCATTGTGCTTTATATGACGGTCAATTTGGGTAGCAATCTTGCTTATATTTTGCCGCATCGAGGCTATATTGTTCTCACCATGATTGTGGTAGCTTTCTCGGCTGGGGTTTCAACAGTTCTCTTTCAAACGATTGCTAATAATAAGATATTAACCCCATCTATCATGGGATTAGAAGCATTGTTTGTATTATTACAAACCATTTTTATCTTCTATAGTGAGAGCTTTCCATCCTCTTGGTTATTGAATATTGGTAAGTTTTTATTAGAGTCCACACTACTTGTACTGTTCTCTGTTCTGCTCTACCGCTGGTTATTTGTGTCAGTTAAAATGAATATCAACCTAGTATTGATGGTGGGTATCATTCTTGGCACATTATTTCGCAGCGTAGCGACATTGCTGCAGCGTTTAATGGACCCTAATGAATTTTCCATTTTACAAAGCCGGATGTTTGCCACCTTCACAAAGGGAACACCTGAGCTAATTCTATTCACATTAATGATTACGGCAGTCGTCGGTGTCCTATTGTGGCGCATGCGTTATTGTTTTGACGTTATCGCGTTAGGGCAAGCCAATGCGGTGAATCTAGGAATTAATTATCGCCAGCAAGTCACTGTCATTTTGTTGCTTATCTCAATATTAGTTGCAGTTTCTACAGCATTAGTTGGGCCTTTAACATTCTTAGGTTTGATGGTCGCGAATTTAGCTTATTTAGTGGCTGGCAGTAGCCAACACCGCTATTTGCTACCCGTTTCCTTTCTACTTGGTGTCATTGCGTTGATTGGTGGGCAGTTGATTCTAGAATATGGCTTAAATATGGCTGGGACATTATCAGTTGTTATCGAATTTGTCGGCGGTATTTTCTTTATTTATATGGTGTTAAGAAGGTTTTAGTATGATTGAAATTAGTCAGATATCGAAAAGTTATCAGGATACTAAAGTCTTAGATAACGTAACAACAACAATTAAAAATAGCGGTATTACCTCAATCATCGGGCCTAATGGTGCAGGTAAATCAACACTGTTGTCGATAATTGGGCGCTTGTTACAGCCTGATCACGGTGGTTACGTCAAAGTGAATGATTTAGACGTATCGACAACACCGAGTGATAAATTAGCGAAATGTTTGTCAGTTTTACGCCAAGAAAATCAATTTGCCAGCCGTTTAACAGTCGAGGAATTGGTTGGTTTTGGGCGTTACCCATACACTAAAGGCCGTTTAACCATTGACGATAAAAAGAAAATTGATGAGTCACTCTCTTTTCTAAATTTGTCAGATTTACGCCACCGTTATTTAGATGAATTATCGGGTGGCCAACGCCAACGGGCTTATGTCGCAATGGTTTTATGTCAAGACACAGAATATGTTTTACTTGATGAGCCATTGAATAACCTGGATATGAAACATGCGGTGATCATGATGAAACTGCTGCGTAAAGCGGCAGATGAGCTAGGCAAAACCATTATCTTAGTAATCCACGATATAAATTTCGCTTCCGTTTATTCGGACTATATTGTCGCTCTGAGAAACGGCCGCCTGTCTTATCACGGTAAGCCAGAAGAGATCATGAAATCTGACATTATTGAGGATATTTTTGATACTCCGGTTGATATTAAACGGGTGGATGATCAGTATATTGCTCTCTACTACTAAATTTTCGTCATCCTTCGAGCTGTAGCGGTGTTGGCTACGCTCAGCTACTCGGGTCACATACTTTTGTATGCTCCCCGAGATATCTTCTCTTGCCGCCTTGCTACAGTTCGAATGATTTAGAAAATTAAATGGTTATCATCCTTCGAGCTGTAGCGGTGTTGGCTACGTTCAGCTACTCCGGGTCACATACTTTTGTATGCTCCCCGAGATATCTTCTCTTGCCGCCTTGCTACAGTTCGAATGATTTAGAAAATTAAATGGTTATCATAGTTTGAGCTGTAGCGGTGTTGGCTACAACCTAAATGTACCGAATAGAAGACCGTTAGTGGCAGAATGAATTCATTGCGGTGAAATTTCAATGTCTTCATCGGTTGTCAGCAAGTCCAGTGATTGCAACACTTCTAAGCGTTTTATCCCATCGGCATTAACCACTAAACGCGCCAGCTCATTGTAGGTTTTTTTGTTAATTGTGACACGGCGGCAAAGGTAAATATGGTAGACCTTTTCACCAATGATTGCAGGTTCATCATCATTTACAGTGAGTTCTTCATAGCTAATATCGATATATTTTAGAAAATCTGAAATATTAAAGCGTGTGATATCAGCAATTGATGATTGGTTTTTTTCAAACACCGAATGGCGGTTATGAAGCAATACATCTTTGCGGTAATACAGGATATCTTCCATACGTTGGACATTAACTAAATTAACCCAATGGGATTTTTGTCGCATTTCACGGATATCAGGGGAGAGCATGTTTTCACTGATGAAGCGAAAAGACTCTTTGCATAGCCCGACAGGGGCCTTAACACCTTCACGATAAATACGTAGCTGTCTATCCGGGATCCACTTTTGGAAAACGCGATAGAGTTGCTCACGACCAATTTCTTTCAGCCTATCTTTGAAAATATAGCCAATAACCATAGCTAAAAATAAATTTGCACTCAACGCGCCATATTTTCCTTGCCAAAGAAAGGCGATTAACGTGGCAAAAATCATTGAGATTGCTGCTGCGATACCATAAATGGAGTGCAATAATAATGGCAACCCACGTTTATGGCGGATCTCTAAGTAAAGGTAGCGATTGATGTATTTTTTCAATAAATTGCGACGATATGTCACTAATTCGGCATCAGTTTCATCACTGGGAAAACAATCAGGGTATTGTTTCTTTAGGTAACGCATTTCTTGATACCAAAAATGACGGATTTCTTCACGTAAGGGTATTTGCTTCTCAGCTAATAAATCACGCAAATAATTCATGGTGTAGTAGGTCATAAACTCGTCGCAATAAGAAAATGCATTTGAGCGAATGCTTTCTTCAATTTTTCCCGCCAGTGGCGCTAACGCCCGATAAACCCCGAGGCATTTCGCCATGTTCGCCATAAACTCGGTTAAGTATTCATCTGTTTGTCGTTGGGCGTTTTGGCTTATCATTTTGACATTAATTCGTACCGTGCGCTTAAAGGTTAAAGCATAGCGTTTTAACTTGTTCTCATACTCGTCCAATGAGGGTGGGTTTAATGGGTCACATTGTTCTAACCAGCGTTTTAAGTCATCTAATTCGCCATTTTCTTCTGGTAAAGCTGAAAGCTTAACCGTGGGAGGGCTTAAGCGGATATAGTTTTTGAGGCTACGTTGAAGGCTTGATGGCGTGTATAGATCAGGGTTGACTTGCAATGATGATGGAAGAAAGAAAAAACTTTCGACCTGATAGCGGATCTCTTTTGATTTACGAGGCAATAGAACTTTTTGTTTGATTTCAAACTGTTTTTTACCGTGGATCTTGAGAGACTCTTTAATCATATATTGCCTTATTTGATGCGATGACTCATTTTTACCCTAATGATTGCAGTGCTAATGATTGCAGCATAGCACGTTTATTTATTGAAGAACTTTAAGCAATAGCATACAGGAAGCAATAATGACAGTCTGTGAGGGAATGTTGAAAGATGTGGCAATTAAGAAGTGTTATTATAACGAGGCACATTGCTATGCCTCATTATCGTTTAGCTATTCGTTATTGAATAACTTATTTTTTTGCAGCAGGGCGTACCGCTGTCACTTCTATTTCTACTCTCCAAGCTGGGTTAGCCAGTTTAGCGACTTGGAAGGTAGAACGAGCTGGCAGATTAGTAATTTTCTCAGACTCATAGAACTTATTGTAACCAGCCATGAAGCCAGCGAAGTCCATAGTACCTTGAGTTTCTTCACCACCAACTAAAAATACTTGCATTTTAACAACGTCATTCATTGTCAAACCCATACCTTCGAGGTTAGCTTGGATTTGTTTTAATACGTTGATTGTTTGTGCTTCGGTATTACCATAAGACTCTAAAACGCCTTCTTTAGCGTCTGCAGAGATTTTAGAAGGGACTTTTCCGCTTAGGAAAATGAGGTTGCCCGCATTGATTTCTACTGATTCAGAGATAGGGAATCCTTTCACTGGAACGCGTTTAACATCATCAGCTGCATTCGCACTTGCTACACCTAAAATCAAAGGCAGAGAAAGCAATAAAGTTTTATAGCGCATGTAAACTCCTTAACATTATCAAAGTAAATAGGATCTATTAATTTTATCAAAAATTAAACTTTCATTTAACTTTAAACTATTCGCTAATAGATCCACAGTAAAAATCGTTATTTTCCCCGTTTTTTAGTTAAAACGAGAAAGTTTATACGGCGTAGGGTCGATAAATGGTGTTTCACCCATTAACAATTCTGCCGTTAATCGACCAGATGCAGGGCTTTCTGTCATACCCCAGCCTGTAGCGGTGTTGATGACCAGACCTGGATACTGCTCGATGGTTGAAATAATTGGAATTTCATCATCCGTTGGTGCAACAGTACCACCCCAACGCTCAACCACTTTAGACTCTTTAAATACTGGGAACTCTTTTCTCAGTCTTTCTAGAACGCCATCTAAGTGTTCATTGTTTGGTGTATTTGTTGCCGTACGGAACTCTTCGAATGGTGTCTTCTCGTCTAAATTCCAAGATGTTGCCATCATGAAGGAGTTGAATAAGTCTTTACCAAGAGAGAATTCTAATGGTAATTCACCGCCACCTAATACATGTAGGAATCTTGGGCCTAACAGGAAGCTGTCTTTAACAATAGAGCTGGTAAAGATACGTGGTGCAACAGCATAAGTCCCATCAGCTTGTTCACGGAAGTGAATACCGTTAGGTAAGTGTACGTTACCTTTTGGTGCACCTGGTACGCCAGTAATACGCTGTTGTGACAGATAAACGTTTAGTGTTGGAACGTCAATACCTAAGTTACCCATGAACAGACGCGACCAAATACCCCCCGTCAGAACAACACGAGACGTTTTGATTGCACCTTTTTCAGTGACAACATCAGAAATTTTGCCGCCTGCAGTTTCAATACCACGTACTGCACAATTAGTGTAGATGCGAATACCGATTGATTTAGCGTAGTTTGCCATCGTTGGCGTAACAACTTCTGGGTCAAGGCTACCAGAGTCTTCTTCGAAACCACCAATTTTCCATGGGGTTTGCGCATCAACCAGACGATTAGCCAGTTCAGTACCTTCAATCATACGGGTACGTAAAGGCGTATCGAAACCTGGGTTTTCAGATGCAGACTTAATCCACGCTCTTGAAATTTCTAAATCTTCTTCGCTTGAAGGCACTTCAACGCGGCCTTGAACACGGTAGCTGGTATCAGCACCGATTTTTTCGTTCATACCGAGCCATTGAATTTTCCCATAGTGGTGTAAAGGGAAAATAGCTGGAGAGGTTTTGTAGCTGATGATTTGGCTATATGCACGGCCTGATTGCTCACCGCCCACAACACCTTTTTCACAGATAACAACATTAAGACCTTTCTCTGCAAGGTTAATTGCGGTCATGATCCCTTGAAGGCCAGCACCGATGATGACTGCATCCGCAGACTCAGGTAATTTGCCTTCAGTACCGGCAACAGCAGGTACACGTGATTTAGTCGATTCAAAACGACCTTCACGATTAATCATAGGAACAACCGCAGCACCTCCTGCTAGAACACCAGCAGCACCAACCCCTAATAATAGCTTTCTTCTCGAGATTTTCATCTATAACCTCAATAACAATCTTGTTTTTTATATAGTAAATAATTTCAAATTGAGATAATGATCTTATCATATATTTTGTAATTGTTAAGTGGCGGTAGCATTTGTTAATAAAGGTCATTGAAATGAAATGCGACGTAAATTGATCTGCTCAGTGCTGTAAAGGCTTTGTAGGTGATTACTTTATTTTAGAGATATAAGAATTAATATTTTTTTAATGTTAATGTCATTAAAAGTGTACAGGTGTAAATATGAAAATTTAGCTTAAAGGCAATAATTGATGAGGGGGTCAAAGAGGGAGATTAATATTTCACCATAGATGAAAATTCTGAATATCCCTTAAGTTCTAAAATTGGGAAATTAATATATAAATGAGTTTTAAATGTACTTTTTGAGCTATTTTTGTTCACTTGATTATTAATCATCCATTTGTTAAGGCTTGCAGTATTTAACCGTATTTAATATTGATTGGCTAGGTTGCATAAATATTGCCCACTAGGTTAGTTGGAGAGATGTTTTATAACAAATTGATAATAAATGTTATTTTGTTTCTGTGGTGAAGTGTCTAAACAAAAATAAATAACCTAGTCTTTATTAAGGTTAATTATCGTAATCATTTATGAGATAGAATTAGATAAATTTAAAGCAATAGATGTTTTTCATTATTTTTAATGTTGTTAAAAATAACCACTTATTTTCTGATGGCAACGAATAGTAAAAAGTAATAGGACGTATGACAAGAGTGAATAATTAAGATTAAGTAATGAATGATAAATTGAATAATAAGCTAAACTGGCTTTAATGATAAAAAATACAGAGTTATTCATGCAGTTAATAATATTTTCATAAATAGTTACTTTTACTTCAGGTACACATCATTCAGTTATTTTACTTTATTAGTCGATATGCACCATGATAGCTTCACTTATTAGCGATATATTCATTTCCTGTGGGGATTTGCGCGAAAAAATTAGCATAATCCTCGGAGCGAACCTGTTGAAGGATGGTTTCAAGCGCTGATAGCGGTGCTTCTGACCAATCGCAGCGAATATCAATGTCTGCGTATTGCCGGTCATTCCATACTTTTAATGCAGCGGAGCGGATGCCTCGATAATCACCACCTTCATCGGCACCGGCTTGCATGGCAATGAGTAATCGAACAGCCAGATCTTGGTCAGCATTTTTATAATAGCTTTGATAAATAGCGCTTAGAACCTGTTCACCTACTAACATATTTCCAGCAATGGCTAAGTTGGGTTCCGATAGACTTCCACACCAAGGTAAGCAATATTGACCTGTCCAATCAGCTGTATCACCATAGTTATCCATAATAATTAATTGTCGCCGTTCACAGTCAATATCTTCCTTAACCAGATGATCTAAGCTTTTATTCGCATTATGGCCTTGCTGCAAATATTCAATACCTGTTAAGCCAGCAATGGGGTTGGTCATTGCTTGAGTTGCGATTGCCCCCGTTTGGCTTTTGCCATGTAAGACCAATGCACCAACCGCAGGGCCACCCGTTGCCGTCGCTGCACCTATTTTTCCTGTCAATGGGCAGCGCGCCACAATTGAAAATGTCATTTTACACCTCATAAATTAGACCTTGATCAAATTTATCATTATAAATTCTTGCTTGAAATATAATTTATCATCATAAATAAAGAAAAAGATAAAATTATTAACAAAATTGACACAAATCACACTTCACAATCATATAGCAATGTCAGCACTCAGGGGGAAGCAAATGAAAATGCGTTTATGTAGGTGGATAGCCAGTTTTTGGCTTTTATGCTTTATTTCGCTACCGACATTGGCGGTGAACCATCCTGATGTCTTGTTATTAGGGCAAGTTGCTGAGCCGCAGTCATTAGACCCACAAGTGGCAACCGCTGCGAATGATTCTCGAATTTTGGTTAACTTGTACGAAGGGTTAGTTCGCAATGCGGACGGTACATTAACGCTTGAACCTGCTTTAGCCCAATCATGGTCTGTTAGTGATGATGGCCTGACATATACTTTCCATTTACGCGAGAATATAAAATTTCACGATGGTAGCCCATTCAATGCGGATGCAGTTAAATTCACATTTGAGCGAATGTTGGATAACCAGCACCCGTACTACCATACAGGGCCATTCCCATTATCATTTTTCTTTTCTGCAATAGACAAGATAGAAACTCCAGATGATAAAACGGTGGTGTTTGCCTTAAAAGAACCGTTTGCCCCGTTTTTATCGAACTTAGCGACACCTGCAGGGCTGATTGTTTCACCCACAGCAGTAAAGAAATATGACAAAGACTTTAGCCGGCACCCCAGCGGAACAGGTCCCTTCAAGTTTGATGAGTGGACCGCAAACCAAAGGGTGGTCGTATCCGCTAATGAAGACTATTGGGATGGTAAACCCAGTTTAAAACATGTTGTTTTTCGGCCTATCACTGACGCCAATACTCGGGTAGCCGAAATGTTATCGGGGGGAATTGATGCCATGGTGGAAGTCCCTGCTGATAACGTCCCATTATTTGTTAATGACAACCGCTTTCATGTTTATGAAGCCGTAGGGCCTCATGTTTGGTACGCCATGCTCAATGCGTCTCAGCCACCGTTTGATGATGTGCGTGTGAGGCAAGCCGTTAACTATGCGGTAAATAAAGACAATATTGTGAAATACATTCTTCAGGACTCTGCGGGAGTAGCACAAGGGCCCATCCCATCGGCATTTGATTGGGCATTTGATGCAGAAACCAAGGCTTATCCTTATGACCCTGAAAAAGCACGCCAATTAATAGCAGAAGCAGGGGCTCAAGGGCAAAAAGTTATTTTTTATGTCACGGAAGGGGGCTCAGGGATGCTAGACCCGATCCCCATGGCGACAGCCATTCAAGCAGACCTGAAAGCGGTTGGGCTATCTGTCGAAATTCAAACCTTTGAATGGAATACCTACCTATCAAAGGTCAATGCAGGTCTAAAACAAGCGCATATGGCCGAAATGGCGTGGATGACGAATGACCCAGATACTTTACCTTTTTTAACCTTACATAGTGCTTCTTGGCCAGATAAAGGCGGGTTCAATTCCGGTTATTACAGTAACAAGCAGCTCGATAGGTTATTAGACAAAGCTCGAGTCACCAATAATCTCGAGGAGCGCGCCCAGTTATATCGGCAAGTACAAAAAATTGTTCATCAAGATGCCCCTTGGTTATTTGTGGCGAATTGGAAGCAAAATGCGGTCGCTAATGAGCATGTTAAACATTTCAAATTGCAGCCTAACTTTAACTTATTACTTAAAGACGTTCGTAAAGATTGATTAATGTGAATTGAATATTCAATTAATCTTTTGATTTTATGGGGAAAAACTATGTGGTTATACTGTTTGAAACGCATTTTAGCGACCATACCCATACTGATTGGTTTGACGTTAATTGTCTTTTTTATCATGGCAATGATCCCTGGAGACCCTGCTCAAGCGCTGCTTGGACCTTGGGCGACTCCTGAAAATGTGGCTAGAGTAAAAACAGAGCTTGGGTTGGATAAGCCGTTATATCAGCAATATTTTATTTGGATGCATAATTTAATTTCGGGTGACTTTGGCCGTTCATTTGTTCTTAACCGGCCTGTCGTTGATGAAGTTTTAGAGCGATTTTCTGCCACATTAATTTTGGGCGGAAGTGCGTTGTTACTGAGTTCAGTTTTAGGGTTACTGGCCGGAGTCCTTTCCGCCATTCGCCAATTCAGTTGGAGTGACCGATTTATTACACTTGCTGTTTTATTGGGTATCTCAATGCCATCTTTTTGGATCGGCTTATTGATGATTATGCTTTTTTCTGTTCAATTACAATGGTTTCCGGCATCAGGAATGTACGATATTTGGCAAGGCGGTGGCCTGAGCGATTTATTGCATCACCTTGTTTTACCCGCAGTGACGCTTTCATTAGTCGCAACAGGGGTGATAGCGCGCCTGACGCGTACAGCAATGTTAGAAGTATTGCGGCTTGATTTTATTCGCACCGCAAGAGCAAAAGGTTTGAGCGAACGCAAAGTGATTTTTCGCCATGCATTTCGCATGGCACTGGTTTCCGTTATCCCAGTCATTGGTATCCAAGCGGGCTTTGTTTTTGGTGGTGCGGTGTACATTGAAACCGTTTTTCAGTGGCCGGGGCTAGGCGCCATGTTAGTGAAGGCTGTGGCAACCCGTGACTTGTTTTTAGTTCAAGGGGGCGTATTGATTGCAGCAGCGTCCTATGTCTTTATCAATTTACTTGCGGATGTTGCGCAAGCCATGTTAGACCCGAGGTTGAAATCATGAGCCAGTCAGTGACCCCTGTTATTCAGCATCGTCATCGCCAATCGATTGGCTCATTATTACTGGCGAACCGTTTAGCAACTTTGGGCTTATTTACGTTATCTATCATTATGCTCTTGGCATTTTTAGCGCCTTGGCTACCTCTTGCTAATCCTGATGAAACAGATTTAGTTAATCGGCTACTTCCCGCTTTTTCATCTGGCCATTTATTAGGTACTGACCATTTAGGGCGAGATATTTTGTCTCGATTGCTGTGGGGAACGCGAGTATCCCTATTGGTCGGTATTTCCGCAACACTAATTGCGGCAATATTCGGCACCCTAATTGGCTTGGTCGCTGGGTATGTAGGCCATCGTACTGATACATTATTGATGCGTTGTATTGATATGCTAATGGCATTTCCATACATTTTATTAGCCTTAGCGATTGTAGCGGTACTTGGGCCAGGGCTACTCAATGCGTTGTATGCTATCGCATTAGTGAATATTCCCTTTTTTGCTAGGAATATTCGTGGGTTAACGGTGGGTTTACGTGATAGAGATTTTATACAAGCTGCAAGGTTGTCAGGTAAAAACCACCTACAAGTCCTATTAACGGAAGTGTTACCGAATGTCTTGCCAATCATTGTGGTTACCATGTCAACGACCATTGGCTGGATGATCTTAGAGACGGCAGGCTTGTCATTTTTAGGGCTAGGTACTCAACCACCGAATGCAGATTTAGGTTCAATGCTAGGGCAAGGGCGCGCACAAATGTTTGTTGCTCCTCATGTGGCATTGGTACCTGGTATTATGATCTTTCTTATTGTGATTAGTTTTAACCTGTTAGGGGATGGCGTGCGTGACATTCTTGATCCCCGGTTAAAATCAGGAGCCTTACAGCGATCACAACCGATGACACAGACTGACAGAGTTAATATTCCTGCGAAAACGGGAGGCGAACAAGTGGTATTAGAAGTCAAAGACTTGTCGGTCGCTTTTCGCCAAGGAAATCAATTACGCCCTACGGTAAAAGGGATCAGTTTTACCGTAGGTGCGGGGGAATGTTTAGGGCTAATTGGAGAAAGCGGTTCGGGTAAGAGTGTTACGGCTTTATCGGTAATGGGGTTGCTTGCATCGCCACCTGCGTTGGTTACCGCTGGTGGTATTTATGTAGAACATGAAGAAATGTTGTCATTACCGTTATCCGTTATGCAACGCCGTCGCGGTGCGAAGGTATCTTATATTTTCCAAGACCCACTGACGACACTTCATCCGCAATTTACCATTGGTGTGCAATTGCGTGAGGCCATTACCGCTCACCAATCGTTGTCATTCTATGAGGCGAAAAATAAAGCCATTGAATTATTGGATAGCGTTGGGATCCCAGATGCGCAGGAGCGTTTTGATGCCTACCCCCATGAGCTTTCGGGCGGGCAGCGCCAGCGTGTAGGGATAGCGATGGCATTGGCTAATGACCCTGTGTTGATTATTGCCGACGAGCCGACCACCGCATTAGATGTTACGGTGCAGGCGCGTATTTTAGAGTTACTCAACCAACTACGCCGTGAACGTGGTGTTGCACTCTTATTTATTACCCATGATTTCGCGGTTATTAACCAAATTTGCGACCGTGTTGCCGTCATGCAGCAAGGTGAGATAGTTGAAACAGGGGAGACACAAACGGTATTACGCCAGCCTCAGCATCCTTACACACAACGCCTGATCGCCAGTGTCCCTAAATTAGGGGAAGGGCGTGGATTTTTAAAACAAGTCCAACAACTTTATGGTCATCAGCCCAATGGTAATGATTTAACATCGGCACAGGAGGTTTAATGAAAAAAGTGATTGAAGTTAATCAGTTGGTGAAAACCTTTGGGCAGCCAAGAAGCCTATTTCACCCTCGTGGACGCCAAGTTCACGCACTAAAAAATATTTCATTATCGCTCTATGAAGGTGAAACCCTTGCTGTTGTAGGGGAGAGTGGCTCTGGAAAAAGTACCTTAGCGCGTATTTTAGTTGGGTTGGAGCGTGAAACCTCGGGGGAAATTACGGTATTAGGGCAAACTCGTGCCGAATGGCTGCAACAAGGTTCACGTGCATTTGGGCAAGCCATTCAGTACGTTTTTCAAGACCCGGTTGCTTCTTTGAACCCCCGTAAAACGATAGGCGAGACATTAACGGTTCCATTGAAATACTTAAAGCACATGAACACATCACAAAGAGCGAAGCGTTTGGCGGAATTACTCGAAGCTGTCAATATGCCAATCGACGCTTTAGCTTGCTATCCTCATGAGTTTTCAGGAGGGCAGGCACAGCGGTTAGCGATTGCGAGAGCATTAGCTGCTGATGCACGAATATTGGTACTTGATGAACCCGTTAGTGCGCTGGATGTTTCGGTACAAGCGCAAGTTTTATTGTTATTAGAACAACTTAAACAACAGTTTTCATTGTCGTATTTGTTTATTAGCCATGATTTGGCGGTAGTGGAGTCGATTGCAGATAGAGTTGCCGTACTCTATTTAGGGGATTTGCTAGAATGTCGAGATACCCGCAGCTTATTTGCCGCACCGGAGCATGAATATACGCGAAATTTATTGGCAAGTGCCCCACGAATTCGTGTTGATTCAGTCGATTAGAAACTTATTTAAACCAGTTGAGAAGCTAATATGAGCACCAATAAGCCAATGACGATAGAGTCAGTGCGTATTAAACGTACTGATGAAATCGTCAATGCGATAAAAGAAACCATTATGGCCAATAACCTCATACCCGGTGACCGTTTGCCACAAGAAAAAGAGCTAATTGAACATTATAACGCTAGCAAAAGCACTGTGAGAGAAGCATTAAAGTCATTGGAAGTTCAAGGGTTAATTAAAACAAAAACTGGGCCTGGTGGTGGCGCGTTTATTGATTCAATGACTGAAGCGCGAGCGATGAGTTTGTTATCAAACTATTTATTTACGCGGGATATATCAATCAAGGATATTTATACGTTACGTAAATTATTAGAACCGGTGGTAGCAGTCAGTGCCATTGATAATATCGATAACGCAGGAATTCAAAAGCTGTACGATACCATCGCCATTTATGACCATGAGCCCGTAGATGAAAATGAACGCTGGCAGCAACGAATGGCAGAACTGGATTTTCATGCGGTGGTCGCCAGCTATTCCGATAACGTTTTATTAGTGTTTATCTGCCATTTTTTACAACGCTTACTCAAAGACTTAGCCGTTTGTCAGGACATTTATTTAAAACCTGAGCCTGTCGACAGGCGTCAAGGCATCGAATACCAATATCAATTAATCGAGGCTTTACGCCGTAAAGATGCCGCTAAAGTTCAATCGGTAATGGAAGCACATATGGCTTATGCAGAACAAGCCATGTTAGCTCTACAAGCCACATTACAAGAACGTTTCTTAAGTGAAGATAGGTAATATAATGATAGATAAAGTATATCTGACCTCTGTATTAAAAACATTATTATGCACACCTAGCCCTGTAGGGATGACTGAACAAGCCGTTGCGCAAACTCACCAATGGTTGTCGGAGTTGGGGTTTACACCAAAATACACACGCCGCGGGGTGCTCTATATCACACTCGGTTCTGAAGAACCTAAACGTGCATTGGCCGCACACCTTGATACATTAGGGGCGATGGTGACACAACTCAAACCGAATGGGCGTTTGGCACTGCGTAATACAGGCACATGGGCAGCCCGTTTTGCGGAAGGTGCAAGGGTGACAGTATTTAGTGATGATCACCAATATCGTGGGACAATTTTGCCATTAAAAGCCTCAGGGCACCGTTTTAATACTGAGGTAGATACCCAAGTAGCCGATTGGGATAATTTAGAAATTCGCCTTGATGCCCCCTGTTATAACTTTGCTGATTTGCAATCCCATGGCTTAAACGTCGGTGATATTGTTGCAGTGGATGCTCAACCCGAATTCATTGATAACGGTTTTATTGTATCGCGTCATTTGGATGATAAAGCCGGATGTGCAGTGATGTTAGCCGCATTAAAATCACTGGTGGATGACGGTATTGTGCCAGCGGTATCTTGCCAAATGATGTTCACGATTTCAGAAGAGGTCGGTATCGGAGGCACCCATGGTTTTGGTCCGCAAGTTCAAGAGTTATTGGCGATTGATAACTCCGTTTCTGCGCCAGACCAAACCACAAGGGATGACGCCCTCACCTTAGCTTTTCGCGACAGAACCGGCCCGTTTGATTTAGCAATTACGCGGCATTTATTACAATTATGCCAGCAGTATGACATTCCTCACGTCCGCGATACGTTTAAACATTATCGTTCGGATAGTGCTGCAGCAATTGATGCAGGATGGGATATTCGTGCGGCTTTAGCATGTTTCGCACTAGACAGCTCCCACGGTTGGGAAAGGACTCATTTGGACTCATTAGTCGCGCTCGCGACTTTAGTGAGACGCTATATTGAAAGTGATTTAGTCCCATTACCGGGGCAATCATTGCAAGGATAATAATTTGCGGTTGATGGTAAAAAGCCCTCTTCTCATTAAGTGACCCCTAATAATTGGTTACCCAGCTATTGGGGGATTTCACTCATGTCAGCTTTTTGATTTTTTTATTAATTTCACTGTTAAATCAATGTGATATTTACGTCATAAATACATGGTACGACAATCTTGTATTTACAATGTAATGACAACGACATTACACTTCTGTATGCTTAGCTGAGTAAGCAATCAATTGGGAGGTCGATATGTCGACTCAAAATGATGTTGCCGTGACTCGCTCATCTCTTAACCTGAGAATAAAACCGGAAGACAAAATCCTGATCGACCGTGCTGCGAATGCTGTGGGAAAAAACCGTACCGAATTTGTTCTGGAAGCGGCGCGGCGTGCAGCTGAAGAAACGCTGGCCGATCTGCGGGTGATTAACGTCAGCGCCGAGGTTTACCAAGAATTTATCAGCCAGCTTGATGCCGCGCCTAGTAGTAATGAGGCATTGAGGAAAACGATGATGTCTAAATCCCCTTGGGAGGAATGACATTGAAGCTAACAGCGCCAGAACCACTAAAAACAGGCCATTTACTGGAAGGGTTTTCCTCTGGTGAAGAGGCATTGGATCTCTGGTTAAAAAACCGGGCAATGAGTAATCAAAACTCAGGGGCCTCGCGCACTTTTGTGACCACTTCGGATAACCAAGTAATGGGTTACTATGCCTTGTCCACCGGGGTTGTGAGCACCAATCAAGCCGTTGGACGATTTCGCCGCAACATGCCCTCTGACATTCCCGTCATCTTACTCGGCAGGCTAGCTGTAGATACAAGGGCGAAAGGTCTTGGAGTTGGTAGGGGGTTAGTTAAAGATGCCTGTCATCGTGTTATTCAGGCTTCTGGGCTGGTGGGCATTCGAGGGGTTGTGGTTCACGCATTAACGGACAATGCTAAACGGTTCTATGAGCACATTGGTTTCGTCCCTTCACCACTTGACTCTATGATGTTGATGATAACGCTTGCCGATCTACAATTCGCATTGGGTATTCACCCGAACTGACCAAGCTTGGGATCCCGAGTTTTTATCAAAGCCCTCATATCATTGAATGTAAGAGGGCTTTGAACAGGTTAATTGTTAACTTAGATTGGCTTGTGATAAATATTTTTGCATCTCATCTGCGGGTACCATACCGCCACCTGTTGCCCATACCAGATGTGTTGCGTTGGCCAGTTGCTTAGGCGTGAGTGATTTGGATTGCAAATAATCTGTGTTTTGCGTGACATGCACACAGCCAGCCATACCCGCCAAGGCCGAAGGCTCTAATTTAATAGATTCGGTCTGGTTGAGTAAGCCTAACAGGTTATACATTTCGCTATCATCGATAGTGTAATAACCATCAATCAACCGCTCCATCGCGCGCCCCACAAAACCGGATGCGCGGCCAACGGCAAGGCCATCAGCGGCAGTGATATTATCGATACCAATCTCTTGAACTGACACGCCATCATGTAACCCGGTATGTACTCCTAACAACATACAAGGTGAATGCGTTGGTTCTGCAAATAAGCAATGGGCGGCATCCCCAAAGGCGAGTTTTAACCCGAAAGCAACGCCACCGGGGCCACCACCAACACCACAAGGTAAATAGACAAATAGCGGGTGGTCGTTATCCACTGTAATCCCTTGCTCTACAAATTGTTTTTTTAGACGAAGGCCTGCGACGGCATAGCCAAGAAATAGGGTCGTGGAGTTTTCATCATCAATAAAAAAGCAGTTTGGGTCTTTTTCTGCTTCTTTACGGCCTTGTTCAACGGCGATGCTGTAATCTTGCTCATATTCCACAACATTTACACCATGTGAACGCAATTTGTCTTTTTTCCATTGTCTGGCATCTGCGGACATATGCACGCTGACGCTAAAGCCAAGTTTAGCGCTCATAATGCCGATGGACATGCCAAGGTTACCGGTTGAGCCCACCGCGATGCGGTATTGGCTAAAGAATTGACGAAATTGTTCAGAGATTAAAATCTCATAATTATCATCTGTTGATAATAAACCTGCTGCTAAAGCCAATTTTTCTGCATGGGTTAAAACCTCATAGATGCCTCCGCGGGCTTTGATTGAGCCTGAAATTGGTAGGTGGCTATCTTTTTTCAGTAACATTTTCCCTGTTATTGGCGTTTGATACCGTTTTTCCAGCGCGGCCTGCATGTTGGGAATATCGATAACTTCAGATTCAATAATCCCTTGTGTCGCTTGAGTTTCTGGAAACGCTTTCATCAAATAAGGCGCAAAGCGGTTTAAGCGCGCTTCTGCATCTTGAACATCTTCAATGGTTAGCCCGACATAAGGCAAACCCGCTTGCGTCGTCGTGACCTTTGGGTTGAACCACGCAATTTGCTTTAAATCGATTAAGTCCTGAACTAAAGGGTAGTCAGCAATTAACTTATCAACATTTATCTGAGTCATAATTACTCTCTTTTAAATCACAAATGAAAGTGCAAAAGTCCCTGCCAGCGCGACGAAAGACGCAATCAACGTGGCGACACTATAAAAACGGAATGTTTCGGCTAAAGTCGCGTTACAGTACTGTTTGACTAACCAGAACAATGAATCAGTGACGATAGTGCAGCCAATTGCGCCTGAGCCAATGGCTAATGTCATAATTTCTGGGCTAATGTGTGGGTACATTGGCATTAGCGGAGCAACAATCGCCGTTGCGCCCATCATCGCAACGGTGGCAGAACCGACAGCGGCATGAAGAATAATGGCGACTAGCCAAGCCAGTAAAATTGGGTGCATATCAATACCAGATAACACCATCGCTAAGGAATCGCTCAGTCCACTGCCTTTTAAGATACCGTTAAATGCTCCTCCTGCGCCGATAATCAATAAAATATTAGCGATTGAGCTAAAACTCTCTTCGGTTTTGCTGAGTAATACGCTCATACCCATGTTACGTCGGATCCCTAACATGTAATAAGCGACAAAAGCAGCAATAAACATAGCGGTTATTGGGTTACCAATAAACTGTAAGAGGGTAAATAACTGGCTATCTTTGCTCATGTTCAAGTCAGCGGCAGTCTTGATTAACATGAGGGCAATTGGCAATAACACCGTGAACAGTGTCGCACCTAAAGAAGGTAAGTCTTTTTCTTCACGTACCTCAAGATCTGAGAACGCTTCTGGCACAGTTTTAAACGGTAAGCGGTCACCTAAGAATTTGAGGAACAGTGGCCCGCCGACTAATGACGCGACTAGGCCTACGGCTAACCCTGCAACAATCACCGTACCAATATCAGCACCTAATTCATTTGTGACAAATAGAGCAGCAGGGTGTGGCGGTACGATGCAATGGACGGCCATCAGCGCAGTACACAATGGGATCGCTAACTTTAATAATGAAGTATTGGTTCTTTTGGCAATGGAAAATGCGAGTGGGATCAGTAACACCACACCGACCTCAACAAACAGGGTGATACCGCAGATTAACCCAATGAGTACCATGGTGACATCGGGAGTCAACCAACGGCTTTTTTGTAATGTCACCCCAATTCGCTCTGCTGCCCCGGAGATTTCCATCATTTTTCCAAGAATAGTTCCTAGCCCGATAATGGCAGCTAAGAAACCAAGTGTACCCCCAATGCCATTTTCGATAGCGTTGACCATCTCCAATGGATTCATTTGCATGGAGATACCGACAAAGAAGCTGGCGAGTAAAAGTGCTAAAAAGGGATGAAACTTAAATTTAATAATTGAAACGATGATTAGTAAAATACTGATAACTAAAGTACCAATCATCCACATTGTAGAGTCCATATCCTACCTCTGATCATCTTGTTATTGTTTTTCTATTGGATAATAAATATTCAGTGGTGACAAACGATGAAACACGAGCTTTAGATGAATCAAATTAACTCAAAGGTGTGATATTAGTCATATAAAACGGAGAATAGCGTCTTTGGGTCATCTAAATTCATCTTAAAAAGGGTATTGTAGAAATCATTGAGTATCGTTGTTTTTATTGGAGGCGTTGATGTCAGAAAATTTCAATCAATTTGAGCAATCTGGATTTATTCAATGGAATAAACGGCTATCAAGTTATCAGCTATCGCGCCTACATACCTTTGAAGCAGCAGCACGGCATAGCTCTTTTGCATTAGCGGCACAGGAGTTGGCATTAACACCCAGTGCAGTTAGCCACCGAATTAATACGTTAGAAGGGGAGTTAGGTTTTAAATTATTTGAGCGTTTTCATCGGCGTATTGAGCTGACGATTGATGGTGAGCGAATTTATTGGGCACTACGCAAAAATTTGGATGATATTAACCAAGAAATTATTGATATCAAGAACCAAGAAATCTCGGGTGAACTTACGGTGTATTCACGACCATCCATCGCCCAGTGCTGGTTAATTCCCAAAATTGCGGATTTTGCTAACCAATATCCCTCAATTCAGTTAAATCTATTAACGGGCAACGATGACGTTAACTTTCGTGGCTATGGCATTGATATTGCTATTTATTATGATGATATCACTCGGCCCAATTTATATTGTGAAGATTTAATGTCAGAGTCAATTGTTCCGGTCTGTAGTCCGCAATATGCTAAACAACATGATTTGCTTAATAATATTCATCAATTGAAAAATTGTACTTTGCTACATGATAGACAAGCTTGGAGCAGTAACTCTGATTATGATGAATGGAAGGCGTGGAGTGAACATTACCAATTAACCTTGTTTCCTCATCGCCGAAACCTATGCTTTGATCGCTCTGATTTAGCGATTGTTGCCGCAATGAACCATGCCGGTGTGGCGATGGGACGTAAACAATTAGTTGAAAAACGCTTAAAGCGCCAAGAACTGGTAATGCCATTTGGTGATATTTCGCTGAAGTGCCAACAGCGCCACTATTTTGCGATGCTAAATGATAAACGAAACCCGAAGGCGGATATTTTTATTCAATGGTTAAAACAGCAAGTTAACGCAATACCACAAGTAAAATGATGCTTATTCGAGTAAGATAACCTCTTGGTGATGTTTTTAGAGAATGGAAAAACCTGAAGCTATGGCCCCGAAAACACAAAAAGTTGCCACGATCAAAGATGTCGCTGCCAAAGCTCAGGCAGGGAAAACCAGTATCTCACGTTATTTGAATGGTGAATTTCATTTGCTTTCTGATAATTTGCGTCAACGCATTGAAAGCGCCATTCGTGAATTAAACTATCGCCCAAACCAAATGGCGCGTAGCTTGAAACATGGGCGGACAGGCTTGATTGGTTTGATTATTGCCGATATCGGTAACCCATTCTCTGTTGAAGTATTAAAAGGGGTAGAAGCCGAGTCAATCAAACAAGGTTTCATGACCGTGGTTTGCAATGCAGATAACAGCATTGAGCGTGAATGCCAATTTATTCAATTGCTAAAAGGTTACCGCGTTGATGGGCTTATCATAAATTCAGCGGGTGTTAACGAACAATTCATTGAAGTGCTGAAAGAAACCACCCTACCTTTCGTCTTGTTAGATAGAAAAATCGACAATTTTCCCAGTGACATGGTGGGGCTAGATAACCCCGCTTCTGCACAAATGGCCTTTAATCATCTGATTGAACAAGGGTTTGAAGCGATTTGCTTCGTGACTGAGCCCATTGTGTATAACAGCGCACGCCAAGAGCGCTTACAGACCTTTCAAGCGTTATCGCAGAGCCATCAACATATCCAAAGCGAATTTCATGAAGTGACCTTGCCTGACCCTGCAAAATTAGAGGCCATTGTTGCCGATTTTTGTACTGCACATCGTGGTATGCGCAAAGTGATTGTTGCCGCTAATGGCGTACTGACCTTGCAGCTGGCGTATGTCATGAATAAACAAGGGTTACGTTGGGGAACGGATATTGGCTTTTTGAGTTTCGATAACCTCGAATGGGCGGCATTGGCTGGGCAAGGGGTAACCTCAGTGTCTCAACCGACAGCGGAAATGGGGCATAAAGCGGTGGAGTGCTTATTGGAAAAACTTGAAAACCCAGATAAGCCACCAATGCAATATTTATTTAATGGGGAATTGCTGATCCGAAAATCGACGACATTGTAGTCTTTGGGGCTAAGTTATTCGGTTCTTAAAATTTGGTTACCATTTACCAATTTAGCTTAAGGTTTATTACATGTATACTGGTGTGTAGACTAAATTATAACCATTTTGAGAGCATAGGGAACATATGAAAAAGATAGGGATATTATTGCTAGCTAGCCTTGTTTTAGCGGGTTGTAGCACCAGAAGTCAGGTCAAAGAGTATACCTGCCAAGTAGACCAAAGTTATAATCACATCACATTAGAACGTAACGGCAAATTTACCTTTCCAACAGGGGCAAGTAAGGTACAAGTCTTTTTCAATAATGGTCAGGTCAATATTGTTGATTTTGTTGGCTATGAGTATATGAGTTATCCGCTAGTGAAAAGTACAGAGCAGCGACGCGTTGAGAAAATAAAAGATTTTAACATCGTGATAAATAAAGGTGATTATTATTCTGATGTCAATGGCATGTTGGAGATTTACTCACCCAGTCAAAAAACCGTTGGATTATATTATTTAGCACCATCAACCAGTAAACTTAATTCTATCCAGTTTCTGACGGAGTGTGAGCGAAGCAATGTTGCTCGCCCGGGACACGCTCATGCGCATTGATGGTTAAAGAGCCAAAGAGCCCTAATAAATTAGGGCATTCCAGCTATTTTGCTATTTCAGGGTTAACACAATTTTGGCTTAGGTCGCCCTTTAAGGCGGCTATTAGGTTATCAACAGCGCACTCGACCATGGCGTAGCGGGTTTCATGGGTGGCAGAACCGATGTGTGGCAGAGCAACCACATTTGGCAGCGTGAGTAGCTTAGAGTTGCTTGGAAGGGGTTCAACTTCAAACACATCTAAACCCGCCCCGCGAATTGTGCCACTTTCTAATGCATCGATCAGGGCGGCTTCATCGACGATACGGCCTCTTGAACCGTTGATCAAAAATGCACTGGGTTTCATTTTTGCCAACTCATTTTTACCGATCAACTTTTCGGTTGACGCTGATAATGGCAGCACGACACAGACAAAATCCGATTCTGCCAGCAACGTATCGAGGTCACAACGACGTGCCTTAAGTTGGGTTTCTGCATCGGGGTGGATATGGTTATTGTAATAGAGAACTGGCATCCCGAAGCCTAAATAAGCGCGTTTGGCAACGGCATAGCCAATGCGGCCCATGCCTAAAATACCGATAGTTTTCCCATTCACATTACTGCCATATGCATCTTCACCAATACTTTGAGTCCATTGGCCATTTTTGACCATCTCAGCCATTTCGATAATGCGGCGTGCACTGCAAAGCACTAACGTAAAAATGGTATCGGCGGTGGTTTCGGTTAATACATTAGGTGTATGCATTAATGCAATCTTTCTAGCATTCATTGCATCAATATCAAATTGATCGATACCAACGGAAATGGTCGATGCCGCTTTCAAATTCGGAGCATTGGCAATGTCATCTGCCGTGATAGGATAGCTGGCCCCGATAATGCCGTCAGCGCGGGATAACGCTTGTTTAAAGCTAGCGAGATTTTCAGGTGTAACGCTATCAAATACAGTAACATTAAAGTGTTGCTGTAGCCGTTCAAGTTGATCCGTAGGAATGGATTTATATAAAATAATATTCTGTTTCATAGTATCCCTTTTAAGCATGCTTCGTGATGACAACATCATTGTTTTGTTCTTGGTTTGGTTTGACTATCAAGGTAAAGAAAACCGAGGCTAATAATGCGAGTCCCATAAACATATACGAAGCACTTGGGCTACCTGTTGCTCCATTTAAATAGCCAACAAACCATGAACCAAAGAATGAACCTAATGCGCCCATACTATTGATTAATGCCATTGCACCACCTGCAACGTTCTTTGGCAACATTTCAGGAATGATAGCGAAGAAGGGCCCATATGGGGCGTACATTGCTGCACCCGCAATCACTAATAAGGTATAAGAGAACCAAAAATTCGTGCTACCGAGTAAGTACGAACCGAGGAAGCAAATCGCACCGAGTAAAAGCATTGGCCAAACGAATAGTTTGCGGTTATGCATACGGTCAGATGCCCATGATACGAGGATCATCGCTAAGGTTGCCGCAAGGTAAGGAACGGCAGAAAGCCAGCCTGTTTCTACCATCCCAAGGTTAGATGCTCCACGAATAATAGATGGCAACCACAGTACGAAGCCATACACACCGATGCTCCAGCAAAAATACTGGGCGCACAGTAAAATCACGTTACGTGATTTAAAAGCTTCACGGTAGTTACGGACAGGTTTGATGTTTTTCTGTTCGTCACTGAGAATTTTATCTAATGTCTCTTTTTCAGTCTGGCTTAGCCAATTCACTTGGCTTGGTTTATCACGTGCTGTTCTCCACCAGAAAAAAGCCCACAAAATCGCTGGAACCCCTTCAATGATAAACATTTCACGCCAACCGAATGCTTGAATGAGATAACCGGATAGCACGGACATCCACAACACCGTGACTGGGTTACCTAAAATTAAAAAGGTATTGGCGCGTGAGCGTTCTGATTGAGTGAACCAGTTACTGATATAGATGAGCATCGCTGGCATCACGGCGGCTTCAACGACACCCAAACTAAAGCGAATAATTACTAGCATTGGGATATTACTGACCATTCCCGTTAAGCTGGCAAACATTCCCCAGAGAAAAATACAGGCAAAAATCAGTTTGCGGACACTGCGCTTTTCCGCGTAGATAGCGCCTGGTATTTGGAAAAAGAAATAGCCAAGGAAAAATAATGAGCCGAGTAGTGACGACATCCCTTTGGTAATGCCTAAGTCAGCGTTGATACCTGCAGCGGCGGCAAAGCTGTAGTTTGCTCTATCCAAATAAGCAAGGCTATAGGTGATAAACACGATTGGCATGATGCGCCACCAACGTGACGCTGCTGGAGTATTCATTGTCATAATCGATTTCCTTTTAACATGCAGCTTTAGTAGTGGCTGCGGGGAGTAATGCCATTTCATGCTGCAATTGTGCTTGAGTTGGTAAGCCTTCACTATCACCTATAACTTGAATGGCTCTAGCTCCAACAAAATTACCTCTTGCAACAGCTTGCGGTAGTGTTAAGCCTTCAAGTAAGGCGCTGATGACGCCAACGGCAAAGCCATCACCGGCACCAACGGTATCAATGACTTGTTTAATATGCACGGCAGGAGCCATACCTTGTTGGTTACCCGCATTTTTATAATAAGCCCCGTGTTCTCCGGTTTTAATCACAACGGCTTCAACACCTTGGGCGAGATAAAAGTCAGCAATAGACTCGGGGTGGTCGAAACCCGTTAGAATTTTGCCTTCTTTTAAGCCTGGTAAGACCCAATTAGCTTGGAACGCGAGTTGGTTGAGCTGTTCTACCATCGCTGTTTCACTCTTCCATAGAGAAGGGCGCAAGTTGGGGTCAAATGATAGTGTTTTTCCTGCATTTCGCATCCATTTCGCGGCATGCAGTGACAGTTGGTAGCTGGTGGGTGAAAGTGCTGCTGCCACGCCACTTAAATGTAAATGGCGTGCGGATAGAAAATAATCTTCATTAAAGTCTGTTAAATCTAAGTGACTTGCCGCAGAACCTTGACGAAAATACTCTACGATGGGATCGGTTCCATTTTCGGCTTTAGATTTGAGTTGAAAGCCAGTTGGGTAACGAGAATCTACCGTAACACATTGAGTATCTATATATTCATTATCCAATGTGGCTTGGATAAAACGCCCAAAAGAGTCATTACCTAAGCGGCTAATCCATCCCGTTTTTAACCCAAGGCGTGAAAGGCCAACAGCAACGTTGAGTTCAGCCCCTGCGGCACGGCGAACAAAGTTTTCGACCTCATGTAATTTCCCTGTTTGTGTGGCGACGAACATCATCATGGCCTCACCAAGAGTTACGACATCTAATTGGTTTTTCATAAAATTAATTCTCCCTCTAACCTAGAAAGCCTTTAACAGAGAAACATAGTATTCAGTGACTGCACGTAAATCATCGCCTTCGAGTGGAAACTCGATACCA
The DNA here is from genome assembly GCF_033901115.1 of Providencia sp. CIM-Carb-044. Classification (NCBI taxonomy): domain Bacteria; kingdom Pseudomonadati; phylum Pseudomonadota; class Gammaproteobacteria; order Enterobacterales; family Morganellaceae; genus Providencia; species Providencia sp. CIM-Carb-044. The sequence continues at coordinate 35,457 of NZ_JAXADV010000013.1, forward strand.
CAAGGAACGTCATTCGGTAGGGCGTTTAGCACTTCTTTCCATGTGCCATCGCTGTCATCAAGTGCTACAGCAACACGTTTGTTGTCACGCAATTGGCAGGCTTTAACGTGAATGTAAGCGACTTGGGGAGCAAAAATATGTGCGGCTTTTAACGGATCTTCCCGATGCCAATGCCAGTTCGCCATATCAAACGCCATTTTTATGGGCATATTCTGGGTTTTGACATCAGCAAAAAAGCGTTCAAGAGGCGCAATATGACCACCGGCTTCTGTTTGGTCGTTCTCAATCACCAATTGGGTGGTGTATTGATTGATGACACCAATAACTTCGGATAAGTCATAGCACTCAGGTAGCTCACCAAGTGATAGTTTTAAAAAGCGTGCATTGAGTTGTTTGGCATCTTCGAAATAGCCTTGTAATTTGGTGATTGCGATAGGAGCTCGTTGTTGAAATAGGGTATCAGGAATAGAATAGACAGCTTTTAGTTGCCTTGCTTGTAGCTTATCAGCAATATCCGTCAGGCTATCATTCGGCAGCAAAAGCTCTTGGCGGATCTCCACGCCATCTGCATGGCTGTTTTGAATCACTTCGAATAAGGCTTGTTGGCCGCCTAATTGTTTTACGGTTTGCGCCCCATAGGCCGCAGTGACAACAATAATGTGTTTGCTCATGACTTTCCTCTGTCTGATTAAAGGGCATTTTGCCCATTTGTCATTGCGAATAAAGCATTATGGAACCGGTTCCATAATGCTTTCTAGTGAGGAAAGAGCAAAATTAGAGCTGTATCACTAATCAAATGTCGATTAATGTTTAATTGCAGATCTTTATCACAACTCTAGATGTAATGGGTGTAACGCTTATTATTCATTCTGATAAATGAATTTATGGTATATAACTAGTTGATTACTAATTTTTTATCTTTCTTGATATACAGCTAACATGAAAATATGCCTAGTAAATGCGTGATTCTTCATAATTAATTATTGTTAGCTGTATCTCAATTTCGTCTTCTTCGTCTTTTAATGAAATAATATTTCAATATATTAATTAAGGTGTGAAATTTTAGTGCAATGCTACATTATTTCACAAACTCTACCCTGGCTACACCACAGCAACTCATAAATATAATAAGTTACGAAGATGAGGTTCTGAGTATGAAAGTAATGAAATTAACCGCACTTTATAGTGCGCTTCTGTTAGCTAGCGTTTCATGGGCTCAAGCAAATACCAATGAAAGTGCCGGCGTCTATAAAAAAGCCTGTACACCTGAGTTAATTCAAGCAGCAAAAAGCAATGCAGATATTTGCTATGGCGTGAATACGGCTAGTGATATTCAAATTACTAAAAAAAACGATGATAAATATAAGATAAAAGTTGTCATTATTGGTGAAAGTACCAATAAGAATTATATGAATACTTATGGCTACCCATTAGAAAATACACCGTTTCTTTCATCGGTAAATGGGCGTTTTTTCAATAATTTTATTAGTGCGGCATCCAATACGGTACCGACCTTAACGCGAGCTTTAGCGAAAAATGATTTAAAGACGATCACTCAGCACCATGAAAAGCCGTATTACAATAATAATTCAGTTGTTGATTTAGCCAACAAAGCGGGTTATGAAACTTATTATATCGGTAATAATGGCAGTTTTGGTGATGATGAAATTGGCTTTACAAATTATTTTCTAAAGGCGAATTATTTTTTACCGGTTAGAGACAGCAAGCCTGGTTTTGAAAACCTTTTCGTGCAAGAAAAGTTTGTCGTTGATGACAGTGTGAATAAACTCACCAATGATTTTAAAATGTTACCTGCCTTTAAAGCCGCGTTAAATAACCCGTCAGAGAAAGAAAAAGTCATTTTTGTTCATATGTGGGGACCTCACCATGATGGTTGGCCGAAAGGAGCTTGCGAACTCGTTAAAAATAATTACAACATTAACCCTGAGCAATTTGATACTGGCTGGGGAAGTATAGCGAACTGTTATGTTTCAGCGATTAAACTGAGTGATGATTTTATTGGCGATATTTATAGTATCTTGCAAGAAAATAATAAAAATGGGGATTACCCGTTCTCCATTTTATATTTTTCTGACCATGGACAAGGGCTAGTCAAAGCCAATAAGCAGCACGTAAAAGCACTGGAAGCAGAGTATAAAGGGTATATCAAAGACGGAAATCTATACTTACGCCATGGTCAACTCGTGAAAGGGGCATATCAAGTCCCATTAGTGGTCATCAATTCGGATGATACTAAACGTGAATTTCGCGATGAAATGTTAAGTGAGTGGAATTTATTTGATTACTTCGCGTCGTGGTTAGGAGTAGAAACTAACCTAACCTCCCCAGCGAAAAGTATCGTGGCGGAGACTATCACACCTGAAAAAGATATCGATGTCTTTGTTTTCCCACGGGACGAGTTTGTGAAGTACGATAGCTTGCCGCAGGATACCGTATTATCACCAGCCACAGTTAATACCAAAGTTGTCGCTGACAATTAATATGTCAAAAAATAAGGCAGAACCGAGCTATCAGTTCTGCCTTTATTTTTATTCAACAAGTTATTGACTCAATGCATCTGCAACTGCTTTAAAGCGGGCAAATTTATCACGTAACTGTTGATACCCAACGGTGTTTGGTTGGTAAGTCGTGATTTTGGGTGTGCTTGCCGCAATAGCGACATCAAAACCTGAATAGTAACCTGTTCCGACTGCGGCACAAAGTGCAGCGGCTTGGCAACCTGATTGCTGTACATTGACGACATCTAACGGCAAGTTACTGGCATCACAGAACATTTGCATCCACAGTGGTGACTGTGTTGGGCCACCCGTGAAACGAATAGATTCTGTTGTATTATCAAGGCCAACAATACGGTCTTGGTGCAATAAATGTGAAAATACAATCCCTTGATAGATAGCATAAACAATATCGGCATCCGTATGGTGTGAACTCAATCCGAGTAGACCACCGTGCAAATTACTGTGGTAGTTAGAACCGTACAGCCAAGGGAAAAACAGAATATCGTTTGGCCGCGTTGCCCCTTCAGCCACACAGTGATTCAGTACATCATAATCTTGCAAACGTTGATTGAAGAAGTGACGAGTGAACCACGCGAGGTTACTGGCGGAAGTCGGGCTGCCTTCGTGGACAAAATAGGTACCTGGAATACAGTATTTACTCCATACGTATGGGTAATCTGAAGGCACGATTTCATCGAAGACGCGTGTTGAAATGGTCCAAGTTCCGGCTACGGCGCTGAGTTTATCTTTTTGGCTCACCCCTGACGCCAACGCTGCACCCACCACGTCAAAGAAGCCACCAAATACAGGGGTTCCTTCCACCAGTCCAGATTCTGCGGCAGCTTTGTGGGTTACGGTACCCGCTAATTGGGCCGAGTTAATCACGGGAGCTAGTTTGTCATTTGCTTCATCAATACCAAACAGTTGGCATAGTTTAGGATCATAACTCGACTGGATTTGGTTAAATAATTGGCTACCCGAAATATTGGTTTCTTCGCAGGCAATTTGGTCGGTTAAGCGATAGCGAATATAGTCATGAACCATCAAAACATGCTGAGTATCGCGATAATTATCAGGCTCGTGTTGTTTTAGCCAACGCAGTAGTGCCACGGGATGAGAAGCCCATAATTGCTGCAAACTCAATGGATAAGCTTTATCCGCGATGCCGTCTTGGTGCCATTCATCAACAATAGATTGAGCTCGTGAATCAGATGACACAATCCCATTCCTAACCGGTTTTCCTTGGCTATTGAGTAAATACAGCCCTTTGCCGTGAGAAGAAAAGCTGACACCGGAAATTTGGGCGGCGTTGAGCTGGCTATTTTGAATCGCTTGGCGAATCACGCTGCAAGCCGCTTCCCACAGCATTTCCATATTGCGTTCACTAAAACCTGCTTGTGGACTCTCAGTGGGAAAAGAATGTTCAGCAACGGTAATTTCTTGGCCTTCTGCGGTGTAGATACCCGCTTTAATGACGGTACCACCAAGGTCAACACCCATAAAAAATGCATTCATTATCGGCTCCTTTAGGCGTTGTGCCAGCCTGCTTGTTGCATTTTGTCTTCCATCCAATGACGAGCTTTGATAATTTCAATCAGTGGCTCATCGGCTTTTTCTGTCCACATTTCAATCAGGAAGGAGCCACGGTAATTTAAACGTTTTAATAATTTGAATAAATTAACAAAATCCACGCAGCCTTCACCGAAAGGCACATCACGGAATTGGCCTTTACAGGTTTCAGTCACCGCATACGTATCTTTTAAGTGAATTGCTGCGACGTGTTCAATTCCTTGGGTGAATTCTTTTTCGACATCATTGCCCCATGCCGTTAAGTTGCCGACATCAGGATACACCTTGAACCAAGGCGAGCGAATTTTATCGGAAAGCGTTTGCCATTTGCTAATGGAATTCATAAATGGCGTATCCATGATTTCTACCGCACACATCACTTGAGAAGCGGCCGCAATTTCACTGACCCATTGCATGCCTTTTTCGAAATTGGCAATCGTTTCGGCATCTTGCTCTTCATAGTAAACGTCATAACCCGCGAGCTGAATAGTGCGAATGCCTAAGTCTTGAGCGAGCTTAATGGCTTTTTCCATTAAGGTATAGGCCATCATGCGAGTGCCTTCATCATGGCTACCGAAAGGAAAACGGCGATGGCCCGATAAACACATACTTGGAATGCGAATACCTGTTTCTTGAATGGCTCTAACCACTTCCAGACGTTCAGCGGTGCTCCAGTCTAACCGAGCTAGACGTTCGTCAGTTTCATCTACTGACATCTCCACAAAATCATAACCTGCAGATTTTGCGATAACTAATTTTTCTAACCAACTGCTGTTTTTCGGTAATGCTTTTTCATAAATACCAATTGGATGCTTGCGCATGGTTTTCCCCTTGAAAAATTAACTTTGTGTCGATGCTTTATTAAGGCGTTGGTTGCGGTTCATCGCACGTTTAGCACTCCATTTTTCTTTGAAGAACTTGAATGCTAGTGCCAAGATGAGCGTGATCCCCCAAACTGCGAGGTTAAAGTGCAGGCTTACACCAAGCAGGCTTAAACCTGTCGCAATGACCTGTAAAACCAATAAGGCACAGAACACTCGGCTAACCTTACCAACCCCCCCAAATGGGTTAGTTCCACCTAATACGATGGCAAGAATGGTGAGCAGTAAATAGGAGTCCCCGTAGCCCATACGTGCAGAGTTAAAGCGAGCCATCATGATGAGCCCAGCTAATACACATAACAGGCTAGAAATGGTGTATATCGCAATCATGACACGGTCGGTACGAATACCGCTGAACCACGTTGCATTGATGTTACTGCCACTCATATAGATATTTTTACCTAAACGCGTACAGCCTAGAAACAGCGCTAAGAGAATTGCGGTAACAATGAAAATAATCATCGCAATTGGTACCCCAAGCACCGTATCGGAACCAATGGCACGAACAATGGGCGGCATGCCACTCAGCGCTGCTCCTTTGGTGAGGTAAACGCCAATACCGCTAATAATCGTCATAGTACCGAGAGTGACTAGAATAGGGTGTGCCCCGATATGGGAAATCATCAGCCCTGTTAAGCTACCGATAATGACCGCAATTACAGTTGCGCCGATCAATGCGAAGACCAGCCACATCAGCTGTGTGCCCGTCCCTGCATCCACTGGCAGGTAATTGATAAACACCCAAGCCATAAACAGGCCAGTTAAGTTAGCGGTACTAATAATGGCGAGGTTTAAGCCGCCACTTAACATAGGTACAAACATGGCAAAGGTGAGTAAGCCCAATTCAGGTAACTGAAAAGTGATACTCAAAAAGGTATTTTGAGTAAAAAAGTGCCCTGGCATGGCAATACTAAACGCGGCGATAGCCAGAACAAAGATTGAAAGCAGTCCGATAACAGAGCCATCAATTTTAAAAAAAGCATTTTTTTTCATGGTGATATTCCTGTTAAACAAAACCTACGTCCGTCTCTTTACGTTTTTTATAGTGGGTAATACAAATCGCAATGAGAATAACCAGCCCGATGACGATATTGACGAAGTAGTTTGAAACACCAATCAGGTTAAGGCCGTTTTTCAAGATACCAATCAGGAAAACCCCCATTAATGTACCTATCACCGAGCCTCTGCCACCGGATAAACTGGCTCCACCCAATACAGCAGCGGCAAGCACATCCAGCTCCCCTCCCACAAGGGCACTCGGTACCACTTCACTCATTCGGTAGGTTTGCAACATGCCGCCAATCGCTGCCATCGCGCCAAGGTAGCCGTATGCAAACAGATAAATCACGGAAACACGAATACCAATACGAGATGCAGATTCTTGGCTGCCGCCAACAGCGTATAACTGACGGCCGATGTGGGTTTTATTCATTAAAATCCACGTTAAGAAGGCAATGCCTAGCATTACAATTAACGGCAAGCCAACTTGGTAATATTCGCCATCCACTTCAAAAGGCAGGATAGTCACAGGGTCAACCCACCAATCTGGCAAGTCATAAATACTGTGACCGTTGGTTAACCACATCAGCATTCCAAACAGCAGTGATTGCATACTGATGGTGATGATAATTGACACAACATTCAGCGAGTAAATTAAAATGGCATTGATTAAGCCAAAAGCGATACCGATGATAATCGCCAATGTGATACTAACGGCAGGGCTTGCAATAAAACCTTGCAATAACCAAGTCGCAATCACGTATTGCACTACGGAAGCCACAGCGGCAAACGAAATATCAATGCCCCCAGTGACAAGAACCACAAATAAGCCCAAGGCGAAAATACCCGTCACCGCATAGCTTTCACTGAGGTCGAGTAAATTTTGAATAGTCAGAAATTGTGGGCTCATCAATGTGAAGAACACCACCATGATAAGAATGACCCAAGTCAGCCAGCCTTCGACAGATTGTGGTCGTAATTTTTGCCAATTAACCATTGATGATTTCCTCCAATTGTTGCTCATTGATGGAATCTGTCACAATTTCTTTGACGATAGCGCCTTGTTTCATATGTAAAATTCTGTCGCAATTGTAATAAGCTTCGGAGGCTTCATCGGTAATTAATAAAATGGAGATACCAACACCTGATAAACGGTGAATCAGCTTGTAAATACTGTCTTTTGCACCGATATCAACACCAACGGTTGGCGAATCTAAAATCAGTACTTTAGGGCGAGTTAAAATCCATTTGGCAAGTACCACTTTTTGCTGGTTACCGCCTGAAAGTGTTGAAAGGGCGTTATTTGGGTCGGTGACTTTAATATCTAAGTCGGCTATCCACTCTTGTACGATTTCTTGGCACTGTTTTTCATCGATTAAATGCCAAGGTGTTTTGAGTCGATCAAGAATCGAAATCACCATATTGTCTGCGATGGATTGTTGTAAAATGGCACCTAAAGTCAGGCGGTCTTCAGAGACATAACCAATGCCACGCTTAATGGCGTCGGTGTTGTTTTTTAACTTAACAGGCTTGTCTTCGATAAATAATTCGCCGCTATCTGGATGGGTAATACCAAATAACGATAATGCTAATTCGGTGCGGCCTGAGCCTAACAAACCACATAAACCTAACACTTCACCGCGTTTTAAATTTAAGTTGATATCACGATATTGCCCAGCTCGACTGAGGTTTTTTAGCTCAAGTACTGTGCGTCGGTCTTCCGCGTTATTAGGTGGCTTACGTTCATGGACAATATCTAAGCCAGTCATTAACTCAGTAATTTTGCGGGTAGTTAAGCCTTCAGCAGGCCATGTGCCAATTTTTTGACCATCGCGGATCACCGTGATGCGGTCAGAAATCTCTTTCACTTCTTCTAGTCGGTGACTTACGAAAACAACAGTAATACCCTTATCTTTTAGGTAATTAACCGTTGAGAGTAGTTGGTTGACTTCTGTACGGGTCAATGAAGCCGTTGGTTCATCCATAATGACCAGACGTGCATCAGCAACTAGGGCGCGGCAGATAGCAACTTGTTGGCGTTGAGCAATGGGTAAAAATTGCACAGGTGTGTCGGGGTCAATGGTGAAAGCCAGTTCATTGAGGATTTCTAGCGCTTTTTCGCGCAGTTGTTTTTTGCGAAACCAGCCAAAATAGCCTTTGAGGTTCAGCTCAAAGGCGATATTTTCGGCAACGGTTAAATTTGGAAATAACGACAAATCTTGGTAGATAACTTGTACGCCTAATTCCCGCGCTTTATCTGGTGTCAACCGGTGATAACTTTTTCCATCAATTTCAATTTTGCTACCGTCATCAGGGGCATAGACACCACTGATGGTTTTAATTAATGTGCTTTTCCCACACCCATTGGTGCCCGCTAAACAGTGCACTTCACCTTTGTTGAGCGTCAAATCGATATTGCGTAATGCACGGTGACCACCGAAGCTTTTGGAAAGGTCGCGCAAGGTAATGAGTGGATCGGATTTGTCAGCTTTTGAGGTGCTTGTCATAAGTACAATTCCTACTGCAAATAAATTGGTGTTGGCTTGTTCGTGATGAGTTCGAGCCGCTGCGTTAGTGCAGGCGACTCGAACTCAAAGAACATTAAAATTAATATCTTGATAAATATTGTATTTTTGTTTTGAACATTATTTTGACAAGGTGAAATTACAGACCGACTTCGACCAATTTTTTCGTATTTCCAATATTCAAATTAACGGGGTTGTCACTCAAAATCGTGTTGCCACTGACTTTGATTTCACCCATATCACCAATAGACACGCCATCTTTAATTTCTTCACCATTCATCATGGCAGTCGCAACCTGTACAAATACTTGTCCTGCGACTTTTGGATTAGAAATATAGCCGCCATCAATTGCGCCTTTTTCCAGTAATTTGATGCCTTGGCCAGGTGTGAATGTCCCGAATACACAGGTTTCATCATTTTTACGGCGTTTATCAATGGCTCGGCCTGCACCGATAGGGCCTTGTGAACCAAATGACATGATGCCTTTTAAGTCTTTGTGCTTAGATAACAAATCATTAGCTGTACGCATTGAGTCATCAACGGATTCGGCAACACCAAATCGGTCATCGACCATTTGCATTTTCGGGTAGTTCGCTTTCTGGTAAGCAATTGCAGCGTCGGCCCATTCGTTCACTAATGGTACTGTCAGGCTTCCCACAAACATGGCATATTTGCCTTCTTCGCCCATGCATGCCGCCATATCTCTCATATGGTTAGCGCCCATACTTTGGGTATCAAGTAATTCAAAGTCCCAATCTGCATTTTTTTGGTTTGGTGATTCGTGGGTAATGACTTTAATTCCAGCGTCTTGAGCACGTTTTAATACAGGCTCAAGCACTTTAGCGTCGTTAGGGACAACGCCAATGACATCCACTTTCTTCGCGATTAAATCTTCGATAGCACGAACTTGTTCCGCTGGGTCAGCCGTTGTTGGACCGACTTGGAAGGCATTTACACCGAGTTTTTTGCCTTCTTCAGTAATACCTTGTTCCATCACATTAAACCAAGGAATACCACCGACTTTAACGACGACACCCATGGTAAAGGGCTTTTGTGCTTTTTGTGATTCAGCCATCGCGACATTTGAAAATAGTGCAACGCTCATTAAACAAGGTAAAACTAGCTTCTTCATGTTCATAGTTGTATTCCTTAGTGTAGATGGATACTAAATCAAGAAATTCCATTATTTAGAAATAATGAACTTCTTATATTTAGATATGCCTATAATTAAGTGCCAAGGAATTATGAGTAAATAATATCCCTGCACTTATTTAATACAGAAAATAAAATAGAACTTATTGTTTTTTACTTACATCACAGTTACATGATTTTTATTTTTATAACTTATTTATCGCACTCGATAATTCTAAGGTTAGAGAACTTTTCTTGAAAACTATTATCATTTAGTTTGTTTGTAATTAATACGTCAATATCATCAAATGTACAAACCTGGCTAAATGCATATTTTCCTAATTTACTATTATCCGCGAGCAAAACTTTATTTTCGGAAACCTGTAACATAATATTTTTTAATTTTGAGTTTATTTCACTGCCATCGCGAATACCATTTTCGATATTGAACCCTTGGCATGAAAGAAATAAGGTTTTTATCTGAAAGCTACGGATAATACTTTCTGCAATTGGGCCATGAAAATCATCATGGCGTTCTGAATATTCCCCGCCAATACCAATAACACGTACTCGGTCACGGCAGGCCAAGGCTTGGATAATCTTGACCGAGTTTGTCACTACCGTAATGTCGATATCAGGTATTTGCCGTGCTAGAAACCAGCAAGTACTACTGTTATCTAACATAATACAGTCACCAGGCTGAATTAATTTTAGTGCGGCCTTTGAAATCTTCATCTTGGCATCAGGGTGCTCTTCGGTTCTTTTGCGAAAAGACTCTGCGCCATCAACCATTTGACTGAGTTTGACCGAAGAAGGCATAACATTCACCATCGACATTTCTTCTTGGTCGATGGCTACCGCGCCCCCAAAGCTACGGATGATCTTATTTTCCCGCTCAAGGGCAGTTAAATCACGACGGATAGTTTCTTGAGAAACGAGACACAATTGAGCTAAATCACGTACTAACGCCGAACCATTCTGCGAAACATGAGAACAAATTAATTTATGGCGTTCGGCTTGTAACATATTTAACTCCTATTCTTTCCACGATATTTATTCTGCCCGTGTTGCTTTTTTTTTGTCGTGATTGGATTCAAGTAATCTGTTTTTGAAAAAAACAAAGCCTGCTAAAGTGATTTTGATCTTAATTTTAAGAGTGCTAATGTGGCTTGTTACATAATAATTAGATTTGAATCACTATATTTGCGGTGTTTTTTTTGCTTTTCTCTTAATAAACAAAAAATATTGGGCTAACTCGGTCATTTAACCACATCTGTATTATGACTTTATTTGACTGAATATGCCCGAATAAGACCGACTTGGGCGATTTTGTTACGAATTTGTAAAGTGAGGTGCTTTTTAAATGGCCTAAATCTGTTTACCTTAATAGCCAGATAAAGGTTATCAACACACAAAAAACATCACCATAATAAATTTTTGTTGTTGATATTAAAGCATATTTAAGCAAGCTAGGGAGTTGTTATGTTAGAACAATTGAAACAACAGGTTTTTGAAGCGAACCTTGCCTTACCCAAACATAACCTAGTGACATTTACTTGGGGAAATGTGAGTGGTATTGACCGCGAAGCTGGGCTAATGGTGATAAAACCTTCTGGCGTTGACTATGAAACCATGAAAGCAGAAGACATGGTGGTGGTATCGTTAGAAAGTGGAGAAGTAGTCGAAGGGAAATATCGACCGTCTTCAGATACCGACACGCATTTGGCACTGTACCAAGCATTCCCTGAAATTGGCGGTATTGTTCATACTCACTCTCGTCACGCCACGATATGGGCTCAAGCAGGGCAGCCATTGAGCGCCTTAGGGACAACCCATGCCGATTACTTCTACGGTGAAATTCCTTGTACCCGTAAAATGACAGAAAGTGAGATTGAAGGGGATTATGAAAGAGAAACGGGCCATGTGATCATTGAAACCTTTAAGGAAAAAGGCCTGTCAGCAAAAGATATTCCTGCCGTATTAGTGAATAGCCATGGCCCATTTGCTTGGGGGACAAGCCCCGATAACGCAGTGCATAACGCCGTAGTGTTAGAAGAAATTGCCTATATGAATTTATTTACCCGTCAATTAAGTTCACAAGTAGGTTCAATGCAACAAGTATTATTAGATAAACACTATTTACGTAAGCACGGTAAAAATGCATATTACGGGCAAAAATAAAGTAGCTAAAAAATTAATTAAATAGAATTGGCGAACGAGAGTAATTATTGATTCTATGATCAATAACGGATTTTTTTTCGTCAATAAAATAGCCACAATGAATATTCTATGTGGCTATTTTACTGTTATTTTAAATAAAGCAATTTCTCAGGTTTATTTTATTAAGCCTGTGGTTGTTTATAAGATAATTAAATTTATTTAAACTAAGTATATCTCTCTAAGCTGCTTAATATCATTATCTGTGAATTTAAGTTCATCTTTAATATACCTTTCAACAGAGCCAGATATTTCCTCCATTGTATTAAAGACTTCTAAAATAAATGATTCTTGAGTATCAATTAGTGAGAGTAAATAATCCAGTACATTTTGGTCTTGGGTTATTTTTCGATATCCCGCCATTTTAATTTCGTTACGTTCAAGCCGGTTAAAATGGGTGATCATATAATCCTGTACAATGGTTTCTTTTGGCACTCCTAACATGGAAAGTACCAGCAATGCACCATAACCCGTTCGGTCTTTTCCTCCACGGCAATGCTGAATACTTGGGGCATTTTGTTTATTTAATAAAACCTCTATCATTTGCTTAAAGGCAGCTTTTGACTTATCACTCACCACAAATTGGCGATATTGTTCCAATATTTGTAACCCATCGCCGTTAATCATTTCTTTCGGAATGTGTTGGATAACACTTTCGATTAGTGCTTTGTCTTCATTATCTGGTGATGCGGCAAATTGTGCTGCTAATTCAGCAGTTTGAGCCGTTGCATCAAGGTGATAAGTTTCCTTTTCACCAACATAGCAATTAGGCGATTTATTAATTTCATTTTGAGTACGATAATCGATAATGCTGTTAATCCCTAGGTGGGAAATATAGTTGACCGCTTGTTGATTCAAATTAAACAAATGGTTGGAACGGTATAACATTCCCCATTTCACCTGTTTTCCGTCTGTTGTGGTATAACCCCCAAAATCACGGAAGTTATTTAATCCCTCAATAGGCAATGTTCTTTCAGCGAATAATCTACGTCCGTTGGCATTTTGTAAAATAAAATAGATACGTTGTTTAGCATTTAATGGGTCTTGAACTGTAATGGTATTCTCTAATTTATCTGTAATGAAATTCTCAGGATAAACTTGAGTATCAGGTCTATCCGTCCAATATAATGCTAGAGGAGAGGATGGAATTTCACTAAACTTTATTTCGAGTGTTGATTCACTCACTCTGTTGACTTCGATTTCCATATATTTCCCTTTATCATCCTAAAATTCCGAACACAGAACAAATAACACCTAAAACCATAATGGCGACAATGAGTGCAACGGTATGTTTCCCTTGAAATTTACGAACAAGGAAGAAAATACCGAGGGCAAAGAGAAGAGTGAGTAAGTTAGGTATTACCTTGTCAAACATCTCTTGTACTTTGATAGATTGCTCACCGACGGCAATGGTTAGCGGAGTGGAAAGCTTGACGGTCGTCGCTATCAAGGAACCTAGGACCATGACCCCGACAACGTTCGCTATATTAGTAATTCGCTGAATAATATTTGATTTTTTCGATTGCTCGATTAAATCAACGCCTTTGTTATAGCCATAATGAATAAAGAAATATTTGGTGCCGATATTGACGATATTAAACAGAATAAACATTAAGATAGGGCCAATAATATTACCTTGCAGTGCAAATGCGGCTCCGATGCTGCCGCAAATAGGCAACCACGTAAATTTTAATAAGCTATCACCTAGGCCTGCAAATGGCCCCATTAAACCGGCTTTTACAGAAACGACAGCTTCTTTTTCTTCTTCTGTTGTTTTTTCTTCTAATGCAGCGGTGACACCGAGAATTAATGCGCCAGCGTTAATTTGCGTGTTAAAAAACTCGAAATGGCGTTGCATGGCTTTAATACGTGTTTCTTGATCCGCTTTTTCATACAGTTTATCGAGAACGGGGACCATACAATGCGCAAAACCAATAGTTTGCAATTTTTCGTAGTTGTATGAGAATGACATGGTTTGAATTCGCCAAAACATACCATTAAGCTCTTTTTTCGTGAGTTTCTTATTTTCAGAGGTGGTTACTTCACTCATAGGTCATACTCCTCTTCTTCATTTTTATGGGAGGTTGGTGCTGTTTTTTCTTCTGGTGTTTGGCGCAAACTGCTGGCAAATGCCATGTCATAAAGCACTGCAAATGCCAGAGCGATAAAAGTAATTGGGATAATTGGCAGTTTTAAATAGGTTGTGAGCATAAAACCGAGCAGAAAGAAAAACCACATTCTGCCTTTAAGCAACATGAGTAGCAGAATACAGATACCGACAGCAGGGATCAGTTTAGATGCGACCCCCATACCGGTAAGAATACTTTCAGGTACGGCATTTAATATGTTATTGACTAAGTCACTACCAAAATAAACGGCAATAAAGCAGGGAATGGCGCGAATAAAAAACCACAGTGGCGTCGAAAAATAATGGACTTTTGTTAGGCCACTGTAGTTTCCATCAAGAATGGATTTACTGGCCCAGACATTTAAGAAACTGGCAAAAGAACGCCAGATAATCAGTAATTGTTGGCATAGAATAGAGACTGGCACGGCAAGGGCGATACCCGCTGCAATTCCGCCATTGGAAGCAATACCGAGTGCAACTCCAATAATTGAACCAGCGATAATATCGGGTGCAGAATAAGCGCCGACGTTACCAATTCCCATCCACATCAATTCTAATGTGGCGCTAATGGCTAACCCTTGAACCATATCGCCCATGATAATACCGGCCACAGTACCGGTGAGCAGTGGGCGTCTTAGCATTTGCGGACCGACATCATCCAATGAGCAAATGCCTGCCCAAATTGCAATTAAAATGGCCTCTACTAACATAATAGGCTCCTTACTTATTGAGTGAAAATAAGTATGATTAAATGAATTAATTGAGTAATGTTTTCAATTCAACAATGGGATCTTTAGGAACCATTTGAATTTCAACGGCAACGTTATTGTTGATAAGTGACCTAAAGGCTTGTTCTTCATCCGGTGTTACAGCAACCGCACGGGATAAATTACGACGGCCTTCTTGCATACGCATCCCGCCGACATTCAGTTTTTCCAGTTTTAAGCCACTTTCGACAAGCCTGTTCACATCAATACTGTTAGTAAACAGCAGCATAGTGCGGCGTTTAATTTCCGCTTTTTTTAAGACTTCAATGAATTTATCGACGCCAAAAACGACTACTTTTAGATCTGGTGGAGCAGCCATAGTAAGAACTGATTGTTGAACGGTGTCATTGGCAACTTTGTCATTGACGATAATCACCTGTTCAATATCAAAATTTTTAACCCAAGTGGTTATAACTTGGCCATGGATAAGTCTGTCATCAATTCGAGCAACATTAATTGGCATGGGATTCTCCTAAAGTTCGCTATCATTTTGTGCTAATGGTTTAAGTTGTTCACCGACATTAAGGCAACTGTCAGGGTATACATCATTAATGACTTGATGAAGTTCATGTAAAGGGAGGTCTCGGCTGCTGAGTATTTCGAGAAAAGTAGGAACATTGATTCCGCAGTACAGCACAACATCATTTTGGGTAATAACGAGCTCGCTGGCTAAATTGCAAGGAGAACCGCCTAATAAATCCACTAAAATTAAAACGCCATCGCCTTTATTAACATTTTGATATGTTTCAAATAAATGTTTTTTTACCTCATTAATATTGCTTTCTCTTTGAATGGAAATCACGCTGATATCTTCTTGAGAGCCGATTAGCATTTCAGCACATTCCAATAACCCTTGTGCAAAAGGCCCATGGCTAGCCAGTATGATAGGTATTTGAGAGCTCATTTTTTCCCCTTATATTTATTTTTTTATTTTAGTAATAAAATTACTTTTATATATTTATTTTAAAGTAACAATATCACAAAAAAGGGGAATGAAAAGGGGGAGTTCCTAGAAAGGGTCATTTTTGTGAGCAAGATCGAAGTGGCTACTTAGAGCCACATAGAAGATATTAAGGAGGAGAAAGCCGATTAGTTATTGCTATTTAAGCGAGAAAAGCGCTCCGCACGAGTACTAATTTGTTTTTGAATTCGTTCATCGTACTGTTTAATAAATAAGTTAGTAATCAACATATTAATTACAGTCAGTTGCGAAATTTTTGAGCGAATAGGGATAAGCCTTGAAACGTGCTCCGTGGAGATCGTGTGCAAGACTGTTTCTGCTAGCGATGACACCGAGCTTTGCCCCATTTTCGTGATAGCAATGGTCGGAACTTTCAATTCTCTGGCAAGAGTGAGTAGTTTGATACATTCGTGGTTTTCACCAGAATGAGAGATGACAATGACAAGATCGTTCTGATCTAATGTATTCACGATACTAAATTGAATGCTGTAATCAAGGTGACAATTAACATCTTTTTTTATTTTAATTAGTTGATATTCAAATTCTTTTGCAACTAATCCACTACTGCCTGCACCATAAATGACAATTTTTTTACTCTTACTAATTAATTCATTTGCTAGCTTAAAGGCATTTAAATTGACCAAAGCGCAAGTTTCTTCTATGGATGATTTTTCAATCAATCCTACTTTGTGATTAACGGTTTCCATTGAATCATTAATATCAATATCTTCTTGTAGTAGAGTGCCGTAAGACTTGTGATTAATCGATGAAATTAAATCAATTTTTAGATCGCTAAAGCCTTGGTAGCCTAACTTATGGCACAGGCGCAAGATAGTGGTGGTACTGACCTTATTTTCTTGGGCTAGGGATTGAATGCTCATACTTTGCATGTTTTTCTTATTAGCAATAATGTACTCAGCGACTTGTTTTTCTTTGGTGGAAAGGCTGTCTCTGGCCTCTCTAAGTTTTAGGTCTATCATTATTTACCCTGCTAATAAATTAAAATTCGTCATTACGAAATGGATCCTACCATATCTTAAAAATAGGGAAATGGTGACTTTTCTTTATTGTCTTCGTGTCACGATAATGGGGCTTATGGCTTAGGATAGAAAGTAAGGTCGGTAGGAAAAAGTTAATAAATATAAATAGTTAGTTATATCCCTATTGCTTAATAATAACCAAAGCAATAGGGATTAGTTTGTTTTTAAAGTGTGACGCCCATTTTAAAAATTGCTAATTCACGGAAATCATTGATTTCATTTTTTGTAGGTTCACCATTAACGGTTTTGACAACCAACTGAATGAAGTCATCTAATAACTGATTCATGGATTTTCCTGTTAATAAGGCACCTGCATTAAAATCAATCCAATGGGGTTTTTTGGCGGCTAATTCATTATTGGTCGCAATTTTCATGGTGGGGACAAAGCCACCATATGGCGTGCCACGACCTGTTGTAAATAACACCATATGGCAGCCAGCTGCTCCTAAGGCACTGGTGGCAATGGCATCATTACCCGGCGCGCTTAACAAGTTGAATCCTGGGGTTGTCAGGCGCTCCCCGTATTTTAAAACATCCATTACTTGGCTAGTGCCAGCTTTTTGTGTGCAGCCGAGGGATTTTTCTTCGAGTGTCGAAATGCCTCCGGCTTTATTACCTGGAGATGGGTTTTCATAAATTGGCTGGTCATGGGCAATAAAATACTGTTTGAAGTCATTGATCATATTGACCGTTTTCTCAAACGTCAGTTCATCATGGCAGTGGTTCATTAGAATTTGTTCAGCACCAAACATTTCAGGCACTTCGGTTAACACCGTGGTGCCGTTATGGCTGACTAAAAAATCAGAAAAACAGCCTAACAATGGGTTAGCCGTGATCCCTGAAAGGCCATCAGATCCACCACATTCAAGACCAAATTTCACTTCGCTCAGTTTGCCTGCCTCACGTTTATCTTGCTGTACTAATTGATAAAGTGCATTAAGGTGCTCTACACCGGCTTCAATTTCATCATCTAATTGTTGGCATACCATAAATTTCACGCGTTCATCATCATAGTCACCTAATGTTTCTTTAAAGGCGGCGACTTGATTATTTTCACAGCCTAAACCGATGACTAAAACGCCACCTGCATTAGGGTGCTTAACCATATCTTGTAAAATAGTACGGGTTGTTAAATGGTCATCACCGAGCTGGGAACACCCTAAAGTATGGTTATAAAGATAAACACCATCAATATCAGAAGCGCCATTATGTTGTTTATTAAAGCGTTCGATCATTTTTCTCGCCAGCGCATTAACACAGCCAACCGTTGGGATCACCCAAATTTCATTACGGATAGCGACATCACCATTTGCTCGGCGATAGATTTGCACTTCTGGATCCGGCCGTGTAACGGCAATTGTGTTGTGTTCAGGGTGGTATTCATAATCATTTAAGGCACTTAAATTGGTGGCGGTATTATGAGTATGAACATGCTCTCCAGCCGTTATGGTCGTCGTTGCATGGCCGATAGGAGCGCCATATTTAACAATATTATTGCCAGCCTCAATCAAGGTGAGGGCAATTTTATGCCCTCGATCAACATCTTGTTTTAATGTTACTGATTGCTCTGCAACACTAATGGTTTCCCCTGCTTGTCGGTTAACTAAAGTAATGGCGACATTGTCATTGGGATGTATTTTAATTATATCTTTTATCATATTGCGTTCCCTGAACTGGAAATCGGATTAAGCATGATCAGCCATAAAAAGTATGAATGATCTTTTGTTGTCTAAATTTCATTCATTATACGATCTGGTCTACAACTTTAAAAGGTGTTATACCAATTTATTATGATTTATTTATTAGTGAAGTTCTATTTCACCCATCGTCGAAAAATTTCGTTATACTGTGGACATTGATGGCCAGCGAGTCGGGTGGTTATGTGAAAGGAGAAAATAATGAGCTCACAAGAGAGTGAACCGCGCCTATACCAACAAGTTGCGGCTCTGGTCAAAGAACGTATCGAAAATGACGAATACCCAGTTGGCACTAAATTACCTGCGGAACGGTTACTTGCTGACGAAATGAAGGTGAGCCGTACTGTGATCCGTGAAGCCATCATTATGTTAGAAGTAGAAGGCTATGTGGATGTACGCAAAGGATCTGGCATACATGTTATTAGTAACCGGTCTAATAACTCAGTCAATACAGAAACGGGATTAGAGTTTAGCCGCTGTGGGCCGTTTGAGCTCTTGCAAGCAAGGCAACTGATTGAAAGCCATATCGCCGAGTTTGCCGCGACCCAAGCTACCAAAGAAGATATTTTAAAACTAGTTGATATTCAAAAGCATGCTCGCAAAGAGGATCGTTTTCGTGATTCAACATGGGATCTTGCTTTTCACATGCAAATTGCCGCGTCGACCCATAACAGTGCGATGGTGGTGATCGTTGAGCAAATGTGGAGCCAACGCTTACGTAACCCTTACTGGCTCAAGCTTCATGAGCATATTGATAACCGTTCGATTGAGAGCTGGTGCGATGAACATGACCAAATTTTGCAGGCGTTAGCGCGTCGAGACCCTAAAGGGGCGCGGCAAGCTATGTGGCAACATTTGGAAAATACCAAAAAAATGTTATTCAACGCGACCAGTGATGACTTCGAGTTCACCATGGACCGCTACTTTTTCGCAGATAGCCCAACCATGGATGATAACAGCTAGTTATTCCTCATCATCTTCCGATATTTGCTTCAGCGCGGGGAGGTTAACTAAAATAATTTTCCCGTATTTTGCATCAATCCAGCCTAGTTTTTCCCATGCGACTAAACGCTTATTGATGGTTTGCCGTGTGGTATTAATGATGGTCGCTAAGTCATCTTGTGTGAGATATAAGCTTAGTTGAATTCCTTTTTCATGAGGTTCGCCATAGCCTTCTGCTAAGCTCAATAAGCGTTTGGCGAGTCGGGCTGAAACAGATAATAAGGCACTGTCATTGATAATGGTAAAGGCATTACGAATCACTTTGCAGAGTAAAATATTCAGAAATTGGTAAAAAACGGGGTGTTTTTCCAAGATCATGGTTAAGTCTTTCGGTGATATCGTCAGTAATATGGTTGGGCTAATCGCTTTGGCATCATGGGTGCGCGCTGATTTATCTAGCATGGCAATTTCGCCAAACCAATTGCCTGGTGAAAGATAGCGAAATACACATTCACGGCCATCTGAGGAAATTGAACTTACTTTTACTGAACCTTGAATCACCGCATATAGACCACGAGCAGGGTCACCCTGATAGTGAACCATTTCACCATCTGGATAGAAACGTAATGTGGCGCATGTCATTAAGATGGAAATCAAATAATCAGGTAAGTTACTAAACCAACTATTTGTTTTTAATATTTCAAGAATATTTTCATGCGTTAGAACTAATTGGCTGTTTTGTACCGCAATGTTCATCTGAATGCTCCCTGCATGATTGGCTAACTTTATCATGACATTTGGTAGGGTTATGTTCAATCATGAACCGCCGTAATATTCGAGTAAACCTCATAAATAAGAAATAAGGTAATAGAAAACCCGAGCCATTAATGTGGCTCGGGAGGGATTTAAAAGATAATTAATTAATCTTCAAATCGTTTTTCAATACCTAATCTTTTTAATGTCAGAATCAACAGACCACCGATAAAGGTGACCAATGCGATAAAATAGAGTCCTGCACGGGCAGATTCAAAGGTAGTTTCAGCCCAAACTCGTAAGTTTGGTGCCACAAAACCACCTAAGTTACCCACTGAGTTAATCAAAGCAATACCCGATGCAGCTGCGGTGCCGCCTAAGTATGCAGATGGGAAGCTCCAATACAGAGGCTGCATCGCCAAGTGACCAGCCGCTGCCACACACAGGGCAATAATCGCAATGACGGGAATGCTATCGAATAAACCAGAAACCGCAATTCCCGCAGCACCTAACATAAAGGTGATGGCAGCGACTTTACGACGTTCTTTTAGACGTTCTGAAATACGAGGTACATAATAAACCGCAATTGCCGCACACAGTGGTGGAATGGCGGTAACAAAGCCTACAAGTATGCCGACTTTACTGCCCAACAACGTACCGATTTGGGTTGGTAAGAAGAAATAAATCCCATAGCCACATATTTGAACGGTAAACCAAATCAGACACAGGTAGAGAACGCGCATATCTAATAATGCTCTCAAGGCGCCTTTCGGGCTATGGCCTGCTTTGGCATCTTCTTCCAAGGCTAATTTAGCGGAAAGTGCACTTTTTTCCTCAGCTGTCAGCCATTTGGCTTTTTCAGGGCGGTCATCAAGGTAAAAGAACACCCAAATCCCGACAATAGATGCTAATAAGCCTTCTACGACAAACATTAACTGCCAGCCGTATAAACCGAAGGCAAATGAAGTTCCTTCCAACGACAATAATGAGCCAGATAATGGGCCGCCAATGATAAACGCCAGTGGTGCCCCAAATAAGAAGTAGCCTGTCACCCGTGCCCGGATATTTTGTGGGAACCAGAAGGTTAAATACAGAATAACCCCCGGAAAGAAGCCCGCTTCACTGACACCAAGTAAGAAACGCAGCACAATAAAGGTGGTTTCATCATGAGCAAACATCATGGCGGCAGAGACTAGCCCCCATGTGACCATAATGCGCGATAACCATACCCGAGCGCCAATTCGGTACAACAGAATATTACTTGGCACTTCAAATAGTGCGTAGCCGATAAAAAAGATCCCTGCGCCAAATGCGTATGCAGCGTCACTTAACCCAGTTGTTAATTGAAACTCTTGTTTTGCAAAACCAATATTTGAACGGTCTAAATAAGCCAATATGAACATTAATACCACCATAGGTATTATTTTTCGTATTGCTTTGCTGGTAGCCGATGATAAATGATCCGTATTGGTGGACATGGTTCACCCCAGTTTTTTGTAAGATAGTAATGTTATTTATTCATTTTTATTATGTGTTTAGCCCGCCGCTGAATAACCAGCAGAGTAGAGTATAGAGCTAATGTACTCGTCATACTTCAAGTTGCAGTGTTGTTGATTGCACCATGAATTATTCAGAGTATAAATAAGTAATTTAAAATGAATAATTCTTGTTATTAATTTCCCTTTTTCATGTTGTTAGAAATGAAATATTGAAAAAGGGAATGATCATTATTTCACGTTAAATTTGGCTAATGCTTCAGGTTTTAACGTCGTACCTGCCCCAGGCGCGGTTGGTGTGGTATAAACACCATCAATGACTTCGACTGGGTCAACAAAGCAATCCAGTGTCCATGGAATAAATTCCAGTAAAGAACAAGCGGGATGTGCCATTACCAGATGCAATTGTGCCTGCATCATATCGCCATGGTGTGGTGTCACTGGTAAATTAAAGGCCATACCTAAGTCAGCAATTTCCCATACCGCTGTTAAACCGCCACAGCGTGTTGCATCAGGTTGTAAGTAATCAACGGCACCCGCCAAGACAAATTCTTTAAATGAATCATTGTGATAAAGTAATTCACCTAATGCGATAGGTGTATCCATATAAGCAGCAAGCTGTTTATGGCTGGCGACATCATCATGCCATAATGGTTCTTCAAACCACTTAATATTGAAATCATTTAAACGGTGGCCATATTGCTTGGCAATACTGATATCCCATTTACCGTTTGCATCGACCATTAGGTCGATATCGTCGCCAATTGCGTGGCGAACTGCTTCAATACGTTGTAGATCTTCGCGTGGGTCTGGTTTGCCAATCTTCATTTTTATTGCTTTGAAGCCTTCTTCGAAGATCATTTTTTTACAATCATCGACTAAGTCTTCTTGGCTACGCACTAACCAACCGCAGTCGGTGTTATAGGCGTTAACTTTATTGTGTTTTGAACCGCCAAACAGTTGCCAGAGCGGCTGATCTGCGGCTTTAGCTTTAAGATCCCAAAGGGCGATGTCGATGGCAGAAATTGCCATTTGCATCAGACCACCACGGCCAACCCAAATATTGGTTGAGCTGCGAGTGAGTTTTCGGTGCAAATAACGTACTTCTGTTGGATCTTCGCCGAGTAACATAGGACCGAAAACATCTTCAATAATGGTGGTGATTAAGCGGTCGGTAGTGATATCGGCGTGTGTTCCGGTGTGGCCATAGCCGACTAACCCACATTCTGTTTTGATCATGACACCCGGCATTCCCCAATGGGTAATACTGTGAGTTGAGTCACCAATTAGGTCATTAGTGACAGGTACGTGCATGATAAAAGTACTAATTTCTTTTATTTTCATTGTTGTTCCCAGGTGTTGTAAGGTGGTTGAATGCCAATCTAACAGTGGGAAGTGGATTAAACTGTCAAATGATTTACAGATTGTGCCTGTATGGCGCTTTTTACTGATAAATATGAGCTAGATCTCTTTATTTTGTATGATAGATTATGGCGTATCTTTAAAATTGGTATAACAGCTTAATAGGTGAAAATAATGGGAAGCAGGGAACAATAAAAATTTTTATCAGGGTATGGGGTTCAATCTAGAGTAGGTTTAGAATAATGGCGGAAACCCAGCTTTATAGTGGATAAAACATGTCTAAACGATTTCTTTTATTGCTTTGTATTTTATTTACGAATTATCTTCCCCAATCTTTGGCTTCTGAGACCGTCAACAACACTGACGATTGGCAGTTGGCAGACATCCCACCAAAGCTAGTGCAAACAAAACAGCCTGAAATTATTTTTGCGATGATTGCTGGGGAAATGCGAGCTGTCGCAGAACTCAATGCAGAACACGGTTTTTATGCCTATTCTCCTTCGGGGGATTATTGTGCAATGCAGTTTGGCAATGGGTATGCCTTTGTAAAAACAGTATCGTTTTCTAACCAAAAACCGCGTTATGTACCTGAAGTGGATAGGCTAAATGATTTACAAAATCCCATTTATGATTATTTGGTCACGCACCAAAAAACAGCGGTATATAACTCAACTCAGAGTAATAGTAAGCAAATTGCCTCTTTATGGGAAAACCTGCGCTACCCTGTGTTAGCGCGGATGATTAAAACGGATAAAGCAGGAGAAAAGACTGCTTGGCTAACGATTCGCCTAGGGGATAGGCTGGGCTATGTGCGTTTAGATGATGTAGCATTAGATAAAGGCATTCCAATTTTAACTTATCACCATATTCTCAAAGACAGTGAAAATAAGCATTTTCGTGACACGTCAACGACGACATCCGTGGAAGCATTTCGTGAACAAATGAATTATTTAAAACAGGCGGGTTACCAAACGCTTTCGCTTGCCGATGTGGAAGATTATCTGAATAAATCTGCTAACTTACCAGGTAAAGCAGTCGTGCTGACATTTGATGATGGTTTAAAATCAGTTTATCGCTATGCATTACCGATTTTAAGGCATAACCGCCAGCAGGCGACGCTATTTATTATTTCTTCGCGGATTAAAACACAGCCACAAAAATGGTCAGCGCATGACTTACAATTTATGAATAAACAAGAGATAAAAGATAGCCGAGACGTTTTTAATATCCAATCTCATACTCACTTTTTACATCGTTTAGATAATCATAATTCACCCATTTTATTTAGCCGGAAAGAACATACGATCATGTTGGATTTCAAACGGTCGATGAGAATTCTAAGCCGTTTCGAACCTGAGCAGCGTTACCTTGCATATCCATTTGGTGGTTATAACCAATCAGCGATGGATGCGGCTAAAGATGCGGGGCTACATCTTGCCGTCACGACCATTCAAGGAAAAGTTAAATTGGGGGATAACCCTTTTGCGCTCAAACGTTTGTATGCTTTTCGGACTGACCCATTAGAGAAATTTGCTCAGATGGTAGGTAATAGTGAAAAAAGCGTCATAAATCAAAATATTATTATCGACAGATAATCAATATAGCGAAGTAAGCACTGGGTTGTTTGGCTCAGTGCTCATCCGCTTGCTTGCCCGTTCCCATCTCTTTTAAAAATTGTTGTTGGTAAACAAACAGTTCTTTCGCGCTAATACAATGATAATCCATCGAAAACTGTTCGGCGGTTTGCTCAATGATCTTAGCAAGTGCAGGGTAATGGCGGTGGTTCCAATTCGGAAATAAATGATGTGTAAGATGTAAGTTTAACCCGCCTAACCAATAGGTTAGCCAACGAGGTGTGGTTTGCCAATCATAAGTGGTTGAAAAAGTATGAGTATAAAAACCATGCGGCATATTGCCTTCTTTGGGGGGCGTATAAAAAGTTGCTTTCGCCCAATGGGTGCCAAGTATTAATACAACAAATACGAGGGAGGCAAGCATTTGGCTAAATAAGTAAGTGAGTAGCAAGGTACCTAAACTGATATCAGTGATAACAAACGCAGGTATGACTATTGCAACAATCAAATGTAGTAACTTAGCCAATAAAAATGCCCCAATACCACGACGGCCTTGATGGCGCATATGCGGGGCGACGCGCGTCAAATGAAATCTGTCCATCCAATCAAAGAACCAAATCAATGCAGGGAAAGTCATTGCGGCAATTAATGGCCAATACAGATGCTGAGCTCGCATAAACGGGTACCAGCGCTGATAAGGGGTTTGGCGCAAGACAAAATTTTCTTCGATATCTAAATCATAATGACGAATGTTGGTGTGAGCATGGTGAAAAATAATATGCCTGACTCGCCAACATTCAGGGTCTAAACCCAACGGAATAGTGACCCAAAAATTGAGCCAATAATTGGCTTTGGCCTGTTTGAAAATCGCATTATGGGAAGCATCATGAACTAAATTAATTGCCAATAATAATGCGAAACAGATAAACAGGGGATAAAAAATAAAAAAAGCCCAAGACGCGTTAACACATAGCGCTATGCCGTAACTGCCTAGGCAGCACAAGATTAAAACCAAGCTTTTTAAATAAAAGCGTAAGTCAGCGAACCGGTGATCTGCACGCTGTTGTAAATAGTGTTTAGCGGCCTTGTTCAACGCTTTTTGGAACGCTTGATCATGGCGGTGTTGGTAGCCTAACGGCCTTAGCGGCTCAGGCGACATCACGCACCTGTATGGGTTTTCTGCCGATACCAAGTAACATTAATAAACTATGCAGCCACAGAGCCGTGGTAAAAATTACCCAAAATGGCGTTGTCCATTGCCAAATAAATAAAATGCAAATTAATAGTAAGCAAGCGATAAAAAACCAGCTCATCAGGCCAATTTTGCGGCCATCTGAAATACCTGATAGTGCCACGGTACCTAAGGCTAATAAGATAAATAAAATCACTTGCTGTTGAGTCGTTCCCTGATAACCATAGCCATAAATATAGACATAACCAATAACTAGGCTAAATAGGAGAAGTGTTCCCATTACTAATACGATTTGGTTCGCGCGAAATAATGGTGCGGGTTTTTCCTTGGGTTGACTACGACGTTTAATGATACGCCAAAAAGGCAAATTACTATCAATAAATGGGTTTTCAGAAGCAGGAGCCCCTTTGATGCCAAAATGGTGTTCCGTTTCAGGTAATTTGGAAAACGTACCAAACAGTTTATCCCAAAAAATAAAACTGCCGCCAAAATTACGGTTGGAATAGTGCCCTTCTTTCACATGGTGAACTCGGTGGTGCTGTGGCGTTACCATAAATTTCTCCAACCAACCCAAACGCGGGATCAGCGCACTGTGGTTAAAAAATTGAATGGTATAGTGCAATATTGAAACGGTGATAAACACTTCTAAAGGGATCCCCATTAATGCCAGCAACATAAAGAATGGGATTGATGTCAGTGATGAATACCACGAATTACGCACGCCTAATGATAGGTTATAGTGCTCCCCTTGGTGATGTACCACATGAACGGCCCATAAAACACGGTAGGTATGGTGTAAACGGTGTAGCCAGTAAAAACCAAAGTCCCAAGCAAAAATCGTAAACACCCACACCAGTGCGGTTGGCCAGTTTTCAACGAGATTGAACGAGTAGTGGGTCACGACAAAGCCGTAACAAAAAATCTCTAACCCTCTAAACAACCACAACATAATATGTCCAGAGTTCAGGTTGAACACTAATTCTTGCCAGCTAACGGTTCCTTTTTGTGTTTTGGTTATCACCAAACCTTCTGCGACCACAACCGCTAACATGAAAACAATCGGAAAAGTTAATTCATTCATGAGTGTTTCTCTTTAAGACAAACTTCGCAGTGTGAACAATCACTAATGCCCCACAAGCGGTGAGTGCGCCAGTGACCACATCAATAAATAAATGGCGTTTTAACACCAATACAGAAGCACAAATAGCAAGGGCCCAAATTACGGCTAGAACCGTGCGAAATTTTTGTTGTGTTGACCATAATGCATTCAGTACGACGAGAGTCAATGAGACATGTAGAGAAGGTAGTAAATTTTGTGGGCTATCAATATTCATTAAAGCAGATAAAGCCAGTCCGGATAAGGTTGATAAGTCGTAATCGTGGTATAGCATAGTCGTGGGGTAGCACAAATAAACAGCTCCAGAAACCAGCGCACAGAGTTGCATGGCATACATAAGTGGGCGCGCTTTTCTTAGGGGACAGAGAAAATACCCAAGTGGGATAAACAGAAAAAAGGAGAGGTAAAGCCAGATGGCATCGGGGGAAAATGGGACGGCATTATCTAGTTCACTAGGGAGTAAAATATGAGCTTGCCCAGTCACTTGCCCGGTATATTGGTAAACAATACCTACGGTTCCCCAGCCGAGTAGGCAATAAATAAAGCGAGTGAATAATTCCCTGTTGTTCATTTTACTTCCTTACGGGTTATACGTCGCTTTTTAACCGAGAGTGCTTGCGTAATAGCGGCTGATGATAATTGCCAATCTAATTGCGTAATATCAACGTGTTGGCTTGCAAAGTAACTTGCTAGCTGTTGCTGGCAATGGGATAACTCCATGGGAGAGCATTCAGCCTGTAAATATAATGAGTTGCCTTGCTGTGTTAAGCGAAAATCAGCAGTAACAGGTAAGTGATTCACAATAACCCGCGCACAGGGATCTGCAAAAATCGTCACCATTTTGCCGTTATAGCCTGGAAGTTGCAGTAAATCATCACAACGACCCTCAATGCGTTCTATCGCCATTTCAGGGGAGCCACATGGGCAGGTGTTTTTTTTCACCACTAACACATCATCCAGTTGATAACGAACGATAGGCTGTGTTTTACGGGTAAAATCCGTAATAATCGGCGAAAAACGGTTATTATCAAGCCAATTAGGCTCAATATGCACAAACGCTTCATTTAAGTGTAAAGTACCATGAGAACAAGTACAGCCTAAAAAACCTTCCGTTGCTTGGTAGACCTCTCCAACATTGGGGAAGCAATCCTGTAATTTTTGTTTATCATGGGGTTCTAATACTTCAGCCACGGAAATGACTTTCTGCACATTTAGTTGAAGTTTCTGTTGGTTAATGGCGTCAGCTATTGCGCATAGCACTTGGGCTGGCGCAACAATAATTGATGGTTGATATTGTTCAAGTGCAGTAAGTTGCAGGTCAAAATCTGCAAAAAGGTCATAAAAACGCAGTGAAATCCAACGGTTATTGACACTTTCATACAGGTTATTATTAGCACGTAAAAATAGAGCAACACCTTCACCACTAAACAGACTTTTAGGTAGCATTTTAGCTAACATGCTGCCAGACCAAACATTTTGTTCTTCTGGGCTAACAACGAAAAGGCCTCGACGGCCTGAGGTACCAGAGGACAACCCGACACTGTAGCGCCCTACTTTAGGGGCAAAATCCCGAGATTGCTCACTTTTTTGGGCACATTCTAGAAGTTTTTGGCTAGAAAGCCCGGCGGTATTCATCTCATCAAAATTATCCATCATGATTTGTTTATTCATAATGGGGAAATTCGATAATGGCTGATTGATATATTGCTGAAAGTAAGGGCTTTTCGATAACACTTTGCGCTTAAAATGTGCCAAACGTTTTTGTTGATAAGCTTCTAGCTCGTCACGGTTGCGAAACGTCAAATGACGAGCGCGCCAGTAATGCCAAAGCATCGAGAGGATCACAATAAATCCCCTTCGTGGCACAGTTGGATAACCACATTGCGTTTATCAATTTCATGTAATTTATTGAGTGTTTCGTAATAAGCCTGCTTATCATCCATGATGATATTGGCAATGGCCATAGGGCCGCGCAATTCACGGTAATTAGTGGGAGACCATGCTGCGTCACCTGCGAGCAATATCCAGCCTGAGTCAGTTAGTACACACAAACCAATATGCCCTGCAGCATGCCCAGGGAGCGGCACAATGAATAACGTCTTTTGTTGATTTACCGCATAGCCTTCGCCCAAAACTTGTAATTCATTAGGTAACGCCACCTTTGGGAAACCTTCATAAAATACAGTACGTTGTTCAAAGTCTTCTGGTAGAAGACCACTGACAAAGGCATTTTTCAATGCAGCAAACCCTGTTAAAGGGCGTGTTTTAGCCCAGCCATCTCCTGAGCAAATAATGGGGATGTCAGGGAAGTCACGTAGCCCCGCGATATGGTCACCATGAAAATGGGACAAAATCACCCCATTGATATCATTAGGTTTTAAGCCATCATTAGCCAATTGATTGACAAGGGCGTCTTTGCTTTCGAAATACACTGGGGTAACGGTTCGATATAACCGCATAATGCCATGGCGCGTATGATCATAAAAATGGGTAGCATAGCCTGTATCAAACAGCCAACGCTGGTGCTCATCTTCAATCAGCCATGCTCTTGCTGGGAATTTACAGGATTTAAAACTAGCACCTTTTAAAGCCACACAGCCTGGATGTGTGCAGTAACCCACCTCATATTGATGAATTTTTAGCATGGGTTCTCCTGTTGTTTCAGCCATTTAGCCGTCAAATGAATACCTTGTTGCATACTATATAAAGGATAGTAACCCAGTTCTTGCTGTGCTTTTTGGTTATCTAATGTCATGGTGAAATAGGCTGCGCCAAGGCTATAGCGAGTGAGTAATGGTTCTTTTCCCGTTAAATAGCCAATGGCTTCTAATAGGCTGGCAATAACATACAGTAAAGGGTAAGGGGCTGAACGAATTTCGCACTCTAAGTTAAGTTCACTAAATAATTGATTTAATGTCTGTTTCAGTGCTTGAGGCTGTTGGTTGGTAATATTATAAATGGCGCCATTAGGGAGCACTTCTTTGAAAGTCGCCAACTGCATGCTGTGAACCACATTTCCCACATAGGTGAGGTCAAAATGGTTATTTCCCCCATTAGGTAACACCAGTTTTCCCTTGCGTGATTTTATTTGGGCGAGCAAACGCGGTAGCAAAACGCGATCATGGGGGCCAAATAAACCTCGAGGGCGCAAAATAGTGTAACGAGTTGTCGGAAAATGGCTAACACACTGCTCAATCTTAGTTTCGGCTAAATACTTTGTTCTGGCATATTGGTTAGCGAAATATTTATTAACTGTAGACTCATGAATATTTTGCTGGTGGGTGAAATTAAAATAAATGGCTGGGGTGGAGATATGGATAAAGCGTGAGACTTTGGCTTCTCCCGCAGCAGTAGCTAAAATTTGAGTTGCATGAACATTTGTTGTCTCAAAATCTTGACGTTTGCCCCAAGGTGAAGAAAGAGCAGCGCAGTGCCAAATGGCATCACAGCCAGTCATCATCTCTTTGGCCTGTTGCAAAGAAAGCTGAGCCAGTTCACAAGAGATAAATTCAGCTCCCATTTTTACTAGCTGTTCTCCTGCTTGCGGGTTTCGCCCACAAGCGACGACTTCAAAACCTCGCCCCAGTAAGTACTCACTTGCATTTCTACCAAGGCCACTCGTGGCACCTGTGACGAGGATCTTCATGGCACTAATACCATGGCGCACAGCGCTAACCCAGCGGCAGTACCAATTAACATGGCACTAGGCTTTTCATAGAAACGGCCTGTGATAATTGCTTCGTGTAATGCTGAAGGGATAGAGGCCGCAACTTGGTTCCCACGATGGCAGTAGATATCGACTAATTGCTCAGTTGTTACGCCCACACGTTGGCGCATATGTTCTAAAGAAAGATGGCTTGCTTGGTGTGGGATCACGGTACCAATTTGTTTGAGTTGTATACCTGATTCACTGAAAACCTGCTGCATAAAATCTTCAATCAAAGAAGATGCGAGGCGAAACAGTTTTTTCCCCTGCATATGGAACAGAAAATCATCATCAATCATCCCTGCGCGTGGGTTGCGTCTTGTGCCACCTGCGCGAATTTCACAAAAATCAATGCCTGCGGTATAAGTGGTGTGTGTGTAAGAAATAATTCCACTATTCCCATCCCCTTTTTCCACAACAACACAAGCTGCACCATCACCAAAAATCAACGATGATTCTTTATCTTGCCAATCAATACCACGCGAGGCGATATCCGCAGAAACAATTGCAATGCGTTGATAAGCACTGGTGGCTAATAACCCCGCAGCAACCTGTAGCGCAGTGATAAAGCTTATGCAACTTGAATTAACATCAAAGCAGGCAATCCCTTGATTTAAATTTGATTGTTCAAGGATATGTGCTGCGGAGCAAGGCAAAGCTTGCACGGGAATTGCAGACGCATTAATTAGCATATCAATACTGCTTGGTACGATATGGTTCGCATGCAATGCATTTTGAATCGCCAGGGAAGCTAACACTGCTTGTGAATCGGTATGACTTGCATGGAAGCGATATTCGATACCTGAATGTTTTTCAACAAAACCTTTTGGTTTATTGAGCTTTTCATCAAGCATTGAGGAGTAAATTTTGTTTTCAGGTAGTGCCACACCAGAAGCAATGATTTTTAGTGGGGTGATTGACCTATTACCAGACATATAAGTAGTGCCTATCTCATCATAATATTGACAATAAATATCAAAGTTCAAATATTTAATATATAGGAATTACGGAGAGGAATTACGGAATTATTCTGATTCACTCTCTCTTGAAAATGTTCCATAAACTTCATCAATCAATTCATTGATGGTGTTTTGCCATAATTTAGGCAATGAAGCCTGCCATACCACATCAATCCCCCATTGGGCTTGTTCACAATGTTGAATTGGAATAAAGCGGATATCTTTTGAGCTAATATTTCTTGCACTATAGGGTAAAAGACTTATGCCAACCTCAGCGGCTACAAGGGCAATTAATGTTTGAATATCATTTGCTTCCTGAGAGGGTGTAATTGATAAGCTTTCATATTGTAGGTAGCTCTGAATTTGCTGATGAAGCTTTGAACCACGCTCTGCGCGTAATAACAATAAAGGAAAATGGGTTAGATATTCTTTCATTGATAATAAAGAGACCGATTTTTGTGCTACTGCTAAGGCAAGAACTTCAGATTTTAATGTTTTGCTCTCTAAGTTATCGGTTGTTTTAAAAGCAAATTGACGAGTAAAAGCAATATGCAATTCATGGGCTTGTAGCTGTTTCTCCATTTCGTGAGAAGGCATATCATCCAGTTGGATTGGAATATTTGGTAATTTTTCACGTAGCCGTGCCACAAAGAAAGAGGCTTCTTGAAATGTTGATATACCAAACCCGACGGTTAACTTTATAGGGGGCTGTTCTCGAAGCACTGCGGATTGGTGTAAAAATTCAGTGGTTTGAGTGAGTACTTGTTGTGCATAGGGAAAAAGTATTTTCCCATGAGGAGTCAATATTGCACCATGACGTCCCCGCTCAAATAGTACTATATCCAATTGTTTCTCAAGAAGTTGAATTTGTTTTGTTAAAGCTGGCTGACTAATATATAGGCGTGATGAGGCTTCGCGGTAATTTTTTGTCTCTGCGAGAGTGATAAATGCACGGAGTAGTCGAGTATCCATAGTTGTTAGCCAGTTCCTGATAATAGAAGACGCTATAACATTTCTATTATGAATGCTATAGCGAGCCATTGACTTTAACTATTATTGCTTTTCTTGATGATAAGGGGAATTCTCAGAAGCAAAACGGACATGGCGAATATCCGTTTCGTAACCCAGAGTTTCAGTGATGATTCGGTAGAGCTCAGGGCGTCTTCCGGTTAACCAGCGACGGCCATTCGAGGTAGGCAATAAATCTAATTCAAGATCCGCGATGACGATATCATCATCTATTGCGCAGCTTTCTTTAATTACTCGTCCGTAAGGGTCTATGATCATGGCGTTTCCGGTTCGAATTTCATCATCATCTAAGCCAACGCCATTACTAAATAAATAAAATACACCATTATCATGGGCTCTGGAGGGTAACCAGCGCATTAGCCATCCGCGCCCATGCTCCCCTTGACATGCATCTAATAATGCTTGAGGATTTTGTTTTCTATTTTCCCAGAGACGAAGGTCGAGAGGTTTCATGCCATGAGGGCTACTCGAATGAGTTCCACCTGTTTGATGGGGGGCAAGAATAATATCTGCACCAAGTAGCGCGTTGACGCGTGGATTTTCAATTAAGTTATTATCCCAGCAAATTAAAATACCAACTTTTACTCCCCATGGCGTATCGAAAACAGTGTAATTGTCTCCGCTATGAATGGCGGGGTGCTCAAAGGCATGTAATTTACGATGAGCGTGGTATTGGCCATCTGGCATACAAGCGACCCAAGTATTGTAGCATTTGCCATCTAACCCTTTTTCAATCAACCCAACCCCGATAATCATGTCTAATTCAATGGCCCGTTGGCGGATTAATGCTAATGACGGGCTATCATGTAAAGTTTCACTTAAAGCATAAACGGCATCATCTGGTAGCTTCGGCACGTGCCAATAACCAGTAATACACATTTCAGGTAAAACCAGTATTTTTACCTTCTGTTGGGCGGCTTGAGTAATAAACTCATGGATACGTTCTAAATTGTAGGTTTTGTCGCTAGGACGGTGTTGGAACTGGACTGTTGCAACCCGAAGCAGTGATTGTGCTGGCATCATTTTTATCTCCTTAGTTAGGGAAATAAAAACATGTTATTTGAGCTAAAAATAATGAGTTATTTTCTCATTCCATAACGATAGGTTATTGAATGAATCTGTTTGGTCATCAATATTAGCATTTTTATACATAAATTAACGTAAAAAGAGATGTTGAAATATATATAATACGGAAAATTAGCCTAGTTAAGTGTAATCTTCCTATGCTGCCCATTTTGGTTTAAAGCGTATCAGGTCAATTATTCCTCAATGAAATGCTTTCATTTAGTGAATCAAGCATACAAATGCTCTTTATTCTCGGTATTAAAAGCACAAATTTAACCTAAGCTATATGTGCAACACACAATAATAGTAAGCATTTCCCTTGTTGTTTCGACTGATTTCTTGTGAAAGTGCGAGGTAAAACTCTTATTTTACTCGTTTTATAGTTCCCAGAAGTGCAATTATTATGTTTTCTTTTTGTTATATTTCATTTTTACCTTGTTGATCTGCAATAGACTTTTGTGTTTTGTTACAATTAGAAACAAGTATAACATATTGTTATTTATACGTTATTTTTGTTGGTGATTGTTGTTTTTTACTCGAAATGTGAGTTATCGATGGCTATCAATATTGTTATTACTCTTAATATGAATAACTTGATTTATTTATGAGTAGATAGCGACCAATAAAAAAAAATTGCAGTTTTTTATATCCTATAACTCTTATTGTGAGTAATTAAAAATACTATTAAATTAAATTAAATTAAATGATAAGAATAAAAAAACCATTGTTAGTTGTTTTTTTGAAGCAAACATTAAAAATGTAAAAAATAAATTAATTTATAAAAATAAGTATATAAAAATACTTAGGAATCAATGAATACCATATAAAATTAATTATAAATGCCTTCATTCCATTATAAATTAAGGCGATGTTATATTTTTGGATGTTACCATTGATAGTGGTAATTTGTTATTTTTCTTTAATATCAATTAGTTGTATATTATTTGTTTATTTAAAAAAGAATAATAACTAATATGAATTATGTGTTTTTTATCTTATATGATAATGCAAACTAAAAAAATGAAATGTTGATAGGTTTCAGTGGCTTTAATTTATTCTATCGATCGTTACAAACAGTTTTACTTTTATATATTGAGAACTATAATTAACTCAAATTTCGTGTTTTAATTGGTTTGTTCTTTTTTGATTTTTTATATAATCAGTGCAATTTATTATGTGAAATTTTTTGATTTGTAATATAATTTAGCCATTTAATATTTTAGGTTATTTTGGGCTATTGTTGATGATAAATGTAAATCGTATAGTAGGCAGAGAGATTAGAAAAAGAAGAAAGCATTTAGGGCTTTCAGGCATCGAATTAGCTAATCTTGTTGGTGTTAGCCAACAACAGATTTCACGTTATGAAAGGGGTGAGTGCAATATAAATATTGAAAACTTGCACACCCTTGCTAACGCTTTAGATACAGAAATGATTTGCTTTTTTATTGATGATGTTTTTATCAATAAAGAAAGTAATTAATTTAAAAAATTAAGAGTAATCTAATTATAAAAATATTCATATTTAAAGTTAACTAAATATCTAAAAAAATAAAAATGTAGTGTTTTTATTTTTTTAGTAAAAATCTAACTTTCTTATTTTTACCTTTACATTCTCAGCAAATAAATATCAACCTAGTAATTTATTGATTATTAGGTGATTGGTACATCTGTCGTCTTTTTATAGGAAAATATAAATGAAATTAACTAAGATTGCATTAGCTACAATTATCGCTTCTTCATTTGGTATTGCACAGGCAGCACCTGTAGATCAAGGTAGTGGTGTCATCAATTTTACTGGTAAAGTTATTAATGCACCTTGCTCAATCCCAGGTGACGGTACAATTAACGTTGACCTCGGCCAAGTTGCAAATAAAGTATTAGAAACTGGTAACAAATATAGCCAAAGCGTTCAATATAATATCCAGTTAGAAAACTGTGATTTAGGTGAAGTTAAAGATGCTAGCGATGTAGTTGTCTTCCCTGCAGTTAGCAAAGTTAAAGTAACTTTCACGGGTACTCCAGATACTACAGCAAAAGAATTACTGGCTAATACAGGTACTTCTAAAGGTGTTGGTGTTCGTTTAATCAACGCAGATGGCGCAACAATGAAAGTTGGTGATACCAGTGTTGAGCTGCCATTAGCGGATGGTCCAAATAAATTAGTATTCAGTGCACGTGTTGAAGCAAATGGTAGCAAAGTTGAAACTGGTAGCATCATTTCTCAAGCAACTTACGCTTTAAACTACCTGTAATTTTTTATTTAAAATAACAGGCATGTATTTGCCTGTTATTTTTCTTTCTTTATTTTTATTTTTCTTACAGGGAACATCATGTCTCTATTTCCTCAGTTTAAAATAAATAAAATATTATTTTCGATTGCTTTGGCATTTTCCTTTTCTGGAATGTCTAATGCAGTGGAATTTAATATGAATATTATTGATGCTAAGGATAGAGATAATATTGACTTAAGTCAGTTTTCTAACCCAGACTTTATTCCTGCAGGTGAATACCTAACGGATATTACATTAAATGGTCGAAAATTATCAGGGCAATATTTAATTAAATTTATTGAAGAGAGTAAAAATACCTCAACACTCTGTGTTACACCAGAGATGGTAAATATTTTTGCATTAAAAAATAAAGTTAAGGAAGAACTTCTGCAAAATAATAATGGCCAGTGTATTGAGCTATCTAAAAATTTAGATATTAATTATCGCTTTGACAAAGCTAACCAGAATATCTTATTTTCTATCCCTCAAGCTTGGTTAGAATATGATGACCCGTACTGGGTTCCACCTTCCCAATGGGAAAATGGAATTATGGGTGCATTTCTTGATTATAACCTGTTTGCCAACTATTCCGCTCCTAAAAATAATAGTGAAACATTCAGTGGTAGTAGTAACGGTACCGCTGGCGTTAACTTAGGAGCTTGGCGTTTCCGCGCTGATTATCAATATCAATATAATCGCTCCCAAGGTAAAACGAATGAACGGTTTGATTGGACTCAGTTATATGCCTTTCGTGCTTTGCCTCAAATGGGTGCAAAAGTTTTACTTGGTGAGTCTTATTTGAAGACTGACTTATTTGATAGTTTTCGCTTTATAGGGGCATCTATTTTTAGTGATAATCGAATGCTTCCACCGTCACTACGTGGTTACGCGCCTCAAGTGACGGGTATCGCTAAAACGAATGCAATGGTGATTATTTCACAGAATGGGCGTGTGATTAAACAAGTTAAAGTTGCTCCAGGGCCATTTAATATTCAAGATATTACTGAAGCGGTGCAAGGCACTTTAGATGTCACCATTGAGGAAGAGGACGGTTCAAAAACCACTTATCAAGTGACGGCGGCATCGTTGCCATTTTTAACTCGTCAGGGCCAACTGCTTTATAAATTTACCATGGGTAAATCTGACCCATTTGGCCGCTCGCAGAAAGTTGACCCTAAGTTTATTGTAGGGGAAGCTTCCTATGGTTTATTTGGTGACACATCCATCTTTGGCGGGTTAATTGCTACGGTAGATAATAACAATTACCAAGCGATAAACTTAGGAATAGGGCAAAACATGAATATGTTTGGCGCTATTTCCTTTGATATTACTCGCACTCATGCAAATGTAGATAATTTTGGCTCTTATTCGGGTAACAGCTACCGTTTAAATTATTCTAAACGTTTTGAATCTACCAATTCGCAGGTCACATTTGCAGGTTATAAGTTTTCTGAAAAAGAATTCTTAACTATGCCTCAATACATTGATGCAGCGAATGGTGTGCTTGATTTTAGACGTGACAAAAACGTGTATACCGCATCTTTTAACCAATATATCAGCCCGTTGGACTTAACTGTCTATTTTAATGCTTCTCACCATCAATTTTGGAATAGTGAATCTACAACAAACTTTGGTATGAGTTTTAGTAAGCTATTTAGTATAGGGCAAATTAAAAACATTTCCGGCACCTTATCACTTAATAAAATTAAATATGAAGAGACGGATGATAATCAAATTTACCTTTCTTTCTCCGTGCCACTTGAAAATGGTGCGTCAGTCAGTTACGACGCTCAATATGCAGATAATGACCATAGTTTTGGCCAATCGGTAGGTTATTACAGCCCGAACGAGAATAATAACTACTGGAGTATGCGTGTTGGTGGTGACCAGCACAAGCTTGGACGTGCTGAGCCAAATATCAGCGGTAGTTATCAATATTCATCGCCTTATGGCGTGTTGAATGTTAATGCGACAGAAAATGTGAACTCATATCGTGCTTTTGGCGGTAGTTGGTATGGCTCCATGACAGCAACGAAATATGGCGCAGCTATGCACCGTAACGGGACTAACAACGAACCTCGAGTGATGATTGATAGCGACAATGTCGCTGGGATTTCTATTAATAATGGCGAATCTGTCACGAACCGATTTGGGATTGGTGTTGCGACAAGCTTAAATAGTTTTTCTAATTCAGATGTTTACATTGATATGAATACACTGCCTGACGATGTGGATGTCAATGACAACATTATTGGTAAAACATTAACTGAGGGTTCAATTGGTTTTCAGAGAATAAAAGCGAACCAAGGAAAACGTATTTTAGCAGTTATCCGTTTGAATAATGGGAATTATCCACCGCTTGGTACCAGTGTGACTGAATTAAGTACAGGAAGAGAAGTCGGAATTATTGCAGATAGTGGTGTTGCTTATTTAACGGGTGTGGCTCCAGAAGAAAGCTACATAGTGAAATGGGCTGCTGGCGCAAACCAATGTAGTTTGAATTTACCTAATATTGCCGAAAAAAATCAGGGGAAAGTCCTGATCCCTTGCCAATAAAGGAATGATGTATGAGTAAAAAGTATGTAGTAGCTTTAGGATTTTCATTAGTTTTTGTCGGCATGCAAGTTGCGTCTGCTGCGATTAATATTGACCGTACACGGATCATTTTTCCAGGCAAAGATAAATCAATCAGTTTGGTTATTAATAACCAAAGCAAAACAATGCCCTACTTAGCTCAATCTTGGATGGAAGATGAAAAAGGGAATAAGGTTTCTGAACCTTTTACAGTTTTACCTCCAATGCAACGCGTTGAGCCGAATGCTAAAAACCAAATTAAAATTATTAAAACAGAGGGAATAGATGCTCTTCCACAAGATAGAGAATCTCTGTTCTATTTAAATGTGCGTGAAATTCCACCGGTGACAGATAAAGAAAATGTCGTACAGATTGCGATTCAAAGCCGTCTAAAAATGTTTTATCGACCACCTCAAATCGAAAATAACAGCGATAAAGTATGGGCTAAAGAGCTGAAATATACGCACACAGGTGGGCAATTACTTATTGAAAATCCAACTAAATATTATGTGACATTGGGTTATCTCAGTAATAATAACCAGAAAAATTTTCCTGGTTTTGAAAGTGTGATGATTGCCCCGCTTTCTAAGGAAAGTGTTCCCGTACCAGCAAGCAGTTTTAATCAGTTATATACCGGTTATATGGATGATTACGGTGGCATGAAAATGTTGACTTACCAATGCGCTGCGTCGACCTGCCAGCTGTCAAAAGAGAGCCAATAGGATTTTAGATATGAGAAATTGCTACTTTTCAATATGTCTTTTTATGCTATCTCTATGTGGAAGCCAAGCTTATGCAGATAGTAGCATGATGAGAGGTGATCTTAATTTTACGGGAAATGTGGTGGCATTGCCTTGTAAGATTTCATTTTACTCGATAGATCAAAATATTGAATTAGGACCAATATCTCTGAATTACTTTAATGAAATTGGAGACAGAAGCCCTAAGCATGAAATCAAACTAAAGTTTGATGATTGTATTTTTCCAAAACGCAATCGCGATGATAGGGTTCCGGTTGTTCGGATCATGTTTATTTCAGAACCAACTGAAAGTACAGACCGTAATTTATTTGGTGGTAAAACCATTCTAAATGGTTATGGGATTCGATTAATGGATAAAGATGGCAATATTGTCCCCAATGGTGAATACCGTAGTTATCCAATCTATTTTGATGATAACCAGCAAATTACGATTTATTCCATGCTAGAGAGTTATCTACCAAGAAATGAATTAACAGTGGGTAATATTAAAACGCAAATTACCTTAAATATTACTTACATATAAGGTGTATAAATCATGATACACAAGTTTATTCAAAAATATGGTTTTTATATTTTATTTCTATTCGTTTTTATTAGCCCAAAAACCTTTGCATTAGATTGTGTGGAAAAGGGGACTGGAGTCGTCGAAAAACCCGCAGTTCCTGTAGGTCAATTGGCCATTCTTGCTGATACAACGGCAGGTTCTATTATTTGGCAATCCGACCCTTTAACAGTAACCGTTTATTGTGACAATGTACTTGGTAATGCTGTTGACGTTGTTCATATGTATTTTAATCCGAAATCTCAAAAACTTGGGACAGGGTTATTACTAGGCGCGAATTACCAAGGCCAACAATTGGAACAAAATGAGCAGCGTGTCAACTTAGGGACTCCACCTATTCGCCGCGGAGAGAATGTCACGGTAACAGTGACTTTTACACTATATATCAAAGTGACGGGTATTGTTCCTCCTTCAGGTAACTACACAGGGGATAACCAATTTACGGTTTTCCAGTTTGATGGAAGTGGTGGGATAAACCATACCAATGGTGCAAAAAACTTGAAGTATTCTATTACTGGGTTACGAGGTATTCGCTTCCTCAAGTGTGGGGCTGATATTAAAGTTTACCCAGAGTCACAGCAAATTGACTATGGTCAGTTAATGATCACTGAGCTTAATCAAGGAAAAGAGTTTAAAAAAGATTTTCAGATACAAGCGGTGAAGCGGGGCTGCTTAGATAATTTTTCCATGAATATTAACTTCGAAACTACAGACCCGTTAAATGGAGAGTATGCCATTGATCTAAAAAATGGGACTAATTTAATTATTTCGGATGATAAAGCGGAAAAAATAAAATTTAATTACTTCCAGTTTTTCGGAACACTCCCCTTAGGGAGTACATCTATTACACGTGACTACAGTGCGACGGTTAAAAAGGTAGGAGCGGTAAAAACAGGACCATTTAGCGCCTCAACGATTGTCCGTATTAACTATTATTAACATTAATCCGAAGAGATGGCTAAAAATACATGATGAAAATCAATATATTGATTTTCGGCTGATAACGCAAAGCGGGAAAAATCACACTGTTATCCCTCGTTGTCAACAACCAAAGAGCAGGCCAAAAGCCTGCTCTTTGTTATGTTACATCGTTATGTAGTGATATAGGCTAACGAAATTTAGCGCATTCCTTTGCGCTAGAGTGGCAAATCTTATTTAACGCATTTACTGCAAGTCTCATTTTGGACTTGTTCAAAGAAGTTATTGCCTTTGTCATCAACGAGAATGAATGCAGGCAGCCCCTCAACTTCCATTTTCCAAATCGCTTCCATTCCTAATTCTGGATACTCAAGGCAATTTAAACTTTTCACATATTCTTGAGCGAGAATCGCAGCTGAGCCACCGATACTACCTAAATAAAACCCTCCGTGTTTTTTACATGCATCAGTTACTGCCTGAGTTCGGTTGCCTTTCGCCAACATTAGCATGCTACCACCGTGGGATTGGAACAGGTCAACATAGGGGTCCATGCGGTTACCGGTTGTCGGGCCTAAAGAACCGGAAACCATATCTTCTGGTTTTTTGGCAGGTCCTGCGTAATACACCATGTGGTCTTTAAAATATTGAGGCAATTCTTCACCGTTATCTAAACGTTCTTTAAGCTTAGTATGCGCAATATCTCGAGCAATAATCAGTGGCCCGCTGAGAGAAACACGTGTTGATACCGGGTGTTTACTCAGCTCAGCCAAAATATCTTTCATTGGGCGGTTGAGGTCGATATGTACCACTTTTCCTTCAGCTTGGTTACGCATAGATTCAGGAATGTATTGGGCTGGGTTATGCTCCATTTTTTCAAGCCATAAACCGCTTTTGGTAATTTTAGCTTTAATATTACGGTCGGCAGAGCAAGAAATGGCTAAACCGATTGGGCAAGAGGCACCATGGCGAGGTAAACGAATAACTCGTACATCGTGAGCAAAATATTTACCACCAAATTGTGCGCCAAAACCAAGATGACGAGAAGCTTCTAATAACTCATTTTCTAGTTCAATATCACGGAAAGCACGGCCGTACTCATTACCTGTGGTTGGCAGGTTGTCGTAGTATTTTGCGGAGGCGAGTTTGGCTGTTTTCAGTGTTGTTTCCGCTGAAGTACCGCCGATAACGAAGGCAATATGGTAAGGCGGGCAAGCTGTTGTTCCTAAGTTACGCATTTTTTCAATTAAGAAATTTTTTAACTTGGCTGGGGTTAAGGTGGCTTTTGTTTCTTGGTAAAGTGCTGATTTATTTGCTGAACCGCCGCCTTTGTTAACAAATAGGAAGTGATATTCATCACCTGTGGTCGCAAAAATGTCAAACTGTGCTGGCAGGTTTGTGCCAGTATTGACTTCATTAAACATATCTAGCGGTGCATTTTGAGAAAAGCGCAGGTTTTCGTGTTGGAAGACATTATAAATCCCTCGAGAGAGGTACTCTTCGTCATTGCAGTCTGTCCAAACTTGTTGGCCTTTTTTCCCAACAACCGCAACCGTTCCTGTATCTTGGCAGTTTGGCAAAATACCTTTTGCAGAAATTTCAGCATTGCGAAGTAATTGTAACGCCACGTATTTGTCGTTTTCGCTGGCTTCTGGGTCTTGTAAGATAGCGGCGACTTGTTTCTGGTGCGCAGCTCTTAAAAAAAACTGGGATTCATAAATTGCGTGTTCTGCGAGGAGAG
This sequence comes from Providencia sp. CIM-Carb-044, assembly GCF_033901115.1. Classification (NCBI taxonomy): domain Bacteria; kingdom Pseudomonadati; phylum Pseudomonadota; class Gammaproteobacteria; order Enterobacterales; family Morganellaceae; genus Providencia; species Providencia sp. CIM-Carb-044. Next base: position 77,909 of record NZ_JAXADV010000013.1, read on the forward strand.
TTAATGCCTCAGGTTCTATCTTTAAAATTTGCTTACCAGCAAATTGTTCTACAGAAACATATTTATCAGAGACTTGGAAATACTCAGTTTTATCCTCAGATAATGGATAAGGTTCTTGGTAAAAAAACTCTTTATTAGCCATTTTGCTCACTCACATATTAATTTCAGTGGAATTTCCAAAGGTAATCACCCGAAGGCTTATGTTTATTCTTTAATTGATTTAACTCGAAAGATACAAAGTAAAATTTATAGGTGTAATAATGAAACAAAAATCACAAAATAAGTCACTAAAAGTTACAGTTTAGATTGAAATTATATCAATTTGATTATTATATTCAAAGAGATGCAAAGAATAATATGATATTGGTTAAATTTATTGAGATAAAAAATAAGGATTAATGAAAATTAGATTTAAATCACATAATAATATTATCAACTGCGACTTTAATTATTTGTTATAGATGTTACCAGTTATTGCCTTTGTTCTATATATAATCACGATATATATCTACTGGATATAACTATCATCAAAACTCGACGAGTTAGTTATGGTAAAGGCTTATTGTATTTTTATCTCGCATGAAGTTTTAAAATTTATATCATTAAATATATGAATTAAAAAATTAAAAATAATAAAAACTATTAATTCCATAATTATTATTATTTTTATTGTGAATTGTTTTAACTCTATGAATTTCATTGAATTTGACTTAAGTTTTATCTTCGAATGTATCATGTAAATCTATAGATATGGACAGACTGATTCTATATATCGCTATGTCGCTTATTTTTCTCAAAAATCTGTTTTATTTATTGAGAATTCATAATGAAAGGCAAACGAAGTTGTGAAAATGGCTTTCAATTTGCAAAAACAGTGTTTATCATGCATGCCTTATGAAGTTTAAATGGCGCTACTGGTTTTGGGCTTTGCTGGGGAAATTATTTACTTATGTTACTTAAGTTGACAGAGTAAACCTCCGACAAGCTTATACAGTCTTTAACGGTGGCGGTTCTATCTGCATTATTCCTAGGGATAGAGTGTATAATAAATGACTGAGACAACCTCTCTGACACCACTCATTGAATTAAAATCTTTAAGTAAAGGTTTTGATGGCAAACAAATTATTTCTGAGCTTGACTTAACCATTCAGAACGGTGAGTTTTTGACCATTCTGGGGCCTTCTGGTTGCGGTAAAACGACTGTTTTACGTCTTATTGCAGGGCTAGAAGATGCCGATGGCGGTCAAATTATTCTTGATGGTCAAGATATTACGGATATTCCAGCGGAAAACCGTTTTGTAAATACCGTCTTTCAAAGCTACGCTTTATTTCCTCATATGACAGTCTTCGACAACGTGGCATTTGGCCTGCGCATGCAAAAAACGCCTGCGGCTGAAATTCAAAAGCGTGTCGACCAAGCCTTGCGTATGGTGCAGCTAGAAGATTTTGCTGAGCGTAGACCCAACCAACTATCTGGTGGTCAACAACAACGCGTGGCGATAGCCCGTGCGGTAGTGAATCGCCCGAAAGTCTTACTACTGGATGAATCATTGTCTGCGCTTGATTATAAACTGCGCAAACAAATGCAAAATGAGCTAAAAGCGCTTCAACGAAAACTGGGGATCACGTTTATTTTTGTGACCCACGACCAAGAAGAAGCCTTGGCCATGTCGGATCGTATCATTGTGATGCGTGAAGGGAAAATTGAGCAAGACGGTACTCCTCGCGAAATCTATGAGGAACCGAAAAATCTGTTTGTAGCTCAATTTATTGGTGAAATTAATATTTTTGATGCGAAAGTATTGTATCGCATTGATGATAAACGTATTCGAGCCAATGTTGAAGGGCATGAATGTGATATTTTCACTGAGCTCTCTGTCAAAGAAGGGCAACACGTCAGTGTGTTATTACGTCCTGAAGACTTGCGCGTTGAAGAAGTGAATGATGCAGATAACCATCCGGGGCTGATTGGCTACGTTCGTGAGCGTAACTATAAAGGCATGACGTTAGACTCAGTGGTTGAAATGGAAGATGGCAAAATTGTCATGGTTAGCGAATTCTTTAATGAAGATGACCCCGATGTCGACCACTCCCTTAACCAAAAAGTTGCTGTGACTTGGGTTGAAAGTTGGGAGGTAGTTCTGGATGATCATTCGTAAACATAAAATTTTGCAGAACGTTATTATCACTGGGGTGGTCGCCTGGCTGCTGCTATTCGTCTTCTTGCCTAATATCATGATTATTGGCACTAGCTTTTTGACGCGTAGCGACACCAACTTAGTTGACTTAGTTTTTACGTGGGATAACTATGTTCGCTTGTCTGACCCGATGTATGCAGAGGTCATGCTGCACTCGCTCAATATGGCGGTGATCGCAACCTTTTTCTGTTTAGTTATTGGCTATCCATTTGCCTTTATATTGGCAAAGCTACCTAAACGGGTGCAACCTTTGATGCTGTTTCTGTTAATTGTGCCATTTTGGACCAATTCATTGATTCGTATCTATGGGTTAAAAGTTTTTCTCAGTACCAAAGGGTACTTAAATGACTTTTTACTGTGGGTTGGTGTTATCGATAAACCGTTGAAAATTATGTATACACCTGAAGCCGTCATACTAGGTCTCATTTATATATTGTTGCCGTTTATGGTGATGCCGCTGTATTCAAGTATTGAAAAGCTGGATAAGTCATATATAGAAGCTGCAAGAGATCTCGGTGCGAATAAATTTCAACGGTTTGTGAAAATCATCATTCCTTTAACGATGCCAGGTATTATCGCAGGCTGTTTGCTGGTTTTATTACCGGCAATGGGGCTGTTCTATGTCGCGGATTTAATGGGTGGTGCGAAAAATCTACTGATCGGTAACGTAATTAAGAGCCAGTTCTTAAATATTCGTGATTGGCCATTCGGGGCAGCAACCAGCATTTTCCTCACGGTGATGATGGGGTTATTGCTGTATGTGTATTACCGAGCAGCTAAGCTTCTGAATAAAAAGGCATATGAAGAATGATCGGACGTACTCTGCGTGGTGGCTTCATGGCCATCATCTACGCTTATCTTTATATTCCAATCATCATTTTGATTGTTAATTCCTTTAATGAGTCGCGTTTTGGTATTCAGTGGCAAGGGTTTTCAACCAAATGGTATGAATTACTAGCTAATAACGATAGCTTATTAGAGGCTGCGGGGCATTCATTAACCATGGCGGTTTTGTCAGCGACTTTCGCAACAGCCATTGGCACATTAACCGCCGTTGCATTATTTCGCTATCGCTTTAGAGGAAAACCTTTTGTTGGTGGCATGTTATTTGTGGTCATGATGTCACCTGATATCGTCATGGCGATTTCGTTATTGGTTCTATTTATGATCCTTGGGGTCTCGCTAGGTTTTTGGTCATTGCTTTTTTCCCATATTACATTCTGTCTACCCTTTGTAGTGGTGACGGTGTATGCAAGGTTAAAGGACTTTGATGTGAAGATGCTAGAAGCTGCACGTGACCTCGGTGCGGGTGAGTTTACCATCTTAAGGAAAATCATTTTGCCATTAGCGCTCCCTGCGGTTGTGGCAGGGTGGCTACTGAGTTTTACATTGTCGATGGACGATGTGGTGGTTTCGTCATTTGTTACGGGGCCAAGTTATGAGATTTTACCATTGAAAATATATTCAATGGTAAAAGTCGGGGTCTCCCCAGAAGTAAACGCATTGGCGACAGTATTGTTGATTATGTCTTTACTGCTCGTTTGTTTAAGCCAATGGGTGATGCGGGATAAATACTCGAAAAAAGCGAAATCATAAATGAGTGATGGTGTTGGTTTTTTCTATAACAGCGCCTTTTTGATGCCATACGGCGAGAGGGTGGGCTTTATTTAGCCTATAAGATATATACCCTAAATAATTCAAGTGGTTACTTGATGCATTAAGGGATAAAAACACTTTGTTGAGGGAAACTCAGTAATGAAAAAATGGTCCTATCTACTGGCAGCAGGGTTAATGGCTGCAAGTATTGGCACGGCAACTGCCGCTGACGATAACAAAGACGTACTGTATTTCTATAACTGGACAGAATATGTTCCCCCCGGTTTATTAGAGCAATTTACCAAAGAAACGGGCATCAAGGTGATTTACTCCACCTATGAATCAAACGAAAGCATGTATACCAAGTTAAAGACCTATAAAGAAGGGGCTTATGACTTGGTGGTGCCTTCTACTTATTTTATTGCCAAAATGAGTAAAGAAGGAATGCTACAAAAGATTGATCAAAGCAAATTAACCAATTTTAAAAACCTTGACCCAAACTTAATCCATAAAGAATTTGACCCGAATAATGATTATTCAGTGCCTTATATTTGGGGTGCGACAGGGATAGGTATTAATGGTGAAGCTGTTGACCCACAGTCTGTCACCTCGTGGGCGGATTTTTGGAAACCTGAGTATAAAAATAGCTTGCTGATGATGGATGATGCACGGGAAGTTTTCCAAGTTGCGCTCACTAAATTAGGTTATTCAGGTAATACGACTGATCCGAAACAAATTGAAGAGGCGTATAAAGAGTTGCAAAAATTACGCCCAAATATTTTAGCCTTCAACTCTGACAACCCAGCAACACCATTTATTGAAGGTGAGGTTGATGTGGGAATGTTGTGGAATGGTTCTGCATTCGTCGCGCGGCAAGCTGGCTTACCGATTGAAGTGGTGTGGCCAAAAGAAGGTGGGATTTTCTGGATGGATAGCTTAGCTATTCCTGCTAACGCCAAAAATGTGGAAGGGGCCCATAAGTTAATTAATTTCTTATTGCGTCCAGAAATTGCGGCTCAAGTGGCTGAATCTATTGGCTACCCAACACCAAATTTAGAAGCTAAAAAATTATTACCTGCTGAAATTGCTAATGACCCATCACTTTACCCAAGTGAAGAAGTTCTGCAAAAAGGCGAATGGCAAAGTGATGTGGGGAATACTAATATTATTTATGAAGAGTATTTCCAAAAGCTAAAAGCAGGACGTTAATTATTGTTTTAGTCGCAAGCTAAATAGGGTTTGAAGATAATAAAAAGGCATCACGATTGTGATGCCTCAGACTGCTGACAAACATATTATGTTTGGCGGCAAGTCGAATAGGTTTTGAAAATAAATTAGGAAAATCAATTTATTGATTTTCGGCTGATAACACAAAGTGGGAAAACCACGCTTTTATCCCGCTTTGTCAACAACCTCAGGCATCACGATTGTGATGCCTTTTTTAATGGCTAACGTTTGGCATTATGACCAACAAACTTCACAAAGGTATCTGCCCACGGTTGTAGGAAATCTTTACTTTTGGGTGAAATATTACCTTGTTCATCAACCATTCCTTCATACCACTTCAAATAGCACTCTGGTTGGTTCATTGTCGGCATATTCAAAAATGCCAAGCTATTACGCAAATGTTGTTGTGCAATAGCCGTACTAATATTGCCAATAGATACCCCTAGTACTCCAGCAGGGATGCCATCCCAGGAATTATCTCCCCATGGGCGAGAGCCTTGGTCAATCGCATTTTTCAATACGCCAGGCATTGAACGGTTATATTCTGGGGTGGCGAAAATAATGCCATCACAGGCTTTAATTTGAGATTTGAAATTAGCCACAACAGGAGACACATTTTGGTCTGCATCTTGGTTATAGAGAGGGAGTTCACCAATATTGATAAATTTAAACGTGAAATTTGTGGGGAATAATTTAGTCATGGCTTTAGCGACAACTAAATTATATGAATCAGCGCGCAAACTACCCACAATGACACCAATATTGTATTGATTTGACATGATAAAACCTCTTTCACGGGGAGTTAATTAGGAATACTGCAAACCGTTATTTATTGAATAGAGAATTGTTCCACTCTCACTATTAAACATCATAATCTGAGGATGTGCAAAACTAAGTGAAATTAAAATAGATAACTAAATATCAAAAATATTTGATATTTTTAAATTAATTATGGGGTTACAACTTATCATAATTCGATATTGTGAGTCCTCTTCCACTATTTAGATTTACCCATGAACAAATCAGGGTTACTTGATTTTAGTCAAAATGAAACATACCGACTGGTCGGTATCATTCATCGCATGAATAAATCTGCTCAGCATAGAAAAAAAGATCCTATTAAGCTTCAAGTGGAGTTACTGAAAGCTGCTCGTATTATTGCTGGCAGAGAAGGGATCTCTTCACTCTCACTTAATGCAGTGGCAAGGGAAGCGGGTGTTAGCAAAGGCGGGTTAATGCACCACTTCCCAACGAAGCAAGAGCTTATTCATGCACTGTTTGTGCAATTGCTGGGGATTATGGATGAGAGAATACATACCATTATGGATAATGACCCAAATCCCTATGGGCGGTTTTCTCGTGCTTATTTGCACTATATTGGTGAGTTAAAAGAATCTGATGAAAGTTTTCAGCTCGCGTTATTGTCTTTGGCTATGCCAACTGAGCCAGTGTTACGTCAGTGCTGGCGAGATTGGGTAACCAACCATTTGGAAAAGGGGGATGAGTTCGATAACAGTTATTTAGGCGCGTTAGTGCGTTATGCGGCTGATGGGTTGTGGCTTTCGTCATTGACTGAGGGAGAAACGTTATCACAGCAAGAACGTGATGCGATTGTTAGCCGGTTAACGACAATATCATTTGAACAAATTCCATAAGTAAAAATAGCACGTAAGTAAAAATAATAGTGGTAATGATAGTGCAATTTTATTCATAAAATAAGCACATGAGGCGACAGTGAAATATAAAATCAATGCTTTCATTCTATATGATGCAGTTGATGGCACTTTATCTTTAAAAGAAGATGAGGTGGATGCACAACTGTCGATAACGGCTAATGCGTTGTTGTTTTATTTTATTCAACACAGAGGTGTTGTTTCCCGAGATGAGGTGTTAAAAGCGGTATGGGATGATAATGGATTAGTTTCATCGAACAGTAATTTAAACCAATATCTAAGTATATTAAGAAAAGCATTTCGTCCATATGGTATTGAAAATATTATTGTGACGGTGGCGAGGGGGCGATTAGAGTTTAATTCAGATGTTTCACTTGAATTAATTGATGATATTAAAATTCCTCCCTCTGAGTTAATCCCTAGCTTAAGTGAAATAGAAGAGGCTAAGGTTGTTTTATCTCCAATTCCCAAACCTATCTCTGAGCCTGCAGACCTCAAAAAAATAGAATCAACATTGACGCCAGAAAAAAAAGAAATCTGTTGGTATCTCGCTAGCGGTGTCTTTTTATTGTGTTCCGTTTTACTCGCGGTCATGGCTTATTTATCAAACCAGCCGTCAGTACCGATTAAGATGACAGTACTTGAGCACACTAATTGTGATGTGCTATCGAATGAAAAAATGATCAATAACTCTGTCGCACTAAACTATGTACAAAATTTTGATAAGGTTAGAAATAACTTAAATTTAGCCTGTGCCGAGAAAGAACGGTTTGTTTTTTTCTATGGAGATAAATTGCAGACTAATGGATTGGGTCGAGTATTTCTTGCACATTGTGCAGTAAATGAAGATAACCCATTTAGCTATTGCGATAATTACTTTTACTATTCTTGGAAACCATCATGAAGATATCAGGAAAAGTATTATGCTTACTGAGCTTTTTGCTATTTATTATTGTTGTGATTTACACTCAATCGGTCTTACTTTCCAATAAACAAGATGGTTTATTAATGTGCTCGACAAAAGGCATTATGCGTTTTGAAAATATGCAGGATGAAAACGTTAATGGCAATATTCATTTCAATTTTGGTGCCAATGGCAAAGGAGCCATCGTTGTTGAAGGATATACCGATTCTAAAGCGGGCTGGTTGTACTTACAGCGCTATGTGAAATTTAGTTATACAACAAAACGAGTTTCTCCCACAGAGCGCCATTATAATATCAGTCAATGGGAAGCAAGTGCTTCTTCTATTGATGAATCACCAGATGTGATATTTGATTACTTTATGCGAGAAATGTCAGATAGCCATGACGGGCTATTTCTTAATGCCCAAAAGCTCAATGACAAAGCTTTATTACTCAGTTCAATTAACTCTCCACTTTATATCTGCACGTTAAAGCCTGGCAGTAAATTTGATTAATTCAGTTCTCATTAAATAAATAAGCTTAGCGGTGAAGCCGTTCACTTCATCGTTAACTGACAATCCCACTTCCCTTTATTTCCTATTTTGTCGTATTCCCTGCTGTAGTATTCACAAACTGCAATATCCTCAATTTAGCTATAAATTGACATCATGACAGGTAGACTATCTCTTGGTTAGAACCTAACTCGCGGATATCTGATGTAGGCAAAGCTTATAACCGAGTGAGCAGACCCACAGTTATCATTTCACAAATTACCCCCCTTTATCAGCTCAATAATATTTTATTAACAATCTACCTAGCTAACGCTAAATCTTTATTTAGCCCATTTTTATCTGCAACACAGATGCGTGAATTTTTAATTTTTTCAGTATGAATATGTAAATAGCTTAATTAATTACTCTAATTTTCAGGTTAAAAGACTAAATATTGTCGTTTTGTGGATTTATATTTTGTTTTTATTTTTCGGTTCTATAGTGAGTTTGAAGCCAAAGGCTGCGTTCAATAGATCACCGCGCAGACACCATTGGCGTAAATGATTACCCAGATATTTCAAGGGACATGTACTCGGACACATTAGCTTGGAATATCGAAGGTAAAGAAAAATAAAGAAGGCTTCTCGGAGGAAACAACAATGGGTGATGCATTAGGTCTTATTGAAACAAAAGGTCTGGTGGCTTGTATCGAAGCGGCTGATGCGATGTGCAAAGCGGCGAATGTAGAGCTAATTGGTTACGAAAATGTCGGTTCAGGCCTCGTTACTGCAATGGTTAAAGGCGATGTCGGAGCAGTCAAAGCAGCCGTCGATTCAGGTGTTGAATCAGCACAGCGTGTTGGTGAAGTTGTGACTTCACTAGTCATTGCTCGTCCACACAACGATATCAATAAAATCGTTATTAAGCATAAGGCATAACTTTTTCCGGAGGAAAAAAACATGGGTGACGCATTAGGTCTTATTGAAACTCAAGGGTTAGTGGCTTGTATTGAAGCTGCAGATTCGATGTGTAAAGCCGCAAATGTTGTGCTGATTGGTTATGAAAATGTTGGGTCAGGTTTAGTTACCGCCATGGTCAAAGGCGATGTAGGTGCGGTGAAAGCTGCCGTGGATTCAGGTGTTGAATCCGCCTCTCGTATTGGCACCGTCGTGACATCACTGGTTATCGCTCGTCCTCATAGTGATATTCAGAAAATCGTCGCCCAGTATAAAGTCACGGAATAAAACAGGAAATTACTTATGAAAGAAGCACTTGGTCTAATTGAAACCAAAGGTTTAGTGGCTTGTATTGAAGCTGCTGATGCCATGTGTAAAGCCGCAAATGTTGAGTTAATCGGTTATGAAAATGTTGGCTCAGGTCTGGTAACAGCGATGGTTAAAGGCGATGTCGGTGCCGTTAACGCAGCGGTTGAGTCAGGTGTTGAGGCTGCAAAACGTATCGGAACCGTGGTGACTTCACGCGTGATTGCGAGACCACACAACGATATTGGCAAAATTGCACAGCAACACAAAGCCTAAGTAATTGGCTGATAAAGCCAATCACACGACAAGTTAATGAATTAATTTTGGCTCCGATACGGGGGAAGACATGGTTGCATTAGACAAAGATCTGCAATCCAGACAACTGGCAAGAGAGCTAGTTAGAAACGCGAAACAAGCGCAGAAAGAGTTTGCGACATTTTCGCAGGAAAAAATCGATAATATCGTTAAACACATTGCAATTGAGTCCGCACTTCATGCAGAAGAGCTGGCAAAAATGGCCAATGAAGAGACTGGGTTCGGTAAGTGGCAAGATAAAGTCCTGAAAAACACTTTTGCTTCAATGCGTGTTTATGAACACATTAAAGATCTCAAAACCGTTGGCATCATTAATGATGACAAAGTCAACAAAGTCATGGATGTGGGGGTTCCTCTTGGTGTGATCACGGCGTTAGTTCCTTCTACTAATCCAACATCTACCATCATCTACAAAACGTTGATTGCCTTGAAGGCGGGTAATGCCATTGTCTTTTCCCCTCATCCAAATGCCAAAGCTTGCAGTTTCCGCACATTAGAAATTGTCAAAAAAGCCGCATTAGAAGCGGGTGCGCCAGCAGGAATTGTCGATGGCGTCACGATGCTAACTCTTGAAGCAACGAAAGAGCTGATGCACAGCAAAGACGTTTCTTTAATTTTGGCAACGGGAGGTGAAGGCATGGTACGCGCTGCTTACGCATCCGGTACACCAACCATCAGCGGTGGTCCAGGTAATGGCCCTGCATTTATTGAACGTAGTGCCAATATCAAGCAAGCGGTGAGTGACATCATCACCAGTAAAACTTTTGATAATGGTGTTATTTGTGCTTCAGAACAATCGATCATTGTAGAACGCTGCATTTACAACGAAGTTCATCGTGAACTGCTCGCTCAAGGCGCTTACTTCATGAATGAAGATGAAGCGAAACGCATGGCATCCATGTTGCTTAGAGCGAACGGTACTATCAACCCTGAAGTCGTTGGTAAAGATGCTATCACACTGAGTCAACGTGCAGGCTTCACTGTTCCGGCTAACACACGTGTGTTGATTGCTTTACAAGACACCGTATCACCGAAAAACCCATACTCCCGCGAAAAATTATGCCCAATTTTAGGGATGTATATCGAGGAAGATTGGCAGTCAGCTTGCCATCGTGTGGTTGACTTACTGACCAACGAAGGCCTCGGTCATACCTTGGTGATCCATACGCAGAACGAAGATGTTATTCGTCAATTCTCTCTGGAAAAACCCGTCAATCGTATTTTGATCAATACACCAGCGGCACTGGGCGGAATTGGTGCAACGACCAATATCACACCTGCTTTAACGCTCGGTTGTGGGGCAGTTGGTGGCGGTTCTAGTTCAGATAACGTCGGCCCGATGAACTTGCTGAACATCCGTAAAGTCGGTTATGGCGTACGTTCCATTGATGATTTAAGACAGCCAGCTCAGCCTTGTGCACCTGCACAGCCAACAGCATCAACTTCGGTAAATCAACCGCAAGTGAGTATTTTTGATGACAACCGTTTCCGTAACCCTGTTACGGCAGCATCACCAGCCGCAGCTAACCCAACTGGCGATAACCGATTTGGCAGCACTGTAACAACGGCTGCGACTGCTGAGGCGGTGGTTTCTCAAGGTGACATCACTGAAGAAAATGTTGAGCAAATCATCAAGGCTGTTCTCGGACGCCTAAATAAGTAACTCATTGGAATAAGGCGGTATAAACCATGATCCTCGCAAAGGTGGTCGGACATGTTGTTGCAACGCAGAAATGCCAAGAACTTAGCGGCAGTAACTTATTAATGGTTACCAAGCTAGGGGATGACCTTGAACCGTTGAAAAACAAAACGTATGTGGCAGTCGACAGTGTTGGCGCAGGTATTAACGACATTGTGTTAGCTGAAGCTTACTTCGCTTTGAATAAAGACAATTACAAAGCCATGTCAGTGGTTGCCATTGTTGAGAAGGTTTATACCAAGGAGTAAAAACAGCATGAACCAGTTTTTGATTAAACCTAAAGTCCAATTCGGTGCTAACGCATTGGATTTTATCTCACAAATGAGTGCTCACCATGCCTTTATCGTCACTGACAAAGCGATGGTGAAGTTTGGCTTAGCTGATGAAGTCACTCGCAGGCTAACCCAAAGTGGCATCACATTTTCGATTTACGACGATGTTGTGCCGGACCCAGACATTTCAGCCATTGTTAACGGCATGAAAATCATGGATATGCAATATCCAGATGTGGTGATTGCACTCGGTGGTGGGTCGGTGATTGATGCTGCGAAAGCTGTTATTTACTCCCTCTGGCACACCAGAAAAAACGTCAATCGAGTCAAACCGCAGTTTATCGCGATCCCAACCACCAGTGGGACGGGTTCAGAGGTGACTTCATTTTCAGTCATCAAGTCACAGTCTGAAAAGTTGGTTTTAGTTGACGAATTCATGCTGCCAGATGTCGCCATTTTAGACCCTGTACTGGTGAAATCCGTACCAGCTTCGATTACTGCAGATACAGGTATGGACGTGCTGTGTCATGCACTGGAAGCGTATGTTTCTCGCACCGCATCTGATTTTTCGGATGCCTTAGCAGAAAAAGCAGTGCAATTGGTTTTTGGTCACTTAATTGATTGTTATCGCGACGGTAGCAACTTAGTGGCACGCGAAAAAATGCACAACGCTTCATGTATTGCCGGTATGGCCTTTACTAACGCATCACTTGGGATAACTCACAGCTTAGCCCATGCATTAGGCGGCGTATTTCATATTCCACATGGTCGTGCCAATGCCTTATTGATGGCTCAAGTCGTGGCTTTCAATGCGGATTTTGAAGGCCGCTGTGATAGCGAAGCCGCGAAACGTTACGCGAGTCTTGCAAGAAACTTGAATTTACCTGCTTCAACAATACGTGAAGGCGTTGAGAGCTTAATTATGGCAATCAACGTATTGAAAGATGAAATGAATATGCCAAAAGGCATTCAAGCAACCGGTATTAATGAATTCGATTTTAACGCCCGTTTAGGGGAAATGGTTGGGCAAGCACTGCGCGATAGTTGCACTCCGACCAATCCACGGGATGTGAGCAAGGTGCAACTGGAAGTGCTGTATAGACAGTCTTTTTAACAGTTAACGCTTTTATGTGATGAACAACAAACTAGAAAGAACATCAGGATAGGCTAACATGAATAAATATGCTTTGACCCCACGCGTAAAAATGCTGGCTGAACGCTTAAGTGCCCGCAATAGCTCAATTATTACTGAACGTGCCAATATTTTAGAAGCGCTTGGCAACCAACTGTCTGGCGCACCGCAGGCGATTAAACCTGCACAACGTTTTTATGAATTTATCCGTCATTTTCCTGCATTTATTGCCCAAGATGAGTTGATTATTGGTAGCCAATCATCAACGCCTCGTGGGGCGATTTTCCATACTGAAAATGAAATCAACAGCCACAGCATTTATACGTTTTTAGCTGGCGATAGCGCCATTGATGCACCCGATTACTTAGCGGTATTAAACATCGGTTTTTTAGCTATCAAAGCGCAATTAGAAAATAAAGTTAGAAATATCGGCAGTGCGGTTAGCCGTAATAGTATTGATGAGGCGAATAACTGCCGCTCGGCAATTTACGCATGTGATGCCGCTATCCATTTTGCGCAAGCTTTAGCTTCTAAAGCAGAGAGCATGGCAGCAGCAGAGTCTAATCAATACCGTCGCGCAGAGTTACAAGAAAGCGCAGCAATTTTACGTAATGTGCCAGCAAAACCAGCACAAACATTCAAAGAAGCTTGCCAAGCGTTCTATTTACTGCAACTTATCCTGCATTTAGAAAATGGCAGTTATGCAGTTAACCCAATGGGGTTCGATAAAGCAGTTTACCCATTCTACCAACGCGATATTGAACAAGGCCGCTTAACCCAAGCACAAGCTTATGAGATTGTAGAAAGTTTATGGTTGAAACTGGCTGAGCTCTCTGAAGTTCGCTCAACCAAGCAAGTCGATGGCTACCCAATGTTCGATGCATTAAAAGACGGTATTTATCTGAATGACCCTCGTGTATGCATTAACGAATTATCAGCTATGATGTTATCTGCTCATGAAAACATCAGTGTCATCAATAACGGCTTAAAAGTTCGTTTATATTGCGGAAAAAACAGCATTCAGCCGCAATACGCCGCGCCAAATGCCAGCTATGTTGCTCCAACGGCACAAGCGGAAACTGAATTCAAAGTGATGGAAGGGTTAACGCCTCGCTTACAACGCTTGCGTAACCGCTACTTAGAAGCACGCCCAAGTGTGTCTATCTATCGTGCACTCGCCTTCACTGAAGTTGTCAAAAATAACCCTGGTTTACCGCCAATTCTATTGCGTGCGAAAGCATTCCGCCGCGCTTGTGAAACTGCGCCAATCTTAATTCAGCCGGAAGAACTGATTGTAGGCCATCCATGTGGTAAAGCCCGTGCGGGTGCTTTCTCTCCAGATATCGCATGGCGCTGGGTGGTCGAAGAACTCGATACCATGAGTACGCGCCCACAAGATCCATTTGTTATCTCAGAAGAAGACAAAAAAGTGATCCGCGAGGAAATCGCGCCATTCTGGGAAGGGCGCTCATTGGATGAAATTTGTGAGGCTCAATACCGCGAAGCGGGGGTATGGGAATTCAGCGGTGAAACGTTTGTCAGTGATTTGTCTTATCACCAAATCAACGGTGGTGGAGATACTTGTCCGGGTTATGACGTGCTGTTATTCACCAAAGGAATGAATGGCATTAAAGCAGATGCTCAGGCGAAACTGGCTGAGTTAAGCATGGAAAACCCAGAAGATATTGACCGTATTTATTTCTATAAAGCGTCAATTGAAACCTGTGAAGGGGTAGTGGCGTATTCACACCGTATTGCTGCGCATGCTCGTGAATTAGCCGTGCTGGAGTCAGACCAAAAACGTCGCGAAGAATTGCTGACTATCGCACAAGTCAATGAAAACGTGCCAGCGAACCCACCGGCGACGTTGCAAGAAGCATTACAAAGCATTTGGACTGTTGAGTCACTGTTTGAAATCGAAGAAAACCAAACAGGTCTTTCTTTAGGACGTCTCGACCAATATTGCTTCCCAATGTATGAAAATGACATCAAAACAGGCCGTTTAACCCAAGAACAAGCATTAGAAATGATGCAGGCGTTTATCATCAAGTGTGCTGAGTTAATGTGGATGTCGAGTGAGCTGGGTGCGAAATATTTTGCAGGTTATCAGCCATTTATCAACTTAACGGTGGGTGGGCAAAAACGTTCTGGTGGCGATGCTTGTAACGACTTAACTTACTTAATCATGGATGCGGTTCGTTTCGTTAAAGTGTATCAGCCATCGTTGGCTTGTCGTATTCATAACCAATCACCACAGAAATACATGGAAAAAATCGTTGATGTCGTGAAAGCCGGAATGGGCTTCCCTGCCTGTCACTTCGACGATTCCCACATCAAAATGATGTTGCGTAAAGGCTTTGACTTTGAAGATGCGCGTGATTACTGCTTGATGGGCTGTGTTGAGCCACAGAAATCAGGCCGTATTTATCAATGGACATCAACTGGTTACACCCAATGGCCAATCGCGATTGAGTTTGTATTAAACCGTGGTCGCATGGTGCTATTCGATAGCTACCAAGGCTTAGATACCGGTGATTTACGTGACCTGAAAACATTCGAAGACTTTGATAATGCAGTGAAAGCGCAGATTGCTCATATTATTCGCTTATCCGCTATCGGTACCGTTATCAGCCAGCGAGTTCACCGTGATGTGGCACCAAAACCCTTAATGTCTTTGCTAGTGGAAGGCTGTATGGAAAAAGGGAAAGACGTTGCAGCGGGTGGGGCGATGATCAACCACGGCCCAGGGCTGATTTTCTCTGGTCTTGCAACCTATGTTGACTCCATTGTCGCGATTCGCAAATTGGTTTATGAAGATGGTCGCTACACCCTTGAGCAAATTCGTGATGGATTATTAGCTAACTTTGAAGGCTATGACGAATTACGCCGTGACTGCTTAAATGCGCCTAAATTTGGTAACGATGATGACTATGTTGACCAATATGCGCTGGATATTACGGAGTGGACAGAGCGTGAGTGTCGTAAGTACGACATGTTGTATTCAACACTGAGTCACGGAACTTTATCCATCTCCAACAACACGCCGATTGGTGAATTAACCGCAGCGAGTGCCAATGGTCGCTTAGCGTGGATGCCGTTATCCGATGGTATCAGCCCAACACAAGGTGCGGATAAACAAGGCCCAACCGCCATCATTAAATCAATCAGCAAAATGAATGTTGAAACGATGAATATTGGTATGGTGCATAACTTTAAGTTCTTAAAAGGCTTATTGGACACACCAGAAGGCCGCCACGGCTTAATCACCTTGCTAAGAACCGCGTCTATCTTAGGAAACGGCCAAATGCAGTTCAGCTATGTCGATAACGAAATGCTGAAAAAAGCCCAGCAAGAGCCTGAGAAATACCGTGATTTAATCGTTCGTGTCGCAGGGTACAGTGCCTACTTCGTTGAACTCTGTAAAGAAGTTCAAGATGAAATTATTAGCCGTACTGTAATTGAGAAGTTCTAAACCCATGTAGGCAGGTATGAATTTATACCTGCCATTTTATAACAACAATAATAAATTCTGATTTATAAACATAGTGTTAGAGGTGCAATGATGAGCGCGGCAGAGATTAAAGGTCGGATATTTAATATCCAAAAATACTCGATTTATGATGGCGACGGTATCCGAACACTGATTTTCTTAAAAGGGTGCAATATTCGTTGCCCATGGTGCGCTAACCCAGAAGGGTTAAGTAGCCAGTTTCAAGTGATGTTTTCCCACGATAAATGCGTCAATTGTGGGAAATGCGTTGATGTCTGCCCGACAGGGATCCACTACAAAACTATTAATGAGCAAGGTGAGCAAATTCACCGCGTGAATCGCAGCATTGATTGTATCGGTTGCCGTAAATGTGAAGAAGTATGCATTGGCGGTGCATTAGACATCATGGGTAAAGATGTCACTGTGGCCGAAATGATGGATATCATCATGCAAGATTATGATTTTTATATTTCTTCCGGTGGTGGTGTAACAATCGGTGGAGGCGAAATGAGCCTACAAACCGATTTTGCAGTCGCTCTACTGCGTGAGTGTAAAAAAATGATGATCAACACCGCAATAGAAACCCAAGGTACAACATCGTTAGAAAACTATGAAAAGTTAGCTGAAGTTGTCGACCTATTCCTCTATGACATTAAACATATTGATACTGCGCAGCATAAAAATCTATTCGGTATTGGCAATGAAAATGTTCGCCGCAACCTCGAAAGATTGATTGATCTCGGCGCGAACGTGGTTGTCAGAATGCCATTAGTTCGTGGCTATAACGACTCGTTTGATGCCATTACAGGGGCGATTAACTATGCGATGGAATTATCCAAACGCGGCAATGTAAAACGCATCGATATTCTGCCTTATCACCAGTTGGGCCGCGGTAAGTACGACAAACTGGATATGATTTATCCTGTTAAGCAAGACCCAACCTATAGTGCAGAAGAATTAGACCAACTTGAAGCATTCTTCAAACAATTTGATTTCGATATTCGACTGGTTCGTCACTAAGTAGGAGAGACAGATGAAAAGTTTAGGCGTAATTGAAACTCGGGGACTGACATCCGCAATACAGGCTGCTGATGCGGCGTGTAAAGCCGCCAGTGTAGAAATTGTAGGTTATCGAAAAATCGGCTCTGGACTGGTATCCGTTTGTTTCCAAGGCGAAATCAGTGCTGTTCGCACCGCAGTTGACCATGGTATTGAAGTGATCGCCAATAGTCAGCTACTCGTCGGCTCATTAGTGATTGCGCGGCCTGAAGAAAGCGTAATCAGTAAATTGCTAACAGTGAAAAGTAAAAAAGGTGAGTTAGAGAAAAGTCTTCAGCCAGAAGTAAAAGCAGAAAAGTTAGTGGAAAAAGCGGTTGTTGAGGCTAAAACAGAAGCGCCTGTGGTTGAAGTTAAAACCGACATCAATGTGAAAGACATCAAGAATGACCCGCGTAAAGGGAAAAAATCATGATGAATGAGCAATTAATGGGGAAAATATTGGAGCGGCTTTCAGCCTATACACCAGCACAAGGCAGCGTTTCCAACATTGCTATCCCTGTCGGAATATCTAACCGCCATGTTCATCTTTCACAACAGGACGTTGAAGCCTTGTTTGGCCAAGGATATCAGCTGACGCCATTTAAAGATTTAAAACAGCCCGGGCAATTTGCGGCGAAAGAATGCGTCATGGTGGTGGGACCAAAAGGGTCGATTAGCAAAGTCAGAGTACTAGGGCCTGTTCGCCCAAAAACGCAATTAGAAGTGTCTAAGGCCGACTGCTTTGCGCTTGGTATAAAAGCGCCGGTAAGAGAGTCAGGTGACATGGCAGGTTCAGGCAATGCTTTACTGATTGGCCCAGCGGGGCATGTCAATCTTGAGTCGCAGGTTATTTGTGCTCAGCGTCATATTCATATGAGTGTGATGGACTCAAGAGCATTAAATGTGGTGAATGGGCAAAAGGTGAATATCCGTACTGAAGGTGAACGCAGCTTAGTGTTTGATGAAGTTGTCGTGAGAGTGGATGAACGTTTTTCTCTTGAGTTTCATATTGATACCGATGAAGCAAATGCCGCGGGCTTACGCAATAACGATAGCGTATTTATCGCGGGCTAAGGAGTGGTGGCAGAATGAACGAAAAACTGATCGAGCGAATTGTGCAGCAAGTTTTACGTCAGTTAAAGCGACAAGTTCTGGTGGTGCTATCGCCTGTTGAGGGGTATCAGCAAGCTATTTACCAAAGACTGGCACAGTTAGATTCTGTTTCTTTTTCCTTTTATGCCACCGCATCAATGCACCAGTCTTTTGATGTTGAAAAATGGGCTGAATTGGGAAGTGTTATAAATAAAAGCACCTTATCAATAAATAGTTTAAATCATTATGACAGCCTGTTTTTACCGTTTATTGATGCAAAAGTCGTTGGTGAGATAGCCAATGGTTTGTTTATGAGTGAGGAAAGTGAGTTAGTCTTTCATGCATTATCACAAAACATGCCGATATTGGCACTGAAATACCATTGTTGCCCTGAAAGTGAATTAAGTCAGGTTTTAGGTTTAAATAAAAATGAAAATTATAATCAGTTGATTAAAGAAAATATCACTAAAGCAATCAAGTTAGGTGTTTATTTTGATTCATTTAATGAAATAGAAAATAAATTTTTAATTCGTGATATTACTGAAAATTTAAAACCTGAAATAAATGATGAACATCCAAATCGCTATATTACTTTAAAGGAAGTAATGAATAACCCTAGGGGGTATTGCGCGAATGAAAATAAATTAACAGATTCAGCAATCGATTATTTAAAGTCTCTTAAAAAATAAAGTTATTTAATCAAATTAAAAATTAATCTTTCTATTTATTGTAGGAGTATTATCTATGTCCCCTAAAGCAAAGTCATGGCTTTGGATGCTGGCGGTTATTGTTTCTGAAACCTCAGCAACATCGACCTTAAAAATGTTTGATAATAGTGAAGGTATGACTAAATCATTATTATTGGCATTAATCGTTGTGCTATATGTTATTTGTTACTATTCACTTTCTCGGGCAGTAAAATATATTCCTGTTGGTTTGGCTTATGCAACATGGTCAGGTACAGGGATCTTAATGGTTTCTACCCTCGGCATGCTATTTTATGGGCAACACCCAGACACTGCGGCGATGATCGGTATGGCCGTGATCGCGAGTGGCATTGTGATCATGAATCTATTCTCCAAAATGGGCTCCGATGATCCGGAAGAAACTGAACCATCTAAAGATGAAACTGAGTCTTCATTATTATCAACAAAAAATAACACAGCTCATTAATTCAAAGTTAAGGGGAATATTATGTTTACTGGATTTTTATGGTTAGCGCTTTCTATTGGCTCTGAAATAACGGGTACTTCAATGATAAAAAAGACCAATAGCTTTAGCAAATTGGGTCCATCTGTATTAGTCATTGTTGCTTATTGCTTGTGTTATTTCGCACTAACCCGTGCAATGGGTTATATCCCAGTCGGTGTGGCTTATTCATTATGGTGTGGGTTTGGTATTGTCGGTGTGACACTCGTTTCTATGATTTTATATAAACAAAAACCCGATTTCCCAGCAGTATTTGCGATGGGCCTCATTATCACTGGTGGGATCATTATGAATACATTTTCAACGATGTAGTAAAAAAGAAAACGCCGTACTTCAACATACTTTCTGTTATTTATCTTTAGCCCTCATTTTTATGAGGGTTATTTTTTGCTTATCATCTGAGCCCTGTGGTGGTTTGGCTACATAAAATGACGTTCTGGCGATAAACCGCAAAGTCTGTTGTATGTTAATTTATTACACATAAGTAATTTAATTTAGGAATGGATTTATGCAAATTATTGAATGGGATGATTTTACCCGTGTTGAAATGCGTGTTGGGACTATTGTTAGTGCACAAGTCAACAGTAAAGCCAAAAAGCCAGCTTATGTTATGGAAGTTGATTTAGGCGAATTGGGTATTAAGCGCTCTAGCGCACAGATCACTGTCAATTATACGCCAGATGATTTGATTGGTAAGCAGGTACTATGTGTGTGTAACTTTGAAGTCAAGCGTATAGCAGGCATTAAATCGGAAGTGTTGATCACGGGGGCACCTGATGAAAAGGGGGCGATTGTTCTTGCTGAATTTAACTTACCTTTGCCGAATGGGGCGCTTTTAGCCTAATGCCTACATTGATTGATTTTATGGTGATAACCCACTAAAATAATTGTGTTAATAATTAACACAAAGGTGATCTTATGGCTCGTACCACAAGTGTGACAATCGGAACGCAATTAGATGAATTTGTAAATCAACTGATTTCATCTGGAAGGTATGGTTCAACAAGTGAAGTTGTTCGCTCCGCACTGCGTTTACTTGAAATTCAAGAAAAACAAACGGCTGCATTGAAGATGCTAATTGAAGAAGGTGAAAAAAGCGGTGAATCATCATTCACACTCCATGATATAGCCAAAAAAATGAAGACCGCACATAATGTATAAACTTTCTAACTTAGCCGCTAAAGATTTTGAAGGAATATTTGAATATACTTTGGTGAATTTTGGTGTCAGTAAAGCGGATGAGTATACTAAAAGTTTACATTGTGCGTTAGAAATGTTGAGCTCCAATCCTTTGATAGGACTGAAGTGTGCGGAAATTTCAGAGGGGATTAGGCGTTATAATCATTCTAAGCATGTCATTTTTTATCGGCAGAGAACCAAAGATATCTTTGTTATACGAGTTCTTCACCAGCAAATGGAACCGCTGAAACATTTTTATTTTGATGAATTTGATAGATAGGCCAGTCACTTCCTCTATAGCAATATTACCACCTATAGTCCTATACTCTTGCTATTCATTGACCGTGGGAGTGCAACCCTTTGCGATTACCTGAGCTTCATTTTCGCCAATATTCGAACGACGTCATTTCTCATCAACATGATGGGCAGTGGCAAGTCGTTTTGTCGTTATCTGGGCAGATGGAAATTAATATGTACCGGCAACATTTTCTGTTAAATGCAGGAAAGGGGGTCGTGATCCCGCCTAGTGTGAGTCATGCATTTAGCGGGCAGCTAGGAAATCAAAACTACGTATTAGAAATGCCAGCCACAGCACAATGGGCATTAAATGAAAAAATGACGCAATTTACTCTGACACCTGCCGCAATTGGTCTTTTGAATTGGTTGCAAAACTTCCCACAAGCTCCGGAACATAATTTTACGGTTGCTCGTCTATTGTTGGCACAGTTAAAACCTGAAAATAAATGGATTGATGAGCTTTCTCAATGGGTGGAACTGCGTCTACACCATCCTATTAGTTGTGAAGATATGGCAACGGCTTTTTGTATGTCAGTGAGTACGCTTCAACGAAAAATAAAGGCTGAAACACAGTTAACGGCGATGCAGTTTCTATTACAAAAACGCATGGAAGCGGCAGGGCGCTTATTATTATCCAATAAATCAATAGAACAAATTGCATTAGCGGTGGGCTATGACTCACATTCGGCATTTAGTCATGCATTTCGCCAATTTTATAGCAAAACACCGAATGAATATCGTTTGCAGGGAAGTCACTTACGGTAGGTTATTTGGGGAGCTTTGTTGCCAGATAAAAATTAGCCACCTCGCCCGCAGCCAATTTTTATCTTTTTACTGCTTAGACCATGCGGATCCCTTCAAATGGGTTCCAGTTGTCCAATCCTTTGGTTTCTTTAATATAGTAAGCATAATTGGCAACCATGGCCCACAGCGCTGACATACCGACAGATACCCCTGTAAAGACGGCATTAGGGATTGTTCCACCAATCATAAAATCAATAATATTCAAAACTAGACCAACCCCAAGAGTGATACCAAGCATCACCAACCCTTTCTTCCACAGCCCTAAAATCAAGAAGTAAATAATACCGAAGAAGAAGGCAAAAATGTTCATATTAATGAGAATACGCTTACCGAAAGAGGCGGCTTTCAACGCTGCTTTGAATTCAGGCGTATCAGGAGCACCATGCTTATCAAAAAAGTCGAAACGTTCTTGCCATTTATTAGAATATTGTTTCTGTTCCATTTTCCATCTCTTGCTTATTAATAAGTATAAAATAGGGATTGATAATACTTGGATAACCATATAAAAAAGAGGTAAATAGTCTTAATATGACTATTAAGGGGCATTTTTAATAACGAATCAAGCAAAGAGAAATAAAGGAAGAATGATTAAGATAAATAGTAAACGGATAATGGATTAATTTATTGTAAGACTTACCTACATTATTTGGTATTTGACTTATTGGCTATTTGTTCAGAAATTGAATTTGCATAGTTGCCATGTAAAAAATCAGTATTTACATTAGCTTGTTTGAGTTTTAGTTCGAGTAAAGCTAATTGCTTACTCACCGACGTATAATTGGGGTCGTCCACAGAGAGACCTTG
The DNA here is from genome assembly GCF_033901115.1 of Providencia sp. CIM-Carb-044. Classification (NCBI taxonomy): domain Bacteria; kingdom Pseudomonadati; phylum Pseudomonadota; class Gammaproteobacteria; order Enterobacterales; family Morganellaceae; genus Providencia; species Providencia sp. CIM-Carb-044. Next base: position 100,591 of record NZ_JAXADV010000013.1, read on the forward strand.
TAGCATATGGCTTAGTGTTAGTGCATCTTTCCTTTGTTGTAATTCAGTGGGTAAATAGCCCGAGTTCTTTAATATTCGATACCCAGCCCTAAGTTCAGGTGGAACTAAACTATCATCTTCAAGCTGTAACATTTTTCCCTCCCCATTTAAATTTGAAAGCTCCCCTTTACTCAGAGCTTCTTGAATATGGCGTTCTGCCCAAAGATCAATGACTGACATGATGTGACTCCATGAATTGATTTTTTACTATTATAGCCTTCCATATCAATATAAAGAAAGTTGGTAGATTATTCTTTGTTGGGGTTGTTATTCCGAATTATAAGTAAGGTTTTATCGAGTGTTTATAAATAAGGTTTTTACTATTAATATGAAATAAAACTGCTAAAAAATAATATTTAATTAGTGATAAATGACGAATAAACGTCATGGATAATATGAAAATTGTTATATTGACCACACTTATAGAAATTAATTTATCTGATTTACCTTGGTTTTAATTAACGTCTTTATTTAAATTAATAATATTAATGCCTAATAAAAATGAATTATCCCTAATTATGTTGAATTTTATGTCTAAATCGTGTGAATTTTGTTGATTTGAAATGATCTATTTGTAAATGGTAAAAAACAAAAACATTGTGTAATGTCCGTTTTTCTTGTTTATAAGGAGAAAATATGGAACAAAAGAAGCAAGAGGGAAGCCGTTTTTTGCGAACGGTTGAGTGGCTAGGTAATGCACTACCACATCCCGTCATTTTATTTATTATTTTAATTGCAATTTTATTAGTTTCCTCAGCAATTGGTCAGTACTTTGGTGTAAGCGTGCCAGATCCGCGCCCAGAAGGCGCAAAAGGGCGGGCAGAAGACGGTATTATTCATATTGTAAGTTTATTGGATGCCGAAGGGATCCGAAAAATTATTGCGAATGTCGTCACCAACTTTACAGGTTTCGCACCATTAGGGACGGTATTAGTGGCATTATTAGGGGTTGGAATTGCAGAGCGGGCCGGCTTACTTTCCGCGGCTATGCGCTTAATTGTCACCAAAGCTCCACGAAAATTAACCACAATGGCTATCGTGTTTGCGGGGATCATGTCAAACACCGCCGCAGAATTGGGCTATGTGGTACTTATTCCACTGGCTGCCATTATTTTCCACTCATTAGGTCGTCATCCTTTAGCGGGTCTTGCCGCCGCATTTGCTGGTGTTTCAGGTGGTTATTCAGCAAACTTACTATTAGGTACGGTTGACCCGTTACTTTCGGGTATCACTCAGCAAGCTGCGCAAATCATTGATCCAACTTATATCGTGGGTGCAGAAGCAAACTGGTACTTTATGTTTGCCAGTACGTTTTTAATCACTATTTTAGGTTATTTGATCACCGAAAAAATTGTGGAACCCCAGTTGGGTCCATATACAGGTGGTGCCGTTGATGAAGATGAAAATAGCCTTTATGCTTCTGCAAACGTTACTCCACTTGAGAAAAAAGCGTTATTCTGGGCATCAGTTACCTTCTGGGGATTAGCGGCAATTTTGGCGTTGATGGTGGTACCAGAGAACGGAATATTACGGAATCAGGAAACGGGATTAGTCAGCAACTCGCCTTTCCTAAAAGGCATCGTGGTGTTCATTTTCGTGTTTTTTGCCGTCCCGGGTATTGTGTATGGCTATATTGCTAAAACTATGCGTTCTGATAAAGACATTGTTGACGCAATGGCAGGGGCAATGAGTACTCTTGGCTTATATCTGGTTATCATTTTCTTTGCCGCACAATTTGTTGCTTTTTTTGGTTGGACAAACATCGGGCAAGTTATCGCAGTTAAAGGTGCCAACTTCTTAAATAGTATCGACCTTCACGGTGGTGTGCTGTTTATTGGCTTTATTCTTATCTGTGCATTTATTAATTTAATGATTGGCTCAGCATCAGCCCAATGGGCGGTAACGGCACCTATTTTTGTTCCTATGCTAATGTTAGCGGGCTATGCGCCAGAAACTATTCAAGCGGCATACCGAATTGGTGATTCGGTCACGAATATTATCACACCGATGATGAGCTACTTTGGCTTAATTATGGCGATTGTTGTGAAATATAAGAAAGATGCAGGGATTGGTACACTTGTCTCAATGATGTTGCCTTATTCCATCATTTTCTTCATTGGTTGGTCATTATTCTTTATCGTATGGGTATTTGTATTAGGGATTCCTGTAGGGCCTGGTTCCCCGATTTATTTCACACCGGGAAGTTAGCGTTTTGATATTTAATTGAAAAACCATTGGTTGCCCTATTTTTAATTCATTGGATGAAGGGCAACCAATGAGGATGTAAGTTATGATTTTGTTATTTTAAACATAGGAACTAGATTAGATAGTAATTATAAAAATAAACTGCTGTGAGTGAGACAGTTTATTTTACTAAGTACCAACAATTACAATATTACGGTAAAAATTATTTTTATACTTAATAGAATGAAAGAGCTAATCAAATCCCTCCCAGAAATAGTCCTTTAGTTTTATTTTATCGTTCAAGTCAAAAATAATACCTTCATCTATAAGGGCTTGTTTGTGACGTAGATAGCACTCGCCTTTGACTGATAACTTACCCTGACTATTAATAATACGGTGGCAAGGCAAAGAACTTCCCGCAGGGATGGTTCTAATAACTTGGCAAACTTGGCGTACATGAGCTGGGTAACCTGCCATTTTTGCCAACGTTCCGTAAGTGACAACTCTACCTCTTGGGATACTCCCTATAAGACTATAAATGATGTCTCGGAAAGATGGCGCGTTGTTCATGGTTATAGCCTCAATTACGATGGGTGTTTATCAACCTAAATATGTAGGCGTTGGTGGGCAGTGCATGATTAAATTGTATAGCAAGTTTGTCAATGTGATAGTTTTCTTTGGCGGAAATCACCACAATGGGATGAGAGGGGGAAGTATCTGTTTTATGACTTGAGTTTTAAGCTGTAAATGGTGTTGAATTAAGTAATTATATTTTTCATGAGCGTAGAGGATCTTTGATTTGAATTACCTCTTTCTTAATATCACACGCCTTCTTTATATTTCTACTATTTTTACTAATAGTAAGTGACATTGTAGAGATTAAGGCAAAAATCTCATTATCTCTCCTCCATTTTAGGCTAAGCCAATACCACCGCACAAAGGTGATATTGACTTAATACAAACCTAAAACTCACTAACGGTAGGTAAATAAAACATTCACAGTGTTACTGAACTGCCCTGATTTAATGGCTTCAGCATCTTTCTTGGATAACTCGATACTGTAAGGGAAATAGCCGGGCTGTTGTTTACTGATACTCCCTTTATAATAATACTGATCAAATGCAACCTGTTGGTTATTGGTTCTGTCTGTAATTGCAGCTTGTAGACCATTGTTAAAGACGATGTACTTTTTATTTATCACGCCACTGTTGCTTTGGAACGCAACACTGACTTCTAATGCCGCATCACACGTTGAATCGGGCACTAAATCTAATGAAAAGTTTTCTCTAACTGTTTGACCACCTTCAAAATTTTCAGCTGTGAGCTCTTTAAAATCAACCACTTTATCGCTCATGCGGACAATCGGTGTTGGGCAATAGTTCACCAATTTCCCGATAATCCTCGCCTGATAGATATCCCCTAAACTTTTTCTCTGGTAATCACTGTGATAACCAACATTAAAAACACCAGTATCAAAAGATTTTAACTCTCCCGTACCTCTGACCACTCGATACGTGTAACCAAATAGCACATTTTTAGGGCCCGCTTCCCAGACGCCCACTTCTAACTGCGGGGTGTTGGCCGCAGTTATTTCAACAGAGCCACTATACATACTGTCCTGATAAAGCCTAACACCGCTGTTTCTAAGTGTATTTTTTATGGTTGTTGGCGTTTGGTTGTTAAACCAAATTGTCCGCTCCGCCTTTGAGCCTGAAAACACACAAGCCCATGAAAAGAAACCACTACTGGCAGAGCCCAATAGCGTGCCGGGAGCAACGGTGCCGGGGGTTGTATTCATATCAATATAGACTTCAGGGAGTGGGTTCCACGCATTTCCCGTCGAGCCGGGTACACTATTACCCGGTCGGCATGTCACTCCGGCATACGCGGCAGAAGTTGACATCAGAAGGAGAAAGAATACGCCACTTTGCCATGACCGTTTTTTAAATTTCATTTCAGTAAGTTCCCACATTTGTATTTTTTATTTCGCCTGTGGCAATAATTGGCAAGGCTGTGCTGCGGCGCACTGGTATTTATTAAATTTCAGACCACCGAAGTCAT
>NZ_JAXADV010000014.1:0-88540 GCF_033901115.1 Providencia sp. CIM-Carb-044
CGCTAATTCAATCTATTTCTGAAAATTTTATCCCGAAATTCGATTAAAAGGTGCGTCAATAACATGCGCGGACCGTGGATAGTTAGCATATTGAACCTTTATTTTCTTAATTTTTTATAAACTTTGGATAACATGTAAGTTGGTAATAGTCTAGGGAGACTACGCATGATGAAATTTGAATAGGCTCCGATAGGTGAATCAATATTTTTTTCTATTTTCAATTTTGCAAGTTGTAATTCGCTTTTTATATATACTAAGCCTTTTCGTCTTTTAACCATGGAATCGCCACCACGAACATTAACTAATACTTCATCAATATTACCTACTTGGTGACCTGCCGAAATAACTCTTATCCATAAGTTGTAGTCTTCCATATAAAGATGATGTTGATAGCCTCCAACAGATTCAATGACATCTTTACGAAAGGCTACGGTCATATGATTAAAAGGATTTCTTCGTTTTATATATTTCTTGATTTCATTATGACTAGCTGGAACTTTTCTCAAACCTAGTGAATTGGACATGCTGGAGTCAAATTCTTCTGTACAAGAACCGAAAAGTGAAATGTTAGGATTTTTTTGTATATATTCAATTTGTTTTATAAATCTATTAGGAGTACACAAATCATCTGTATCCATTCGAAATACCCAGTTATTTGAGCAGTACTTTAATCCTTCATTGAGGGCATTTCCTAAACCTACATTTTTAGGTAGCTGTACTGTTTTTATTAAGGAGAGATAACTTTTATCTAAATTATTAATATATGATTTAAGTTCTATACTCAAAGGCCCATCTAATATAATTAAAATTTCATTCGGTAAAATAGATTGGCTAAATATGCTTTTCAGACAATCATCAAGATAAACTGAATTTTCTTTATAATATAAAGACATTAGAACCGAAAAGTTATTATTCATATGCACTCAGTTTAAGTTTTTAATAAGTTGTAATAGTGGTTTTGAAGAGTTATTTTCATGTAAAAAAAACTGCGCTACTTTGTTTTTTTCTACAAATTCTTGTGGCTGAAAACCATCTAGTAGATTAAAGAAATCATCATGACTATTGTAGACATAAAGTATTTCTTTTAATTTTTCGGAATCGAAAAAAGATGATATAAATATAGGTATCTCCATCGATATAGATAATATAAGTTTCGCGGGGAATACTCCATCCATATTTCCGATATAAGGTATTATTATAGCGTCTGATTTCTCTAATATTTTTTTTGCAAGTATATTTTGGTCGCTTTCATAACCCATTATCTTTATGCTGTTAGGTAGGGTAATATCTTTATCGACTACTCCCCAAAAATATATATCAATGTTTCTCTCCAGTATTTTTTCAAATAGGGATATGTCTATATGCTTTGATATTGAACCGAAATAACAAATTGACTTTATTTCGTTTATCTCTCTCGGTTTTATTTGTAATGCTTCTATTGGCGTGATGATTTGAGTTACTTTATTGTTTTTCAAGTATATATCTTTAATAAAGAACGAGTCACAAATTATATTTTTAGAGTTTTTATATATGTATTTTTCGTTCTTATATAAGGATGTTGAATATCCTGACCATATAGAAAAGGCTCTAACACAATCGAAAATAAATTTATTGTTATTTTTTTTCAAAAGATAAACTGACAAATCAGTAGGGACGTAGCTTATTATTATGTCGTATTCTTTAGATAAAATGTCTCTATGAAAAAATATTGACAAGACTCTATTTATATAATAGCTGAATTTAATTGGTGGTATTTGCCAAGATGTTTTTATTTTTATTTTTTCTGGGGTTTTATTTTTATTTTTATTTTTATTTTTATTTTTATTGACTAATATATTCTTTATTTTTCCTAAGGAAGGAATAGTGGTTTTATTAGCCTGTAAAAAATCAACTTGATATCCATTATTAGCTAGAATACTGGAAAATTCTTGATGTCTTTGCCAAGTAGCATTCCAATGGATTCCTGAAATTACTAATGCTTTTTTATCTTTCATATAAGCGCTCTAATTTTTCGACTATGTCATTTTCATAATTATCTCCTGAAAAAAAATCTATATCAAAGAGATAATCAAATAAATAATAGTACAATAAATGTGGAGAAATAAGATACCTATAGAATGATTTTCCAAGGAACTCTACTTCTTTATCTAATAAAATTGCTTCAAATCCAGCAGTTGAGTTAATTACACAGACCTTGTCAGAATTTTTCATCAACAAAAAAGTATTCTCAGTTGATATTATTATGTTTCTTTCTTTTGATTTTTCTATTATGTTTTTTATGAAATCACTATTTTTTTCTGCAGGATGAAATTTAATTACCAGCCTTTTATTTTTTAATTCAGCTTGTTTTAAAAAGTAATCGATAGCTTGGCTGTTATCATAGTTGCTATTTATTTTTATCTGAGAGTCATCAGTTACTTGTAATGGTAGAAAGTAATATTTATAGTTTAAATTAACTTCAGTTGATGGTATTAATAAACTCTTGTTTCTTAATATGCCTTTTTTTCTGCTTTTATATTTTAACATGGAAAAAGATGGTATTTTAAATACTAGCTCTATTAGATTATAAAGCCGCCATTGAATTAGTTTTAATAAACCCATTTTTTTTGCTTGTTTAACAATGTGGGAACATTCTTTTTTCAAAATGTAATTTTTTTTCCAATCAATTAATTTCTCTTTTTGGATTTCATTCAATGAAGGGGTAACTTCTTTGTTGAAAAAGGTCTCTGCATGCTTATAGAAAGAAGATGATGCATTTGTTCCTTTAGTATCAAAAAAGGTTTTTCCATCTAGATTTGATAATTCGCTAAAATAAATTTTGAAATTTATATTTTTTTTTAATTCTAGTAAAAGAAAATCTTGGATATGATAGCCGTTGCCAGAAAAAACTATATCATTGTCTTTTATTTTGAGCTTGTGTAATAACATATCAAAATTATATGCAAGTTTGAGGCCTATTTCATAGCTGAAATGTTCAGATTTTATATCAATAGAATTTTTTATAACTTCACATTTATAAGTATTGGGAGGTGTTTTTTTCATTCTTAGTAAATATGTGGCTATTTGTTCTTTTTTAAAGAATAAATAACTGAATAAATCTTGAGTAATGATTATTGAATCATAACCAAGCTTCTTATATTCTTTTAAAATTGAATTGTATAAGTTGATTCTAAAAGGGCTGTATATAAAGAAAAATACTGTTTTCATTTTAAATCCAAATATTTTTTACAGATTATATCTATTTCAAATCTATTCATGTCAAATGAATCTATAGGGTAATCATGATCTGAAAATAATTTTAATGCTCTTATCAAGCTTTCTGTGGAGTTTACTGTATAAAGATACTTATCTAATGGAGGCAGCATTATTTCTCTTGGTCCACAAGGGCAATCAGAGGAAATTACAGGTGTTTTTAAAATCAGGGATTCGACAATAGTATTTCCAAATCCTTCTAGTAAGGATGCTGAAACAACTACAGTAGCACTTTTTATATAAATATAAGGGTTTGATACAAAACCTAACAAAAACACCTTTTCATTTAGATTTAATTCATTTATGAGGCTTATAATACTTTCTTTTTCAGGCCCATCACCAAGTATCAATAATGTATCATATTTATCTTTTACAGAATGGAATGCTTTGATAACTTCAGACTGATTTTTTATTTTATCTAATCGGCCTATATTAAGAATGTATTTACCATAGTTAGTTAAATCTAAATTTGTTTTTTGAGATTCTATTATTATGTGGCTTATATCAAATGGGTTATAAATTGTTTCTGCTGTGATATAAAACTCTTCTTTTAGGTCTGACTTTATTCCTTTAGATACGCAAACATTATTTTTTAAATTCCCAGCTAAGGAAATCATTAATTTATTTTTCCATTTAGATAAAAACCTTTTATTCTTAAAAAGTAATTCAGATTTTACCGAATGAAAAATGTTAAAGCAATTTTCACGTCGTAGATATAGAAACTGTAAAATAGAAGCTAAACTATGAATATATATATAATCATAGCTTTTTATATTTAACTTTTTTTTTAGGTAGTATATGAATATAGGAGATGTGATTGTATATGCTAGATTACCAAATAATTTTAGACAAAAAGAATGAAAGGTTCTAAATGCTTGTGGCATGTCTGATATATATATATTTATTCTTTTGTCCAAATTGTAAACATTAATGTTTTCCCATAGGAATATATCAACTTCATGGCCATTCTTTACTAAGTTATTTGAAATTTCTGATATTATTCTTTCTGCACCACCACCGTGAAGAGATGTTCTTATCATTAATACTTTTTTCATATGATTTTTTTCTTTCTTAAAAATTGAAATTTCCAACTAATATTCATGATTACTTGTATCAGTATAGCCATCAGCACACCATAAAACTGTAACTTTAGAGTTAATATATATAATAAAATTGAAAAAAATAAATTTATTGTAGCTGTACATGTAAACATTTGCCATCCGTTAGCTATGGATAAAAATGCACTATTTATTATAACGGATGAACCAATTATTACTTGTATTATTATATATATAGTGAAAAATATGTAATAATTAATGTATTGATTGGTAAAAAATACAGAAACCCAGTATTTGTAGCTCACGATTAGGCCGATAGATATAATGGCTAATACTATGAAACTAATGTAGAATATCTTCTTTATTATATGTTTGGCTAACTCTTCTTTTTTATTATTTATGACAGAAACTAACTCACTATAACTTGCCTGATATATTGGTTGTGTAAGTTTAGTGTAAGCGCCACCTATCTGTGTTAATATACGATAAAAACCAACAAGCTCTGAACCAAAATATTTATTTATAATAAATATGATCAGATCTCTAATTGGACTATCAGTTAGTATAGTTATATAAAATGGAAAACAGTATTTAAATGAATCTTTTATGTGTATTTTATTTTTTCTTATTTTTTTTATTTTAATCATTTTTAATATAAGTACTACTGAAAAAAGGTATGATATCAAATAAGAAACAAATACATAGATAAAAAAATCATGAACAGAATTGTGGGTGGTATTATTGGTAAAGTAAAAAATAAAAATAAAAATAAAAACAAGACTACATTGTAGTATTTGAATGATATTAATCAGTTTATGTTTGTTTTTATATCTAAAATAGCCAAAAAAAGCATTGTTTTGACTAAATATAATAATAAGAATACCAATGTCAGGTAGCTCTCCAGAGTAATTAAAAAAATGCAATATATTGTTTCCTACAAATATTGCTAATATTACGCCCGAAAATGAAAATAATAATTCACTAATGTAAAATGATAAAAATATATCACGCTCATTTCTCGTTTTATCATTTTGAAGAGTTCTTACTAGTGGCTGCCAAGCCTGAGTGCTAAATACTGAAGATAAAAATATGAAATATGCAAGAATAAATGTATATTGACCAAAGAAATCTATCCCGAAATTTTTTATTATAAAGGAAGATGTAAGGAAATTTAATATTGAGGTTGCTGCCCCTCCAATTAAGAGTATCTTAAATGAGTTGAATATTCTATTTATGTTATTCATTTTTTATTATTTCTAATAGATAGGTATAATAATACTAGCGTTATATTAAATTCTAGATTGAATAAAACATTTTCAAATAAGGAGTAACATAATATATAAAAACTAAGTATAAAAACCTGTGGTTCTATTTTCTTTTTATTTAATCCAGTTAGGTATAAGTAAAAAATAAATATAATATAAAAAAAACCATGATAAATAAGTAGGGGGATGTAACTATTATCTAGTGGAAGTAAATTTTCTTTATCTTCTAATGGTTGGCCAATTACAGATTGGAAAGATAATTCATTTGAAAGATAACTATTCCATATATATGGCCTATTGCTTAAAGCATAATTTAATATATAATCATCATAAAAATAAACGGCAATAATTAGTGTGATGAAAGAGAATATTAATATACTATTTTTTGTCAATAAACTCATTGCATTAGGGATTAATTTTATTAAATATATAGATATGAGTGATATTGAATTTACAGCTAAACCGGTACGAGATAGGGATATTGAATATATGATATATATCACAGCTATGTATAGCATTGTATCTATATAATTCCATCTTTCAAACCTTTTGTAAATATAACATAATGCAATAGGTGTGAAATACAGAAATACAGAGTTGGGATTTTTAAATCCTAGGTCATCACGGTTCTCTTTTATATTATCGATTAATCTATAGTGAATGTCTTGCGACGGTAATATATTTAAATGATTTAATAAAACTATTGCCAAAAAGTATAAAAAACTAATTATAAATATTAAGTTGATATATTTTTCTTTGCTTATCTTTTTGGAATTTAATAAATATAGAACTAAAATTATAAATTCCGGATTTAGTGTTGTTATATATGTTATTGAAGATGCAATCAAGAGTGCTATCTCAATCTTCTTTAAAGATTGGAAAAATAAACCAGTAAAAAGAATTAATATGTTTGCAGCTAGTAATGATTTTGTTATCTCTGGATAATCAAATAGACTGGAATACTTTTTTGATATTATTAATAATGTGGATATATAAAATATAAGATTAGGTATTATAAATTGTTTTTTTGAAATACTTGAGCTATGCATAGATTGTTGTTGCCTGATTATGAAATTTTTTTAATTTTATTGGATTAACCCATAGCTACCGCACTGGGTTGTCGGGTCCCAGAGCACCATTGAATTTGTAAATGCATACTTATTAATTGAAAACATTGCATTTTTTGCTAACTTGTTCAATTGATAAGCATAGCTTATTGTTTCTTGACTGCCAAAGGGTATGCCTCAGCATTTATTTGGTCAAGTAAAAAGCGCTTAATAATACCATTAAAGCTAGTTACTGACTATCACTGTGATAGTGTTAGGGAATAGTCCTAATGGGAGTAGTAATACAATAAATTATTTTAAATTATCAGGTTATAATCCTATTCTTACGCCTTGTATGTGATTATATATTTAAGTTAAGTTATTCCTTGTATATCATTGCTTTTAGTGTGGGTTTAATAAAAACGAGATGCTTATATCTCCATATTTATCCTAATTTAGAGTAGTAATAGATTAATAAAATGCTTAATTGATTATATTAATTCACTTGGCTATCGGTAGAAATTATATGTGTAATATATTTTTGACTAGGATGACAATTTTTTTTGGATAAAAAAACGGATTATGCCAAAACATAACCCGTTTTCGATTAAATATACTCAATGTGTGCCAATTACCACTTAAACGGCACGTTTACTGTAACGGCTGCACCTAAGTCATTGCGTGTTTCGTAATCAGTTTTAGATACCCAAACCTTCGCGTCAGTGCTGATGTCATAGCCAAAGTTATGCCACCAACCGAAATCAACACCTTTGATGGTTTCTGATTTAGGGAATAACTTGTTGCCATCAAAGTTAGATTTATTCACTTTCGCATACATGAGGCGGGTGCTGACACGGTTGTCATCATCGAGAGTGTATTCCACTTTGGTCGTGAGCATGCGCCCGTCACCGCCCATTGCGTGGCCTAGTGATGCACCTTGCTGATAGTAGCCTTCAGTATAGATAAAGTGGCGATACATGACGTTATCTTTATTCCACTCTGTGTGGGTGTTCGCGCCTTCAATATACCAATTTAGTGGCTGGCCCCATAAGGTGTGGTAGCCTTCGATACCACCCATAAAGGCGTTTTTCGATGGGAAGAGGTTAGCTTCGTCTTCACCGACCATTTGGCCATATAAGCTGACAGGTAGGTCGACTAATGGGTAAAGTTTTAGTTTGAAATCTAAACCGGCTAACTGGTTACCTGGGTCTTTGTTTTTGTCGCCTGTATTATCTTTCCCGCCCATGGCATCCCAGAAGGAATCCCAGTTATTAGGGCGGCCATCGCCTCCCCACATGACCACGCGTGAACCACCGAGTTCGAAGAAATCAGTTGGGTTCATGGTCATGCGCAGGCCAATCAGTTTAGTATTTTTGGGGTCATACTGTTTGAATTGTGCAGCTGTTAACTGATATTGCCATGAACCAATCCAAGAAAGCCATGGTGTTTCAAATGGGCTTTGGTCTGCACGCTGAATTAAGAAACCGGTCATAGGGCGTGCGGCATCAGTACGAATTAAGCTACCGTCGTGACCGGGGCCCCACCATTGTGGGATCTCACCAAAAGTTACCCACTGGTTCCAAATTTTTACACCACCATATGAACCATTGAGGTTGTAATCAGAACCATTTTCAACACGTAAAGCACGTTCGCCATTCGCGGTGAGGTTTAAGTCTACATCGTCAGTGCTGTAGTTACCTGAAACGGTATAGCGAATATCACTATATTCACTTTGAGCAAAGCCTTGTGGCATTGAGTTGTGGCTAGAGGCAAGGTGAGTTTCTAGTTGAACACTGTTTTTCTTACGGTCAAGGTTCTTTTTAATGCGCTGAATAATGGCTTCTTGTTCGCTATTAGTAATATTTGCATTATTTAAAGAACGCGTGATTTCTTCTTGGGACAGTGGCCAAGTGGATAAGCTAATTTGAATAACGTTACGTTCAGAAAGCCAAGCAAGGTCACTGCGTAAGTTGTTATCTGGTAGAACTAATCCCCCTGCAATGCTTTGTGCACTGATGGTTCCGAGCACAGCAAGTATTGCTAGCTTAGTGAGCTTGAAATTTTTCATTGATAAATCCATTTGAAGTTGAGTTCGCCTAATATTGAACAGGTTAATAAATGAAAACCTATAAATAGAGTTAAAATATGATTATTATCCGCCACATTATAAGTATCTTAATTTGCATTGAGTTGGGCTTCTGTGCTTTCTATTAATTCAGCTATCACACTTTAACTAAGTAATAACAGAATATCAGATTAATATGTTAGGTATAGGAATTAGTAACATATTAAGATGTAAAGCGATATGCTTTTTACTAGGCTAGTACGTTGCTAATTTCAAAAATTCTTTTCTATTATTCTTTTTTTTGCGTGTGAAAAACAGCAAAATAGAGTTTTATATTGGTTAGGTATTTGGGGGTTGTTGTTTTTAGATGCAATATAGGACTATTCCCTATTAATAGGTATAAGTTGACTGAAAAAATAAACCCCCATATTGAGAATGAAAATAAGGGGGTTTATTTGTATGAATAAAATTAATTTACCGGCCGTGTTCAGGTAGCCAGATTTGTAACCTTAAACCACCTAATGGGCTATCATCCGCCTTCACCCAACCTTTATGTTGTGTTATTGCGGTTTCAACAATTGCAAGACCTAAACCAGTCCCACCGGTTTCCCTGTCTCGAGCTTCATCCGTGCGGTAGAACGGACGGAAAATGTGCTCACGGTCAGCAGGGCTAACACCAGGGCCATCATCATCGACAGTGATTAAAATACCGTTATTTTCTTCTTTGAAATCAACGGCAATATGCGTGTGCGAATAGCGTAGTGCGTTACGCACAATATTTTCAAAAGCACTCCCGACAGCAGAAGGGTTGCAATATAGCGGCCAAGGTCCGGGGTTAGAAGTGACCTCGAGGGTTTTGTTCATTTGTTCGGCTTCAAAGCTAGCGTCATCTAAGATATCGCCCCAAAGTTCATCGGCTTTGATATTTTCACGCAAGATCTCGTTTTTGTGCTGGCTACGAGATAGCACCAGCAAATCGTTAATCATGCTATCTAGGCGATGGGTCTCGGTTTCGATGCGTTCTAACTCTTTACTTTCCCCATGGCGACGGCGCAATAAGGCTGTTGCTAGCTGTAAGCGTGTCAATGGAGTTCGTAATTCATGAGAAATATCAGAGATTAAGCGTTGCTGTGCGCTAACCATACCATCAAGGGCGCTGATCATCTGGTTAAAGCTATTCCCAGCAGACAAGAACTCTTGTGGGCCGGCTTCTAGCTCTGGGTGTGGCCGTAAATTTCCTTTCGCCACATCGTCGGCCGCCATTTTTAGCTTACGAGCAGGGCGGGCAAGACTCCAAGATAGCCATAATAATAACGGAGCACTGATCAGCATTGTGGCAATCAGTAATAAGAAAGGCCTATCAAACAATAAGTTAATAAAGTCAGATTGCGGGCTGCTTGCTGGGCGAACTAAATATAGCTGGTAGTGGTCTTCCCCATCGCGAATGGAGAATGGCCCGAGGATTTCAGCTCGTCCATATTTTTTCTTTTTCGGGTGATCTGCGTTATCGGACTGGCCAATAAAGTTACGTATCACCTGCATTTCACTTGGCATAGCACCAATCACACGGCCTTCACTGGTGACGATAATCAACCGTTGGCCGGGAGGTGCCCATTTTTTGATGGCGTTAGAAATACGCCGCCACCAAAGTAGGTCATTCATCGGAGCTTGTGCGAGTTCGGCTTCAATATGCTGCTCAAGCATCTCCCCTTGGCGTTGTTCACTTTCCATAAGGACGGTGATTTGCCGAGAGTCGAGCTTGGGCACCATCAGCACTAGCATTAATACTAGTGCGAGGGTAAACCAGAAGATCGCAAAGATCCTTGCGGTTAACCTGTTGATCATGTGGCAGAAACCATTAAGTATCCACGGCCACGTAAGGTTTTAAACCACGGCTGGCCATCAGTGCGTTCCGGAAGTTTGCGGCGTAAGTTTGAAATATGCATATCAATAGCACGGTCAAACGGTGTTAAGCGCTTCCCAAGTACTTCTTGGCTAAGGTGTTCACGAGAAACAACTTGGCCTAGGTGCTGTGCGAGCAGATATAACAACGTAAATTCGGTACCTGTTAAGTCCAAAATTTCATCATCAAAGCTGGCTTCTTGGCGGCCTGGGTTAAGTTGCAGTTTATCAACTTGTAAAACAGGGGTATTGCTATTGTCGCCTTGGGTTTGCTCGCTCCAGTTAGAGCGGCGTAATAAAGCACGAATACGCGCGACCAGTTCACGGTCATTGAACGGTTTAGGTAGATAGTCGTCTGCACCTAATTCTAGGCCCAGAACTTTATCTAGCTCACTACCGCGAGCCGTTAACATGATTACGGGGGTCTGATGGATTTGGCGCAGTTCTTTTAATGTCTCAATACCATTTTTTTTCGGCATCATGACATCAAGTAGTAACAGGTCAATGGATGAGTCAATTTGTTGTAATGCCTGTTCACCATCATAGGCGATGACAACATTGAAACCTTCCATTTCCAGCAGTTCTTTTAATAGCGACGTGAGTTCACGGTCGTCATCAACTAATAGGATTTTATGCATTTTTTAAGTCCTCCAACTGCCAAAATACGATAACAATCTGTACGATTCCATGACTTTACGTTCTTTTACATGCTCTGACGCTAGTTTGCAGCCACAGGTGTATATTTGTTCACATTGAATCACGAGCACAGTTCGGAGACAAGGTGTCAAATGCTGAGAACAACACATAGCAAAGTACATAATACAGTACATAAAACCGCAATGTTAGTTTTAGCTTCTGCGTTTGTGTTCGGGCCAGCGGTTGCTTTTGCAGAAGAGCCACAAAGTGCTGCAAATGAAAGTTCAACACCTTTGATGTTACAAATGCAGTCCGAGCCAACTACTACGCCGTCAGGCAATGCGGTTGTGCCCTTTCAACATCATGAGTTATTTAGCAGTGAAGAACGTGCCAGTACCTTTATGTTTAATGGTATCACGTTAAATGAAAAACAGCGCCAGCAATTACGTGATTTAATGGCAACACAGCGCCATTATCATGTTGATAACACTGCTTTAGTTAAAGAACGTGAAGCGCTGCACAAATTAATTATAGCGGATAGCTTTGATGACAAAGCGGTTCGTGAAGAGCTTGAAAAGCGAATGCAAAAAGAACTGGAACAACGTGTTGAAATGGCTCGAATTCACCATGAATTGTACCAGTTGTTAACGCCAGAGCAGAAAACTGAGCTTGAAAATATTCACCAACACAAAATGGCGGAATTTCAAGCGATGCAGTTTCAGTAAATTTAGTTGTTAGTACCTGTAGTAATGCCTGTAGTAATGCAAGTTAGTTAGTTTCATATATTGAGTTCCATAGTAAGTAGTGAAGTAGCAGTAAGTGAAGTTTTTCCTTGCCATAGACACCATCCCTGTCTTTTATAGCCCCTGTTAGGGGCTTTTTTTTTGTTTCTAAACTAGTCCTTTATTCATGGTTGTTAACTATAGTTGACAACTAAACGAAGATTGCTAAGATAAAAACATAAAGACAAGGAGCAGTCTTATGATCACGGTTCTAACAACGGAATGTTTTGATAGTTGGATCAAAAATCTTAGAGATATTCGAGCTAAAACTAAAATTCTAATGAGAATTAGGCGGTTAAAAAATGGAAATTATGGTGATGTTCAACCCATTGGTGATGGCTTTTCGGAACTGAGGGTACATGAAGGACAAGGGTATCGTGTTTATCTAAAGCAGAAAAACAATGTTATTGTAATTTTACTTTGTGGTGGGACAAAGGCAACGCAGCAGAAGGATATCCATAAAGCTAAACTTCTTTTTGGTGAAGTTGAGGGGGAACTATGAATACTAAATTAAAAGAATTTGATATCGCTGAGTATTTAAACAGTGAAGAAGAAATACAAATGTATCTAAACGAAATTCTAGAAGAAGGTGACCCTAGTCTAGTTCTCGCTGCACTTGGTGATATTGCGAAGGCAAGAAATATGAGCCAATTAGCTAAAGAAGTTGGAATGAGTCGTGAAGGTTTATATAAGGCGCTATCAGGACAGGGAAATCCAACATTTATGACGATTATAAAAATCGTTAATTCTCTCGGATTAAAGCTACAGTTTAAGAGTATCTAAAAAATAGCTTATCTATGATTAGGCTAGCCATTAGCTAAGCTCACTATAAAAATAACGTATCCACCAAAGTAGGGTTCACTTTATGACTCAGATATTAACGACGCAAGATTATCGCAATATGCCTTGGAAAAATGGCCAAGGGTCGACACTTGAATTGGCACGCAGTCATGGTGAAGGTTTAGATGATTTTGATTGGCGAGTGTCTATTGCAGATGTTAAAGCGGCGGGATCATTTTCGTTTTTCCAAAATAGACAACGTATTATTGGAGTATTGGAAGGGGAAGGACTTATTTTACATGTGGATAAGAACCCTGCGGTGACGTTAAAGCAAAAAGAGTTTTTTGCTTTTAATGGGGAAAGTGAGGTTTATGCGGAGCTTATCCAAGGTGCAATTCGTGATTTTAATGTCATCTATAATCCTGAAAAATATCAAGCCCGCTTACAATGGGTGAATACTGCGCTTATTAACTCTTGGGTCAGTGGAGCAAGTGAGATCTTAATTTTTAATATTACCCCTAATTTTGGGGTGACTATTAATTCAGATTGCTTTTATTTAAAACCATTCGAGACTCTACTAATCAAAGAAAATCGAGAGAATCTACAATTTACTATTGAGCAAAATACAGAAAATGATTTTTGCATTATTGAGTTATTTATTAAATAGTTAGAATTTTTTCACTCTAAATTTAAGTACTATTTGTATGAAGCTTATATAGTACTTATTATTGGAATAATATTCTGCCCATTTTGCAATTTTAGTCAAAACGTTATCAAATTCATATATTAGATAATTATGGCTTTATTCCTATTGTTATTTTTCGCAAAATTCATAGTCTTTAGCGTTGTTAAAAAATAATACCTATATACTAAAGGAAAATGTTCTATGAAGATGAAAGCGCTTGTGGCAGTTGCTGTTTCTGCTGTCATTTTAACGGGTTGTAAAAATTTAGACCAAGGGATGTTGACTAACTCAGGTATGCAATTATTCCAAGCGGCAACACTGAGTGATGCAGACGTTAAAAAATTCAGTGATGAATCATGTAAAGAAATGGATGCGCAAAACAAAATTGCACCAGCGTCTAGCAAATATGCAAAACGTTTAGATAAAATCGCAAAAGCATTGGGTAACGAAGTTGATGGTACCCCAGTAAACTATAAAGTTTATATGACTAGCGATGTAAATGCATGGGCGATGGCGAATGGTTGTGTACGTGTATACAGTGGCCTGATGGATGTGATGAATGACAATGAAGTCGAAGGTGTTTTAGGTCATGAAATGGGCCACGTTGCATTAGGTCATACACGTAAAGCTATGCAAGTTGCTTATGCAACGGTTGCTGCACGTACTGCTGCATCATCAGCGGGTGGCGTAGCAGAACAACTGAGCGCATCACAAGTTGCTGCACTGGGTGAAAAACTGATTAACTCACAGTTCTCTCAGCACCAAGAAAGTGAAGCAGATAACTTTTCTTACGATTTACTGAAAAAACGCGGTGTTAAAACTGAAGGTTTAGTTACTGGTTTTGAAAAATTAGCGAAAATGGGTAGCAGTGAAACAAGTATGTTTGATTCTCACCCACCATCAAGCGAGCGCGCACAAAACATCCGTGACCGTATTGCTGCTGACAAAAAATAATATTTAATTATTGATGTTAGTTGGATGTCATTCTGGTGTAGTAATGTGATGATATATTGCTACACCAATCACTTATTCCCTGCTGTTTATCTCAATATTACTTTTCTTATATTACAAATCAGAACTTATCCCGTTGTACTCCTGTAATTGACTCTCTATCTTGTTAATTAAACGATATTCAGGTTTTTTCGTAATTTTGCAAATTTTCGTTTGATAAAACGTTAGCAAGGAAAAAAGATGGAAAAAGTGCAGAGAATTTCTCTTTTAGCTAAGGGAATGGGCATGCTGTTATCGGGAACCTGCCGTTTATTAACTGGCGTTCGCACTCGTTGGGTCGGGTGCCAACCTTCAATGGCTTCACGTATTTATTATGCCAATCATTCCAGTCATCTTGATGGTTTGGTTATTTGGTCTGGGTTGCCGCCGTTAATGCGCCATTTTGTTCACCCTGTTGCCGCTAAAGATTATTGGGTTAAGACACCATTTCGGCGTTATTTAGTTAATAAGGTTTTTCGCGCTGTATTAGTCGATAGAAAAGGCGATAAGCCCGCACAAAATAATACATTAGCTCCTTTAGAATCAGTATTAGAGTCAAAGCATTCATTAATATTTTTTCCTGAGGGTACGCGTGGAGATGGGGAAACGCTAAGTCAATTTAAAAGTGGGCTCTACCATCTCGCGAAAAAATACCCTGATGTTGAAGTTGTTCCAGTCTATTTGGAAAATTTAAATCGTGTATTACCGAAGGGGTCAAAGCTTGTTGTGCCTGTGATTTGCTCAGCTATCGTTGGTAAGCCTCTGGAGCCTATTATGGAGAATGAAAATAAAATCGACTTTTTGCAGCGAGCCAAAGAAGCACTTGAGGAGCTAATGCCATGAGTATTGGGGACAGGGAATTAGTATTATTGTTGTCAGGTGTGTTTGGGATACTAGTATTTGCTAGTGTTATTGGTGGTATTCTTGCATATCGTTATTCAGGTGAAAAAAGTAACCCAACCATTGATAATTTGAATGCTCGTATCCGCGCATGGTGGGTTATGTGCATTATTTGTGTACTTGCTGTGGTGCTTGGCAATATAGGTGTCGTGATCTTATTCGCACTGATATCGTTCTTTGCACTAAGAGAGTTTATTACCTTAACGCCAACACGGCGAAGTGACCACGAGGCATTATTTTGGTGCTTCTTTGTTTTTATTCCATTGCAATATGTGTTGGTAGGTATTGAATGGTATGGGTTATTTTCAATTTTCGTACCTGTTTTTGTATTCCTTTTCTTGCCTACCCGTATTGCTTTAGCTGGAGATACCTTTCATTTTCTTGAACGCACTGCAAAAATTCAGTGGGGGATGTTGGTGGCTGTTTTCTGTTTAAGCCACGTCCCTGCGTTATTGATGTTGAATATTCAAGGCTATGAAGGCGAAAACGTAAAATTATTACTTTTCTTGATTATTGTGACGCAAATTTCAGATGTGTTGCAGTATGTTTTTGGCAAGTTAATGGGTAAGCGGCCTATTGTGCCTAAGTTGAGCCCAAATAAGACAATTGAAGGTTTTATTGGCGGAGTATTATCTTCAGTACTCATTGGTGTTTGTCTTTACTGGGTAACCCCGTTTAGCTGGTGGGTTGCGGGGCTGATGTCATTCGCTATTACCATTATGGGGTTTGTGGGTGGGTTATGTATGTCAGCAATTAAGCGTGATAATGGTATTAAAGATTTTGGGGCGATTATTGAAGGGCATGGTGGGATGCTGGATCGTATTGACTCATTGTGTTTTGCTGCGCCTATTTTTTTCCATTTAACGCGTTATTACTATACATAATACCATTTTATTTTCGTTTTTGTTCGTTAATCAAAAGAGCACCAAAATGGTGCTTTTCTTTTGTTTTATAGGTACAGCATCGAAGGAATTTAAGTGTTATCATTAATACTTAATTTTTATTTCAAACTAAGGTATGACTAGGGTAATACGCTGTATTTTGTACTCTAGGGCTTTTTTTACCTTGAAAGATTTACCTATTGGGGTGATCGGCTAGAATTATGTAAACTGGATCACAATAAAACATAAAAGCTTGATGGAAAGCAGATGCATAATTCACTCTTTGCCGTATTATGCTGTTAGGTGAATCAATTCAGCACTAGTCAGTCAGTGTAATTAGCGTTAAAAAGATTAACAGCGTAACGGTTTTATCGATTTGCAATTTTATGTTCATTAATCAGAGGTCATCATGGTCAAGCAGATTAAAAGAATTGGGGTTTTAACGAGTGGTGGTGACGCGCCAGGCATGAATGCCGCTATCCGCGGTGTGGTTCGTGCGGCACTAGGTGAAGGTTTAGAAGTCATGGGTATTTTTGACGGTTACCTTGGCTTATATGAAAACCGCATGAAGCAATTAGACCGGTATAGCGTGTCGGATATGATTAACCGTGGTGGTACCTTTTTAGGTTCAGCTCGTTTTCCACAATTCCGTGATGAAAAAGTGCGTGCAGTCGCATTTGATAATCTGAAGAAAAACCATATTGACGCATTAGTTGTCATCGGTGGTGATGGCTCTTATTTAGGGGCTAAAGCACTGACGGAAGCAGGGTTCCCATGTATTGGTCTACCGGGAACGATTGATAATGACGTTGCTGGCACAGACTATACCATCGGCTATTTTACTGCCCTCGAGACGGTTGTTGAGGCCATTGACCGCCTTCGTGATACTTCGACTTCCCATAAACGTATTTCGATTGTTGAAGTCATGGGGCGTTACTGTGGTGATTTAACATTATCTGCTGCGATTGCAGGGGGCTGTGAATTCTTAGTATTACCTGAGCAAGAAATGGCTTTTGACCGCGAAGAACTGTTATCTGAAATCAAGCGTGGCATTGAAAAAGGTAAACGCCATGCGATTGTCGCTATTACCGAACACGTTTGTGATGTGGGTGAGTTAGCGAAATATATAGAGCAAGAAACACATCATGAAACTCGCGCAACGGTTCTAGGCCATATCCAGCGTGGCGGATCTCCAGTTGCTTATGACCGCATTTTGGCATCACGCATGGGAGCTTATTCCATTCAACTTCTGTTAGAAGGCTATGGCGGGCGCTGTGTTGGTATCCAAAATGAAAAATTAGTTCATCATGACATTATTGATGCTGTTATGAATATGAAGCGCGTCTTTAAGAAGGATTGGTTTGATACGGCGAAGAAGCTGTACTAATTCTTCCTCTTCTTTTTCTTCGTCATATTTTGAGCTGTGACGTTGTTGGCAGCTCTCGGTTACTCGGGTCACATACTTATGTATGCACCCGAGCCGCCGCCTAGTCACAACTCAAACTATTTGGAGAAACTAGCGGGATATATAATGAAAATCAATCAAATGCAGTTCAATGCTTAATGGGATAGTTATTTGATTATTTGAAGTCCATTGCTTGTCAAAAGTATTTATAAAAATCACAAATAGATTTATTTTACATAAGTAGTAAATATAGTTTGTATATTTTCAATATTGGGTTATGGCAACAATCGGTCCACAATTGGAAGGGTAGGTAAAGCGACAATTATGATATAGATGCAAATTTTCAGTGTAGTACGCTATTCCGTGCATACGTGTCGATGAAGGATATGGTTGCACTTAATTGATGTTAATTTGATGCACTTGTATTATGAGTGTTTTGGGTTGGGTAACTTATTAATTGTATTGAGTAATTATGCTAACGATGAGCTTAAGCTTCATATAATAATTTTTAGTTAATGCTTACCTTTTTGAGAAAAGTTTGCTCTGAACAGTTTGTTATCTCGTCCTGGTGAAATATTAAACATTCGCGAATATTCACGGGTGAACTGCGATACACTGTTATAACCAACTGCAGAAGCTGCGTGAGTGATACTCACACCATTTGTTAACATCTGATTTCTAGCATGAATTAGGCGTAGTTGTTTCTGAAATTGTAGAGGGGTAAGTGTGGTGAGTAATCTGAAATATTTATGGAATACTGGTACGCTCATACCTACGCTACTGGCTAGTTCTTTGATTTTGATTGGGTACATAAAATCATTACGCAATTTTTCTATTGCACGACTCACTTTCACAGAATGACTGTCCATTGCACCAAGAGCCCTGATGGCTTCTCCATGCTCACTCCTGAGCAACCAGTAATGTAACTCACGTATTAACCCTTTACCAAGGATGTTAAGTGCTTCATGTTCTTCGAACAGCCTTACCAGACGACATGCAGTATCTGCCACATTAGTTCGAATGGGTTCAATATGGATATTACTTGCCGATCGATTTCTCTTAATTTTCATAGCGCTCAAGAGTTCACTAAGGAGCGAAATATCCAGTTCTAGAACAAGTGAATAATAGGGCTCTCCAGCACTAGCCTTTGTTATCAGGCCCTCTATAGGAATATCTGCGGATATAACCATCGCTTCTCCGGGACCATACTCAAAGCTGTTAGAGCCTGTTGTTATACGTTTTCGTCCCTGTAACATCATCGCGACAAGTGGCCTTGATACTGCTACCTGTAATTCTCCTTGATGGATAGAGCGTACGATAGTCAACCCCGAAACAGGTGTAGTAATAACACCGTTAAAAACGGCCCGAGCATCGGCATAGTGACGGCAGAGATTTAATAGTTCGTTGTTCATATAGTGTTTCCAAGCAAGATCATATGTGAATATTATGTTTTTTTCACACTTGCAACACCATATTTCCCCCCTTAAATGCCATAAAAATATTATCAGGCAAAAAAATATCCAATATCAGGCAATGCAGTACTCCTAAATTCCTTTACTGTATATGTATCGACAAGGCAATAAAAGTAAATACATATAATGAGCAAAATTTCTTTCGGAATAAGGGCCCACCTCTAATCCTATTATTTCTAATACTCAGCTTAGCGATAAAATCATTGATTCCTAAAAAGGTAATGAAGAGTAGTAAAGAAAGTTATAGCCGAAATTCTGTTTATAGATATTGAAACTTTAGATGAGTAGGTAATCTGAGACTGCTTATATCAGACTAAGACTTTTAACTTATAAGGTATATTTATATGAATAATATTCAAAAATTTTATGATCTACGTTCTAAAAATTCTATTATAGATGATTCAGTTTTACTGAGTCTTTTTGACTCCCTTCCTATAATTACATCAGATGAGATGTTAGGTAAGTGGAAAGGTGGTGATTTCAAAACAGGTCATTGGGGGAATAAAGCCTTAGCGGAAATGAAATGGTACGGTAAATGGTTTAAAAGCAAATTTGATGTGCTTCCAATCATTTGTTTCAATGATGAGGGTAAACTTTTTTCTAATAAGATAATGAAAGGAGAAGCATCTATTCTTGATGTGAGCTTTAGAGGAAAAACGTCTGCAACCATGATTTATGATGGAGTGCCAATCTTTGACCACTTTAGGAAAGTCGATAATAATATTGTTTTCGGGCTAATGGATGGTAAGCATATTGAAGGGTTTCCCGACATTGTTGATAACGGTAAATACTATTTCTTTTTTCTAGAAAGAATAGCCAAATATCCTGCTAAGTTTATTGAACAATAAAAAAACACAATTTTAATTGTGTATTAGGAGTGAGTGAATAAGCCACTTTATATTATATAAATTTTATATTTAAGATATAAAGAGTAAATGATATTTAATTTATTTAAAGTCTGGTTTATTCGCGCTGTCATTAAATCAATCATTAATTTATATAAAAAATAAAGAGAATACTATGTCGATAAAAATACTTGGGTATGCAGCTAAAAGTAATAAAAGTCCACTAGCTCCTTTTGTTTTCGAACGTCGAGATCTTCGCGAAGATGATGTTTTAATTGATATTGAATACTGTGGAGTCTGTCATACTGATATTCATCAAAGTAGAAATGATTGGGGTGTTTCTCAATATCCTATTGTTCCTGGACATGAAATTGTTGGACGTATTTCTAATATAGGAAATAAAGTTTCAAAGTTTAAAGTTGGTGATATTGTAGGAATTGGATTTATAGTAGATTCTTGTCAGGACTGTACATATTGTAAATCAGATTTGGAACAGTATTGTGAAGAGGGTCCAACTCAAACCTTTAATAGTTTAGATCGTTATGATGGACGAATGACTTATGGAGGATATTCTAAAAAAATTGTTTGCAGTGAAAATTTTGTTGTAAAAGTACCTAAAAATTTAGATTTAAAAGCAGTTCCACCAATATTATGTGCTGGTATTACAACTTGGTCTCCGTTAAGGCATTGGAAAGTAGGTAACGGAACTAAGCTTGCTATTGTGGGATTAGGTGGCTTGGGTCATATGGCTATTAAACTAGCTCATGCTTTAGGGGCAGAGATTACATTAATAACTAGTTCAAAATCCAAAATAGCTGATGCGATCCGTTTAGGTGCCCATCATGTTGTGTTATCAACAGATGAAGCTAAGATGGCAGAGATTAAAAATCAGTTTGATATCATCATTGATACTATCCCTTATGAGCATGATTTAAAACCATATGTTTCTACATTAACATTAGATGGAACATTGGTTCTTGTTGGTTACATCGGTGAATTTAACACGAGTTCAGTTCCGTTATATCTTGGAAGAAAATCTATTTCGGCTTCATTAATCGGTGGTATTAAAGAAACTCAGGAATTACTTGATTTCTGTGGGGAACACAATATTGTTGCAGAGATTGAGTTGATTAATATAGAAAATATTAATCAAGCATATGAACGTATGTTGAAACGTGATGTTAAATATCGCTTTGTAATCGACAATAGTTCGTTCTGATAATGTTTTAGTCGATTCTTGTAGCGCGGCAGAATTGATTGTATTTATGCCAATATGATATGAAAAGCACCATTACAAAGTTTAATTAAGGTATTAGGCTGAGCTAGAAATCTCATTTCAGAGACTCATTGCATGAATGCATTTGGTTCTGCCGCATTAAGAATAAGTAGGGTAATTTAGTTGCTTTCCAGGATGAGTTACTCATGACTTTAATTTGAAAAGCGTTCAAATGTCTTCACTATTTCACTAATATCATTGCTCTATGCATCCGCTGATATCTGGTTTATTTGTTAATACAGATTACCTCTATAGAAATTAATGAGTAAACCACCCGCTATGTGGGGTGGTTATCACTCTATTTTCCTAATTGCTCAAGGGAATCAATAAACATATCCCATAATTGCGGATTATCTAATTTAGTGGCAGCTTGGGTATGGCATTCTGCTTTAATGGGTAGACGAAAATCTGTGACTGTCATTCCCGTTGTTAGAGCACCTTGCAATTCAATATTAATTGGAGCTTTGATTGTTTCCATTATCGATGGGTCGATAACATAAGCAACAGCGCATAAATCATGAACTGGGGCATGGTCACTATGTCCTTTTTGCTGACGATAACTAGCAGTGTAGTTATTGAGGGACTCAACAACAAAATGGCTTAGTCGAGTATTTAACGCCTTAATCTTTTCTATGATTTGGTCATCTGGGCGTGCTTGATAGGCTAGGTCTAATCCAACCATTGTGATAGGCCAAGTTTCATTAAATACGATATGGGCGGCTTCAGGATCTATGAGGATATTAAATTCAGCAACAGCTGTGCTGTTGCCTGTATGGTAGCCACCCCCCATTAAAACTACCTCTTTCACTAATCCTACAATTTCTGGCGCCTTTCTTGCTGCTAATGCAATATTTGTAAGTCCCCCTATCGGAACGAGAGTTACTGTTTTTGGCGGATGAGATTTAATGGTATCAATAATTAAGTCAACGGCATGTCGTTTATCAATAGGTAGTTTAGGTTCTGGAAGTTGTGACCTATCAATACCTGTTACTTTATGAGTTTTTAAACCTTTTTGTATTGTCCTGACTAAAGGGCGAGAACAACCTGCTGCGATAGGAATATTATTTGCACCGATTAATTCCATAACAGCGCGTGTATTATAAGTGACTTCATCTAAAGTTTTGTTTCCAGCAGCCGTTGTTACGGCAAGTAAATCAATATTCGGATTACCTAATGCTAAAAAAATAGCCATTGCATCATCATGACCGCGGTCACAGTCGATAATAATTTTATTTTTAGACATTTTTTTTCCTTTTATTAACATTTAGTAGGTGGTTGTTTAGCTCTTGTTTAAATGACTACGGTATGTATCAAGTACCACTGCAACGATAATTACGGCTCCTGTTATAAAGCGTTTTGTGGGCTCGCTTGCACCAACTTGTGCCAACCCAGCAGCCAGAACGGAAATAATCAATGCTCCAAGAAAAGTACATATAATTGAACCTCTTCCTCCCATCAAGCTTGTACCGCCTATCACAACAGCAGCAATAACCTGTAGTTCCATTCCAACACCACTATTTGGGTCAGCGGCCTCAAGGCGCGCCACTTGGAACAGTGAGGCCAAACCAGATAATCCTCCCATAAGTGCAAATACAGCGATCTTATAAGGCCCGGGATTAATGCCTGATAATCGGACCGCTTCTTCATTCGTACCAATACCAATCAAATGACGGCCAAACACAGTTCGAGTTAAAACTAAATGCCCGACTATAATGACTACTATGGCAATAATAAAAGAAGGGGATACTCCGAAGAAAACCGGGTCGGCAATATAATCATAAATAGAACCAATATAGGCCGTTCTAGAGTCAGTCAACTGATAGGCTACTCCTCGAGCCATTTCCAACATTCCGAGAGAGACGATAAATGCGGGAATACGCCAAGCAACCGTAATGAAGCCCGTTAGTGATCCAACTAGTGTTGCGAGCATTACACCAGAAAGAGCTGCTAGCCATGGGGGCCATTGGAAATTTAAATACGTTACGCTTACCACAGCTGCTGCAAGAGCCAACAACGATCCAACGGAAAGATCTATACCTGCAATAATTAATATGAATGTCATCCCAACAGACATAACAATTAGGTCAGGGATTTGATTCGCAATAGTACTAAAGGTATTCATGCTTAAAAAGTGTGTGCTAAGGCATGAAAATAGCACTATCATCGCCAATAACGCGCCGATTAATCCGATGTAGCTATTTAACTCTTTCAATGATGTATAAGGGGTTTCTTTTGTTGTTGCCGCTTGTTTAGTCGATAATTTGTTATTCATTTTTTATCCTCGGCTATTCGCTAGAAGTATTTTCTA
The DNA here is from genome assembly GCF_033901115.1 of Providencia sp. CIM-Carb-044. Lineage (NCBI taxonomy): Bacteria > Pseudomonadati > Pseudomonadota > Gammaproteobacteria > Enterobacterales > Morganellaceae > Providencia > Providencia sp. CIM-Carb-044. The sequence continues at coordinate 23,549 of NZ_JAXADV010000014.1, forward strand.
CATGCTGATATGCAGAAAATGCTGCTGCTAAAATTTGCTCCTGACTCCAGTCACCACGTGAAAAGGTATTCACTAGTTTGCCATCTGAAATTACTGCAATACGGTCGCAAATGAGCATGAGTTCGCGTAAATCACTGGAAACGACAACAATGCCTTTTCCCTTAGCCGTCAACGCATTCAGTAACTGGTAAATATCTTGTTTTGCACCAATATCTATACCTCGAGTGGGCTCATCAAATAAAATAATCTGACAATCTCTTTCTAACCATCGGCTAATTAATACTTTTTGCTGATTACCTCCTGATAAACTCTTTACAGGCTGCGAAGGATTTGTCGCGCGGATGCCTAAGTTTTTAATATATTTATTTGCTAAATTGGTTTCATCAAGTGAGTTAACGATTGATAGAAAGCTTGTTTTATCGCTATTACCCAAGGAGATATTTGCTGCTATAGATTGTGGTAATAAAAGGCCTTCGCCTTTACGATCTTCTGTAACCAATGCGATACCGTGCTTAATTGCATCCTTAGGAGATCGTATTACTACGGTTTTTAACGGATCACCAACCTGTAATGTGCCGCTGTCGATTTTATCAGCACCGAAAATAGCGCGTAAAAGTTCTGTTCGTCCAGAACCTACTAGACCGCTAATACCTAATATTTCACCACTGTGTAGCGTGAACGATGTATCCTGAATAATTCTTCCACGCTTAAAGTTTTTCACTTTCAAGATCGGATGACCGACCTGGTGCTGATTTAAATTAAATGAACTTTTTAAATCACGTCCGACCATCAGTGAAACTAGCTGATCACTGTTATAGCGTTTAATATCATCCACACAGACTAGGTGGCCATTCCGTAGTACTGCAATATCATCAGCAATTACCGCTAATTCATCTAATCGATGGGAGATATAAATCAATGAAACACCTCGGGCTTTAAACAACATTATCTGTTTAAACAGTAATTCAACTTCACGGTTACTGAGCATTGCTGTAGGTTCATCAAGAATAAGAACTCGGCTTTCGCCAATTAAGTTTCTTGCGATTTCAATCATCTGTTGATGGCCAATGCCTAATTTACCAACAAGTGTATTAGGATCGATCGATTGCAATCCAACCATGGCCATCACGGGTTGAGCTACTTCGTTTAACTTTTTCCGATCAATCCAACCAAATCGGTGAGGAAGCTGTTCGAGAAACAGATTTTCTGCTACCGATAGTGTGGGCAGTAAATTGAGTTCCTGCATCACCATGCGGATACCCAATTTTTCAGCATCTTTCCTGCTGTTAGGCGTGTAAGGTTTTCCCTGATAAATAATTTGTCCAGAGGTTGCGCTGGTTAGTCCTCCAATTATTTTGGCTAAGGTACTTTTTCCGGCGCCATTTTCCCCAGTCAGAGCCAATACTTTTCCTGAATATAATGCTAGTGTCACATCCACTAAGACAGGTTCACTATAGGTTTTACTTATTCCGTGTATTGCGAGGATCTCTTGCCTATTTTTCATATCCTGACCTTATCGGGTAAGCTGCTCTGATATCCGAAAGGTGCAATACCAAAGCAATGAACCATGATTAACCTATTGTTTAATAATAAGTTTTATTGGGGTCTCAATATTGCTGGATAAATCACTTTGTTTTTCACCATTTTTGAGCGCATCAAGTGCGGCATCAATGCCAAATACAGCTTGCTGGGAAGCGAATTGATCTGCTGTTGCTAATACTCGGCCATCATTCAACATCGGCTTAATTGCTTCGATATTGTCATAACCTACCACCAGAACCTGTCCTTTTTTTCCAGCTGAACGAATTGCAGAAACTGCACCTAATGCCATGTTATCGTTATTTGCTAACAGTGCTTTGATATCGGGATATTCACTCAGCATTGCAGCGGCTACCACATTAGCGTTGTTTATTTCCCATTGACCGGATTGAATAGAAACCACTTTCATTCCGCCCTCAGCCATTGCTTGCTGGAATCCCTGAGTGCGTTGTTGAGAGTTACGGGAGGTTGGAATGCCTTCAATAATACCTACTTGATCACCTTGTTTAAGGTGCTTTACTAAATAATCACCAATATCTTTAGCTCCTTTTTGATTATCAGGACCAACAAAAGGAATATTTAGATTTTTATCTTTGAGTACACCTTCATCAAATTTATTATCAATATTAATAACGATTATTCCTGCATCAATTGCTTTCTTAACTACAGGTAGGATTGCTTTAGAATCAGATGGTGCAATGATGATAGCATCCACTTTAGATACAATCATTTGCTCTACAATCTGGATTTGATTTGCCGTATCCGTTTCGTTCTTTATTCCATTAGATATCAAATCAAACTTATCTATATTTTTTTTCTGATAATCTTTTGCTCCTGTCTCCATTGTCAGAAAAAACTCGTTTGCCAATGATTTCATGACTAGGGCAATTTTTGGTTTATGCGTCTGCGTATCGGCGGCAAATGCAGGTATGATGAAGAAGGAGGAAAGTGCTATTCCGACAGTTGCACCGATAATGCGATAAAACATTTTATTTTTCATTTGGTTATTCCTATAGGCTTAGGGGACTGAATAATTCTCTAAACAATTGCTGCTTACGGTGATAAACGAGCGAGTTACTGGGCATGTTTGATGCGCCTTTACGTTCAACTTTCAACGATGCAAACGCAGAAGCATACTGCGCTGCATTGACGAGCTCTTTACCGTTAGCAATGTATGCAGCTAGTGCTCCAGTAAAAGCATCGGCAGCTCCACTGGTATCGACAACAGCTGATTTATAGGCAGGAATATGGGTATAAACTTTGCCATCAAAGATTAGGCAACCTTGATTACCTAACGTGATAATGACGGATTTTGCACCTTGAATATGAATGCTTTTGGCTGCGTTTTTTGCCGCATTAATATCGTCAATAACTACTCCAGATAATGCTTCGGCTTCAATTTTATTTGGTGTAATAATATCTATTAAATGCAATATTTCTTTGATTTCTGGAACATAAGGGGCTGGGTTCAATACAACAATAGCTTTCCCAAGTTTTGCCTGCATTATTGCATAACGAGTTATAGGGAAATTGTTTTCTAGCTGAGTCAAAAATACTCTGCAATTACGAATGATATCAATATCTAATAAAATGTCCTCTTCGGTAAATGTTTCGTTGGCACCAAGAGTGACACTGATCATATTGTCACCAGTAGCATCAGAAACCCATACGATTGCTATTCCAGTTGGTGACATTTCATTTATAAGAAAAGAAAATGATGAAATCTCAGTCTTTGTTAAATACCTCTTGGCTTTTTTTGAAAACTCATCTGAGCCTAATTTAACCGTTAAGTGAACGTTATTATTAATTTTAGCCGCAGCGATAGCTTGGTTTGTCCCCTTTCCTCCGGCATAAAAATGTGTTGCAGAAGCCCGTATGGTTTGACCAATCTGGGGTAGTGCTGTTATTTCAGAGACAATATCAACATTAAACGAACCTAGGATGTAAACACTTTCATTAATATAGCTGTTTTGTGTAGTTCGATTTGAATTTGGTGCAATATCCTTGCCGCTTTTAAAGCCGTTTAATATCGTTTCTGTAAACGATTGTTCAAATAAGGATTCGTCATCTGGTGTGTTTTTTAATTGTACGCCACCATGAAACAATGAGAATAGTGTACTTTGGCATAGCTCATTTAAGTCATTACGAATAGTTCGAGTAGTTACCGATAATTCTTTAGCTAATTCGCTAACATAAGCTTTTTTATCAGTTATCAACTTAATTCGAATAGCTTTTTGTCGTTCTTGTTTTTTCATAAATACTCACCTCCAAGTTTTATAATATTAAATTAATGCTAATGTTTATTGAGTGACGTTCAAAAATAAACACATAAATTGGAATTTTTTTTTCCGATTTGGGTAATTAGTTAAATGTTCAGGAAGCTCGAATAAAAATCTAGTGTCAACGGATTACAATCTATAGTTATAATCCGTAATCTATACACTCTCCTTGCATTTGTTACAAATAACAAATAAGTCAGTTTTTCAGGGTGTTTCATACTAAAAGGTAATTACGATGCCGCCTATGAATTTATCAAGCGAGTATTAAAATTTTCCACTACTGAGTGACAGCTAAAATATTCAGCATTGATAAATGTGTCTATTACAGTAATGTGATTTTCCACTTAATTAAATCGTAATAACATAAAATGATTAAAAATCAAATGCATCAGTAACTATTCATTCAATCCTGTAACTCTGGCCAGTTACTTTTAATTACTAATTAGGCTAATATGAAATTCAATAATTCTGCGAATTCTAATTTTAAAGCAAGTAGTTTTGGTATTTTTTTGATTTTTTGCATCCTGTTCAAAATTTTAAATCCGATAATAATTAAAAAGCAATTCTTTTATATCGATTATAGTATTACTAAGAACAAAAAATTATTTCTTTCTCATAGGCTAATTCGATAAATATTAAGAGTCAGTTATCAATAGAGAGGTTAATATGAATATTCTTATTATTTCAGGAAGTCCAAATTCGAAATCACTTTCATCTGCCTTACTTGATTATATTCAGCAATGGCTTGGTGAATATAATGTATTGATTGAACGGGTTAGTGTGAATGAATTTGATTCAAGTGTGTTATTAAAAGCAGAATATCAACATTCTCAAATAGAATTGTTTATTAAAAAAGTTAATAGAGCAGATGGTGTTATTATAGCTTCCCCCGTTTACCAATCATCGTATAGCGGTGTGTTAAAGTCATTAATTGACTTATTACCACAAGGTTCATTTGCTAATAAAAGAGTATTGCCAATTATGTCTGGAGGCAGTGAATGTCATCAATTAGCCTTGGATTATGCTTTTAAACCCTTATTGATGGCATTAAAAGCTGAAGAAATTATGATTGGAATTTATATTAGTAATAAACATTCAAAGTATTCTGAGCAATCTCAGAAATATATTTTTAATGATGAGATTATTGGTAGAGTAAATAATACTTTACGTTTTTTTATCGCTCACTAAATAAAACTAGGAATTATATATTACAAGCTGAACTATACTCGATTGTTGGATTGGGGGAATAAAAATGAGCTATCAACGTAATTTATTTTTGAGTTGGCTAGTGCCTTTAGCTTTACTGATGATTTGGCAATTTTCCGTAAATTCAGGCTGGGTATCAAACCGTATATTACCAGAACCACTTCAAGTAATGAATGCGGGGTGGAGGTTAATAAAAAGTGGTGAGTTATGGGAAAATATGGTTGTCAGCACATTACGTGCCTCTATCGGTTTTATTATTGGCGGCTCGATAGGGCTTATTTTAGGACTAATTACAGGGCTATCCCGATTAGGTGAAACTTTATTAGATAGTTCGATACAAATGATCCGCAATATACCACATTTGGCACTTATCCCTTTAGTTATTTTATGGTTTGGTATTGATGAGAAAGCTAAAATATTTCTCGTCTCATTAGGTACTTTTTTCCCTATTTATTTAAATACATTACATGGCATTAGACATATTGACCGCGGTTTGATTGAGATGGCAAAAAGCTATGGACTAAATGGATATCAACTATTCCATCACGTTATTTTTCCAGGGGCACTGCCATCAATATTGGTTGGTATCCGTTTTTCTCTTGGGCTGATGTGGCTAACATTGATTGTTGCTGAAACCATTTCTGCAAATGCAGGGATCGGATATTTAGCAATGAATGCGCGCGAGTTCCTCAGAACTGACATTGTAGTATTTACCATCATTGTTTATGCCTTACTGGGTAAAATAGCAGATTGGTCGACCTATTTATTAGAAGTTGTACTTTTGCGTTGGCATCCTACTTGGCAGAAAAAAAAGGTTCCAGCATGATGATAAATCAACCTATTAGAAATGAAGGCATTACAGTTAATGTTAACCAGATTACTCAACAGTTTGGTGCTCATGAAGTACTTAAATCCCTTAGCTTTACAATTCCTGCAGGGCAATTTGTCGCCATTGTTGGGCACAGTGGCTGTGGTAAGAGTTCCTTATTACGCCTAATAGCTAATTTAGATTTTCCCTCGTCAGGGGAAATCACGAGCGAAACACTATCACTAGCTCATTTTTATAATAATACACGCATGATGTTCCAAGAGCCGCGATTACTACCATGGAAAAAAGTTATCGAGAATGTAGAGCTTGGACTTAAAGGAAAATGGCGTAATGAGGCACTTGAAGCGCTAGATGCCGTTGGACTGCTTGATAAAGCTAATGAATGGCCTGCAACATTATCTGGTGGACAGAAACAGCGTGTCGCATTAGCAAGAGCACTTATTCATCGTCCTCGTTTACTATTACTTGACGAGCCTTTAGGTGCACTTGATGCATTAACTCGAATAGAAATGCAGCAGTTGATCATTAAGCTATGGCAAGAATACAAATTTACCGTTGTGCTTGTAACACACGATGTGCATGAAGCTGTGTTTACCTCTGAACGAGTATTGATGTTAAAGGATGGCGGGCTGTATTTTGATTTACAAGTAAATGAAGATTATCCCAGAACACTGACTAACTCTAGGTTGATTGAACTTGAATCGAAGGTATTGAGTGCACTTACAGAGTTTTAGAGGTATTAAAAATAATTTCTGATTGTTATCAATTGAATAGGGATTAAACATGACAGCACAGCAAGAACTACAGATATTTTGGTTTTTACCGACGCATGGAGACGGGCGCTATTTAGGCACTCAGAAAGGTGCTCGTCCCGTGACATTACCTTATTTGCAGCAAATTGCTATCGCAGTGGATAGTTTAGGTTTCCATGGTGTGCTGATCCCAACAGGTAAAAGCTGCGAAGATTCGTGGTTAATTGCTGCAGCATTGGTTTCAGTGACCAAACAATTACGTTTTTTAGTGGCGGTTAGACCAGGTCTTCAACCCCCTTCACTAGCTGCTCGCATGTCCTCTACTTTGGATAGACTATCAGATGGACGATTATTGGTAAATGTGGTTACAGGAGGTGATCCGATAGAAAATAGAGGTGATGGGATTTTTTTAAATCATGAAGAGCGATATAAAGTGACAAAGGAATTCCTTGAAGTTTATAAACGGTTGATCCGTGGAGAGCAGCAAGTTAATTATCAAGGAGAACATATAAATGTTGAAAATGCAGGATTGCTATTTCCACCAGTACAACCATTAGGTCCTCCATTGTATTTTGGTGGCTCATCGCCAGCTGCGTTAGCGGTTGCAGCAGAACATATTAATACATATTTGTCATGGGGCGAACCAATTGCTGATGTAACTGAAAAAATTACAGCTGTGCGGAAACTAGCAGATGAAAAGGGTAACCAATTGGAGTTTGGAATTCGCTTACATGTGATAGTGCGAGAAACAGAGCAAGAGGCTATTGATGCGGCGAATAAGCTGATTTCACATCTTGATGATGAAGTGATTGCTCAAGCTCAATCTATTTTTTCGCGTATGGATTCAATGGGGCAGAAGCGTATGCAAGCACTCCATAATGGCTCTAAAGATAGCTTATTTATTGCACCTAATTTATGGGCCGGTATTGGTTTAGTTCGAGGCGGAGCCGGAACGGCTTTAGTTGGTTCACCTGAGCAAGTTGCAGAACGAATTAGGGGATATCAAGCCGTGGGTATTAGTAAGTTTATTTTTTCAGGTTATCCGCATTTAGAGGAAGCACACCGGTTTGCAGAGTTAGTAATGCCGTTATTACAAGGACTAAAAGAGTTCTCTTTCTCTAGTTCATGTATTAATACTGGGCCATTTGGTGAAACAATTGCTAATGATTCAAGGCCAAAATAAGTGAGTGAAAACTATTTGAGGTAATTAATCCTATCAGGAGTCTTACTATGAAAAAGTTAATACTATTTGCTTCATTATTACTGATTTTCATCTACCCCAACTTTATTTTTGCAGAAGCGAAAAAAATTAATATTGGGTATCAAAAATCCAATATTTTTGCAATATTAAAATATCGAGGTTCGTTAGAAAACGAATTTAAAAAATATGATGTTAATATTAATTGGATTGAATTTCCCGCAGGACCGCAAATGTTAGAAGGGTTAAATCTAGGAAGTATTGATTTAGCCGCGACGGGAGATGCACCACCTATTTTTGCTCAAGCAGCACAAGCTGATTTTGTCTATTTAGGTCATTCACCGGCTAATCCCAAATCAGAGGCAATTATTGTTCCTGAAAATTCATCAATTAAGTCTATCAATGATTTAAAGGGAAAACGGATCGCATTAAATAAAGGTTCTGATGTGAATTATTTACTTTTGGCCGCATTGCAACATGCGGGGCTTAATTACAGTGATATTATCCCAGTTTATTTACAACCATCAGATGCGAGAGCAGCCTTTGAGAAAGGGGCAACTGATGCATGGGCGATTTGGGATCCTTTTTTAGCTGAAGTTGAAACTAACTTGTCAGTCCGTCAAATCGTTAATGGTGAAAATTTAGTTCCTCATTACACCTTTTTCCTTGCTAGCCGTAACTTTGCTGAAAAAAAAATTAAATATGTTGAAGTAATTATTGAGCAACTAATACAACAAAGTGAATGGGTTAATACACATCCTCAAGAAACCTCAGAAGTCTTATCAGTATCAACAGGGCTAAGCAAAGATATATGGTTAAAAGCATTACAACGCGCAAATTATGGGTTTATTCATATGAGTGATGATTCGTTTGCGAAGCAACAAAAAATTGCAGATATTTTTGTAAAAGCACGTCTAATTCCTGAACCTGTTGATGTTAAAAAAGCACAATGGATAATTAAGGAAAATTAATTTTTTAATAAAAATATTTAAATCTAATAATTGATAAAGTTTTATATAAAGTCGCCAGCTTAATACGAGAATATTTAACACGGTTTTTCGTATAATCAGATGTTTTACTACTTAATGTTATATCATTTGCCGCTTTCTAGTAGATGAAATTGTCTCCTGCGATAAAAACTTAAGTGGCTGAATTTTATTAATATTGACGAATATTTACTCTGTCATTTTATTGGTAATAATATATTGGAGGTGGAGAAATGCAGGGAATAAAACGTAGAATTGTATTTATAACGATTTATGAAGTTATTGGTTGGTTTATTTCCGCATTGGCACTGGCTTTTCTTTCTGGTAATTCAGCAGGAACTACAGGGCCATTAGCCTTAGTAATAACTACTATTGCCGTTAGTTGGAATTTTATTTTCAATACCGCATTTGAATATTGGGAATCGAAACAAAAATCACGTATTAGAACATTTAGACGCCGTTTTGTTCACGCTATACTTTTTCAAATAACACTAGTTGCTTTCTTAATTCCTTTAATTGCATGGTGGCTGTCAATTAGTCTTTTACAAGCATTAATATTCGATTTTGCCTTAATTATTTTTATCCCAATTTATACTTTCTTTTTTAATTTGGCTTTTGACAAAATCTTTGGTTTACCAAAATCAGCATTGCCGCAGGAAAATAAAATGACATGATAATGTCAAGGTTGTGTTTCCTTCTATTTGTTACCTAAGGAAACATTGATAATAGGGTACTCTTGTAAATAAGGAAATAGATTTAAACGTTTTTATCCTATTCTAGGTTGCAGATCAAATACTCTATTTACCAAATATACTTTTTCAGAAGGCTGGCCATAATAAAAATGGCCAGCTGACTTTTGCGAACGCTAATATCGCTTAAACCCTTTTGAGTGTTACATGGCTTTTTCCTAATGTGGAATAAACGATACGTTTTAAAAGAGGGTTATTTGTAAGTCTTTATCTTTTATTCTTTGTTCACATATTCCTCATTCTTATAAGTTTTTCTTTTTAATTATTTCCCGTAATTGATGCTATCTGTCAGCCTCTTCTTATCATAAATTTAATGAGGAAATGTGGATGACACGTTCATGGCAGGTAACAAAATCACAATTTACGACGGCATTGCTATTGCTGCTAGCAACAGGGGCTTGGGCGAAAAATATTCAATTGTTGAATGTGTCTTATGATCCGACTCGTGAGTTTTATCAGCAATATAATCAGGAGTTCAGTGATTATTGGAAAAAGAAAACGGGCGATACCGTTACCGTTCGGCAATCTCATGGTGGCTCAGGTAAGCAAGCCATATCAGTGGTGAATGGATTAGAAGCCGATGTTGTTACCTTAGCTTTAGCCTATGATGTTGATGCTATAGCACAAAGTGGCCGTATAGATAAAAATTGGATAAAAAAGCTCCCCGATAATTCAGCTCCTTATACATCGACTATCGTCTTTCTCGTTCGTAAAGATAACCCGAAAAATATCAAAGATTGGGACGACTTAGTCCGCAAAGACGTTTCCGTGGTGACACCAAACCCGAAAACCTCCGGCGGAGCACGTTGGAATTACTTAGCAGCATGGGGCTATGCGTTAGATAAAAATCAGCAAAACCCTGAAAAAGCGAAACAATTCGTTAAACAGCTCTATAAAAATGTGGAAGTACTCGATTCGGGGGCTCGCGGCGCAACCAATAGTTTTGTTGAACGCGGTATAGGTGATGTATTAATTGCTTGGGAGAATGAGGCTTTACTCGCTATCAATGAGTTAGGGGAAAGTGGGCAGTTTGAGATAGTGACGCCAAGTATTTCGATTCTTGCTGAGCCAACTGTCGCTGTTGTTGATAAAACTATCGATAAACGTGACCGCAGGGCAGTTGCCGAAGCTTACCTAGAGCACCTCTATTCAGTTGAAGGGCAGGAAATTGCAGCGAAAAACTACTATCGTCCACGAAATGTGGAAGTGGCTAAAAAATATCAGCAGCAGTTTCCTGAGCTTAAGTTACTGACGGTAGATGAAAGTTTCGGAGGGTGGCAAGCGGCACAAGCAACTCATTTTGCGAATGGGGGGGTGTTCGACGAAATCATCCAACGCTAATACTCTTCATATTTCGCACTGTAGCGTTGTTGGCTACGTTCGCTAACCCTAGTCACATACTGGTGTATGCTTCTAGGGATTAGCTTTTCTTGCCGCCTAGCTACAGCACGAACTATTTTGAGTAATGATAGTTAAGGGCGGGTATAATAAAAACAGGATTAAAATGGGGTATTATTCCTAGCCTGTGAGGGGCAGACTAGGAATGAGGTTAATTTATTGCCACTGGTATTTGACACCTAACTGGCCAAGATAAAATGTTTGGCGGTTGTTGCCACCTGAGGTGATACCTGCATTTTTTGGGTTTTCCCAAGTACTAGGTTCAACTGCGAAGCCGCCCCATAGTGTTAGTTTTGGTGTTAAGTTATAAAAAACTTGTGTCCCGACACGGTAGCCGTCTTTAACTTTCTGGGTAGTGCGTTTGTTACTATCGTAGTTATGTTCATTTAAATAATAACGAAAATAAGGCATTACGCTCCAGTCCTGATTTAACGTGATAGGAAAATAACCGCGAATTTGGTTTTGTTCCCATGTCTTATTAAAGTCTTTATCCCATGTCCAATCGGTGTATAGATAGACTTTGGCGGTTGCAGAGTCGTTGACCTTATAAACAAGTCCGTGTTCGGATTCCCACTCATAACTATTGGGGGCATGGAAATTATCGTAATGGTAAACCGCATCCCAAAAGTTAAATGCCCACTTATCATTGAAATTGTATGTCCCGCTAGGCATTAACCAAAACATAGTATTCGATGGCCGTGCCTGTGTGCCCGGTGCGGAGTCATTTGATTCCTTACGATAGGTGACATTCAAATTGAACTGACCAATATCGCTCGCATACATTTTCCGAGTAGCGCCAATTTGCGTACGATTACGAATAAAAGAATCTTTGGATGTTGAGAAATTGTGGTTGTAGCTTCTTAATGATTCCTTATGTTCCAGAAAAAAGCTCCATTTTGATTCAGGATTCGCTAAAAATAGCTGGCCAACCATCGTGGTTTTGTCGTAGACCTTACGACCGCTGGTATTATGGTGTCCTTCAAATTTTTCGAGTTCCATATAGACGTTGGAAGAAACGCGCCAGTAATCATTATTGACCTGATCAGCTGCGAAAACGGATGTTGTCAATCCTGTGAGAGTAACAAAAAGTAAACCATTCAGTGAAGTTTTCATTTTAACCCTTTAATTTTTATGTATATTTTATTTTTTATGCCTTAGTCCAAGGCGTTAGTGTCTGGCCTTTATACCGTGGGGTATAAAGGCTAAATCATTGTTAATAATTAATAGGTTGTGTAATTAATTGATTGTGGAGTAGGTTTCACCATGACCATAAGGGAACAGCACTTTGTTACCTTGTGAGTTTTTAATATTAACGGGTAGCAACCCTTGAGGTGGGTTTAGCGGCTGGCCGTGAGTGTTAGCAAATAATGTCCGTAAACCGCTGCGAATATTGGTTTCTAACGAATTGCGGTTATTATTGGTGATATCAAATCCGGTAATACCATAGATGGCAATATTTGCGTTTACATCGTTTAGGTATGCAATGTCATAGGGGTTACGTGAAGAGATAACAACAATAGGGGTTTTAAGTTGGTTTGCAGCATCAATGATAAGCTGAGCATTCGTTGGCGTATCCTTTAAATTGTAGGTCGTCAGTAATACCAAATCTTGGTTTTGAACCAGTTTTTTTGCTTCATCTTGAGTTAGCGTATTTTCATTCAATTTAACGACACTTTCGCCTGTAATAATAGCAACCCCCGTTTCCTGTGCGATATCATTTAACTGTTTTTGAATTAAGGTATTGCGTGGCTTTTCATCAGAAATAATGAAAATTCGATTCAGCGGTTTTAATTGATAGGGCAGCACATTCTCATTTTTAATTAATGTGATAGCCTGCTCAGAAACCATATTTTCAATATCTTTATGGCCTTTTGATGCGACGACTTGTTCTGCCTTCACTAAGTCTATTGGTTGTGCTGTAATTTCTTGCTGAAGCTTTTTCAGCACTACACGTTTTGCGGATTCATCAATACGTTTTTTCAGTTCTGGGTTTTTCTCTGCTTGTGTTTCTAAATAGCGGTACATGTTATCTAAACGAGAAACCGCTTGGGAGTCCCACATTTTAATTGGCATAAGAATAATATCTGAGCCAGCGAGTAACGAGGTTTCTACCGCCCAATTAATATCGAAGTTGTCAGCAATAGCCCCCATGTCCATGGCATCTGTCACTATCAAGCCGTCATAGTTGAGCTCATCGCGTAAAATACCATGCAAAATAGGTTTGGAAAGCGTCGCTGGGGTGCCAACTTGTTTACCTGCAAGTGTGGTGATCTTATCGTCATCCAGTGCTGGTACAATGATATGTGCGGTCATGACGGCATCAGCACCATGAGATAACGCGTATTTGAATGGGACGAGTTCAGTGTCTCGCCATGTTTTCGCGTCGGAATTAACAACGGGTAAATCAACATGGGAGTCAGCAGAGACATTTCCATGACCCGGGAAATGTTTAAGTGACGTCAATAAATTATATTTATGAATGCCTTGAATATAGCTGGTGGCCAGAGTGCCAACTAAATTTTTATCATCTGAGTATGAGCGTACCCCAATCACTGGGTTATTTTGGTTGTTATTAACATCAACAACTGGGCCAAAATTGATATTAAAACCAAGACTGGATAGCTCATAGCCGTGGATCATCCCTGTTAGCTCTGCGAGGGCTGGGTTACGTGTTGCGCCTAATGCCATATTTCCGGGCATTTCGGTGCCTACGCGTAAGCGGGTGACATAACCCCCTTCTTGGTCGGTACCAATAAATAGTGGAAGGTTACTGCGGGAAGATTGAAGTTTATTAATTAACTCCACAGTTTGTGGTGTATCAATCAGATTTTCTCTAAATAGGATCACCGAACCGAGATGGTACTGATTGATAACCTTAGAAACTTCATCATTCATAACGAGAAAAGGAGCGGGTTCTCCATGGCTGTCTTTATTCCAATATCTGAAATCTAACATGAAGAGCTGACCAATTTTCTCAGCCTCGGACATATTATTTACTATTTCTTGTGCAGACTTTTGTTTGTCTTGCCATAATTCATTCAATTGGGCTTGTGTTATTGGGTTAGCCATTGAAAATGCACTGAAAATACAAGCACTAAGTAAAGTGAATTTCTTCATTTTTCATTTTCCCTAAGTTATTTTTCAAAAAATAATAAGTGGCTGGATATATTTATGATGTGAGAGTGCTCACAGTTGATAGTATTCTCTCTTTCAGAGTAAGAGGAATAGCGTACAAATAGATAGAGAAGGGGTCTTTATTTATCTCATTGATATTAAATAGCAAATTATCAAGAATAATTAATTTTAACCTAGAATAATTTCAACTTGATATTATTTTGTTATGTGACGTAAGTATAAATTATAATTAAATGGTATTTAAATCGACGGTAGAGCGTAAAAAATTAATGTTTTCACTAATTATTTGCTTTTTAATATATTTTATTCTTATATTTAAGTAGTTTTCTAATTTAAAATATATAAGCCATATGATATTTCACATGGCTTATTTTTTTAAGAGAAATAAGTTAGTTACAAACCAAAGGTTACCATTGGTATTTTACGCCAATTTTACTTAGGTATAGCGTTTGTTTATTATCATATCCTGACGTAATTCCATTCTTTTTAGGTGATTTCCATGTTGAAGGCTCATAGGCAAACTCACTCCATAAAGTCAGTGATGGGGTGACTTGGTATTCCACGAGAGAGCCAATGCGGAAGCCATTTTTAATTTCCTGTGTTAAATAATTATTTTTATCATAGGTATTTTCTTGTAAGAAATAACGTGCATAGGGGGTGATTTTCCAGTTGGGTTTAATGGTAATGGGTAGGTACGCACGAACTTGTGATTGTAAAAAGCGGGTGCTGAAATGTTTATCCCATTGGTTATCAATATAAACAGTGAATTTTGCTTTTAATGCATCTGAATATTTATAGGTCACACCATATTCGGTTTCTGCTTCATGGCTGCTGTCATTGAAATAATTACTGTAATAAAAATAAGAGAGCCAAAAGTTAAAAGACCAATTATCATTGAAACGGTACTCGCCGGCAGGAGTTAAGCCATATAAACGATTCGAAGAACGTGCTTTGGTGTTGGGTTCGACATCGTTTGACTCTTTTCTGTAACGAAAACCAAGCTCTAAGTCTGATGTTGGGGTGTTAATCATTTTCTTGATAGCATCAATTTGCGTGCGATTTCTAATGTAAGAATCCCGTGAAGTCGTGAAGTTACGGCCATGATTCCTTAAAGATTCGCGGTGTTCAAGAGCAAAGCGCCAGGCAGATTGCGGGTTGAAAAGCTTTAGTTGCCCAACGGTGCTGATTTTATCGTAGACTTTATTATTAAATGAATCCCGTTGTCCTTGATATTCTTCTATTTCCAAATAGATATTGGTATTAACTCGCCAAGAGTCATTATTTAATTCAGAGAAACAAATTGTAGGGAATATAATTATGATGCTATAGATTAAACCAACTATATATTTCATATTTATCCTTCAGGGTGAGTTTTATTAGTGTTAATTATCTAGTTGAGCGATTAGAGAGATAAATGTGTATTAACTTTTATAGATTGTCTACCGTTATTATTTAATAGATGATGAATGGTATATATAAATTAAAAATCTAATAAGTTGCATCTTGTTGTTATTTTTGGGAGTTTTATTATTGTCGGTATAAAGGTGTATTTTTATTTATAACTTTATTTAAGATTTTTAATCATATGTTTATTTGTTAGTTTTAAATTTAATTAATAAATATTAATTAAATTTAAAACTAAGTGGTAATTGTATTATATGGTTGGTAATTATGAGAATAATAAAAATATTGATGTGATGCTTTTATTCATGTTGGAATTAATTAAAATAAAAAACCGCCAATATTTGGCGGTTAATCTCAAGGTATTAAAATAACCTTATTTAGATTTTTTCGCTTCAGCAGCCGCTTTAACAATAACAGCAAAAGCGTCAGCTTTCAGAGAAGCACCACCCACTAAGGCACCATCGATATCTGGCTGGGTAAATAGCTCAGCTGCGTTGCTGGCATTAACAGAGCCGCCGTATTGGATGATAACTTGTTCAGCAATGGCTGCATCTTTTTTCGCAATATGAGTACGAATAAATTTATGGATTGCTTGTGCTTGTGCTGGTGTTGCTGATTTACCTGTACCGATAGCCCAGATTGGCTCATAAGCGATAACGGCACCTTGGAAAGCTTCTGCACCTAAAGAATTCAATACGGCATCGATTTGACGAGCGCAGACTTCTTCGGTTTTACCCGCTTCATTTTCAGCTTCAGTTTCACCAATACACAGTACTGGGATCAGACCTTGTTCTTTTAAGACAGCAAATTTCTTAGCGACAAATTCATCACTTTCGTTGTGATAAGTACGGCGCTCTGAGTGGCCGATAATGATGTATTTGGCGCCAACATCTTTTAACATTTCAGCAGAGGTTTCACCTGTAAATGCACCTGATAGGTTAACGTCAACGTTTTGTGCACCTAATGCAATGCGACTGCCTGCTAACGCATGTTTAGCTTGAGTCAAATAAATCGCAGGTGGTGCAATAGCCACATCACAGCCATCAACGCTGCTGAGTTCATTACGCAAGCCAGCGACGAGGTCATTGACCATCTGTGTGCTGCCGTTTAGTTTCCAGTTACCCATTACCAATGGATGTCGCATGTTATTTCCTCCAACCAGAGAGTTTGAATGATTAATCAATAAGTTATTCATCACACGCTTATGTTACACGCGTAACGTGACAATGTTGTCGCCATTCACCTTCTGCATTATAAGAACAATGGATAATAATAGCTTTGCTTTTCATCATGCTTGTTCTTAGAGCGTGATCACAGTCAGTTTAGGGTGTTTGTTGTTCTAGCTTAATCGGTTCAACAGCAAAAGTAAGCACATTATTGTCACTTTTTACTAAAATATATCTTAAAGCGCCTAATCGAGCTTCTTCCGCGTGAGTTGCACTATTATTGGCAATAAATTTATTTAAGGCTTCCGTAAGCTCAGGGGCTTTATCCAGTGAAACTTCAGGGGCAAATATACGGACCATTGCCATGGTATAACTTTCCATTAATTGTCGATTTTTTTGGTTTTCTTGTGGGTTATCAGACGGTAGTAATGTGATCTGTAAACTTTTAATTTTTTCACTTCCGCGTTCTAACACCGCAGAGGAATAAATTTGTTGGTTAATTCGAGAAGCTGCTCGAATATAGGGAGCTGCGATATCTTGGCTAGCAATTACTTTATATTCATGAAGATATAAGTCTTTGTATGCTTGATTGAATTGGTTACGTAATTCAGGAATAGTGAGGTTAAAAGAAGGCGCATCAGGGGCCAAATAGGAGACCTCAAAGTCAGTATCTGGCAGCGTTGGGACTTTTTGAGCAAAAGCCAGTTGTGGCACACTAAGTACAAAAATGGTTATGATGGCGTATACAGAACGAAATAAAGTTTGGGTCATTTTTGAGCCACTCATTTTTAGTTTTCCACATTGTATCAGGATTATAGGTAATGACATTACAACAATGGGCTTTTTCCTTCAAAGGCCGTATCGGTCGCCGGCCATTTTGGGTAGGTATTGCAGTCATTTTTATTTTAATGACGGTAATTGCCCTGTTACAAAATGCACTGCTATTCTCTGAAACACTTGCTATATCGTTATTTATTTTACTACTTTACCCTTTGGCCGCTATCTTTGTGAAGCGTTTACATGACCGTGGAAAATCGGGTGGGTGGTTTGCGCTGATTTTATTGGCATTTGCTCTTTTTTCAATCGACGTCAGCCAATTTGAACCTGTATGGCAATGGGGGATAGGGCGCTTTTTACCATTATTAATTACTATAATAATGGTACTTGATTGTGGAGCTTTTGTGGGGATGGATGGTGTTAATCACTACGGTGAAGAAACAGAAACGGTGGATTATTTATAGCGTCAATGCCATGTAGTCCGACTACCATATAACATGAATGCTACCCTGAAAATATTTCAGGGTAGCATGCTAAATTACCAGTATTGCTCACTCGAAATATGGCCAGGTTTGCGGCGTAAATGTTTAACCATGTTACGGTTATTTTTTAGTGTATCGCGAGTGTCCCTGACCATTTCAGGGTTACCGCATAGCATAACGTGGCAGGTGTCAGGCGAAAGGGCTAGGCCAACAGCGTCTTCGAGTGCATGATTTTCAATTAAGGCTGGAACACGGCCATATAATGAACCTGTACATTGTTCGCGGCTCACCACGGTGACAATTTTTAATTTCCCTTGATATTGTTGTTCCAACTTTTTCATTAAGGGCAAATAACTTAAATCTTTCTCATAACGGACAGCGTGGAGTAAAACAATGTTCTCGAAGCGCTCAAGGTCTTTGCCTTCCTGTAAAATAGACAAAAAAGGCCCAATGGCGGTACCTGTTGATAACATCCATAAATTTTTACATTCGGGTATTTCGTCTAAAACGAAGAAACCCGCTGCTTCATCCGTGATCTGTAACGTATCATCGGGTTTTAATTGTGCTAATTTTGGGCTAAGTTTCCCTTCGGGGACGATGACAAAATAAAATTCAAGTCGGTTATCACTAGGTGCGTTGACGTAAGAATAAGCTCGCTGAATACGTTCGCCTTCGATTTCGAGTGCCAGTTTGGCGTATTGTCCGGCGGTAAAGGGTTTAATTGGCGCCTCAATGACTAAGCTGAATAATGAATCAGTCCAAAATTTGGCTTCAATCACTGTTCCTGTTACCCAATTTGCCATAGATCCCACCTCTTCATATTTTAAAATCGACCATCTGAAAAATAACTCATTTTTGATGTGAATGAGCCAAAGCATGGTTCACTAGGATTTAATACTAAAACAGTTCATTATTTATGCTTATCGATAATGTGTTCCAGTGTTTTATTCTTAATATTGGTCTATTTTAAAGTTCAATGTACAGTTATGTTGACAATGCTGGCGAATATTACTGCCATTGTTGAAAAATATAAAATGTCGCACTACTACGAAAAGATGGCTGCTTTTGTTATCTTAGTCACACTCAAGCAAAACGCATTATTTGCTATTTATTAAAAATGGCATAAAAGCGTAGAGCAGTATTTTTATATTGATAATTAAGCACCTAAATAATTTTGCGTTATTACAATGAAATAATGCGGCGTTATTTTGTGTCCGAAATAGCGTGCATTTGAATTATTGGATGTATTTGAGAGAAAAATGAGAAAACTGGAACATTTTAATTTGCTATTAATGCTAATTGCATTGGCAGCAGTCGGCCAAATGACACAAACTATTTATGTTCCTGTCATTGCTGAAATTGCCGCTTATTTTAATGAGCCCTCTGGTGCTGTTCAACAAGTAATGGCGGCTTATTTATTTTCTTATGGTTTTTCGCAGTTAGTTTATGGGCCGCTATCTGACCGAATTGGTCGCCGACCTGTTATTTTAACCGGTTTAACGATTTTCTTATTTTCAACGGTTGTGGCAATTTTCGCGCCAACGCTAAATATACTTACAGTGGCAAGTGGGTTACAAGGGCTAGGAACTGGTGTTGCCGGTGTAATGGCAAGAACAATGCCTCGTGACTTATATAAAGGCACAGCGCTGCGTTATGCAAATAGCCTATTAAATATGGGGGTGTTAGTCAGCCCATTATTGGCTCCCATGTTTGGCGGAATATTAGCGCACTTTTGGGGCTGGCATGCTTGCTATATTTTCCTATTTATCTTAGGAGCCTCAGTATTATTGAGTATGTATCGTTGGCTACCAGAAACGCGGCCGGTTTCCCCAGAAAAGCACAGAATGTTGGCCTCATATCGTGAATTACTTTCAAGTGGTTCATTTCTCTCTTACCTTGCCATGCTAGTTGGTGCGTTAGCTGGGATAGCGGTATTTGAAGCCAGCAGTGGTGTATTGATGGGTGGTGTATTAGGGCTAAGCAGTATCACCGTGAGTATTTTATTTATATTGCCGATTCCTGCCGCTTTCTTTGGCGCTTGGTATGCAGGGCGAGAGGGAAAAACGTTTTATAATTTGATGTGGCACTCAGTGCTTATTTGTTTATTGGCTGGCTTTATGATGTGGGTGCCAGGCTGGTTTGGGATTATGAATACATGGACATTGTTAGTCCCAGCAGCGGTATTTTTCTTTGGCGCTGGTATGTTATTTCCCTTAGCAACGACAGGGGCTATGGAGCCTTTCCCTTATTTGGCAGGTGCTGCAGGAGCACTTGTTGGCGGCTTACAAAATGTCGGTTCAGGTGTTGCGACTTGGGTTTCCGCCTTGTTACCACAGAACGGGCAGTTTAGTTTAGGATTGTTGATGTTTTTAATGTCGATGCTTGTATTGTTGTGCTGGTTGCCTTTAGCAAAACGTATGAATCACTCAGAACGCATGGTTTAATAGTATATGGTCAGGCTGCAAAAGACAGCCTGACCATCAAATTACGCGCTTAGCAGTATATCAGCTTGCTTTTGTGGCGGAATTGATAGCACCGATGAATACAAGGAGCTAGGTTCCTCTTCTGGCATTGATGATATAAGTTCCGGTAAAATGATTCCAGAATTAAATATTACCGGTTGGTTGGCATCTAGAAATTTTGTATTTTCTGCTAATTGCCCTGTTGGATTTTGAGTGTTTTGTTGGAGCCAAATCAACTTCGGTGCCGTGTTGTCCTGCAAGTGTTGATCAATATGAATGAGTATTCCATCCAGTTTTAACTCAGGGGTGCTGTCTATCGTGCCTTTTATTGTTAATTGATTTTGTTGTACTGAAAAATACCATTCCTCTATTGGTATGCTTTCTTGAATTTGTTTTTGGTCATCACTTGTCCTTAGTGTGACCCAAAAAGAGTACTGGCCATCAGGCAAGTTTAGGTGAGTAATATCCACCGTTTGTTCGAAGTTTACATCAGCAACTAAAGGTTGCTCGACTGTGTAGTAGATCACATCGGGTATTGCTGAGTAATGCCTTGCGTGAGTATCAAGGTGATTGAGCGCAATAAAGTTCAAAGAGGTATCAACCTGCGAATCTTGGCCAAATGGGTCAGATAATGAAAAATATTGTTGATGTAACCGGCCTTTTTCAACCCACTTGGCGCAAAGTGCACTTTTTGAGGTGATTTTGTCGAGATTGACTTTACCTGTCGAAAAATCAATTAAGCCTTCTTCTGTTGCTGCCCAGTAAATAGGGGCACCTTGCCAATAATTATCGAGAATCAGCTGGTTGGGTAATAAATAGCCATCACTGTTTGTTAATACACGGCAAGCTAATGAATCCGGGTTGTTATAGTGGGAGATCAACTGCCCAAGCTCTTTTTTGTAGTTCAATTCATGTACAGTAAACTGAACCAATTCGCCTTTATCTGCAATATTGAAGCTCTCTGTACGTCGGATTTGCAATACTTCGGTCGATAACCCATTCGGAGTTGCATAAGTGACGGTTAATGCATAGTCACCATTAATATCAAATGGACGGCCAACCCCTGTTTTTAGGTTATGGTAATCGGCCGGCAAGCTTCCTATGGTACGGTCAACCGTGATGGTGCTATAAGGGTGTGGGGTATTATCTGCCATTTTAGTAAACTGATGCTGTATCCAATAAATCGCTACATCACGTTGATGAGGGAATTGCTCAATTTGCGTTAGGTGATAATATTTTGAGTAATTCTGTTGAGTTAGTGTGACCCATTGTTTGTTAATTTGATCCCAGCGTTGATAAAAGCCGTCTCCTGCAAACCCGCCATCTTCAGTATCCTCCCCTTTAGTTTTATTGCTTTGCCAGCGTATTCTTTTGCTTAAAAATTGGTGAATTTTTTGGTTGTAGACATCAGGATGAGGCAAAAATGCATCATAAGCACCGCTCCTAAAAGGCACAAAACTAGAAAACATGGTCGGCATAGCCTGTTTTAAGTGACTATGGAGATCGTGATAAGTGACATAATATTGCCTAGATTGGTTATAAGCTGGGTTTTTGCCATGGCTGTGAGGGTCGTAAGGGTATACTAACTTATCATCATCACCTAGTTTATTGGTATGAGGCAAGCCAAGACCGTGACCAAAAATCTCATGAAACATCACGTTAGGTTCATGAACTCCGCCACCGTTGTTGGGCGACCCAAGCCCTAATAGCGCAGTGCCAACATTTGAAGGTAGGGTTTCAATCGCAGTATATTGATAATCAGAATCAGCATTGTTAGCAGTTTGGTATTTATGGCTCTTATTATAAGCCCAAAAGATTTGTGCACTGGGGTGATAGTCAATCTCTTCAGGGTTATCATAATGAGGATGAATAAACGGAATGGTGTTGCTATTGGTGTTAGTCCTAAGTGGCGTTAAGCTTGGGTGACTCACTGTAGCAGGAAGGCTATGCACTGTCAGCTGCCCAATAGGCAAAATTGTCGCTGCTTCCTGCCCCCAGCTTAAAGGAGAGTAGGGATAAATGCCATGACCTTGTTGATATAAACTGTGATTATCAACCTGAACAATTAGATGGCTATCAAGGGTAACATTAGGTGAAAATAGACCATATTGGTTGGTTTCTTCGGTGATAATGGGTTTGCCATTAACAGTGATAACAAGGTTGATATCCGGTTGTATCCACTCGCCTTTTAGCGGAGCAGTAAAGCGTTGCTGATGCCAATTTTGTGCGGAAACATTCATCTTTTGGGGGAGCGCTGTTAATTTTTGGGGCAAATGATCCGGGCCAGTTAGTCTCACTCGACCTAATATTTTTCTTTCTTTATTGCTGACGATGGCTTCAATATTAGGGGATTTAGCCGCCGTTTCGCTAGTAATTTCTACATTCAATAACGCCCAGCGGTTAGCCGTTAAGCTCATATGCTTATCGGTCATATTCTGCAGGTGAGTTTGCGCAAGTTGAATATGATGGATTTGCATATCACTTGGTGTTGGGTTGTAACGCCGTTGAGGTTCATGATAAACAGGGTCTGGAGTGGAATATGTGCGTTTACCAGGAATGCGCAGTTGTGGTGCATTTGCGGTTTGTAACTGAATGGAAAAGGGTTGGGATTGCTGCCCGTTAGGTAGCATAGCAATAAAATCAAATTGATCTGAGTGGGTTTTAAATTTTGCATTATTGGCAATGTATTGCCATTCGTTGGTGGTGTTATTTAGCGTTAATTGACCAAATTTGGGCTGCTCAAGGATTTTGTAACCCTTAATATGGGGGCTATTTGGTAGTTTTCCTGTTATGGCACCTACAACTAACTGATTTGGGAGCTCATCTGGGTTTTCTGCTACTAAAATAGGTAGAATTTGAGGAACGCTTTCTTGCGCATCATGTCGAGAGATCGCCGGTTTTGTTTGTTTCAATTGGAACTGGCGAAAAATGATATTTTCACCAACAAGTTTTAAGGTATTCTTTTCATAGCGGATTTTAACCGCAGGAAGCTGATTTACTGCCATTATTTTATTTACATCGGTTTCGACAGAATGGGCAATCTGTTGCCAAGATGATGTTTTTGTAATTGGAACGTCATGTAAAGACAACACCTTGTTATACTTCATATTTTCTATAGATATTGAGAAATATTGGCTGTTTTTTCGTAACTCATCGGTTAGCTTCAATGAGTTTATTGCTTGGGTTGGTAGGGTGATAATTTGCTGGAAACTGTGATTTTCTAAGGTGCGGCTGGCTTGCTCAATAGGCTCTACTGGATTAATTTCATCAATGAGTTGTTGGGTCGATGCTGATAGTTTTTTGTGTTTATTTTTGACTATCAATAAACTGCCGCCGGTGAGTTCCAACCAATGGCGAACTAGCTCGACTTGTTTGTCATTGGCATTTTCAGGCAAGACGACGATATTATAATGGCGATGCCATTGCCCGCTTGGTAATAATAAATCAGCGAGCTGAGCTTGTGCTCTGGTTTCTCCATTAATCCATTCATGGGGTGAATTAAAGCCTTCGACAAATAAATTTTGCTTGGGGTGGAAACTAAATCCAGAGAAATGTTCAGTATCGAGGGCACTTAATAAATAAGTTTTTTTATTTTCATCCGCTAAGCGAGGTTTATTGCTTAACCAACTGAATAACTTAAATGCTTTTTCGCCGTCAGCTGATAGTTCAGGGTTATCCTTTAATGCATTTATTAAGGTGGTATCTTGCCGAATAATTGCCACTCTCCCTTTTTTATACCATCCTAGTTGTAAGTTGTCTTGCTGTATCTCATCAGCAAATATTTTAAGGTTATCCATTACCATAATCCATTTTTTGAGGGTTAATTTTGAATTTTATTGAAATATTATTCTAAATAAACTGCAAAAAACGGTCTAATTTATTATTGTTTTAATAACTGCATTTTCATTGATTAACTAATTAGTTATTAGAAGAAAGTCATACTTGTAGGGATAAAATAAAAAAGGCCATATGATTCATATGGCCTTTGGGATATTAGAAATAAAACAGATTAAAAGATGGATTAGCCACGATCTTCCCACTCTTGGGCACGAGCTACGGCTTTTTTCCATCCCTCGTATTTGAAATTACGTTCCGTCGTTTCAATACCTGGTTTGAATACACGCTCAATGGTCGCCTTGCTCTGTAACTCATCAAGATTACTCCAGAAACCAACGGCTAAGCCTGCAAGGTAAGCGGCTCCCAATGCAGTGCTTTCTCGCACTTCAGGGCGTTCAACAGGAGTACCTAAAATATCTGACTGGAATTGCATTAAGAAGTTATTGGCGACAGCGCCACCATCAACACGTAGTGCTTTTAAGCGCTCACCTGAATCTGCTTGCATTGCATCAAGTACATCACGGGTTTGATAAGCGATAGATTCTAATGTTGCACGGATAATATGGTTGCGGTTTGCACCACGTGTCAGGCCAAAAATAGCACCGCGCGCATATGGGTCCCAATATGGAGCTCCCAAACCAGTAAAGGCAGGAACAACATACACGCCATTGCTGTCTTTCACTTTAGTGGCAAAGTACTCTGAGTCTGTTGATTCATCAATTAATTTCAATTCATCACGCAGCCATTGGATAGAGGCACCTCCGACAAATACAGCGCCTTCAAGTGCATAATTGACTTCACCTTTTGGGCCACACGCGATAGTCGTCAGTAGGCCATGATTTGAACGTACAGCAGTCTCTCCCGTGTTCAGAAGTAGGAAACAGCCTGTTCCATAGGTATTTTTGGCCATTCCTGATTTGACACACAGTTGGCCATACAGAGCGGCTTGTTGGTCTCCCGCCATTCCTGAAATTGGAATACGAGTCCCACCTTTCCCCCCAATATTGGTTTGCCCGTAGACTTCGGAAGAAGGGCGCACTTCAGGAAGCATTGCTCGTGGAATATTGAGCGCTTTGAGAATTTTGTCATCCCACTCGAGGTTACGGATATTGAACAACATGGTTCGAGAGGCATTTGTATAGTCGGTGACATGAACACGCCCTTGTGTCATTTTCCAAACGAGCCAAGTATCGACAGTTCCAAACAGTAACTCCCCTTTTTCAGCTCGCTCACGTGCACCTTCAACATGATCTAAAATCCATTTGACTTTTGTACCGGAGAAATATGGGTCAACAACCAGACCGGTGTTTTGGCGAATATACTCTTCTAAATCGCGGTCATTTTGTTTCAGATGGGTACAAAAGTCAGCAGTACGGCGACATTGCCACACAATTGCATTATAAACAGGCTTACCTGTGGCTTTTTCCCAAACAATAGTGGTTTCACGTTGGTTAGTGATCCCAATCCCAGCGACTTCATCGGTACGGATATCCGCTTTAGCGAGTACTTCCACTAGTGTTGAGCTTTGTGATGCCCAAATTTCCATTGGGTCATGTTCCACCCAACCTGGCTTAGGATAAATTTGGGTGAATTCACGTTGTGAAATACTGACAATATTCGCATCATGGTCGAGTACGACAGCACGTGAGCTGGTTGTGCCTTGGTCGAGTGCAACAATATACTTTTTCGCAATAGTGGTTTCAGTAGTCATAATTTAAGCCTGTTCCGAGGATTTGGTGTTTTTAACGGATAATTTTTCTGTTTTGGTCTCTTCTTCACATACCATGCAAGGTAAGTGGCGACCAATCAGTTTGCGATAGGCGAATGCGCCTAGCAGACCACCAACAATAGGTGCTGTCAATGGGACAAGGAAATAAGGAATATCGCGGCCACCAGTCAGAGCGATATCACCCCAACCAGCGAGATAAGCGACAACCTTTGGACCAAAGTCACGAGCAGGGTTGAGTGCGAACCCAGTGAGCGCGCCAAATGACCCACCGATAACGGCAATCAAAATACCGATTAACAATGGTGCAAGTGGGCCACGTGGGACACCATTGCCATCATCGGTTAGCGCGAGTATTAAGCAAACAAGAATGGCCGCAATAATGACCTCAATAAAGAATGCATGAGGAACACTAATTTGTGGTGCTGGGTAGGTTGAGAAAACACCCGCAGTAAATAAGCTTTCTTGTGAGCCTCTAATGATGTGATGGACTTGGTCGTAATCGAAAAATACAGGGGAATACATTGAGTAAACTAATGCGGCAGCAAAGAAACCACCTAGCATCTGTGCGATGATATAAGGAACAACTTTGCGCTTATCAAAACACGCGAATAGCCATAGTGCGAGAGTAACGGCTGGGTTTAGGTGGGCACCCGAGGTGCCAGCGGTTAGGTAAACGGCTAAAGCAACGCCAAAGCCCCATATAATACTAATTTCCCACAGGCCTAGTTGTGCGCCCGCTATTCTAACGGCAGCAACACAACCTAGACCAAAAAAGACCAGTAGCGCAGTCCCTAAAAACTCTGAGATGCACTGACCCGTGAGTGATGTAGTCGTCATTTGGCTCATATGTTTCTATCCTACGAAAATGAAAAATATTGTAATGTTTTTTTAAGTTAAGATTTTCTAATCGAAAATCATTAACTGTAAATTTATCGTTAAAGAACATAAACGAGAAATATCGAAATTGAAAAGTGTGTGTTACATCACTAAAGCGAAACAAAACAATCAAAAATAGTGATGGATTCGACCTTTGTGATGTGATCTGACCAGTGTTTTTTAATGAAGGTTATTACGATTCAGAAGGAAGGAACTGGACACAGAGGATCATGCTACTTACAATCGTGTAAAAGCTGATAAGGGAGACCAGAATTATGTCATTTGAAGTATTTGAGAAACTAGAATCCAAAGTGCAACAAGCGATTGATACAATCACACTGTTACAAATGGAAATCGATGAATTAAAAGATAAAAATGGTGCGTTAAGCCAAGAGCTTGAAACAGCAAAATCAGGCACGGATTTACTGGTGCGTGAAAATGAACAGTTAAAACAAGAGCAGCAAGCTTGGCAAGAGCGTCTTCGCACTTTGCTCGGTAAGATGGAAGAAGTGTAATTTCTCGTCATACTTCGCGTTGTAGGGGTGTTGGCTTCGTCTCTTCGCCCTAGTCACATACTTATGTATGCTCCTAGGGTCTTATCGACTTTGCCGCCTACCTACAACACGAATTATTTAGAGAAATTTTTGTTATATCTCGCATTGTAGGGGTGTTGGCTTCGTCTCTTCGCCCTAGTCACATACTCATGTATGCTCCTAGGGTCTTATCGACTTTGCCGCCTACCTACAACACGAATTATTTAGAGAAATCTTTGTTATATCTCGCATTGTAGGGTTTAGAGAAACTTTCGTCATACCTCGCGTAGTAGAGTATAAAAATAAGGGCTGCAAATTATTGCAGCCCTTATTTATAGAATTTTTAACGGATTATGCGTCGATATTGTCATCTTCGACAAAACCGTTGTTCTCATAAGGTGTTAATGGCTCTTCAGAAAGGATAATACCGGTGTTATCGGCATAAAGGTAATCACCTGAAAAGAAAGTCACACCGCCGAAATTAACACGAATATCACTTTCACCGATGCCTTCATCTGGACAGCCTGCCGGCATCGCAGCAATAGCTTGAATACCGAGGTCGAGTTCCATCAGGGTATCTACCTGACGAACCGCACCGTAAACCACAATTCCTTCCCAGTGGTTGTCAACAGCTAGCCTTGCAATTTCAGCATCAATAAGTGCCTTACGGACAGAACCGCCCCCATCAACGAGTAGGATACGCCCTGTACCATCCTCTTCCAGCAAATCATACACTAGGCCGTTATCTTCAAAACACTTAACTGTAATGATTTGACCGCCAAATGAAGTACGTCCACCAAAATTGGAGAAAAGGGGTTCTACCACGTTGACGCTTTCTTGGTAAATATCGCAGAGTTCGGAAGTATCATATTTCATAGGAGTTAGGTCTTTTTTGCTGCAAGAGGCAACCAGTATATCCCTTTTGAACTGTACTTGGCAAAGTTACCCGCCTAAAAATAGGCGGAAAAAGTCAAAAAAACGACAAATAGTGAATATTATTTGCTCATTACGACGCCGATGGAAAATAAAACGTTGGTCACGAGTGCGGCTTTCACCATATTTTCCAATAGAGGGCGCATACCTTCGGGGGTTGGGTCGCTGAGAACACGGCGTAAATGGTTCATTAGCATTGGTACGGCGAGTAAAAATAGCCAACCGCTCCAGCCGTGTAAATAAATTAGATTAAAAAAGGCCAAACATAAAATAGCCGCAACAATAATAATGGTGTGATAAATTCGAGCCCCTTGGGGACCTAAGCGCACTGCTAAGGTATTTTTACCTGCTTTAATATCATTTTCGATATCACGCATATTATTGATATTCAATACTGCGACAGAGAGCAACCCACAAGCCGTTGCGGGTAGGACAGTGATGATATTAAAACTATTTGCTTGTAAATAATAAGTCCCAATAACACTTAGCCAGCCAAAGAAGATTAAAACAGAAATATCCCCTAACCCTAGGTAGCCATACGGTTTTTTGCCCACGGTATAGGTAATAGCAGCGACGATAGCAATAAGCCCTAATGCGACAAAACCAATGGCATCCTCGGGTTTTTCACATGCGACAATAATTAACAGTAATCCGGAAAGGCAGGCCGCTGTAATATTTAGCTTGAGCGCCTTTTTCATATCCGCTTGCGTGATAACGCCTTTTTGCATGCCACGTAATGGACCAATGCGTTCAGCCGTATCAGAGCCTTTGACCGCATCACCATAGTCATTCGCAAGGTTAGATAAAATCTGTAATAAACCCGCTGTGATAAGTGCTAATAAAGCGACAGGCCATTTAAAATTATTAGTTAAATAAGCGAGTGCAGAGCCTGTCACAATCGCAATCACCCCTAATGGTAGGGTTTTAGGGCGGAGACTTTCAATCCAAGCTTGTTTACGACTTATTGTTGAGGATGTCGACTGCATGCAGTTACCTATAATTCAAACTCTTTAGAGATGTGATCTTAATAATTTAATAACCCATCATATAGAGAGATACCTGAGTATTTTCAATGCAATGGGCAGAATATTTCATAGAAAAAAGTGCAGCGATAAAAGCTGCACTTTAGTCGATGTATATTAAGGATACATGAAAACCAGATAATTAATAAGATTATAAAATAAATCTACTCAAGTCTTCATCTGCCACCAGCTCATCTAAGTGCTGTCTGACATAGTCTGCATCGATTTGGATAGTTTGCCCGTTACGGTCACTGGCATCGAAAGAAATATCTTCCATTAAGCGTTCAAGCACTGTGTGTAAGCGACGAGCACCAATATTTTCGGTTGACTCATTCACTTGCCATGCTGATTCTGCAATTTTACGAATACCGTCAGTCGTGAATTCAATATTCACGCCTTCTGTTGCCATCAGCGCTTTATACTGTTCAGTTAATGAGGCATTTGGCTCAGTCAAAATACGCACAAAATCTTCAGTTGTCAGAGCTTGTAGCTCAACGCGAATTGGCAAGCGGCCTTGGAGTTCAGGGATTAAGTCTGATGGGCTCGAAACTTGGAATGCACCTGAAGCAATAAACAGAATATGGTCAGTTTTGACCATGCCGTGCTTAGTGGAAATGGTACAGCCTTCGATTAATGGCAGTAAATCACGTTGAACCCCTTCACGGGATACATCTGGCCCCGAACTTTGGCCACCGCGTTTACAAATTTTGTCGAACTCATCGATGAAGACGATACCATTCTGTTCAACCGCTTCAATCGCTTGTTCTTTTAGCTCTTCAGGGTTGACTAATTTAGCCGCTTCTTCTTCAACTAGCAGTTTGAATGCCTCTTTGATTTTCATCTTACGAGGTTTCTGTTTTTGGCCTGCTAGGTTTTGGAACATGGATTGTAACTGGTTAGTCATCTCTTCCATGCCTGGAGGTGCCATAATTTCAACACCCATAGGGGATGCAGCGACTTCGATTTCAATTTCTTTATCGTCTAATTGGCCTTCACGTAATTTCTTACGGAATGCTTGGCGGGCTGGAGAATGCTCATCCGTTGGTTCAGATTGCCCCCAGTTATTTTTTGCTGGTGGGATAAGAACGTCTAAAATACGTTCTTCAGCCATTTCTTCGGCGCGATAGCGATTTTTTTCGATAGACTGTAAACGCACCATTTTAACGGCAGAGTCAGTTAAATCGCGAATAATCGAGTCAACTTCTTTACCAACATAGCCGACTTCAGTAAATTTGGTCGCTTCAACTTTGATAAATGGCGCATTGGCTAATTTCGCAAGGCGGCGGGCAATTTCAGTTTTACCTACCCCTGTTGGCCCAATCATCAAAATATTTTTTGGGGTGACTTCGTGACGTAATACTTCGTTTAACTGCATACGGCGCCAGCGGTTACGCAGAGCAATTGCAACAGAACGTTTGGCTTTATTTTGGCCAATAATATGATTGTCGAGTTCGCTGACAATCTCGCGTGGAGTCATTTCGGACATACTAGCAATCCTTATGATTTTGAAGAAATTTCTTCAAAGTTGACATTATGGTTGGTGTAAATGCAGATATCCCCTGCAATAGCGAGCGCTTTCTCAGCGATTTCTTTGGCACTTAAGTCTGTATTTTCTAACAAAGCACGTGCGGCTGATTGCGCATATGGGCCACCGGAGCCAATCGCAATTAAGTCGTTTTCCGGTTGAACCACATCACCATTACCCGTAATGATCAGTGAAGTGTGTTCATCAGCGACAGCTAACAAGGCTTCTAATTTACGAAGCATGCGGTCGGTACGCCAATCTTTAGCAAGTTCAACGGCCGCTTTCGTTAAATGGCCTTGATGCAGTTCGAGTTTGCGCTCAAACAGTTCAAATAATGTGAATGCGTCTGCGGTGCCACCGGCAAATCCGGCAATGACTTTGTCGTTGTATAAACGGCGAACTTTGCGGACATTACCTTTCATGACGGTATTACCCATCGTCGCCTGTCCATCACCACCAATTACGACCTGGCCATTACGGCGAACACTTACGATTGTTGTCATGAGTTAGCCCCTGGTTTTATTACAAAAAAGAATGCGGTTAAATGTGATTTTCAAAAGATTAAATTCAAGTGATAGTTGTCTAATTAACTATCACTTGAACTAGGTTGAAGACACAAAGTACCGCTCATGAGTACATTAAAACAGTACATGGGGGGGAAGGAGGAATTTTTCAACCCCCAGAAGCACGAAGAATACAACCGGAAACACCTGCACCTGCTGCGCGGTCACGCATTTTTTCGGCAGTGGACTTGGAATAAGGTCCTAAAACGATACGGTGCCAACCTCCACCTGCGCTTACACGGCTTTCAATACCTGAGAATGCTAAAGTAGCTTGAACAGACTCGGCTTGTTCTGCTGTACGGAATGAACCACATTGAACAACCATATTTTGCAAGCTGTTTGTCGGTTTAGTGCTTGGTGCCGTTTGTGGTTGAGTTGCAGGCGCGGTTGGTTGAGCCTCAAGTTTTGGAGGGATATTGGCCGCCGGTTTACGTTGTACTGGCTCGATAGGTTGAGCAGGCTCATTGATGAGCACTTGTGAACGCGGCACTGGTTTACCGTTTGCAGGTATTTCTTGCAAGTTAGTGACAGGCTGGCGTCTGTCAGAATCAATTTGCTCTAATAGCTGGCGCTGTTCAGGTGTTAAATCTGATGGGCGCACAATATTATTCCCCGTGCTCGGCTGTTGAATATTTGGCATATCCACACCACGACGTTCGAGTTCCTTAATATAACGCCAACGTTCTTCAGGCTTTGGTGGAAGCGTACTACCCGGTGTTGTGGGAGTGGCTACCTGAGGTTGTGGTGTGTCCTTTTTATTTTGAGTGATATAAAACAGGCCGCCAACAAATAGCACGACAATCGCGACAGCAACAACCAATGTTGTCATTGGTAGTCCTTGTGCTTTCTTTGATTTACCTTTGCTTTTTTTACGGGCGGATGAGCGCCCTCGAGCTACATAATCTTTTTGTGCCACGCTATTAATTCACTAGTTATCAATTGTTAGTCATCATTTGGGTTAACATGTTACTTAACCTGAGCAACTTTGACTAGCTTTTAGGCGCTTTTGTGCTCTCTCTAATGATTAAATCAGAATCTAGGAGACGTGAGCCTGGATTAACATTGTGCCCATGAATCTGTTCAAGTAGTAATTGCATCGCATGATGGCCAATTTCAGCACGAGGTTGGTTGATAGTCGTTAGGGCTGGCAAGGTATATTTTGCTTGCTCTAAGTTATCGAAACCAACAAAAGAAAGGTCATCAGGGAGCTTTAAGCCCATTTTTTTCGCTTGCCACATCGCACCAATTGCCATGATATCACTATGGCAAAAGATAGCTGTCGGTGGTTCAGGAAGTGACATCAATGTTTTCACTGCTTCAGCGCCACCCTCATGGGTAAAATCACCACGAATAATATAATTTTCACGCAGTTTTTCACCTGTGCGTAACATGGCTTTTTTATAACCTTCTAAACGATATTGGCTTAAAGGCATATGGTCAGGGCCTGCAATACAAGCGATCAGTTTATGGCCTTGTTTTTGTAGGTAATGTGTTGCGTTAAATGCGGCGGTGAGGTTATCGATATGTACGGTAGGCAGTTTTAGCTCAGGTGCGAACTCATTGGCCATCACAATTGGAGGGAGGTTTTTTTGCTCTTCGGTTGAGATATCGAATGGAATATTGGAACCCAGTAAGACCATGCCATCAATTTGTTTGGTAATAATGAGATTAATAAAAGCATTTTCTTGTTTTTCTTGGTGTTTACAGTCCCCAATCAAAACAAAATAGCCTTCTTGAGCGGCAATTTCTTCAATGCCGCACACGACATCACTAAAGAAAGGGTCGCGAATATTAGGAACGAGTACAAGAATAGTCTTTGATTCATTGCGCTTATAGCTTCTAGCAAGGTTATGAGGATAATAGCCAACATCCATCACCGCTTGTTCGACTTTTTGGCGTGTTTGCAAAGAAACTTTTTCCGGGTTCATAAGTGTTCTAGACACCGTCGCTGTCGAAACGCCCGCGGCACTAGCAACATCTTTCATCGTTGCCGTGTTATTGTGTTTTTTACTTTCCACAACGCCTTCCTTAGATTGATTTAATCGTTTGCTTTTTTTGAATGGCGCAAGTACGTCATTATTAGTGGTTATTCTAATTGGTTTCTCAAGAATATCTGTTACCTAGTTTGCATAAAAAATGTGACTTGCGTCATTTTTTAGAGCTACTTCGCAAATTTTGAAAATAATTCTAAGGGCAAAAAGATAAATGAAACTCAATGTGTATGAAAAATACTCAATTTGGTCGTTTAGAATTATATGGCAAATAATTCAAATTTATCAACATGCTGCAAAGACAATACTGGTATGGCCTATAAAGTTAAATGGTTAGGTAAAATGAATCCTTTAGCATTGATAATGAGTTAACAATCGGTCGGGTCCACATCGATGTTCCATTTTACTTTGCGACTTTCTGGCTGTTGAAGAATTTCTGGCAACAGTTTCGCCATAAATTGTTGTAAATAAAGCCGCGAAGGGTGTTGCAATAGCAATTGCCAGCGGAATCGCCCGCCACGTTTGGCTTGAATCGACGGCGAGGGGCCTAAAATCCACATTTTGGCATCACTTTGTGGATGTTCACTAATATATTGCCGTACATTTTGCAAAAATTGGCGCGAATCTTGGTTATTGTGGTCTTCTGAACGGATCAATATATGACTGGTGTAAGGTGGTAACATTGCGATTTGCCGTTCTTCCATTGCTTCTTGGGTAAATGCGTGATAACCCTTTTCAAGAAGCGTGAGCAACAATGGGTGTTCGGGATGGTGGGTTTGCAAGAACACTTCACCTTGTTTACCAGCTCGTCCTGCTCGACCAGAAACTTGCACGTATAATTGAGCAAACCGTTCGGCTGCACGAAAATCACTCGAGAATAAAGCCCCGTCGACATCTAATAAGGCGACTAAGGTGACATCAGGGAAATGGTGGCCCTTGGCTAACATCTGTGTGCCAATAAGAATTCTAGCTCCCCCTTCATGTACTTGGTTTAAATGCTGTTCCAGTTCCCCTTTACGGCTCGTGGTATCACGGTCAATACGGGTAACGGGGGTATCAGGGAACAGTTCACAAATCCCTTCCTCAAGTTGCTCCGTTCCCATTCCAACAGGCACTAAATGAGTTGAACCACATTGTGGGCACTGACGAGGAACCGGGCGCTGGCTATCACAATGGTGGCAGCGTAATTGATGGAAATTTTGGTGCAAGGTGTAATAGTGGTCACAGCGCTGGCACTCTGCAATCCAGCCACATTCATGGCAAATTAATGCAGGGGAATAACCACGACGATTTAAAAATAGAATGACTTGGTTGTTTTGTGCAAGGTGTTCTTTAATGTGTTGAATTAATAAGTGAGAAAGGCCAAATTTTAACGGCTGGCCTTTTAAATCAATAAGGTGCTGAGCCGCAGGGCGTGCATTACCTGCACGAATAGTGAGATTTAATTGCCGATACTTATGCTGCTGTACATTGAATAAGGTTTCTAGTGATGGCGTCGCAGTACCCATCACAATGGGAATATTGTTCTTTTTAGCGCGGAAAACAGCTAAGTCACGTGCATGATAACGCCAGCCATCTTGCTGTTTATATGAGCTGTCATGTTCTTCATCAATAATAATAATGCCAAGGCGGGCAAAAGGGGTGAACAGCGCTGAGCGAGTGCCAATAATAATGGCGTTTTGTCCTTGCTTAGTGCGTAACCAAACCGCTAAGCGTTCGCTATCGTTCAAGCCTGAGTGCAACACATCAACAGGCGCATTGAAGCGCTCGCGAAAACGGCTAATCGTTTGTGGGGTTAAGCCAATTTCAGGCACCAAAACTAAAGCTTGTTTACCTTGGGCAAGGACATTTTCCAATACACTCAGGTACACTTCCGTCTTACCGGACCCTGTGATCCCAGCGAGTAGCCATGGCGAAAATTGGTCATCTTCAGCACGTATAGCACCGACAGCGGTCGCTTGTTCACTATTAAGCCGCAACCTTTCCCCACAAACTGTAAAGCTTGGTTGCCACTTTTCGCTAGTCGGTTGAACGGGATGTAACTCAATATAAGCTTTCTTTTTCAGTGCTTGCAGAGCACTTTCACTGATTTCAAGCTCACTTACTTGATGGCGATAAACGGGTCTACGACGCAAAAGTGCAAGAGCTTGTTGCTGCTTTGGGGAACGTTTTAGCTCATTAAGGTCAACGGCTAAGCCTTCATCCGTCACTTGCCATTGCCAAATAGGGGTAAATTCCGCAGGTTTACCTTGGCGCAATAGTGTGGGTAATGCGTGGAAGAGCACTTCACCTATTGGGTAATGATAGTATTGTGAAGA
Organism: Providencia sp. CIM-Carb-044; assembly: GCF_033901115.1. Lineage (NCBI taxonomy): Bacteria > Pseudomonadati > Pseudomonadota > Gammaproteobacteria > Enterobacterales > Morganellaceae > Providencia > Providencia sp. CIM-Carb-044. The sequence continues at coordinate 59,238 of NZ_JAXADV010000014.1, forward strand.
CCACAATAAGAGCTGCCAAATATCGTCAGGGAAGAGCGTTTGGTGGTCGAGAACCAGTTCGATGGCTTTTAATTTATCTTCAGCAAATTCGCTTTTATCGCTGTGCTTTACCACAATACCCAAGGCTTGGCGCTTGCCAAATGGCACCATAACACGGCTGCCAATCACTGGTAGTGGCATGTTATCAGGAAGGCGATAATCAAATGTGCGGTTTAAAGGGACAGGTAAAGCCACCTGAACGACGATCATATCTGGGTTTCCGTCTATTTTTTATGCGATAATGCGAGCGATTGTTGACTAGAGTACCACAAAATTTACTCGGTTTTCATTGCGTGATAAACAGAATTTCTGTATGATCCGCCGCCTTTGGTATCTATTTTTACCAATATATTAAATTCAATCAACACGACGTGTGGTGTCCGGCGTTAGGGCTGGAATGGCGACACGGCCTTAATAGAGGTTCTCCCATGAAAAAAGGTATTCACCCTAAATACGAAGAAGTTACTGCAACTTGTTCTTGCGGTAATGTAATGAAAATTAATTCAACTGCTGGTCACTCGCTGAACCTGGACGTTTGTGGTAATTGCCACCCGTTCTATACTGGTAAACAGCGTGATGTTGCGACTGGTGGTCGTGTTGATCGCTTCAACCAACGTTTCAGCATCCCAGGTTCTAAAAAATAATCGAACTTGTGAAATGCGAAAAAAAGGGAAACTGAGTTTCCCTTTTTTAATGCCTAAAATAAGTGTTTTTATGTCTAAATGAAGAAATTAGAAGCGGTAAAGCACGGCGAACATAATATCATTATTCGTACTTTCACTTTAGACTTGAGCGCGTCGCCATCATCGTTATAGCTATCTTGAATAAAACATAAGGAAAGGCACTACGTCGCAAGGCGTGCGACGTAGTTAAAGTTTTGAGATACGTAATGGTGACTAATTGGGGCTAGTATTCCCACGTTTCAGGGTCGATACCTAATTCGCGCATAATTTCTTTTGCGGCTTCAGGGATCTCGTCATTACGTTCTTTACGTAAATCTTCATCATTTGGCAGTGGTTGGCCTGTGAATGCATGTAAAAAAGCTTCACACAGGAGCTCACTATTTGTCGCGTGTCGCAAGTTATTAATCTGACGACGAGTACGTTCGTCAGTTAAAATTTTTAGTACCTTCAAAGGGATAGATACTGTAATTTTTTTTACTTGCTCACTCTTTTTGCCATGTTCAGCATACGGACTGACATACTCACCATTCCATTCAGCCATGGGTTACCTTGGATATTTTCAATAATAATAAAAAATAATATGCATATTCTTTTTAATAGAAACTTAATCTAAGCCCTAAATCGAGAACGTCTGCATATATGTTAGACGTGACTTAACTTATTTTATCACAAGATATTATATAAAATTAACGAGTTAAGTTCACTTATGCGATTGACTATCAATTTACACATAATTATTAGGGCTGATTATTCCATTACTAGATATAAACGTAAAGAGGTTTAGACGTCTAGATATGTTGACGTCTAAACATCCGATGGGTATGATTTAGCCTATCACTGTTCAGGAGAAGCGTTTATGACTTACAAGCCGTCAACCATCGCAATTCATAATGGATTAAATGAAGACCAACAATTTGGTTGCGTCGTGCCTCCCATTTATTTATCCAGTACCTATAATTTTACTGACTTTAATGAACCGAGAGCTCATGATTATTCACGTCGTGGAAATCCAGGGCGTGATATTGTGCAAAAAACATTGGCACAACTTGAGGGTGGTAGTGGTTCGGTAATGACTAACAGTGGGATGTCTGCGCTTCACCTGTTATGTACAGTTTTTTTGCAACCGGGGGATTTACTCGTTGCGCCACATGACTGTTACGGCGGAAGCTATCGGTTATTTAATAGCCAAAGCCAGCGTGGGGCTTATCAGGTGCAATTTGTCGACCAAAGTGATGAATCTGCATTGCAGGCTGCATTAGCGAAAAAGCCCAAATTAGTGTTAATCGAAACACCCAGCAACCCACTATTAAGAATTTTTGATATACAGCATATTGCACAGTTGGCTCATGATGTAGGTGCATTAGTTGTTGTGGATAATACTTTTTTAAGCCCAATTTTGCAGCAGCCTCTTTCGCTAGGTGCAGATTTTGTGGTGCATTCATGCACTAAATACTTGAATGGCCATTCTGATATTGTTGCAGGAGTGGTGGTTGCGAAAGAAGAAAAATGGGTAACAGAGCTTGCTTGGTGGGCGAATAATATTGGTGTTACTGGGGGCGCTTTTGATAGCTACCTACTATTGAGAGGTATTCGGACATTATCTCCACGTGTATTACAGCAACAGCAAAATGCACAAGAGATCGTAAAATATCTTAAATCACAGCCTTTAGTAAAAAAATTGTATTATCCTGCATTAGAAGATCACCCCGGGCACGAAATAGCAGTGAAACAGCAAAAAGGCTTTGGCGCGATGCTGAGTTTTGAATTTGCAGGTGATGAGCCACAACTTCGCCATTTTCTTCGTTCACTCAGCCTGTTTACACTAGCGGAGTCATTAGGTGGTGTGGAAACATTGATTTCCCATACGGCCACAATGACACATGCAGGTATGTCAGCAGAAGCCCGTGCGCAAGCGGGGATCACAGATAGCTTGCTAAGAATTTCAGTGGGGATTGAAGATCCTCAGGACTTAATCACAGACTTAGATCACGCATTTCAGGTTGCGGCACAACGTTAGCGGAGTTTTTTGATGAGTGTACTAACAGCGGTTGAGGTGGCTCCTTGCCACCGCCAGTTACATAAGTTTGGGGGCAGTAGTTTAGCCGATGCGAAGTGCTATCAACGCGTTGCAACAATTATGGCCAACTATAGCCAACCCGGTGATTTAATGGTGGTTTCTGCCGCGGGTAGTACAACAAATCAGTTGATTAACTGGTTAAAATTAAGCCAAAGCGATCGTATTTCGGCTCATCAAGCTCAGCAATCATTACGCCGCTATCAACTTGATTTAATTGAATCTCTTTTACCTGAACAAAAGGCTGCAGAGCTAAGCCAGTTATTTATTCACGATTTAGAGCGTTTAAGCGCATTGCTGGATCAACCCATAAATGATGCGATTTATGCAGAAGTGGTCGGGCACGGTGAAATTTGGTCAGCTCGCTTGATGGCAGAAGTGCTTGCCCAAGCTGATATGGCAAGTGCATGGCTCGATGCACGTTTATTTCTGCGTGCGGAACGTGCGGCACAGCCACAAGTTGATGAAATACAGTCACGGTATTTGTTACAGCAACAGCTAACGCAATTACCTAACCGTCGTATTGTGGTAACAGGGTTTATTTCACGGAATCAGCAAGGTGAAACCGTATTACTCGGGCGCAATGGCAGTGATTATTCTGCAACACAAGTTGGTGCGTTGGCGGATGCTGCTAAAGTGACGATTTGGAGTGATGTCGCTGGGGTATATAGCGCGGATCCTCGCAAAGTGAAAGATGCGTGTTTACTGCCTTTGTTACGTCTTGATGAAGCGAGTGAATTAGCGCGTTTAGCGGCTCCTGTTTTACATACACGGACTTTACAGCCTGTTTCTGTGAGCAACATTGATTTGCAATTAAGGTGTAGCTATCAACCTGAACAGGGTTCAACAAAAATTGAACGGGTGCTTGCATCAGGGGCTGGTGCGAAAATCGTGACTAGTCATGATGATGTGTGTCTGATTGAATTGCGTATCGCCGCGGGGCGTGATTTTAAACAAATCTGCAAAGATGTGGATTTATTACTTAAACGTGCTCAATTGCGCCCTTTGGCTCGCGGTATTCATCATGACCGTTCTTTACTGCAATTGTGCTATACCTCCGAGATTGTCGAAAGTGCCTTAAATACCCTTGAAGAAGCCGGTTTACCGGGGTCATTATCATTACGTGAAGGTTTTTCTCTGGTTGCATTAGTCGGTGCGGGGGTGTGTAAAAAACCGTTACATAGCCACCGCTTTTATGAGGAATTAAAAGGGCAACCTGTTGAATTTATTTGGCATTCAGAGGACGATATCAGTTTAGTTGCTGTTTTGCGTTCTAACCAAACGGAACATCTAATTAAAGGGATGCACCAAAGCTTATTCCGCGCAGAAAAACGCATCGGTTTAGTGTTATTTGGTAAAGGGAATATTGGCGCGCGTTGGTTAGAACTTTTTGCCGCGGAGCAACACAAAATTTCTGCACGTAGTGACTTTGATTTCGTCCTAGCTGGCGTAGTAGACAGCCGCCGTAGCTTACTGAATTACCAAGGGATTGACCCAAGTCGTGCACTAGCTTTCTTTGATGATGAAGCCGTAGAGCATGAGGATGATAACCTATTTTTATGGATGCGTTCCCACCCTTATGATGATTTAGTGGTGTTAGACGTCACAGCCAGTGAAACGTTGGCAGATGACTATGTAGATTTTGCCAGTTATGGTTTTCATGTGATTAGTGCAAATAAAATTGCGGGGGCGGCGCAAACGGCACAATATCGTCAAATTCGCGATGCGTTCGCAAAAACAGGTCGTCACTGGTTATATAACGCGACGGTAGGGGCAGGGCTACCGATTAACTATACAGTACGTGATTTAAAAGAAAGCGGTGACTCTATCCTGACTATCAGTGGTATTTTTTCTGGAACGCTATCATGGCTATTTTTACAGTTTGACGGCTCCATCCCATTTAGTGAGCTAGTAGAGCAAGCTTGGCAGCAAGGGTTAACTGAACCAGACCCACGTATTGACCTGTCGGGGCAAGATGTTATGCGCAAATTAATTATTTTAGCCCGTGAAGCGGGTTATGACATCGAGCCGGATGATGTAAGAGTTGAGTCTTTAGTGCCAAAACAAGCACAGGCAGGTTCTTTGGACGCGTTTTTTGAAAACAGTGCGGTTATTAACGAGCAAATGCAGCAGCGCTTAGAAGCAGCGCAAGAACTTGGGTTAGTGCTACGTTATGTCGCACGGTTTGATGCGGTAAAAGGCAAAGCAAAAGTGGGGGTGGAAGCGGTGAAGCCGGAACATCCACTGGCCTCATTATTACCGGGTGACAATGTGTTTGCTATTGAAAGCCGTTGGTATCGAGATAACCCATTAGTGATCCGTGGGCCTGGAGCGGGGCGCGATGTGACTGCGGGTGCTATTCAATCGGATCTGAACCGACTCTCTCAACTTTTATAATCATTTATTCAGTGCATTGGTGTTCTCTTCGGTATTGAGGGCACTAATGCATCATGAAGATTTTTAATTTATCCCTTCATTTTCTGTTTTTTATTCTGATGATTTAATTCTTAAACATTATTCATGTCTTAAAAGTGCTGAATCGACGATATATTGCGCTGAAACAATACTTAAATAAGAAAAATTAATAAAAATAAGGCTGTAATTAAATTTCAGAAAAATCCCCCAAAGTCATTTTTTTCTGATATGAATATACACTGAAGGGTAAATTTAGCGGCCTGCATCACAAAACGACAACTCTAACGCAGCCGACTGAAATTTTGTTACAGGAAACAGGTAGCAGTCTGTTAACCGTGAACCGTGCGGGAATGCATTCTGCCAGAAGCACAAGGTCAGGAGTCTCATGAATCAGCAATATTCCGCAATGCGCAGTAATGTCAGTATGCTGGGTAAGCTACTCGGCGATACCATCAAGGAAGCCTTAGGTGAGGACATACTCGACAAAGTTGAGTCCATTCGTAAGCTTTCCAAATCTTCTCGTGCAGGTAATGAAGTTCAGCGGCAAAAACTGCTGATGACATTACAAAATCTTTCTAATGATGAATTGCTACCCGTTGCAAGGGCATTTAACCAATTCTTAAACCTGACAAACGTCGCTGAGCAATACCACAGTATTTCGCCTCACGGCGAAGCGGCAAGTAACCCAGTAGCATTGAAAAATCTGTTTAGCCGATTAAAAGGCAAAAACTTCACTGATGGTGATATCCAAAAAGCAGTTGAACAGCTTTCAATTGAGCTGGTTTTAACGGCTCACCCAACGGAAATTGCTCGCCGTACGTTGATCCATAAATTAGTTGAGGTAAACAACTGTTTGTCACAACTCGACCATGATGACATTGCGGATTATGAACGCAATAATATCATGCGCCGCTTGCGTCAATTGGTGGCTCAATCATGGCATACCGATGAAATTCGTAAAATTCGTCCAACACCCATTGATGAAGCTAAATGGGGTTTTGCTGTTGTGGAAAATTCATTGTGGGAAGGGGTTCCTGCTTTCTTACGTGAATTTAACGAACAACTTGAGGACTCTATTGGGGCAGTATTACCGGTTGAAGCCAATCCTATTCGTTTTACCTCATGGATGGGTGGAGACCGTGATGGTAACCCGAACGTAACTGCGGATGTGACTCGCCAAGTTCTATTGCTGAGTCGCTGGAAAGCGGCAGACTTATTCCTCAAAGATATTCAAGTATTGGTTTCAGAGCTTTCGATGACGGAAGCGACCCCAGAGCTGCGTGCGCTAGCTGGGGGGGATGACGTTGATGAGCCTTATCGCCAAATCGCGAAAAATTTACGTAGCCAACTATTTTCGACGCTAGAGTACTTAGAGCGCCGTGTAAAAGGCGAGCAAGTTTTACCACCAGCAGACCTATTGGTGGATAATGCTCAATTATGGGACCCGCTATACGCGTGCTACCAATCATTAATTGCCTGCAATATGAAAATTATTGCTAATGGCCAGTTGTTGGATACTCTGCGCCGTATTCGTAGCTTTGGTTTGCAACTGGTACGTATTGATGTGCGCCAAGAAAGTACTCGTCACACTGAAGCCATTGCAGAGCTGACTCAGTATTTAGGGTTGGGTGATTACTCGCAGTGGTCAGAAGAGGAAAAACAACAGTTCTTGCTGGAAGAACTACAATCTTTACGCCCACTTATCCCGCAAGATTGGCAGCCGAGTGCAGAAACACAGGAAGTGTTTGAAACTTGTCGAGTGATTGCGAAAGCCAAAAATGATTCTGTTGCGGCTTATGTTATTTCAATGGCGAAAGTCCCATCAGATGTGTTGGCGGTTAAATTACTGCTAAAAGAGAATGGGGCGTCAGTCCGCTTACCCGTCGCGCCACTATTCGAAACACTGGAAGATTTAAATAACGCAGAAAGTGTGATGACCAAGCTGTTAAGCATTGAGTGGTATCGCAACCTTATCGATGATCGCCAAATGGTGATGATTGGTTACTCGGATTCTGCTAAAGATGCAGGGGTAATGGCGGCTTCATGGGCACAGTATCGCGCGCAAGATGCACTGATTAAATTGTGTGAGAAAGAAGGTGTCACACTGACATTATTCCATGGGCGTGGCGGCACAATTGGACGCGGTGGTGCGCCTGCACATTCTGCATTACTTTCTCAACCGCCGGGTAGTTTAAAAGGAGGGTTGCGGGTAACCGAGCAAGGCGAGATGATCCGTTTTAAATTCGGTTTGCCGCAAGTTACCATTAGCAGCCTTGCGTTATACGCCAGTGCTATATTAGAAGCGAACCTTTTACCGCCACCAGAGCCAAAAGATGAGTGGAAGTCCGTGATGGATTCGCTATCTGATGTGTCTTGTGCGATGTACCGTGATTATGTACGTGAACAACCGGATTTTGTGCCTTATTTCCGTGCCGCAACACCGGAGCTAGAGCTAGGTAAATTACCGCTTGGGTCGCGTCCTGCAAAACGCCGCCCAACAGGTGGTGTGGAAACTTTGCGTGCGATCCCATGGATTTTTGCATGGACGCAAAACCGCTTAATGTTACCCGCATGGTTAGGGGCAGGAGCGGCGCTAAAACATGTCATTGAGAAAGAAGGCAAACAAGCCATTCTTGATGAAATGTGGCAGCAGTGGCCATTCTTTAATACGCGTATTGCGATGTTAGAAATGGTTTATGCAAAAGCAGATTTATGGCTGGCGGAATATTACGACCACCGCTTGGTGGAAGAGCGCTTATGGCCATTAGGGCAAAAACTGCGTGACCAGTTATCTGAAGATATTAAAAGCGTGTTGGCGGTTTCAAAAGATGAAGCGCTAATGGCGGATTTACCTTGGATAGCGGAATCCATCGCATTACGTAATGTTTATACTGACCCATTAAATGTCTTACAAGCAGAGCTTTTACACCGCTCCCGCCAACAAGAGCAGCCCGACCCACGTGTCGAGCAAGCCTTGATGGTGACGATTGCTGGTGTGGCAGCAGGCATGCGTAATACGGGTTAGTTTGTTGATTTTTAAAGTACTTGAATAATATGAGGGCTACCAAATGGTAGCCCTCATTATTTTTACGGGTTATTACGAGTTGGATGAACCATCGTCTGGTTTATCATGATGAATCAAGTGATACGCAGAACGAGCTCGAGGGTGAATAAAGAAATGGTTAGCTGGCGCATTATGCGTTTTGATATGCACCATAGAGACATTAGTTTTCTTACCTTGTTTGTTATGGAAAGCATAAATTACAAAAGGCAGTAAGAAAATAATCACAAAGCTAACCGCAAGTAACGTCACATAGGTGGTATTGCTCGCACCATTCGGTAAAGAACTCGGTGGGAAGAATGAAATCACAAAGGCTAAGATAGAAACAATTAGGCCGACTAACGCAATGAGAAGTTTAATGCCTTTACCTCCCGGTATATTGAAGACACGTTTTTTCTCTGGTTGTTTGCAAACTAACTGCATATAACCTAAAAATAGCATGAAATAGCTACATAAATAGATAACTACCGTTAAGGCTAGAGCAATAAGGAATGACATATTACCACCGCCCCCAGTATTGGTGAGGACGATAATCGCTACTGTTGTGATCAACAACTGCGAAATCACCAGTGTTACCGGTACGCCATTTTTATTCACCTTGGCAAAGCCTTGCGGCAGAATACCTTTCTGTGCCGCGACATACATCCCGCGGGATGGCCCCACAATCCAAGAAGCAATCTCAGCCAGCACGCCAAGCAATAATAGTGCCGCAATAATTCTCACTGCCCATTCAAAGGATGAATTAAAGTGTGTGACAAGCACATTGAATGTTTGTACCACACCAGCAGATAAATTAATTTCACTGTTTGGGATCACCGCTGCTACCGATAACCCACCAATTGAGCTTAAACAAATTGCCGCTATCATGAGTAAAAACATCGCTGCGGGGTAATCTCGACCGGGGTTTTTCATTTCATTAACGTGAGTTGCTGAAGCTTCAACACCCATATAGCTCAAAATAAAGGCGACAAATACCACGAGTGTGCCAATTTTGGTGAAATCAGGAATAAAGGTTTCAGTACTAATTTCAATGGCCAATGGAGAGCCGCTGGCTAAATAGCTGATCGCTAGAAAGACCAAAATTAGCGCTGGAAGCAAGATGCCTGCGAAAAAACCGACTTTCGCAATCGTGGCAGTATATTTAGTTCCGCCAAATTGTGTGAAAGCCAATACCCAGAGAATAACAAGTGCCCCTATCGTTTTGGTGATTGGGTCTGTATTAAGTTCTGGCCAATTCAAAATATAAGACAGTGCCCCTAATACGAAATACAGCATAGGAATAAAGCCAATCGCAATTTGTAAATAACCAAATGAAATGGCGGCAAATCCCCAACGTTCGCCTAATGTATTAGAAACCCATGCAAATACACCACCTTCCTCCCAACCTTCTACGGTTGCCATTTCTGCGGCACACAATGCGACAGGAATAAACCACAATAATCCTCCTAATAGCAGGAAAAATACGAGGCTAAAGCCAGATGTTGCAAATGTTGGATATTCATAAACGGCCATCACCATTGATGCAGTGATGGCAAAAAAGCCAAGTAGTGTCAGTTGCTTTGCGGCTGGAGCTGTCGTTGTTGCCATACGAGTTCTCCTCAAATCGATAAACAATCTGCCTTTTCAGGGCGGATCTCAGTAGGAGCCAAAGAGCCTAAGGCTCTTTGGCTCGTTAACAACACAATCATGAATAAAAGAATTAACTGTGATTAAAGCCGCCGCCTTCTTCTTCTGTTAGCGGTTTATTGACAGGGTGCTTATCGAAATACTCTAAGGTGCGTTTGAAGTCATCAATGAGTAATGCGGCTAAATCTAAACTAACCCCATGACGCACTAGAATACGTTGAATAACAAGGTCTTCACGGTTTGCTGGCATAGAGTAAGCAGGAACTTGCCAGCCACGGCTACGCAGTTTGTCTGCGATGTCATAGAGGGAATATTTGCTGGTGGCGGTGCCTTCTTTCAGTTTCCATGCTAATGCAGGGATACCAGTTTGGCTATCACCATCAAAAATCATTTCAAATGGCCCTAATTTTTCAATTTCACGGCTGAGGTATTGTGCAGTTGCATAGCAAGCGTTGTGGATTTTTGCATAGCCTTCGCGACCCAGTCTCAAGAAATTATAATATTGAGCAATGATTTGACCGCCAGGGCGAGAGAAATTCAGTGCGAATGTTGGCATATTACCGCCTAAATAATTCACATTAAAAATCAATTCTTCTGGAAGGTCTTTGGCTTCACGCCAAATAACCCAGCCAGCGCCTAATGGCGCCAAACCAAATTTATGGCCTGATGCATTAATGGATTTTACACGTGGTAAGCGGAAATCCCATTCTAAATCTGGTGCACAAAATGGAGCTAAGAAGCCGCCACTAGCACCATCCACATGGATAGGAATATCCAGTCCAGTTTCTTTTTGCAGTTTATCGAGCGCATCGTGTACAGCTTTTACGGGCTCATATTGGCAGGTAAATGTCACCCCAAGGGTCGGTACGACACCAATAGTATTTTCATCGACACGTTTGAGCACCTCTTCCGGTGTCATGATGAGGCGGTCACCTTCAAGAGGGATCTCTCGGAGTTCAACATCGAAATAACGAGCAAATTTGTGCCAACAGATTTGAACTGGGCCACAAATTAAATTAGGTTTATCGGTCGGTTTTCCTTTAGCGGCTTGTTTTTTGCGCCATTGCCATTTTAGCGCTAGCCCACCAAGCATTGCAGCCTCTGAGGACCCGATGGTTGAGCAACCAAGGGTATTTTCTGCATCCGGTGAATTCCATAAGTCCGCTAACATATGTACGCAGCGGTTTTCAATTTCTGCTGTTTGTGGATATTCGTCTTTATCTATCATGTTTTTGTCGATAGACAAATCCATCAAATCACGAATTTCATCATCCACCCATGTCTGGCAAAATGTTGCTAAGTTTTGGCGTGAATTCCCATCTAGCATTAATTCATCGCGTACTGCACTAAATACATTACGTGGTGCTTGTTCTTTCAATGGAAACTTGGTTTTTGGTAATGATTTGGATAATTCTAATGATGCGTAGACATCATCCATTCCACTGTGTTTTGAATTTAATGCATTATTACTCATGTTTTAATTCCTCAATGACCATGTGGTAATTAAATACTATTAATCTTGAGCTCAATATTAAATATACGCCGTCTTTTTAAAAATTCAAAAGTGTTCAAATAAAAAAGATAATTTAATGAAAACCGTCATAATTAGAAAGTAACAGTAGAGTGAATGATGGTTTATGGTTATTTTGGTTATAGATAATTTTTCTCAATAGCTGATTATGTTCATAAAATGATGCTAAAAATCACTCAATTTAACTAAATTATTACATTTTTATGGTTTTTATTTCTATGTATTTAGCTTTTTAGTTGTTTTTATTTGATTTTATATGGGCGAAAAATGTAGTGGAAATAAATAAATGTTCATAAAAAACTAATATTTCAATAATGTTAAGTTATGTAACTTTTATTTAAACCCTGATTTTCATAATGTTTAAAGTTAATTTATACCGTTAACCGTTAAATATAATTATTGTGGAAAAATGAATTTGAATATAAAGAAAATAATAGCATGAGTTATATTGTGGAAAAGTAGTTCGCGAATCTAATCAGTTTAGATATCACGTTAATATATTTACCTTAAAGGTACTGGTTCTTTTTTAAGCAAGAAATAACTAGTTCTAGCTATTTGATATTTTTTTCTGGGAAAATAGAAGATATTTATAAGAATAGAAGAAAATAGCAAAGGGATGAGGCAAAATATTCGCCTCATCCGGCTAAATTAAGGCCTAACTCCCAAAGTATGGCAGATAGCATAGGTGAGCTCAGAGCGGTTCAGCGTGTAAAAATGAAAATCTTTCACGCCTTCACGGCTAAGAATTTTGACCATATCCATGGCGATTGATGCGCCGACAAGGTTACGGCTCTCAGGGTCGTCATCTAACCCTTCGTACATTTTACTCATCCATGCAGGAATGCGTACGTTAGTCAGTTTGGCAAAGCGCTCGAGTTGACGAAAGTTAGAGACGGGTAAAATCCCCGGCACGATTTCTACATCAATACCTGTCGCGACGCAGCGGTCACGAAAACGTAAATAGCTCTCAACATCAAAGAAAAACTGAGTGATTGCACGGTTAGCTCCCGCATCAATCTTCTTTTTTAAACTAATTAAATCGGCTTGAGCGCTTTTGGCTTCAGGGTGAACTTCAGGGTAGGCCGCAACAGAAATATCAAAATCCGCTTCACCTTTTAACAGCTCAACTAGATCAACAGCATACATATCTGGTTTACGGCTGTTGTCAGGTAAATCACCACGCAGTGCAACAATATGGCGAATACCATTATTCCAATAGTCACGAGCAATGGCTTTCAGTTCTTCAGGGCTTGCATCAATACACGTTAGGTGAGGGGCTGCAATTAAACCGGTTTTATCCTTAATATCTTTGATGATACTGTGCGTTCTATCGCGTTCGCCAGAATTTGCACCATAAGTCACAGAGACAAATTGAGGTTTCAGGTTTTTGAGCCTATCAATAGATTTCCATAGTGTCTGCTCCATCTCTTCACTGCGAGGTGGGAAAAACTCAAATGAAACATTAATTTGGCCATCTAACTCAGCTAAGTTTTGATTTAGCGCTTCGCGCTGATTTGCGTGAAAAAAACTCATACCCTGTAACCTCGCAATTTGCAAACTAACTATTTTTTGTACGTTATTATATCCATTTGTGCGTCTATACGTTTAGACGTCTAAATAGAAATTACCAGATCGGTACCAATAGTCAATACTTAAATTAAATTATGACGCTGAGGTTTTTTCAATGGCAACAGGAAAATAATTCATGATAAAAAACGCAACCCTGTTCAGTGTCGCGCTTAAACTGATGGCTAGTCATATTTACTCAGTGAAACAGAAGTGCTCAACCATTTGGCTAATTAATTGGCGAGTAGGTTCAATAAAGCGCATATCGATAAATTCATCAGGCTGATGTGCTTGCTCAATAGAACCAGGGCCAAGAACCAACGTCGGGCAAAGCTCTTGGATAAACGGCGCTTCAGTACAGTAATTCACGGTATCCGCTTTTTGCCCCAACAACTGTTCAATTACTGCCACCATCTTGTGGTCCGTTGGGCATTCATAGCCAGGGATCGGCGGATGCATGGGCTCGATCGCCAAGCGACCTGGCCAACGGGCACTAACAGGCTCAAGAGCTTCATTGAGTAGTTCATCTAAGTCCTGCAAAGTCAGGCCGGGGAGTGGGCGAATGTCCATGTGTAATTCACAACAACCACAAATTCGGTTGGCAGCATCACCGCCATGAATATGACCAAAGTTCATCGTCGGGTAGGGAATGACAAATGCAGGGTTGTTAAATCGTTCTTTTAACGTATTTCGTAAGTCCATCAAATGGGAAATAGACTCATGCATTAATTCAATGGCATTGACCCCACGTTCTGGGTCACTAGAATGCCCCGATTGCCCAGTAATGCGGATAGCATTTGATAAATGTCCTTTGTGCGCACGAATCGGTTGTAATGACGTTGGTTCTCCAATAATCGCAAAATCCGGTCTTAGCGCTGTACTGGCTGCAAAATAACGTGCGCCAGCCATCGATGTTTCTTCATCCGCAGTGGCCAATATATGCAGTGGGCGTTTGAGCTGAGTTAAATCCATATCGCGTAACGCATCAACAATAAAAGCAAAAAAGCCTTTCATATCTGCGGTTCCGAGCCCATATAACTTGCCGTCATGCTCTGTTAGCTCAAACGGGTTTTTGCTCCAACGTCCATCATCAAAGGGCACGGTATCGGTATGGCCGCATAGCATCAGCCCACCATTTCCTTCACCAATAGATGCAAGCAAATTATATTTATCTCGCGTTTCCGGCACAGGTTGAATGTTGACTGAAAAACCTAACGTCTCCAGCCACCCACCGAGAAGTTCCACTAGGGCTTTATTGCTTTGGTCCAAATGAGAATCAGTCGCACTAATCGACGGAGTCGCAATTAATTGACGATAAATCTCAATAAATGCAGGTAATTTAATATTCACTGTTGACAGCCTTTATCCATAATAGTATCAATATTCATGCACTTTATTTGAATAAAAATACACATTAAACTGTTTGGGTCACGAGTACAAGGTAGAAAGCATATGTTGAACACACTCATTATCGGGGCCAGTGGCTATACTGGAGCAGAATTAGCCGGTTATTTGCAACGCCATCCTGAAGTTAATCTTCAAGGATTGATGGTATCGAAGCAAAGTGCGGATGCAAATAAACGTTTTTCTGATTTACATCCTCAGTATAAAGGCATCATAGACCTTCCCGTTCTGCCATTAACCGATGTCGCAGAAGCAGCGGAAGGTATTGATGTTGTTTTTCTTGCCACTGCACATGAAGTAAGCCACGACATAGCCCCTCAGTTTCTTGAAGCGGGCTGCGTTGTGTTCGACTTATCGGGTGCTTATCGTGTTCAAGATCCTGCGTTCTATACGCAATACTATGGCTTTGAACATACAAATACTGAATGGCTAATGCAAGCAGTTTACGGTTTAGCAGAATGGCAGGCCGATAAAATTCGTCAAGCGCAACTGATCGCAGTACCAGGGTGTTACCCAACGGTTTCCCAATTAGCACTTAAACCATTGATTGAAGGCAATTTGCTAGATGAAGCTATGTGGCCAGTGATTAATGCCACCAGCGGAGTCTCTGGAGCAGGTCGTAAAGCCTCAATGACCAACAGCTTCTGTGAAGTGAGTTTGCAACCTTATGGCATTTTTACCCATCGCCATCAGCCAGAAATTGCGACTCACTTAGGGAGAGAGGTTATTTTTACACCACATTTAGGAAATTTCTCTCGAGGCATCCTTGCAACGATTACGTGCAAAGTGAAAACAGGTGTTTCGGCAGAAAAAATCACACAAACGTTTAAAGATGCTTATCAAAATAAACCGTTAGTGCGGCTATATGAAAAAGGCGTTCCTGCATTGAAATCGGTAGTTGGTACGCCGTTTTGTGATATTGGCTATGTATTGAAAGGTGAACACCTGATTTTAGTGGGTACAGAAGATAACCTACTCAAAGGTGCGGCAGCACAAGCCGTTCAGTGCATGAATATTCGTTTTGGTTTTGCTGAAACTCAGTCTTTATTTTAAGAAGGATTAACCCCATGCAACCCTTAGTGATTAAATTGGGCGGAGTGTTACTTGATAGCGTCGAGGCACTTGAAAAATTATTTACAGCGATTCAAACCTATCGGCAAGCACATCAACGTGAGTTGGTGATTGTACATGGCGGTGGCTGTTTAGTTGATGAATTGATGCAAAAACTGCAATTACCTGTTGTTAAAAAGCAAGGGTTACGAGTCACGCCAGCAGACCAAATCGATATCATTACAGGGGCATTAGCGGGTACGGCGAATAAAACATTACTGGCATGGGCAACGAAGTATCAACTTCCAGCCGTAGGGCTTTCTCTCGGTGATGGGCAAAGTGCCACAGTGACTCAATTAAACGAAGAATTAGGTCATGTCGGTGATGCCAAACCTGGCGATGCGAAATTATTGAAATTATTGTTGGGTGCAGGCTATTTACCCATTATCAGCTCTATAGGTATCACACCAGAAGGTGAGTTGATGAATGTAAATGCGGACCAAGCTGCAACCGCTATCGCCCAAGCCTTAAACGCAGATTTGGTTTTACTGTCTGATGTGAGCGGTATTTTAGATGGTAAAGGCCAAAAAATTGACGAAATGACGACGCAAAAAGCGCAAAAGCTCATTGAGCAGGGAATTATTACCGATGGAATGATTGTGAAGGTCAATGCGGCGTTAGACGCTGCGGCAGCCTTACAACGCTCTGTTGATATCGCAAGTTGGCGTCATGCAGAACAACTTCCCGAGCTGTTTAATGGAACAGCAATCGGAACACGGATCTTGGCATCATAAATGAGCCATGGAATAACTATATTAATTGAGCGGATAGGTACGTTATGAAAAAGGGCATTAAAAAGATTGTATTAGCATATTCAGGTGGCCTGGATACATCAGCAATTATTCCATGGCTAAAAGAAAACTATGATGATTGCGAAGTCGTGGCCTTCGTTGCGGATGTGGGGCAAGACCGTGAAGATTTAGTAGGCGTAGAGAAAAAAGCTCTACAATCAGGTGCATCCGAGTGCTATGTCGTCGATTTACGTGAAGAGTTCATCAAAGAATATATTTACCCTGTATTGAAAACGGGGGCACTATATGAAGGTAGCTATTTATTAGGTACGTCAATGGCTCGTCCAATCATTGCTAAAGCGCAAGTTGAAATTGCCTTAAAAGTGGGTGCAGATGCTGTTGCCCATGGCGCAACAGGTAAAGGTAATGACCAAGTGCGTTTCGAAAGCACCTATACGGCATTAGCACCACAGTTACAAGTGGTTGCACCATGGCGTGAGTGGGACTTACGTTCCCGTGAAGCGCTGCTCGATTATCTGAAAGAGCGTAATATTCCAACAACAGCTAGCCTTGAAAAAATCTACAGCCGTGATGAAAACGCATGGCACATTTCTACGGAAGGTGGTGTTTTAGAAAGCACATGGAATGCTGCAAACCAAGATTGTTGGGTATGGACTGTCGATCCGCAAGATGCACCAGATGAAGCTGAATTAGTTACCGTTGGTGTCAAACACGGTGAAGTCGTTTCGGTAAATGGTCAAGCATTGTCTCCACTTGGCTGTTTAGAAGCATTAAATACTTTAGGTGCAAAACATGGAGTGGGCCGTATTGATATCGTTGAAAACCGTTTAGTGGGTATGAAATCTCGTGGTTGCTATGAAACCCCGGGAGGCACCATTATGATGGCGGCATTACGTGGTATTGAACAACTGGTTCTTGACCGTGACAGCTACAAATGGCGTGAGCAACTCGGCTTAGAAATGTCATATGTAGTTTATGATGGCCGTTGGTTCGCACCACTACGTCACTCGCTGCAAGCGGCTGCTGAATCATTAGCACAAGATGTGACAGGGGAAGTTGTTCTGAAATTATATAAAGGGCAAGTGACTGCGATTCAGAAAAAAGCGGATAAGAGCCTGTATTCTGAGGAATTTGCCACATTTGGTGAAGATGAAGTTTATGACCACAGTCATGCAGGTGGGTTTATTCGTCTTTACTCACTGTCTTCACGTATCCGTGCGCTGAAAGAACAAAACAAAGCGAAATAAATCAAATAGTAGTCTCCCGGCAGCCAAGACTGCTGTCGGGGTTAAAAACTTATTTTATCAATCAGGTAGGGATTAGTTATGGCACTTTGGGGTGGACGTTTTAGTCAGCAAGCGGATCAACGGTTCAAACAGTTTAATGATTCATTGCGTTTCGATTATCGCCTGGCGCAACAAGATATTATCGGCTCAGTCGCATGGTCAAAATCACTAGTAACAGTTGGTGTATTGTCTGATAGCGAACAACAAACTTTAGAACAAGCGCTAAACTCCTTACTGAAAGAAGTGCAAGATAACCCTGAAATTATCCTGCAAAGTGACGCAGAAGATATTCATAGCTGGGTTGAAGGTAAGCTGATTGATAAAGTCGGTGATTTAGGGAAAAAATTACATACCGGTCGTAGCCGTAATGACCAAGTGGCAACAGATTTAAAACTGTGGTGTAAAGACCAAGTCGCATTGTTGCTTGAAGCGGTAAGCGAATTACAAAAAGCGTTGGTCATCACCGCAGAAAATAACCAAGATGCAGTAATGCCAGGTTATACCCATTTACAACGTGCCCAACCGGTGACATTTGCCCACTGGTGTTTAGCCTATAGCGAAATGCTAGCGCGTGACGAAAGTCGTTTAAAAGATACCTTAAAACGTTTAGATGTTAGCCCATTAGGGTGTGGGGCATTAGCAGGAACGGCTTATGATATCGACCGTGAGCAGCTTGCCTCTTGGTTAGGTTTTGCTTCTGCAACGCGTAATAGCTTGGATACGGTATCAGACAGAGATCACGTTCTTGAATTATTATCGAACGCAAGTATCGGTATGGTTCATTTATCCCGCTTTGCTGAAGATTTAATTTTCTTTAATAGTGGAGAAGCTGGCTTTGTTGAGCTATCAGACAAAGTGACATCGGGTTCATCACTCATGCCGCAAAAGAAAAACCCTGATGCATTGGAATTGATCCGTGGAAAATGTGGGCGTGTCCAAGGTGCATTGACAGGTATGATGATGACCCTAAAAGGGCTCCCTCTTGCTTACAACAAAGATATGCAAGAAGACAAAGAAGGGTTATTTGATGCATTAGATACTTGGTTAGATTGCATGCACATGGCTGCGTTGGTTCTTGATGGTATTCAAATTCGCCGTAGTCGTTGTGAAGATGCTGCGAAGCAAGGTTATGCGAATGCAACTGAGCTCGCTGATTATCTGGTTGCTAAAGGTGTTCCATTCCGTGAAGCGCATCATATTGTGGGTGAGGCCGTTGTTGCCGCAATTGGGCAAGGTAAAGCTTTAGAGGAAATGGCTTTAAGTGATTTGCAAAAATTCAGTAGCACTATTCAGTTGGATGTCTATGAAGTTTTATCACTACAATCTTGTTTAGATAAGCGGTTAGCAAAAGGCGGGGTATCTCAGAAACAAGTGGCAAATGCTATTGTAGAAGCAAAAAAACGATTAGAGCTGTGATCGGTTATAGAAGATAAAAATGGGGGGTAGCATGACTACCCCAATTCCCATAACGCGTTTGTTTTTAAATATATTTAATGGTTAACATTCTTAATTGCTTCTCCTCATTGATCCAATTGTATGAGTATTCATTTCGACCATCATTAATAACGTTCCAATCTTTTTCTTGAGTAATATTATTTAGCCCAATATTTGTCATTGTAGACTCAGTATTATTCAAGCAACTCAATTTAATATGTGTATCAGAGACAGCATTCGTACAAGTTGGGTGAACCACTGCGCCATTGAAGCTAATAGTGCCTGATTCTTGGCTTTGGTTCGCATAGGTATTGAATGTACTGAATGCTAAAACTAATATTAAAGCTGTTAATGAACGATTAAATACTCTTTCTGTTATTGATTTTTGCATAATAGAGTCCTACAACTTAATTCGTTTTAAATCAGTTGGTTATGTAATGTGTTTTTAAAGTTGGGTTATTTTCTAATTAAGCGTGTTGCACGGATAATAATGCATATCCTTTTTCTTTATTAGTCCAATTGAATTGGTAAATACTCGTGCTTCCATTTAATTCTTTCCATTCTGGTGATTTTTTCTCTTTGGAAAAGTTAATTGGGCTAGATTCCATTTTGTTTTTTTCATTATTAAAACAATTCAAAGTTGTGTTGTTTTGATTAATGTCATAGGTACATGGTGGAGAGACAATCATGGCTTTAAAAGTAATGGTTGTTTGATTTCCTTCAGCTTGTACATTCGTAGTAAAGAATGATGTTGCAGCTAAAGCGAAAGTTAAAGTTAATACTGAAGTGATTTTTTTAATAGTCATAATGTTTGCTCCTAATTTCAAATTTCTGTAATTCGGTTTGTTTAAGTTTTCATATATCTTGCTATGGGAAGAATTATAAAATGAAAAACTCTAAAAAGGTGTAAATCTAAAAGCTAAAAATGTATTAAAATATAATTCTAAATGACCTGCTTTAATATATCTCTAGGGTCATTTTTTAATGATTTATATTTATAATATTCCGTTAAATTTGGTTTGTTAGTGTTTAATGTTCTGTGTTTGCATCAAAACCCCCCTTTTGGGTGGTTTAATCTATTGTGGCGTTTTTTAAAGCCGCCTTGAATATATTCATTTTTAGATATAAAAAATGGCTGTTATATTGAGATTTTTAATTTGTTTTTAAATACAAATTTACAAAGTTTAATTGAAAGTGAAAATGAATATGACAAAATGTTTCAGAAATAAGGCATTGTGATTTCTTTTTTAAACCTTTGGAGAGTGATGTTCTTTGTTTCCAAAATAATATTGGTTAATACCACCTTATTATTAATGAAAACGTTTCAGTATTGCTCTAAATTATGTTTTCGATACTTGAATTGGTATTTGATGCTTTTACTCTTCATTTTTATTACCTCATTCATATTGGTATTCATCAGTATTTTGAATTACCTATTTATGTTGTTATACCCCCTAGAGGATTTTTATTGGTATGTGCAGTTTTCAAACTTATGCTTGTATCACTGCTCATCATATACATGCATATCTTATATCGGCATGCTTGTTGTTTTCTGTAATAACTTTGTTTGCTATTTAGATCATTTATGGGGAAGGTAAAGCTGATAATAGTGTTCATAGTATTTAGCCCTCCGTATTATCATCATTGATGAGGATATTGCAGAAGTTAGGTGACTATATAAAACTATTAATTTGAATTGATGCTGTTCTATGCTTTTCTTTTCTTATAATAAATATAGGGTGTTATTTTGAGTTTATCCACAATAAAAGTGTGTGTAATTATGTGTAAGATTTTAAAGGATTTTATACATGACGTTATTTTCACTCATGAAATTATAAAACTAAAATAATAAATTAATGCAAATTTAAAAAAATTACTTCTTCTTTTTTTTAAGATCGCATCCATGTACTAGCTTGAAATGTTTTTGAGGTTGGTCAATTGGATTTTTACTTTAATATCGATCTTAAGTAGAGTTTACACTTATATTTAATACTGTTTTAAGTATGATAAGTAAAACTTAATGTTTTTCTGGTGTTGTGTTTTCTTTGTAAATAACAGGAGGGTAAATAATGACACATTTTGTTTCTAAATATTACATTTTATTTCATTTTATTGCGGGTTTTGTACAGAAAATGAGGTTTTCTCCCTATTTTTCAATTTATCAATAGATAAAACAAAACAATATCGATATAGTGATTGGTATTATCTATCTTTGGTTTGACAGAGAATTCACGAAAGGAAAAGAAATATGAATATTCGAGATTTAGAGTACCTTGTCGCACTCGCCGAACATAAACACTTTAGACGTGCCGCGGATTCTTGTCATGTTAGCCAACCTACTCTTAGTGGCCAAATTCGTAAATTAGAAGAAGAACTTGGCGTTATGTTGTTAGAAAGAACCAGCCGCAAAGTTCTTTTCACTCAACAAGGTTTATTATTGGTTGAACAAGCCCGTACTATTTTGCGTGAAATTAAAGTATTACAAGAAATGGCCGCCCTCCAAGGGGAAAGTATGTCGGGCCCATTACATATTGGTTTAATCCCAACGGTTGCGCCATATCTATTACCTCATATTATTCCGCAATTGCACCAAGCTCATCCGAAATTAGAAATCTATTTGCATGAAGCGCAAACTCAGCAATTATTAGCTCAGTTAGACAGCGGTAAATTAGATTGCGCTATTTTAGCGGAAGTTAAAGAAACGGAACCTTTTATTGTTGTTCCGTTATTCGAAGAACCGATGAAACTGGCTATTTATGAGAGTCACCCATGGCATGATCGTGATACGATTGAAATGAGTGAGTTGTCAGGTGAAAAGCTATTAATGTTAGAAGATGGCCACTGTTTACGTGACCAAGCGATGGGCTTCTGCTTCCAAGCGGGCGCGAAAGAAGACACACACTTCAGGGCAACGAGCTTAGAAACGTTAAGAAATATGGTGGCCGCAGGGAGTGGAATTACACTTTTACCTGATTTATCGGTACCAAATGAAGTTTGTCGTGATGGGGTATGTTATTTAAATTGTATTGAGCCTGAGCCGAAACGTACAATTGTATTAGTTTATCGCCCGGGTTCACCGTTACGTGGGCGCTATGAACAATTAGCTGAGACCATCTATAACTCAATGGATAACTATTATAAAAATAGAGTTTAAGGTTAAGCCGCCAATATTATTTTTTAGTTGATGATGGTTGCCAGGTTATTGGCAACCATAAATCACAAAATAATTAAAATAGTCGATTTAAACCATTTAAAGCCGCAACACGGAAAGCTTCCGCCATTGTTGGGTAATTGAAGGTTGTATTCACGAAATATTCTATAGTATTACCTTCACCTTTTTGTTCCATGATAGCTTGGCCGATATGGATAATTTCAGCCGCTCTTTCACCAAAACAGTGAATACCTAGTATCTGTAATGTTTCTCTATGGAATAATATTTTCAAACTACCGACATTCATACCTGCGATTTGTGCACGTGCTAAATGTTTAAATTGTGCCCGACCGACTTCATAAGGCACTTTCATTGCGGTCAATTCTTGCTCTGTTTTACCAACTGAACTAATTTCAGGAATGGTATAAATCCCTGTTGGAATATCTTCTACTAAATGAGCATCACCTAAACTACCACCAATGGCTCGGGCCGCAATTCGTCCTTGGTCGTAGGCCGCAGAGGCTAAGCTTGGGTAGCCGATGACATCACCAACAGCATAGATATGTTCATTAGTGGTGCGATATGCTTTATTGACTTTAACTAAACCGCGGCCATCAGCCTCAATCCCGACATTAGCGAGACCTAAGCTATCCGTGTTACCCGTTCTACCATTCGCATACAGTAAACAGTCTGCTTTGACTTTTTTACCCGACTTCAGGTGAACAATAACACCGTCTTCGACCCCTTCGATTTTTTCATATTCTTCATTATGGCGAATAACAACGCCACTATTCCAAAAATGATACGACAAGGCATCTGACATTTCTTGGTCAAGAAAGGCCAATAGATGATCGCGGGTATTGATTAAATCAACTTTAACCCCTAATCCACGAAATATAGAGGCGTATTCACAGCCTATCACTCCGGCACCATAAATAATGACATGGCGAGGTTCGTGAGTTAGGTTGAGGATCGTATCACTGTTATAAATTCGAGAATGATTGAAATCAACATCGGAAGGACAGTATGGACGAGAACCTGTGGCAATCACGATTTTATCCGCACTTAAAACGTCACAACTACCATCTGCGTAACGGACACTGATATGTTGCTCATCGATAAAGGTGGCTTCACCCGAAAACATTTGGCAACCATTACGCTCATAAAAACCTTGGCGCATGCGTGTTTGTTGGCTAATTACCGTTTCAGCATGACGAAGAATTTCAGAGAAAGAGGAGCTTAAGCTACGGGAGTTATCACTATAAAGAGGGTTTTGGTTGAATTCGATAATACGGCTAACAGCATGACGGAGGGCTTTTGAGGGAATGGTTCCCCAGTGGGTACAGCCTCCGCCGACATTATTATAACGTTCTATAACAGCAACGTTTTTTCCTTGTTTCACTAGCCCCATGGCGGCGCCTTCACCACCAGGACCGGAACCAATGACTATTGCATCAAAATGGGTAAGTTGCATGAGGTAAGACCTGCTCTAAAACAAAATGACAACAAGATGTTATCATTAGTTGGTTATTTCACCTAATTTCCTCGTCGTTTTTCAAATTGATACAGCATTGGCTACACTCGCTTACCCTAGTCACATATTTATGCATGCTTCCAAGGATTTGCTGACGCATTGTTTAATAAAAGGTTGGTAGTATATCAGTGTTAAAAAACTAATTGAAAAAGGCTAAGTTAAATTCTGAAAATGAGTAAATTGTAGTGATAGTCGCTTTTTCTCCAAAACAGTTTAACTATTTTCAGGTATGCTAGGCGAAGAGTAAGGCTTATTACATTTACCTTTCATGATAAGAAACTAGGATCACCGTGAGTAACACAATTGGCGTTAGAGCAAAACAAAAAGAAAAAACTCGGCGTTCACTCGTCGAAGCCGCATTTAGCCAATTAAGCGCTGAACGGAGTTTTACTAGCCTTAGTTTGCGAGAAGTTGCGCGTGAAGCTGGGATTGCACCGACTTCATTTTACCGTCATTTCAAGGATGTTGATGAACTCGGGCTGACGATGGTCGACGAAAGCGGCTTGATGTTACGCCAGCTAATGCGCCAAGCAAGGCAGCGTATTGCAAAAGGCGGGAGTGTGATCCGTACATCAGTCTCAACTTTTATGGAGTTTATTGGTAATAACCCTAACGCCTTTAGGTTATTATTGCGGGAGCGTTCAGGAACATCTGCTGAGTTTCGTGCGGCAGTCGCTCGGGAAATTCAGCATTTTATTGCGGAATTGGCCGATTATCTTGAACTTGAAAGCCGTATGCCTCGCCATTTTACTGAAATGCAAGCAGAGGCCATGGTAACGATTGTCTTTAGCGCAGGTGCAGAGGCGCTAGATATCGATGAAGAAAAACGCAGAAATCTCGAAGAACGGCTGGTATTACAGTTAAGAATGATAGCGAAAGGCGCCTATTACTGGTACCGCCGGGAACAGGAAAAACAAAATCAAACTGACCCAGACCTGACTAAATAATAAGGAGAATCAATGACGGATCAAAAAAGTTATGAAAGAAGCACATTATTGCTAGCCTTTGTGATTGGCCTTGCAACCCATGGAACCTTTTCAACGCTGTTTAACTCGCTGGTCGATTTTTCATTTTTCCCAATTTTAACCCTGATATTGGCAGTGTATTGTTTACATCAGCGCTATTTGCATCAAGCGATGCCTATGGGGCTGCCAAAATTTGTTGCCGGTAGTTTTTTTATTGGGCTTTTTGGCTATGCCGCGATTTTACGTGTGCAAAACCCTGAAATAGGCTCTAATTTTATTCCCGCAACCTTTATTGTCATTATCGCATTGTGGATGTACTCAAGCTGGAAAGCACGTAAGAAAGAAAAAGCGGAGCTAGCACTTGAACAAGAAGTTGAAAATTAAGTTTATACGACTTTTCTAATAGTAAGGCGCCGCAGTTCACATCACTGCGGCGTTTTTGTTTTTTAGTAAATTAATAGCGGCTCAGTAATACCCCACTTTCCATATGGTGGGTATAAGGGAACTGGTCGAATAAGGCTAATTTCTCTATTTTATGGGTTTTAGTCAGCTCAGCTAAGTTATCGCATAGCGTTTCTGGGTTACATGAAATATATAGGATATGCTCATAACCCTGAACTAGTTTCACTGTTTCTGCATCTAAACCACTGCGAGGCGGGTCGACGAATATAGTATTGCATTGGTAATCGGCTAAAGAAATACCTTCCAAGCGCCTAAATTCACGGGCACCTTGCATGGCTTGGGTAAAATCCTCTGCGGACATACGAATAATTTGTACATTTTCAATATTATTGGCTTCGATATTATATTGAGCAGCGGCCACTGAGGGCTTTGCAATTTCAGTCGCTAATACGCGTTCGAAGTTTTGCGCTAATGCTAAAGAGAAATTTCCATTTCCGCAGTACAGTTCCAATAAATCACCCGTCGAATTCTGCGTTGACTCAATTGCCCACTCCAACATTTTGATATTGACCTGTGCATTAGGTTGCGTGAAGCTATTTTCAACTTGGCGATAAACCATATTTTTACCCATAACAGGTAAGACTTCATCGACATAATCATTATCTAACATGATTTTTGTTTTTGACGCTCGGCCAATCAATTGCACATCAAAGCCTTGTTCAACTAAAGCGGCTTTTAACGCTTTTGCTTCTGCCATCCATTCTTCACCTAATTTTTTATGGTAAAGCAGCGAAACAATCAGCTTATTACTTAGTGTTGATAAATAGTCAATTTGAAATAATTTATGGCGCAGTAATTCATTTTGCTTAATTAACGGCAATAACGCCGCCATCATGTCATTGATCAATTGGCTGGCAACAGGAAACTGGTCAATACGAATACGCTCTTTCGTTTCTTTATTGAACATAATATGAAACAGGTCATCACCTTCATGCCAAATACGAAATTCAGCACGCATCCGATAATGGGATGTTGGAGATGAAAATATTTCAGGTTCAGGGGCGTTAAAAGGAGCCATCATCGCCTTTAAACGATCCGTTTTTTCTACGAGTTGTTGTTCGTAGTCTTCAGTATGCAAGGTGTTTGGCATGTTTGGCTCCATAAAGCAGTAATAAATTCGTATCAGGAGCGAAATTGTAGGGAATGCGGCGAAGATGTCCAGTTTTCATTATCCATCCGTAGACACTCACTACTATTCAACTTACGATAATAGGCTGTGGTTTAGGGAATTTGGTGTGAATCCAAGACTGACGCGCAACGGTAAAAGTCCGATACCTGCCACGCATCCAATCGCTTCGTTGAATATTCGCGCGGATCTTATATTCAACCTCGCGGAATGTTAATTAAATTGATTTTCCGAGTGTAACCATAATGAATAATAAAAAGTCGCTGCCGCTATCGGCCGCTGCGCTTGCAGTACTGTGCGCTACTTCTTCTTTGGCAAGTGCAAATGACAAAACTGACCAAGTGGTTGTGTCAGCTAATCGTTTCGAACAACCTATTTCTTCTATATTAGCGCCAGTGACGGTGGTCACTCGTGAAGATATCGACCATTGGCAATCCAATACCGTAATAGATGTATTAAGGCGCTTGCCGGGGGTGGATATTGCTCAAAATGGGGGGATGGGGCAACAAAGCTCTCTTTTTATTAGGGGAACAGAATCTCGTCATGTTTTAGTTCTAATTGATGGCGTTCGTTTGAATCAGGCGGGCATTTCAGGTTCATCTGATATGAGCCAAATCCCAATTTCTCTGGTACAGCGCATTGAGTATATTCGCGGCGCACGCTCAGCGGTTTATGGTTCTGATGCTGTTGGTGGTGTGGTGAATATTATTACTCGTCGTGATAACGATGGCACTACTTTAAATGCAGGTATTGGCTCACACAGTTATCAAAACTATAACGGTTCGACTCAGCAAAAAATTGGTGAGAATACAACGGTAACGGCAGCGGGTGCTTATACTCATACAAAAGGGTTTGATGTTGAAGCCAGAGGAAATACAGGCGGGGGCCCTCAACCTGATAAAGATGGTTTTTTGAATAAAACATTATGGTTAGGTGTTGAGCATCAATTCTCTTCCGCTCTTTCTGCTTATGCACGTGCTTATGGTTATGACAATCGTACGAGTTATGACGGTACACCAGCAGACACTCGTAAGCTATACAGCAGAACATATGAGTCTGGGTTGAAATATGCGAATGGTAAGTACTCTACAAGTTTGCTTGGGAGCTATAGCCATATGAAAGATTACAACTACAACTATCACAATGGGCGGTATGGTAGCGGTTCTGTAATTGATGAATCAGACCAATACAACTTTCAATGGGGTAATAGCTATAGATTAGAAAAAGGAAATATCAGTGCTGGGGTTGATTATCAACGTCAAAGCATTGAGCCCGGTGGTTATACGATGACAAGTAAAAAAGAAACCGTCAATAACACAGGTATTTATCTTACAGGACAATATGCACTCATCGACTCTGTCAATGCGGAAGGGGCAGTACGTTCAGATCACCATTCTGAATTTAACTGGCACACGACATGGCAATCAGGTTTAAGCTGGGAATTTTATGATGGATATAAGTTAATCGGCTCTTATGCTACAGCGTATAAAGCCCCTAACTTAGGTCAGCTTTATACGGATAATGTTGCTTGGAACATCAAAGGAAATCCAAATTTAAAACCAGAAGAAAGTAAGCAGTGGGAAATTGGTTTAGAAGGCGAAACAGGGTTATTGTTTTGGCAATTAACTGGGTATGAAAACGAGATAACTAATCTGATTGATTTCACTTCGGATCCAGTGACGCAAACTAGTTCTTATAACAATATTGGCAAGGCAAAGATTAAAGGAGTCGAGTGGAATGGTGAATTACAAACAGGCCTATTTAGCCATCAACTCACGTTACAGTATCTAGACCCAAGAAATGAAAAAACAAATAAAGTGCTTAATCGTAGAGCAAAACAACAAGTCAAATACCAGCTAGATTGGAACATTGCTGCTGTAGATATGGGGTTGACTTACCAATATATAGGCAGTCGTTATGATACCAATGAAACTTATCAACGCACTAAAGTCGGCGGCGTTAGCATCTGGGATCTCACCGCTGCATATCCAATCACTTCACATCTCACAATTCGTGGTAAAATAGCTAATATGTTCGATAAAGACTATGAGACCGCGTATGGTTATCGCACCGCTGGAAGAGAATATTTCCTTACAGGAAGCTACAACTTCTGATAACACCCTATCTGTTCGCCCGACCATTCTAGTGTTTGACTCTGGAGTGGGCGGGTTATCTGTTTATCGTGAAGTCAAAAAAATGATCCCGAATGCTCACTATATCTATGCATTCGACAATGAAGCCTTCCCTTATGGTGAAAAAAGCGAAGAGTTCATTATTGATAGGGTCTATCAAATCGTAAATGCAATAGCTGCAAAACATCCTTTAACCATTGCAATTATTGCGTGCAATACCGCAAGTACGGTCAGCCTTCCTAATTTGAGAGCACATTTTACGTTCCCAGTTGTTGGGGTTGTTCCAGCCATTAAACCCGCAACCAAGTTAACGCGTAATGGCGTAGTTGGTTTATTGGCGACGAAAGGCACTGTAAACCGCGAATACACCAAAGAGCTGATCGAACGGTTTGCAACAGACTGCAAAGTGATTTCTCTCGGTTCTGCGGAATTAGTTCAACTCGCAGAAAGAAAGTTGCATGGGGAAACCTTACCGTTAGATGAAGTCGCCCAAACGGTCAGGCCATGGATTCGAATGCCAGAGCCGCCCGATACCGTTATTTTGGGTTGCACGCATTTTCCTCTATTAATAGAAGAACTCGAAAAAGTGCTACCAAATGGAACTCGATTCATTGATTCAGGTTCTGCAATCGCCAGAAGAACCGTTTGGCTCATTAATAATCAAGAAGAAATCGCCAATTCAGAGGAAGAAAACTTCGCATATTGCTTATTAATGGATGACAACGCAAAAGGATTACAGCTTGTTCTCGAAGCAGAAGGGTTCAAAACGCTGGAAAAACTAGCTATCTAAGTTAAATTTGATGGAAAACTGAGCGAACGAAAAAAAATATGAAAAAAGGGGTTGCCAGATTTTTCTGACTCCCTATAATGCGCATCCACTGACCGGGAACAAGACAACGCAAAGCGCGATGAACACTGAAACGGCAGCGAGAGATTCTGAAAAGAAAAAGCA